>NZ_JABUMU010000012.1:0-74777 GCF_013336625.1 Myxococcus sp. CA033 | reverse complement strand
TCCAGCACCTCTGGGGCTCCCGCCAGCCTCGCCCTCCACCACGACAACTGCTCCTCCAACACCTCCCCCTTCAGCCACTCCCGCTGCCACACCGCGTAGTCCGCGTACTGCACCGGCAACTCCGGCAGCGTTGCTTCGCGGCCCTTCACCTGCGCGCTGTAGAGCGCCTCCAGCTCCTTCGCGAGCACTCCCATCGACCAACCGTCCGCGACAATGTGGTGCAGCACCAGCACCAACACATGCTCCTGCTCGCTCAGCTTCAGCAGCGTCACTCGCAGCAGCGGGCCCGTGCCCAGGTCGAACGACTGCCTCGATAGCGTCTCCACCTGGCCGCGCGTGGCGTCCTCTGTCACCTCCACCACGGACAGCGGCACCGCCACATCCGAAGCGATGCGCTGCACCGGCTCGCCTTCCACTTCCTCGAACGTCGTGCGCAGCGCCTCATGTCTCCGCACCAACGCCGCGAGCGCCTGCTCCAGCGCCTTGAGGTCCAGCGCGCCTCGCAGTCGGACGACGAACGGCAGGTTGTACGAATACCCTCCGGCGTCGAGCTTCCCGAGGAACCACAGACGCTGCTGTGCGAACGACAGCGGCATCGCGGAGTGTCTCGACACTCGCACCGGCACAGGGGTGCTCACGCGCTGCGCACTTGCCTTCACGACTTCGAGTCGCTCGGCCAGGGCCTCCACGGTGGGCGCCTCGAACACCAGTCGCACCGGCACATCACGACCGAGCGCCGCCCGGAGCCGCGACACCACTCGCGTCGCCAGCAACGAATGACCACCGAGCGCGAAGAAGTCGTCCTTCACGCCCACCCTCGCCACTCCGAGCAGCGGCATCCAGATGCGCGCCACCAGCGACTCCATCACCGTCCGAGGCCCCTGCATCGCCTCCACGCCCGACCCCTCCTGCTCCGGTGACGGCAGGGCCTTTCGGTCCACCTTCCCGTTCGCCGTCAGCGGGAGCGCCGCCAGCTTCACGAAGGCCGAGGGCACCATGAACTCGGGGAGCTTCTGCGTCAGCCAGTCGCGCACCCGAGGTGCCTCGGGCGCCTGCGCGTGCTCGACGTAGTACGCGACCAGTCGCTTGCCTCCCGCGCCGTCCCGCACCACCACCAACCCGTCCTTCACCGCTGGATGCGCGAGGAGCGACGCCTCCACCTCCGCCAGCTCGATGCGGTAGCCCCGCACCTTCACCTGGCTGTCACGCCGCCCCAGGAACTCCAGCACCCCGTCCGGGCGGAAGCGCGCCAGGTCTCCGGTGCGATAGAGCCGCTCCCCCGGCACCGCGCTGAAGGGATTCGGAATGAAGCGGTCCGCCGTCACATCGGGCTGGCGCAGATACCCTCGCGCGAGGCCATCACCCCCGATGAACAGCTCTCCCGCCACGCCCACCGGAACGGGCTCCATTCCCGCATCCAGCACGTAGACCTGCGTGTTGCCGATGGGCCGACCAATGGGCACCGACGCGCCCACGTCCTCCACTCGCGTCATCCGATGGACCGAAGTGAAGAGCGTGCTCTCCGTCGGCCCGTAGCAGGCCGTCACCGGAATCTTCAGCTCCTCCAGCACGCGCTTCACGTGCGGCGCGGACACCACGTCTCCACCCGTCAGGAGCTGGCGCACGCCCTTCAACCCGTCCATCCCCAGCTCCACCATCTGGCTGAACAGTCCCGCCGTCAGGTGCAACAACGTGACGGAGTGCCGATGGAGCACGTCCGTCAGCAGGTCCAGCTCGCTGGGCGAGCGCGGTGGGAAGACCACCAGCCTTCCACCCAGGCACAGCGGCCCCCACACCTCCAACGTCGACGCATCGAAGGAGATGGGCGCGATGAGCAGGAACGTCTCCTCCGGCCCCAGTCGCGCGTACGGCGCTCCGTACAACAACCGCAGCACGCCCCGGTGCTCGACGGCCACACCCTTGGGGCGCCCCGTGCTCCCCGACGTGAAGTCCACATACGCCAGGTTTCGCCCCGAGACCGGCATGCGCGGTGACGTCGTCGGCAGGTCCGCCAGCCGCTCGTCCTCCAGCAACATCAACTCCGGGCGTCCCTCCTGGGGCAGTTGCTCCAGCAAGGCACGCGTGGTGATGAGCAGCCGAGGCGTCGTGTCCTCCAACATCTGCTCCAGCCGCCGCGCCGGATAGCTGGAGTCCAGGGGCACGTACGCACCACCGGCCTTCAGGATGGCCAGCAGCGACACGATGAGCTCCACCGAGCGCTCCAGGCACACCGCCACCAGCACATCCACGCCGACGCCACGCGCCTTCAGCGCCCACGCCAGTTGATTGGCCCGCGCCTCCAGCTCCCGGTAGCTCAGCCGCTGCGCACCGAACTCCAGCGCCACCGCGTCCGGACGCAGCGACACCTGCTCCTCGAAGAGGTGATGGACGCATCCCTCTCGCGGGAACTCCACCGCCGTCTGGTTCCACGCCTCCAGCACGCGCTGGCGCTCGGCCGCAGGCAGGAGCGGAAGCGCCGACAGTCGCGCCTCGGGTCGGCCGGAGAGGTTGCGCAACAACTCCAGGAAACACTCCGCGATGCGCTGGACGGTGGGCGGTTCGAAGAGGTCCGCGTTGTAGATGAGCTGGCCTTCGACAGCCGCTCCCGGTGCATCGACGAGCAACAGCTCCAGGTCGAACTTGGCGATGGTGCTCGCGAAGTCCCAGGGGCTCGCGGTGACACCCGGCAGGGTGAGCAGCGGCGCGGCCTCCTGCAACGTGAAGAGCACCTGGAACAACGGCGAGCGGCTCAAGTCCCGCTCCGGGCGGAGGTGCTCCACCAGTCTCTCGAAGGGCACGTCCTGGTGCGCGAGTGCCCCGAGCACCGTCTCCTTCGTCTGACGCAGGAACGCCTGGAAGGAGGACGCCGCATCCGGCTGTGCGCGCAGGGCCAGCGTGTTGACGAAGAAGCCCATCAGCCCCTCCGTCTCCCTCGCCGTCCGCCCCGACACCGGTGAGCCCACCACCACGTCCCACTGTCCGCTGTAGCGCGCCAGCAACACCTGGAAGCCCGCCAGCAGCGTCATGTACAGCGTGGCGCCCTCTCTCCGGCTCAACTGTCGCAGCGCCTCGCTCAGCTCCGAGGACAACCGCACCGGCACGCTCGCACCTCGGTACCCCTGCACCGCGGGCCTCGGCCGGTCCGTGGGCAGCTCCAACACCGGGGGTGCTCCCGCCAGCGCCTCGCGCCACCAGGAAAGCTGCGATGCCTCCACGTCTCCCTTCAACCATTCGTGCTGCCACACCGTGTAGTCCGCGTACTGCACGGGCAGCTCGGGCAACTTCGCCGCCTCGCCTTTCACGGCCGCGCCATACAGCGCATCCAGTTCGCGGGTGAGCACGTCCAGCGACCATCCATCCGCCACCAGGTGGTGCAGCACCACCACAAGCACCTGCTCCTCGCCGCCCGTTCTCAGCAACGTCGCGCGGAGCAAGGGCGCCCGCGCCACATCGAACGGCGCCTGGACCTCCCTCACCACGCGACGCCGCACGGCCTCTTCCACGTCGTCGGCGCCCTCCACCGACTCCACCAACAGGGGCACGCCAACATCCACGGCGACGCGCTGGACAGGCTCACCTCCCACTTCCACGAAGCTCGTGCGCAGCGCTTCGTGTCGGCGGACCACCTCCGCGAGTGCCCGCTCCAGGGCCTCCACCTTCAACGCACCGTGGAGTCGGACGACGAAGGGCAGGTTGTACGAATGCCCTCCCGCGTCGAGCTGCGCGAGGAACCACAGGCGTCGCTGTGCGAACGACAGGGGCGGGTCCACGAGTCGCTCGGCTCGCGTCAGCACCGGCAACCGCGCGTGTCCTCCCTGCGCCCCCAGTCGCTCGGCAAGGGCCTCCACCGTGGGCGCCTCGAACAGCAGTCGCACGGGCACGTCGTGGCCCAGGGCATCCCGGAGTCGCGACACCACACGCGTCGCCAGCAGCGAGTGTCCACCGAGCGCGAAGAAATCATCCCTCACGCCCACGAGCGGGACACCCAGCACCTCTTGCCAGACTTCCGCCAGCGTCCGCTCCAGCGCGTCACGCGGCGCCTCGTAGCGGGCTCCCCCTTCCGCGCGGCGCGAGTCCACCTCCGGCAGGGCGCGGCGATTTACCTTTCCGCTGGGAGTCAACGGCAGCGCGTCCAGCCGCACCAGCACGACCGGCACCATGTACTCGGGCAACCGCTTCGCCAGTCGACGCTTCAAGTCCTCCCCGTCCCAGGACTCGGGCAACTGATTCGCCAGCCGGCGCGTCAGTGCCTCCGCGTCCGAGGACTCGGGCAACTGATTCGCCAGCCGGCGCTTCAGTGCCTCCGCGTCCGAGGACTCGGGCAACTGATTCGCCAGCCGGCGCTTCAGTGCCTCCGCGTCCGAGGACTCAGGCCGCACGACGTAGCCCACCAGTTGCTTCTCTCCCCCGCCCGTTCGCCGCACCACCACCGCCGCGTCCGTCACGCCGGGAAGTTCCTTCAGCGCCACCTCCACCTCACCCAACTCCACGCGGAAGCCGCGCACCTTCACCTGCTCATCCGCGCGCCCCTGAAGCTCCAGGTTCCCATCCGCTAGCCACCGTCCCCGGTCTCCGGTGCGGTAGATGCGAGGCCCGTCCCGGTCCTTGTCCAGGATGTTCGGAACGAAGCGCTCCGCCGTCAGCTCCGGCCGCCCCCAGTAGCCGTGCGCGAGGCTCCGCTCTCCCACGCACACCTCTCCCGTCACACCGATGGGGCACGGGGCGCCCCACGCATCCAGCACCAACACCGTCGCGGGGACGATGGGCCTGCCCACCGGAGGCAACACCGGCCACGTCGAGGGCGGCCCCTTCGCTCTCCACGCCGTCACCACATGCGTCTCCGTGGGGCCGTACTGGTTCTCCAGCACGCACCCCGGCAGCCGCTCGAAGAACGACACCACTGCGGGCGTCACCTGCAACGGCTCGCCCGCCGTCACCACTTCGCGCAGCGGCGGCAACTCCGTCTCATGTCGGGCCCGCTCACTGAGCGCCTGGAGCGCCACGAAGGGCACAAAGAGCCGCTCCACGCGGTGCTCCCGCAGGTACGCCATCAACGTCGCGGGGTCCTGACGCGTCGCCGCCGAGACGAGGACGATCGTGCCGCCCTCGCCCAGCGTGCAGAACAGCTCCTGGAAGGACACGTCGAAGCTCAGCGAGGCGAACTGGAGCGTCCTCGCCCCAGGCGCCGACGTGCTCGCCAACTGCCAGTTCACCAGCGTGCCGAACGCACGATGGGACATCGTCACGCCCTTGGGCCGCCCCGTGCTCCCCGACGTGAAGAGGACGTAGCAGGGAAGCTCCGGCGACAGCACCCACCCGGGCGCCACGGTGGACTGCTCCGCGATGCGCGCGGCCTCCTCTTCCAGCCGCACCCTCCGCGCCGCTCCCTCCCCGGGCAACGCATGCTCCAGCGCGCCGTGCACCAGCACCACGGGCGCACCCACGTCGTCGAGCATCTGAGCCAGTCGCGACGGCGGATAGCCCGGGTCCAACGGAAGGCACGCCGCTCCCGCCTTCAGCGTCGCCAGCACCGCCACCGGCAGGTCGAGGCTGCTTCGCTCCAGGCACAGCCCCACCACACTTCCAGGGCGAACGCCCAGCGCCATCAGGTGGTGTGCGAGCTGATTCGCCCGCCGCTCCAGCTGCGCATACGTCAGGGAGCCGCCACCATTCGTCACCGCCGCGGCCGAGGGCGTGCGCACCCCCTGCGCCTCCACCCGCCGATGCATCAACCACGACGGGTGTTTAAGCTCCTCCCACCTCGGCCACTCCGGCAACACCCTCCGCCGCTCCTCCTCGTCCAGGAGGTCCACCTGCCCAACCTTGCGCTCCGGGTCCTCCAGCACGCCTTTCAGCAGCGCCACGTGGTGGCCGGCGAGCCTTCGCACCGTCGCCTCGTCGAACAGCGCCGTGCTGTACTCCCACAGCGCGACCCAACCCTCTGGCGTCTCGCGCACGAAGAGCGTGAGGTCGAACTTCGCCACGCCCGGCTCGAAGTCCACGTCGCGCGACTCCAGCCCCGCCAGCCGCACCAACGGCGGCGCGCTCTGGAGCACGAGCAGCACCTGGAACAGCGGCGAGCGGCTCAAGTCCCGCGCCGGCCGCAGCGCATCCACCAGTCGCTCGAAGGGCACGTCCTGGTGCTGGTACGCCCCCAGGCACGCCTGACGCACCCGTCCCAAGAGCGACTTGAAGGACTCGTTTCCATCCACGTCCACGCGCAGCGCCAGCGTGTTGGCGAAGAAGCCGATGAGCCCCTCCACCTCGCGCCGGTTGCGCCCCGCGATGGGCGTGCCCACCACCACGTCCGGCTGTCCGCTGTGCCGCGACAGCAACGCCTGGAGGCTCGCCAGCCACAACATGAACGGCGTCACCGCCTCCTGCTTGCACCGCTCGTGCAGCGCCTTCATCAGCTCGGCGGGCAACGGCATCCCCAGCACCGCGCCACGGGCCGACTGCACCGGCGGCCTCGGTCGGTCCGTCGGCAGCTCCAGCGCGGGCGAGGCTCCGTCGAGGTGCTTCTTCCACCACGCGAGCTGCTCCTCCAGCACCTCCCCCTTCAGCCACTCGCGCTGCCACACCGCATGGTCCGCGTACTGCACCGTCAGCGCGGGCAGTGTCGCCACGCGGCCATCGAGGATGGCGCCGTACAGCTCGCGCAAATCCCGCTCCAGCAACGACAGCGACCAGCCGTCACACGAGATGTGGTGCAGCGTCAGGAGCAACACGTGCTCCTCTTCCTCCAGGCGCAACAGCCGCGCGCGCAGCATCGGCCCCGTGCCCAAATCGAACGGACGCCGTGCCTCCTCCTCCGCGAGTCGCCGGGCCTCGTGCTCCCGCTCCGGCCCCTCCAGTCGCTCCACGGTCAGCGACACCGGCGCGTCGGGCGCGATGCACTGCACCGGCTCGCCTTCGACTTCCGTGAAGGTCGTCCGCAGCGCTTCGTGCCGGCGCACCACCTCCGTCAGCGCGCGCTCCAGCGTTGATACATCGAGACACCCCTTGAGCCGCGCGAAGAAGGGCGCGTTGTAGGCGAAGCCCGACGGGTCCAACCGCGAGAGGAACCACATGCGACGCTGCGCGAAGGAGAGCGGCGGAGGCCCCTCCCGATGAACGGGCACCACGGGGGGCGGCCTGCGAACACGAGGGCTCGCGGGCTTCGGCTCATTCGCGGACATGTCGACACCTCAAACTCAAGAAGACGAATCTCGGAAGACACGAAGGCCCGCGTCGGTGAGACCGACACCTGGTGCTTCGTGAAGGCGTGAAGCTTGAGTCCCCGAACAGTCACTCGGAGACGATGGCGGGAGAAGGCCCGCCTCCTGGACGACTTCAGGCCGCGGGGAAGGTGCGGCCCTGCTCGCGCAGCTGCTCCTCGCAGACGGCGGCCACGTGCTCCAGCGTGTTGAACAGGTCCACCATGGAGAGCTGGATGCCCAGCTCCTCTTCGATTCGATTGGCCAGCATCGTCGCCATCAGCGAGTTGCCGCCAATCTCCAGGAAGTGGTCCTCCGGCTTCACGACTTCCGCCCCCAGCAGCTCCCGCCAATACCCGGCGAGCTGTCGCACCAACGGCGTGGTGCTCGACTCAGTGCTCACGTGTGCTCCTCATCATGGTCGGGGACATGCTCAGCCCACCTTCGCGGTGGGCCCCTTCAAACGCTCGCGCAGCAGGTACTTGCGAATCTTCCCCGACGGCGTCTTGGGCATCTCCTCGACGACCTCCAGCCTGTCGGGCCAGTACTGATTCGACATGCCCAGGCCCTTCAGGTGGGCTCGCAGCTCATCCAACGTCGGCGTCTCGTCGCGAGGCACCACCACGGCGCAGACGCGCTCACCGCCGATGCGGTCGTCCGAGTGACCGATGACGGCCACCTCCCGCACCTTCGGATGCGAGTACAGCGCGGACTCCACCTCCACCACGGGCACCTTCTGGCCATAACGGAAGATGACGTCCTTGAGCCGCCCGACGATGCGGATGCCCCCGCGCCCGTCGTCCCGCGCCAGGTCTCCCGTGTCGAACCAGCCCTCTTCGTCGACACACGCGCGGTAGATGTCCTCGCGCTTGAAGTAGCCCAGGCACTGGCTGGCTCCTCGGACGAGCAGCCGTCCGGTGCCCTCTGGATAGGGCGAGCCGTCTTCCGCCAGCGCGGGAACAATCTTCACCTCCATCCAGTCCACGGGCCTGCCGTCGCTGTTGGAAGGCCAGTCCGGCGGATCCTCCCGTCGCGTAATCGTCACCGCGCCGTTCTCCGTCATCCCCCACAGCGTGTGCAGCGGCACGCCGAAGCTCTCGCGCACCGCGGCGATGAGATGCGGAGGCACGGGGATGGAGCCGGTGGACAGCCGCCGCAACGACGAGGTGTCACCTCCCCGCTTCTTCTTCGCGGCGATGACATTCATCACGTACGTGGGAATCCCATACATGAACGTGACGCCGTGCTCCTCGATGCAGCGCAGCGTGAGCTCCGGGTCCCCCACGTCCATGTAGACAGCCGTCGCGCCCAGCAACACCGGCATCAGGTACAGGTAGGTAAATCCGCTGGAGGCGGTGAGCAGCGAGGGCAGACACACCACGTCGTCGGCGCCCAGCGCCATGGTTTCGACCAGCGCGCGGGTGATGCCGAAGTTGGTGTTGTGCGAGTGGATGACGCCCTTGGGCTCGCCCGTCGTCCCCGACGTATAGAGGACGTTGCACACGTCGTCCGGGCGCGCCGAGCGCGCGTCCAGCTCCGCCTTCGACGTCGAGTCCTCCCAGTGCCGGGCGACGAAGTACGCGTCGAAATCCAGCTCGCCCGCCTCCGACGCCTGCTCGCCCGCCCCGATGAAGACGCGGTGCTTGAGTGACGGCAGCGCGCGCGCTGCCTCGCGCAACATGTCCCGGTGCGAGTGCCCGCTCCAACTCAGGGGTCCTACGTAGACGGATGACTCCGTCCTGCCGAGGATGAACTCCACCTCGCGACGCCGGTAGTCCGGGGGAATGGGCGCGACGACGGCGCCGATGCGCGCGCACGCCAGCGCCAACGCGGTGAACTGCCACCAGTTGGGCAACTGCACCGCCACCAGCTCGCCCCGGCCCACGCCCAGCGACACGAGCGCGCCCGCGAAGCGCTCCACGTAGCGCCCCAGCTCCGCGTAGCTCAGCCGCGTGACGTCCTTGGCGAAGTAGCGGGCCGCGACGATGGCCGTCTTGTCCGGGTGCGTCCGCACAGCTCGACGCAAGTCGTCGAGCACCGTCTCGTCACGCCACCACCCCTTGCTCCGGTACAGCGCCGCCTGCTCCAACGAGGGGCCGCTTCCGAACCGTGCGTCCATATCCGCACCCTCCGTGCACCGTGAGACCGTCCTCGACCGCATGGGACCATAGCGATTCGCGTGTAAAACCAGCAAGACAGCGAAAGCTCACATGTCTACACCCCAAGGTCGCATCACTCACATTGACGGGCGCGCTCCTGGTTTCCTACTTTGGAATGAAAGGCGCAGAAATCCATGGTCCAGGTACCTCTCGAGGAGCGCGCCAGACGCATTCGCCGGACCATCCTCCGGCTCGCCGCCACGTCCGTCGGCTGCCACCTCGGTGGCTCGCTGTCGATGGTGGAGCTGTTGGTGGTGTTGCTGGGACGGGTGATGAAGTTCCGTCCGCGAGAGCCCCGCTGGGAGGAGCGCGATTCGCTCATCCTGTCGAAGGGCCACGCAGCCGCGGGCCTCTACGCCGCGCTCGCCGAGTTCGGCTTCGTCGACACTGAAGACCTGGTGCAACGATACAACGCTGACGGAAGCCCCTTCACCGGACACGTGAATGCGGCGGTGCCGGGCGTTGAGTTTCCCACGGGAAGCCTGGGACATGGCGTGGGGTTGGGCGTGGGGCTGGCCCTGGGCTACCGGCTGCGGCAGCGTTCCAACCGCGTGTTCGTCGTGTGTGGAGACGGGGAGATGGGCGAGGGCTCCAACTGGGAGGCGATGCAAGTCGCCGCGCAGCACCGCTTGTCGCAACTCACGGTGCTGGTCGACCGCAACGGCGGACAGAACGATGGCCCCACGGAGGCCATCCTGTCCCAGGCCTCCCTGGTGGAGCGGCTGCGCGCCTTCGGAATGAGCACCGTCGAGGTGGACGGGCATGATCTGGAAGCGCTGGGGGCCGCGCTGGAGGAGCCTTGTGACGGGCCTCGCGCGATTGTCGCCAACACGCAGAAGGGCGCGGGTGTGCCCATGCTGCGCGGCAAGGGACCGCACTACGCGACGTTCAACGCCGAGCAGCTTCGCCGCGCGCTCGCCTCGCTGGGAGAGGTGACGCCATGACGAGTTCCACGACGTCCAGCGGTGCGGATCTATTGACGTCGCCCCAGGACTGGCTGCGCGAGCAACCGTCCCTGGCCAACCGACAGGTGTTCCGACACACCCTGGCGCGACTGGCGGACGTGGAGCCGCGCGTCGTGTTGCTGGAGGCGGACCTCGCGGGTGGAGGAGACCCGTTCGCCGCGCGGCACCCGGGACGTTTCATCAACCTGGGCATCTGCGAGGCGGCGATGCTCGACATCGCGTGCGGCATGGCCGCCACCGGGCACATCGTCTTCGCCCACACCTTCGCGCCCTTCGGGGCGATGCGCGCGTGCGAGCAGGTGCGGCTGGGGCTCGCCTATGGGCGGGCGAACGTGAAGCTCGTCTGCGACTACGGCGGCCTGTCCGGCGCGTTCTTCGGGCCCACGCACCACGCCATCGAGGACCTGGCGATTCTTCGCGCCATGCCGGGCATGACGGTGGTGTCTCCGGCGGACGGGCTGGAGACGATTCAGGCGACGCGCGCCCTCTTGGAGATGGAAGGGCCGGTGTACCTGCGGCTCGGCCGCAACCGCGTCTCCCGGCTGGACGTGGCGCGGCCCGCGTTCGCGCTCGGGCGCGCCATGTGCCTGCGTGAAGGCGGCGACGTCGGCATCATCGCCCATGGCGAGGTCGGCGTGAGCGTGGCGCTGGACGTGGCGGCGCGGCTGGAGGCGCAGGGGGTGTCCGCGCGCGTGGTGAACCTCCACACGCTCAAGCCCTTCGACGAAGAGGCGATTCTGGAGACGGCCGAGCGCACGCGGCTGCTCGTCACGGTGGAGGAGCACTCCATCCTCGGAGGACTGGGCGGCGCGGTGTGCGAGAGCGTGGCCACCCACGGTCTGGGCCGCCGCGTGGTCCGCACCGGCATCCAGGACCGCTACGACTCCACGGCGGGCACGCACGAGGCCTTGCTGCAACGACATGGGCTGGAGAGCACCGCCCTGGTCGACTCGATTCTCACCGCCCTGCCCCGCCCCCGGCTCACGGCGCTGGCACCCGCGGCCAGGAGGGGATGATGCGTCGCCACGAGGTCCACCTCGTCTACACACGGATGCGCACCGAGGAGCGGATGCTTGTCGACGCGCTTCGCGGACGCGGCTGCTCCGTGGAGACCCACGCGGACACGGACCTGGTGCTCCCGCTGAACCGCGAGCCGTGGAAGGACGGCGGCCCGGTGCTGATGCGCAGCATGTCCTTCACCCGCGCGCGCTACCTGTCCTCCATCCTGGAGGTGAAGGGGGCCCGCGTGTTCAACACCGCGCGCTCCATCGCCACGTGCGGCGACAAGGCGCTCACCACGCTCGCGCTGGCGGAGCACGACGTCCCCATGCCCTGGTCCTTCCTGGGCTTCGAGCAGGACGCCTGCGTCGCGGAGATGGAGCAGCGCGGCTATCCCTGCGTGACGAAGCCCGTGCAGGGCTCCTGGGGCCGCATGGTGGCGCGCGTGGACAACAAGCACGCGGCCGAGGGGATGATGTCCATGCGCTTCGAGATGGGCGGCGCGCAGGACCACGTCGCGCTCGTCCAGCAGTACATCGACAAGCCCGGCTACGACTTGCGCGTGTACGTCATCGGCGGCGCCGTCGGTGGCATGCGCCGCCGTTCCGAGCACTGGGTGACGAACACGGCCCGGGGCGCGGTGCCGGAGCGCTACGACGTCCCCGAGTCCCACGCGAAGCTCGCCGAGCGCGCGGCCAAGGCGGTGGGTGGGGAGATGGTCGCGGTGGACCTGCTGGAGACGCGGGACGGCGCGATTCTCGTGAATGAAATCAACCACTGCGTGGAGTTCGCCCGGAGCATCGAGTTCACCGGCATCCCCCTGCCGGAGCTGATGGCGGGCTACCTGGTGGAGGCCATGCGATGACGCGCGTCGCGGTGCTCGGAGCGGGAGGTTATGCCGGCGGCGAGGTGCTGCGACTGCTGCTCGCCCACCCGGCGGTGGAGGTGGTCCAGGCCACGTCCGAGCAGCACGCGGGCAAGCGGCTCGACTTCCCACATCCTCACCTGAGGGGACTGGCCACTCCGCGCTTCTCGCCGCATGACGCGCTGGAGCCGTGCGACGTGCTCTTGTCCTGCATGCCCTCCGGCGAGCTGATTCGCCGCTGGCCGCAAGTGAGCGCGCGGGCCGGGCGCATCATCGACCTGAGCGCGGACTTCCGCCTGGAGTCCGCCGAGCACGCGCGCTGGTATCCCCGCGCGCCCCGCCCCCCGGACATGCCCGAGTTCGTCTACGGCCTGCCGGAGTGGACGGGCGCTCGACTCAAGGACGCCCGCTTCGTCGCGGTGCCCGGCTGTATGGCCCACGCGGCCCTGCTGGCCCTGCTGCCGCTGGTGCGCGCGGGGCTGGTGCGGCCCGAAGTCGTGGTCGACGCGAAGACGGGCTCCTCCGGCGGCGGCGCGACACCGGACCGCTCCTCGCATCATCCCGAGCGAGCCTCCGCCCTGCGCTGCTACCGCGCGGTGGGGCATCGGCACACGGGCGAAATCGAGGGCGCCACCGAGCGCCTCGCTGGCGTGAGGCCCGTCGTCCACTTCAGCGCGACGGCGGTGCCCAGCGTGCGCGGCGTGCTCGCCACGGTGCATGCCTTCGCGGCGCGCAAGCTGGAGGACACGTCCGAGCCGCTGCGCGCCCTGGCCTCCACCTACCGCGAGCACCCCTTCGTCCACGTGCTGCGCGCCAACGCGAGCGCGTCTCCCTTCCCGGAGCCCGCGCCCCTGGCCGGCACCAACCACTGCGACCTCGCGGTGGAGGTGGACGCGGAGCGCGGGCGCATCGTCGTGAATGCCGCGTTGGACAACCTGGTGAAGGGCGCGGCGGGCACGGCCGTGCACGCGCTGAATCTCATGCTGGGCAGACCTGAAACGGAGGGCCTCGGCTTCCGGGGCCTCCACCCCCTCTGACGCGAAAGGCTCCCCCCATGAGCGCCCTCACCGTCCTCTACATCACCGGTTGGTGCCGCAGCGGCAGCACCATCATCGGCAACGTGCTCAACGAGGTGGAGGGCTGCTTCCACACCGGTGAGCTCAGCTTCCTGTGGAAGAACGCCTACGGGAACGGCTCCAACACCCTCTGCGGCTGCGGCACGCACCTGGTCCAGTGCCCGCTCTGGTCCAAGGTGCTGGAGCAGGGCGCCCTCCCTGGCGAATCCCCCGAGGCCCATGCCCTGCGCGCGGTGCGCAGGCAGCAGGACACCGTCCGCACCCGGCACACGTGGCGCGTGCTGCGCCAGGACACGCCTTCGACCGAGCTGTACGAGCACGCGCAGCTCCTCGCGAAGACCTACCGCACCATCGCCGATGCCACCGGCAGCCACGTCATCATCGACAGCGGCAAGTTCCCCTCGGAGGCGGCGCTGATGCCGCACGTGAACGGAATCTCGCCGTACTACCTCCATCTGGTACGGGACCCGCGCGCCGTCGCGCACTCGTGGACGAAGACGAAGCAGTACGTCGTCCCCATGTCCGCCGCGCGCAGCACCGCGTACTGGTTCGGCTTCAACGTGGCCTCGGAGCTCGTGACGCGGCGCCACCCGGAGCGCTCGCTGTTCCTGCGGTACGAGGACTTCATCGCCTCACCCGCCGCCACCATCGACTCGCTCTTGAAGCTCATCCAGGAGGACCGCGCCGTCAACCCGGTGAAGGGCCGCACAGTGGTGCTCGGGCGCAACCACACCGTCACCGGCAACCCGGACCGCTTCCTGAGCGGCTCCACGCTGCTGCGGCCCGGTGACGATGCGTGGCGCAAGGAGCTGGCGCCTCGGGTGAAGGCCCTGGTGTCCGCGCTCTCGTGGCCGCTGACGGGGCGGTATCGCTACAGGGGACCTCCGGCGCCCGCACAGGTCGTTCCAGGGCCGGAGCCCGTCGTGAACGCTGGTGACGCAGGGAGGGAGACACTTGGAACTGGGACTCGCCAATAAGGTCGCGCTCATCGCCGGGGGTTCCAGTGGCTTGGGGCTCGCCGTGGCCGAGGAGCTGGTCAAGGAAGGCGCGCACGTCGCCATCGGCGCTCGCGACGCGGACCGGCTCGCTCGCGCCGAGCAGCACCTGCGCGGACTGGCTCGTGGCAACAGGGTCCTGGCCACTCGGGTGGACCTGCGTGAACACGGCGCCACGCGCGCCTGGGTGGAGGACGTGGCCGGCAAGCTGGGCGGTCCCCACATCGTGGTGACGAACAGCGCGGGCCCTCCGCCGGGCCCCGCCACGAAGTTCGACATCGTGGCGTACCAGGAGGCCGTCGACACGGTGATGCTGCCGGCCATCAACCTGGCGCTGGCGGCGCTGCCGTACATGAAGGCCGCGCAGTGGGGACGGCTGCTGCTCATCACCTCGGAGACGGTGGTGCGGCCCGTCGCGCGCTTCGCACTCTCCGGTACGGCGCGACTGGGCATCGTCGGCTTCGCGTCCGCGCTGGTGCAGGAGCTGGGCGACTGCGGCGTCACCGTCAACGTGCTCGCCCCCGGCTACACCCGCACGCCTCCGGTGGAGCGCACGGCGGGCACGGGCGGCGCGGACGTGGAGGCCAGCCTGCGGGCCATGGCGGCGCACATTCCGCTGAAGCGCGTGGGGCTTCCGGAGGAGTTCGCGGCGGCGGCGGCGTTCCTCGCGAGCGAGCGCGCGTCGTTCATCACCGGCACGGTGCAGCTCGTCGACGGCGGCGCGAGCGTCATCGGATGAGCACCGCGTCCCAGGTCGATGAAGGCCGCGCGCCGCTGGTGGTGAAGATTGGCGGCGCCGCGGGCGTGGACCTGGACAACGTCTGCGCGGACGTGGCGGAGCTGCGGCGCCAGGGCGAGCGCGTCATCGTGGTGAATGGTGGCTCCGAGGCCGGTGATGCCCTGCTGGCCTCGCTGGGCATGGCACGCACCGAGGCGTTGACCGCCTCCGGCAACGTGGTGCGACTGACGAACGAGGCCACGCTGCGCGTGCTGACGATGGCGTGGGTGGGCGACGTCAACAAGCGCGCGGTGCTCGCGCTGCTGGCCCGGGGCGTCTCGGCGCTCGGCCTGTGCGGCGCGGATGGACGGGTGCTCGTCGCCCGACGACGGCCTCCGCTGAAGCTCCAGGACGGGGAGCGCACCCGCATCGACCGGAGCCACCTCGCGGGGGAAATCAGCGAGGTGAATGCGCGGCTGCTGAACGTGCTGCTGGAGGCGGGACAGACGCCCGTCGTATGCCCTCCCGCGGTGACGGAGGAGGGGACGCTGGTGAACGTGGACGCGGACCAGGTGGCCGCGGCCATCGCCGCGGTGATGGGGGCTCGGGCGCTGGTGATGCTCTCCAACGTGGCGGGCCTCCTGGAGGACCCGGCCAACGCATCGACGCTCATCCGCCAGAGTGACGACGTCGAGGGCGCCATGCGCTTCGCCAGGGGGCGCATGCGCTACAAGCTGGAAGCGGCTCGGCGCGCGCTCGCGGCGGGCGTGTCCGCCGCCTATGTCACCGCCTCGGGCACCCCGCGCCCCGTGTTGTCCGCGCTGGCGGGCGAGGTCGGGACGAAGCTGACTTCTTCCGGGAAGGTGACCCATGCGAGCCCGTGAGGCGAGCCCGGAGCTGTTGCGGTGGATGCTGGAGCACTACAGCCCCAGCCACCATGAAACGGACTTCTCTCGCGCGCTGGCCGGGCGACTGGAGCAGCGCGGCTGGAAGGCCCACGTGGACCCGGTGGGCAACACCGTGGCCAGCATGGGTGACGGAGACACGTGCATCGCGCTGCTGGGCCACATCGACACCGTGCCGGGCGAAGTCCCCGTGCGACTGGAAGGCACGCGCCTCTTCGGACGCGGGGCGGTGGACGCCAAGGGCGCGCTCGCTGCCTTCATCGAAGCCGTGGAGTTGCTCGACGACGCGGAGCGCGCCGGCAAGCGCTTCCTCCTGCTGGGCTGTGTCGAGGAGGAGGTGGCCATCACCCGGGGCGCGCTGCATGCCCGCGAGCACCACCGGCCGGACTTCGTCGTCAATGGCGAGCCCAGCGGCGCCCACGGCATCACCCTGGGCTACAAGGGCCTCTTGCGCCTGGAGCTCGAGTACCGCGCCAGCCGGCGTCACACCGCCAGCCGTGGCTACCGCGCGCCCGCGGAGCATCTCGTCGACGCGTGGAACGGGCTGCGTCGTCGCTGCGACGAGCGCAACAAGGGGTGCACCCTCTTCGAGCAGGACCTCCCCGCGCTGCTCTCCTTCCAGACGGGCACCGGTGAAGACACGGAGTGGGCCACCGCCCACGTCAACGTGCGCACGGGGCCGACCAGTGACGTGGACGCGCTGCTCGCCTGTCTCGCAGAGGTCCCCGAGGTGGCGGTGAAGACGGTGTCGCGCAAGCAGGCCGTCTCCGCCGAGGGCAACGACGCCCTCACGCGCGCCTTCAAGCAGTCCATCCGAGAGCGCGGCGCACGTCCGACGCTTCGAGTGAAGACAGGGACGTCCGACTGGAACACGGTGGCGGACACGTGGAACGTGCCCACCGTCGCGTATGGCCCGGGTGACTCGTCGCTGGACCACACGCCGAACGAGCACATCGAGCTTCCGGAGTACGAGGAAGGCGTCGCGGTGCTGGCTCGCGTGCTGTCACTGCTCCCACTCAAGTCCGGTGGCGCGGGCTGAAGCACACGTCCCTGGACGTCACGTACTCGCGACATCCACGGTCCGAGGCCGCTGCAGGCGCAGCCCCACCATGGCCACGAGGAACAGCGCCGCGGAGCTGGCGGTGACGGCGCGCACGCCCACCCGGTCCGCGAGCGCCCCCTGGGCCCAGACACCCACGGAGTACCCGACGTTGATGAGCAGCATCGCGAGGCTGCTCACCCGCCCCTGCAGCTCCCTGGGCGTGCGCTCCTGATAGCGGGTGCTCAACCCCGTCATCACCACCAGGTACACCGCGCCCAGCACGAACATGGTCCCCATCGCCACGGGCAGCGTCGGGGACAGCCAGTAGAAGACCGTCACCGGCCCCATCACGAGCACGGCGAGGTCCACCACGCGCTCCCGGCCCCAACGGACCGCCAGCGCGCCCACCACGCCCGAGGCCAGCAGCGCCCCCATGCCCTGCATGGAGATGAGCGCGGAAGCGGCGGACGCATCCGAGCCGAACACCTGGAGCGCGAACACCGGCACCAACGCGATGAACGGCGAGATGAACAGCGCCAGGGCGAACAGCGACACCATCGCCATCCGGATGCCCGGCTCCCCTCGCGCCATGCGCGCGCCTTCGACGATGTCCGCCCACAGGCCCTTGGGCTCGATGGGCCTGACCACGGGCGGCTCCGCGTGCACCCGGGACACCGCCAGCAGCACCGCCATGAAGGACAGCGTGTTGAGGAACATCACCCACGCGACACCACCGAAGGCCATGAGCGCCGCGGCGAACACCGGCCCCAGGATGCGGCCCAGGTTGAACTGCGCCGACATCAGCGTCATCGCGCTGTGCAGGTCCTCCTTCGGCACCAGCCCTGTAATCAGCGCCGTGTAGGCCGGCCCCGACAGCACGTGCACACAGCCGTTGAGCAGGGAGATGACGGCCACCGCATGCACGGTGAGGTGGCCGGCGAAGGCCAGCCCCGCCAGACAGGCCGCCAGCAGCGCCTGCGCCACGGCACACAGCGAGATGAAGACACGCCGGTCGAAGCGGTCCGCCAGCGCGCCTCCCAGCGGGGACAACACGAGCGAGGGCAGGTACGTCAGCGCCGCCACTCCGCCCGTCCACTCCGCGCGGCCCGTCACCTCCGTGACGAAGACGCCCAGCGCGAGCACCTCCATCCACGTGCCGACGTTGGAGACGAGCGCCCCCAACCACACGGCCACGAACTGCCTGTGACGCAAGGCACGGAAGGACGACAAGCTCGCCAGGTGCGGGGTGGACACGGGAGCCCGCTTCTAGCAGCCCCCCACCCCGCGCTGGAACACCGCCCCCGGCCCACACTCGCCAGGCAGCCCGCGCGTCAGACGAGCTCGGACTTGGGCTGGCGCGTCATCAGGTCCACCACCGCCATCTTCGCGTTCTTGTCCTCGTAGGCAATCAGGTAGACCTGCTGGCAGATGGGCAGCTCCACGCCCGTCTTGAGCGACAAGTCGCGAGCGCTGCGCGCCGTCTTCACGCCCTCGGCGACTTCCTTCATCTGTCCCAGGATGTCCGGCAGCTTGCGGCCCTTGCCCAGCTCCATGCCCACGTGACGGTTGCGGCTCAGCTCGCCCGTACACGTCAGCACCAGGTCACCCATGCCGGACAGGCCCGACAGCGTCAGCGGGTTTGCGCCCTTGCGCACCGCCAGCCGGGTGATTTCCGCCAGGCCGCGGGTGATGATGGCCGCTCGAGCGTTGTGGCCCATGCCCAGGCCGTCCGCCATGCCCGCGGCAATCGCGATGACGTTCTTCAGCGCGCCGCCGTACTGCACGCCCACCACGTCCGTGGACGTGTAGCTGCGGAAGGTCTCCGTCTGGAGCGCCTTCTGACAGCGCACCGCGACCTTGTCCCAGTGGGACGCAATCGTCACCACCGTGGGCATGCGCCGCGCCAGCTCCTTGGCGAAGCTGGGGCCCGACAGCACGGCGATGTACGGATGGAACTCCTCCGGGAGGCAGTCCTCCAGCAGCTCCGTCATCGTCAGCAGTGTCTCGTTCTCGATGCCCTTGGACACGGTGATGATGGGCACGTTGCGCGGCAGGAAGGCCTTGGCGCGGGCCAGCACCTCGCGCGTGGCGTGGCTCGGCGTGGCGAGCACCACCATCTCCGCGCCGGCGAGCGCCTCTTCCAAGTCCTGGGTGGCGCGCACGCGCTCGGAGATGGGGATGCCGGGAAGATAGGTGGGGTTCTCGTGCCGGGTGTTGATGGCCTCCACCACCGTCGGCTCGCGGCCCCAGAGGCGGACCTCCTCACAGTTCACCGCCAGCACGTTCGCCAGGGCGGTACCGAAGGAGCCGGAGCCGATGACACTGCCACGCATGAAGACCTCGCTCGAGGGGGTGGAAAGGGCACGTTGTCGTGCCAGTTGCCGGTGCTACAGACCGGTGACGATGCCGATGGAGACCACCGGCATGAAGGCGGCGTCCTCGGCACGGGTGCGGAAGTCGCCGCCCAGGGAGACAGAGTAGGACGTTTTCTCGCTCAGCGGCACTTCGGCGCCCACTCGCACGGGCCACGCGCTGGAGGCCACCAGGTCCGGTGGCAGGCCGCCCAGCGGCGTGCGTTGGATGGGCTCCGTGTCCAGGGCCACCAGGTAGCGCACGTCGATGAAGAGCCTGGACGCGCGAACACCCTGGCGCTGGAAGGAGCCGACGATGCCGGGCATCACGTTCCAGTTGCGCCGGCCGGTGAGGTAGCGCGCGCCCCGGTCCTCCAGGCTCGCGGACCGGAGGAAGAATGCGTGACTGCCCTCCATCACCAGTCCCAGGCTCCAGCGCGCGCCTCCATCCAGCACCCGCCACCGCCAGCCCAGCCGCGCCTCGTTCATCATCCCGTAGAGGCTGTCGAGTCCCACCAGCACATCGACCTGGGGCAGCACGCCCACGGCGGCGCGAGCGGACAGCGTGGGGAAACCCAGCGAGAGGCCGACCGCCACCCCGCCTGTCCTGCCCACGGTGTGTGCACCGAGCAGGCTGACGCGGTTCGGCACGGGGGGAGGCCCCGGAGGCGGCGCGGGGGGGCGGGCCTCCGTGACTCCGGGGGTGCCGTCATCATCCAGGGGGATGAGGGGAGGCACTTCCGGCAGCCGGGGCAGCGATGCGGCGTCCGCGTCCGGGGGCACCGTCGTCCGGCCGGGGAAGTCGGTCCACGCGGCGTCGTCCGGGGTGTCGCTCCTCCGAGGGGCGTCCACCTGGGTGGGCGTGGTCCAGGACTCGTCGGGCGCGGGGTTGCGCGCCGCGGGGGCCGGCTGGGCCCGGGCGGACGTGCCCAGCACGAGGGCGAGCGGCACCAGGATGAGGCGGACGGAGGGCATGAAGACGGCTGGCAGCTTAGTCCACGGAGAGGGAAGGAGACGAGCCAGGGCCGGCTGTTCCCCCACCCTGCGTGCGCCCCGTCAGGTAGCGGGCAGGAGGCGATGGGAAACGTGTCACCGACGGCGGCGCACCGGACTACCATCCGCCGCGCGGCCAGCGGCGGGCGCCTGAGGAGAGACCACGGGATGAGGGCAGGAGGAGGGCGCGCGGCGCTGTTGGTGACACTGGCCCTGGGGCTTGGGTGTCGCTCCCGTCCGACGGAGACGGGGACGGACGCGGGTCCGGCGCGTGCGCCCGTCGCCAACGCGACGCTGCCCGCGTGCGAGGCGCTGCTGCCCACGGACGTGCGCGAGTCGATGCTGCCCGGCTTCACGATGAAGGAGGAGCGCGCGTGTCCCTCCTGCGGGCCGCTGTGCACCTTCCGCTCCGCGTCGGAGAAGGACGTCACGGTGTCGGTGACGTGGGACTGCCAGCCGCACTACGCACAGGTGGACACGCATGCCCTGCTGTTGCCGTCGCTGAACATGGGCGGCGAGGAGATTCCCGCGCTCGGCCGGGCCGCCGCGCGGCGTGCTCCCGCGCAGGGCATGTTGCAGGTGATGGCGTGGGACGACGACACGCCGTGCGCGCTCGTCGTCACGTGGCTCGGAGGAGACCCGGAGCAGGCGCTGGACGTGACGCGCCTCGCCCTCACCTCCACCCGGCCGGAGACGGTCCACCCCGCCGTGGTGCCGACGGAGCCCGACGCGGGCACGCCGTGACTTCACGTCACAGCGTGCGCAGGTAGTCCACCAGGTCGTCGACCTCCGTCTCCGTGAGGCTCGCCGTGGTGCCGTGCTTGTTGGACTGGCTGTTCTGCATCAGCCGCCCCTTCAGCGACAGCGCGCTGCCGTCGTGCAGGTACGGCGCCGTGCGCGCGAGCCCCAGCAGCGACGGCGTGTTCAGCCCCTTGGCGACCACGTTGCTGTCGTCCCGATTCGCGCCCGTGGTGATGAAGGTGCCCACGTCAGCCAGCGTGTTGTTCGTGAAGTGCGCACCCGCGTGACAGCTGTCACACGCCGCCTTCTTGAACACCTGCGCGCCGCGCGCCTGCGACTCGGTGAGCGCCACGCGCTTGTAGGGATTGTCCGGCGTGGGAATCACGTCGATGAACGCGGACAACTGCGCCACCATCACCCCATCCAGCGCCGTGCCGCCCATGCGCCCACGCACCGTGGCGTCCAGGAAGTCCCTCATCGTGGGGAACTCTCCGCTCCAGTGGAACGGCCCCGTCTCCGTCACCTTCCGCCCCGCCAGGCTCGGCGTCTGGCGCGGCCCATCCGGGAAGCCCCACACGTGGCCGTCGTCACGACCGTCCAGATGGCATGACGCACAGGACGCCGCCACGCCCGCGCTCGTCATGCGCGAATCCAGCGCGGAGTAGAACAGCTTGCGCCCCGCCACCTGCTGCGGCGACAGCACGTCTCCCACCACTCGCAGGGGCACTCCCTCCGCGCGCACGTTGGCCACGTTGCCAGAGGCGTCGTTCACCAGCGTCGTCACCGTGTGGTCGAACGCGTTGTAGACGTACGCCTTGCGCCCGTCCCGCGTCAGCGCGATGCCGCTGGGCCCCGAGCCCACTCGCACCAACTGCCGCACCGTGCTGCCCTTCACGTTCACCAGGTCCGCGCCCTCGCGACGATTCGTGGGGATGACGGCCACGTTGTCCGTCTCGCGGTTCACCACGAAGAGCCACAGGCCCGATGGGTCCACCACCGCCGCCACCGGCCCCTGGATGGGATGGCTCGACTCCGGGCTGACGATGGTGGACGGCGGGAAGTCAGGGTCCTCGCGCGGCGGAGGCCGGCACCGGTCCAGGTCATCCACCCGGGGCGTGCCGTCTTCCGTGTTGAACGTCACGATGCCCGGCGCCACCACGCCCGCCGTGTTGCAGGGCCCTCCGCCCCCATACAGCGACTCTCCACCTCCAGGGCCCGAGCCCGAACCGGTGAGCGGATCCTCGCGCGCCCACAGCGTCGGCGAGTAGGCGTGCTTGCCGTCCGGAGACACCACCACGTCCGACATCCCGCGAGGCCGGAAGGACACGCTCGTGGTGGGGAACGGAAACGGCTCGTCGGCGGCGAAGCTGTCGTCCGTGTTGGCCCGCGCGTACAGGTCCGTGCCCTCGCGCTGCATGCGCGGCTGGTGCGCGTCCGCCAGGTCCACCGTCACCAAATCGCTATGCCGGAAAAGGCTGACGAGCGCACGCCGCCCATCGTCCACCAGGGCGATGCCGCGCGGTTCCTCGCCCACCGGTAGCTCCCAGCGGACCTCCAGCGAGCGCGTGTCCACCGCCATCAGCGTGCCGTACGTGGTGGAGTCCAGCGCGGTGCTGTTCACCACGTAGAGCGTGTCGCCCTTCGGAGACACCGCCAGCCCCATGGGCTCCACGCCCACCGCCACACGCGCCGCCTCGCGCCAGTCACCCCGGCGGATGACGGACACACTGCGCTCGGCCCGGTTGGAGACGTAGACGGTGTCGTCCGGCCCCACCACCACGCGCTCCGGGCCCGCCCCCACCTTCACCTCGCCCACCTTCTCCCCACGCGCGGTCTCCACCACCGCGAGCACCCCGGTGTCCGCGTCCACCACGTACAGGAAGGCATCATCCCGGCTGAGCGCCACCGAGCCCGACGCGTTGCTCCACCCGCCACCCGTCGACGAGTCCTCGCAAGCCATCAGCCCGAGCGCCGCCACCACACCGGCCAGAACGTGCCGTCTCATGAAGTGTCCTCCTCGCGGTTCCCGACGAGAATGCCGCCCACTGCTCTCATCGCTGGGAAATGCCGCGCCGTGTCGTGGAGGGGAAATGGCGCCCGGCCCTGGTCGCTCGCCGCCCCCACGAGCCGGCCATGCTTGCATCAGAAGGCCTCCGAAGTCGATTCCTTCCCCTCCCTGGGTGCGGGTGGCGAACAGTCGAGCCCCTCCGCCCGGGCGAAACGCCACGAGCGTGTAGCGCCGGGTGGGAGTAAAGGAGAGGGGCGTGTCCCGCTCCCCCTCCGTCATCCTCAGCTTCCGACGCACCTTCGCGCTGCTCATCATCCTGGTGGTGCTGCCGTCCGCGGGCCTGTCCGGCTTCGGCGTGGTGGCCATCATCAATGAGCGCGCCGCGGTGGAGAAGCGCCTGGAGTCCGCGTGGCGGGGCACGCTGGAGTCACTGTCCCAGGAGCTGCCCAAGGAGCTGTCCGCCGCGAAGCTCGCGGAGGAAGGCGGCAGGCTCCAGTTGCTTGCGCCGGATGGACGCATCCTGTCGGAGCCCGACGGCACCTTCCAGCTCGAGGGCGGCCGCACCTTCACGGAGGACCCGCTGCTGATGGAGGCCCTGGGCGCGGTCATGCCGGAGGTCGGCTCGCTGCCTGAAGTACCCACCGTCTTCTCGCTGTCCGCCGGAGGCCGCTCCGTCGTCGTGGTGGCCGAGCGCAAGGGCGACATCGTGCGCGGCGTGCGCCTGTCCGTGCGCGCCCTGGAGCTGCTGCTGACGGAGCGTGTGGAGCCCCGCGCGGTGTCCAGCGAGCCGGTGCGCTTCGCGCTGATGCCCGTGCCCCGCGAGAGCAGCGAGGGCGGCGGATTGATGGGCAAGCTGGTGTCGGAGGTGGCGCAGGCTCGCGCCAGCGCGCTGGGGCCGCAAGTGCTGGCCGAGCGCGTGCTGTCGCCTCCACTTCAAGACTTCCGTCTGGTGGTGCTGCCCACCGGCGAGGACCCCGTCGCCCGGGCCTCCGCGCGCAACCGCGCCGTGTACGGCGTGCTGCTGGGTTTGTTCTACCTGACGCTGACGTTCGGAGTCGTCTACACGGGCCGCGTGCTCTACCGCGAGGCACGGCTGTCGCGCATGAAGACGGACTTCGTGTCGCTGGTGAGCCACGAGCTGCGCACGCCGCTCACCTCCATCCGCATGTTCATCGAGACGCTCGCCCTGGGGCGGCTGAAGGACCCGGCGCAGATGCAGGAGGTGCTCACCCTGCTGACGCGAGAGACGGAGCGGCTGTCCGTCTTCATCGAGCGGGTGCTGGACTGGTCCCGCATCGAAGGCGGTCGCAAGGTGTACCAGCGCGAGCCGATGCCCGTCATGGACGTGGTGGACACGGCCGTGGCCGCCTTCCGCGCGCAGCGCCTGGAGGGCGGCGTGGACCTGAAGGTCGACGTGTCCGAGGGGCTGCCGCGCGTGGACGTGGACAAGGAAGCCGTCGCGGGAGCGCTGCTCAACCTGCTCCAGAATGCCTACAAGTACAGCGGGCCAACGAACCGACGCATCGAGCTGAGCGCACGCCGCTCGGGCCGATGGGTGGACCTGGCGGTGGAGGACAACGGCGTGGGAATCGCTCCGAAGGAACGCAAGCGCATCTTCGAGCGCTTCTACCGGGTGGACAATCTGCTGACCCGGAAGACGGAGGGAAGTGGGCTGGGGCTGGCCATCGCCCGGCGTATCATCGAGGCTCACGGCGGACGCATCGCCGTGAAGAGCGAGCCCGGCCGCGGCAGCCGGTTCACCATCCACCTGCCGGTGCAGAAGGCATGAGCGAGACGACCCGCCGCATCCTGGTGGTGGAGGATGACCTGTCCATCCTCGCCGGCCTGTCCATGAACCTGCGCTTCGAGGGCTACGAGGTGCTCCAGGCCCAGGACGGGCGCACGGGGCTCCAGCGCGCGCTGGACGAGGCCCCGGACCTCGTCGTGCTCGACTTGATGCTGCCGGAGCTCAACGGCTTCGAACTGCTCAAGGAGCTGCGCCAGCGCGGCCGGGACACCCCCGTCGTCGTGCTGTCCGCCAAGGGCATGGAGACGGACAAGATTCTGGGCCTCAACCTGGGCGCGGATGACTACGTGGTGAAGCCCTTCGGGCTCCAGGAGCTGCTGGCGCGAATCAAGGCCGTGCTGCGCCGGCGCTACCCGACGCTCGGGGCCGCGCCGCCGGTGACGTTCGGCGACGTCAGCGTGGACATGAACGCGCGCACGGTGGCCAAGGCCGGCACGCCGGTGGAGCTGACGGCGCAGGAGTTCAAGCTCCTGGCGCACTTCCTCGCGCACCCGGAGCGGACCTTCACCCGCGAGGAGCTGTTGTCCGGCGCGTGGGGCTACCACTACGAAGGCAGCGCGCGCACGGTGGACAACTTCATGCGCCAGCTGCGCCTCAAGTTCGAGCCGAACCCGGAGGAGCCCCGCCACTTCGTCACCGTGCGGGGCCTGGGCTACCGCTTCGAGAAGTGAGCACTCCGCCCGTGCTCACGGGCCGGCGACGCCGATGTGGCGCGAGTCTTCCAGGTCGAAGGGCTTGCCGTCGAAGCGGCCGTAGCGCTCGCGCGGGATGAAGCCCGCGCCGGTGAGGGCCGCGTCCAGCTCCTCCGGCGAGAAGTGCCGCAGCTTGAGGCGGCGGATGGGGCTGGGCACGCCCGGCTGCTTGCGCTCGCGCAGGTGGAGGGCGAACAGGGGCCGGCGCGGCTCCAGGCCCGCGTTGGGCTCCTCGTCATCGCGCGGCAGCACCGGCTCGCGGGGCGTGTTGAGCACGTCGTACACGAAGGTGCCCCCCGCGGTGAGGTGGTGGCGCACTGTGGAGAGGAACGCCTCCAGGTCATCATTGCCGGGCATCAGCCCCAGCGCGTGCTGCGGGGCGAGCACCAGTGGGAAGTGTTCCTGAAGGCGGATGGAGCGCAGGTCCGCGACGAGGAAGCGGGCGCGGCTGGCGACCTCCGGAGGCTCCGAGGCGCGGCGCTCCTCGGCGGAGCGAATCATCACCTCCGAGGGGTCCACTCCCACGGCGGTGAAGCCATGCTCGGCCAATGCCCAGACCACCCGGCCGTTGGCGGCGCCCAATACCAACACGGGCGCACCGTGCTCGGTCGCCTGGCGTGTGTAGAACAGGAGGTCCGGCTCCTGCCCCACCAAGGACAACGGTGTGCGACCGCGTGCGTCGTTCCCACCCATTTCCGGAAGGCACTAGCACGAATGAGGGGGTCTTCGGGACAGCGACTTTCCCAGACTGGGGATTGTGCTTCCCACTGGCTGTCCGGGACCGGACGGAGTCCCGCTTGGAACGGCAGCCAACCCTGGCATCGGCCTTGCGATGCAGAGGCCCCGGAAGGCTGCCCATCCGGGGCGGCCCAGGTTTTCGTGGGGTGAGTTCGGATGACGCGGGGATGGCGCTGGGCAGGAGCGCTCGTCATGGCGGGCGCGATGTGGACCGTGGTGGGCTGCGGCTCCAGCAAGAGCGGCGACGATTCGGAGCAGGACAACCCGGGCATGGATGACCCGGGCCCTCCGCCTGGACGCCCGGGCCCGCCGGAGGAGATCCCCGACGCGGGGACGCCAGACTCGGGCACGCCCACGGAGCCTCCCGACTCGGGCACGCCCACGGAGACGCCGGACTCGGGGACTCCGACGGACGGCGGCACTCCCACGGACGGCGGGACTCCGCCGGACCCTCGCCAGGACGTGGAGATTCCGCCGCTGCCGACGCCGGCGGGCTGGCGCTTCTACGGCGCGGACCAGGGCGGCCCCGTCACCGTCTACGGCGTGACGGCCGACGAGGGCGGCAACGTCTGGGTGGCCGGCGGCGAGGAGGGCCTGTTCCTGCTCAAGCGCGGCGCGGAGAGGCTCGTGCGCTTCGGCATGGAGAACGGCCTGCGCCCCTACGGCTTCATGGCGGATGGCAGCACGCCCCCGGGGGCCAAGTACCTGAAGGTCATCTCCGTGGCGGGCGGCAAGTCGGGCACCGTCTTCGTGGGCTACGAGGGCATGCCGGGCAAGGGCTTCGAGCACTGCGAGAACAACTGGGACGGGCCGAGCCCGGACCCGGCGCGCTACAAGAGCGGTGACGCGGACAAGGTGACGCTGAACTCGGACGGCACGCTGGACGTGGTGCACTACGACATCTTCTCCGGCCCCAACGTGGTGGCGGCCGAGCCCCGAGGGCGCGAGAAGATCTGCAACGTGCTGCGCATCCGCTACGACAAGCACGCGCTGGGCAACAACAAGGCGAGCGTGTGGTTCGGCGGCAATCACGGCTTCGCGCGCGGCAACGCGGAGTTCGACGGCGCGCCCATGTGCAACGGCCAGCTCAACTGCTCCGGCGTCTTCGAGCACGTGCACCCGCACATCAACGCGTACAACGCGCAGGGCGGCGTGATTCTGCTGACGGACGCCTACTACGGCGTCGCGGTGGACCCGAGCGGCGACGTCTGGTTCGGCGGCTCGGACCGCACCACGCGCTTCCGCTACGGCACCAACGGCGGCAACTTCTGGCGCTCGCAGACGGGTTCGGAGAACGACAGCAGCAACAAGCTGGACCTGTGGCCGGACGCCAAGCCCGAGTACTCGAAGCCCAATGAGCGCGTGCCCGACAACATCTCCGGCGCGGTGGTGGCGCGTGACGGAACGGCGTGGCTGAGCTCGTTCGGCAACGGCCTGGTGCACATCGATGCGAATGGCACCGTGCTGGGCCACATGGGCGCGGGCTCGGGGCTGGTGGACAAGCACCTGTCCGCCATCGGCCTGGACCCGTCCGACGGCAGCATCTGGGTGGGCGCGTCGTGGGGCGGTGGCCTGTCGCGCCTCAAGGGCGGGAGCATCATCAACTACGGCCTGACGGACTTCGGCCGCAAGTACGGCATGTCCCGCATCAGCGACATCCAGGGAGATGCTTCCGGCGATGGCCGGCGGATGCTGGTGGGCTTCATGGGCTACCAGGACACCACCACGAAGAAGTGGGTGGCGGGCGCCATCGGGGTCTTCGAGGGCAACTAGCGGCCCCCCCGGGTCCATGGATTTGAACGCGGCGGCCGTCCTCACCTGGGGGCGGCCGCCGTCGTACGTCCAGGCCCGCGCTACTTCGCGGGCAGCACGCGGTGCTTCTCGAACAGGGCCTGCTGACGGCTGACGAGCGGCACCTGCCGTCCGGCCAGCCACATGCCCACGGGCCGCGACGCGGACTCCAGCGGGTCGCCGTTCCACAGCACCACGTCCGCCACCGCGCCGGGAGAAAGCTTCCCCACCGGCAGTCCGAACGCATCCGCCACGCTGGAGGTCATCGCGCGCAGCGCATCCGTGTGCGGCAGGCCCCAGGCCACCGCGTTGCCCGCCTCCTGCGCCAGCGTGCGCACCATCGCGGGCTCGCCCAGCACGGAGAACAGCACCCTCACACCCGCGCTGGTCAGGAGCGCCGCGGAGTCCAGCCGGCTGTTGAGCCGGTCGAAGTCCATGGGCAGGTTCTGCGTGGGCTGGAGAATCACCGGCACCTTCGCCACGGCCAGCTCCGACGCCACCATCCACGCCTCGCTGCCTCCGGCGATGACGAGCTTGAGGTTGTACTCGCGCGAAAGCGCCAGCGCCGCCCGGATGTCCGACGCCTTCTGCGCCGTCACCACCACCGGCAACGTGCCCGCAAGCACCGGCTGGAGCGCCTCCAAATCCAGCCGGCTCGCCGCCACGTCCCGCATGCGCCGCTGCTCGAAGTCACCCTTGCGGCGGCCGTACTCACGCGCGTCGGAGAAGACCTCGCGCAGCCGCTCCAGCACCAGCGCCCGCGAGCCCGATACGGCATCCCGTCCGCCCATGCCCAGGTTGACGTGCATCGCCAGCGAAGCGCGGCGCACCGAGCCGTCCGTCGCCACGAAGGCGCTCTGCCCGGCCACCAGCCCTCCGTGCTGCACCGTCACCGCGCTGGTGACGCCGCCCAACCGCGTCACCGGGAACACCGCCGAGGCCGGATTGACACTGTCCGCCGACACCAGCGCCGCGCGCACGTCCCGCTTCGCCGCGTCTCCGCGCAGCCCGTCGTCCTGCGTCGACACCTCCGCGCCCACCTCCACCAACCCCAGCGAGGTGAGCGGGTCCACCAGGCCCGGCGTCAACAACCGCCCCTTGCCGTCCACCGTCCGGCAACCCGCGGGGAGCGCGCCGCCCTCGCCCTGCGAGCGCACGCTCGACACCTTGCCGCCCTCCAGCACCACCGTGGCGCCCTTCACCCAGGCCGAGCCCGTGAAGGCCGTCACGCCCTGGAACACCGTGCACGCCTCCTGCCCCTGCGGCACCAGCTCCGCGCACGCGCGCTCCTTCGAGACATCGCAGCGCGCGACGAGGCCCAGGTCGGCCAGGGACGGCGTCGGCGCGGGAGCGGCCACCAGCTTCGCGGCGCTCGCCGCCAGCTCCCCCACCTCGAAGTCGCTCGCCTCCACCGCGCCCGCGCCCGCGTCGAACGTCACCACGCCGTCCGCCCACACGCGCTGCGCCCTCGCATAGACGCTCAGCGGGTGGTTCCTCCACAGCACCACGTCCGCCATCTTCCCCGGCTCCAGCGAACCGGTGACACCCTCCACGCCCATCACCCACGCGGCGTTCAGCGTCACCCAGCGCAGCGCTTCTTCCTCGGGAATGGGGACGCCGGACTCCCGCGCCCGCCACATCGCCTTGCCGGCCTCCTGGTTCAGCCGCTGGATGCCAAAGCCCGAGTCCGAGTGGATGACGGCCTTGCCCCCCGCCTGCGACACCAGCCCGGCGTTCTCGGGGATTCCGTCCCACGCCTCCAGCTTGAAGCCCCACCAGTCCGCCCAGGTCGCGACGGCAACACCCTTCGCGGCCAGACTGTCGCGGACCTTGTAGGCCTCCAGCGCGTGGTGGAAGGCCCGAATCGAATAGCCGGCTTCCTCCGCCACCTGGAGCATCACCTCCATCTCGTCCGCGCGATAGCAGTGGTTCTGCACCAGGATGTTGCCGCGCAGCACCTCCGCCAGCGTCTCCAGCTTCAAGTCGCGCAGCGGCGCGGGGCCCGCGTCGTCCGGCGTCTTCTCCTTCTTCTTCGCCCACTCCTCCAGCTTGGACATGTACTCGCGGGCCTGGGCGAACGCCTGCCGGTAGCCCGCCACGTTGGCCATGCGGGTGGACGGCGCCACGTTGCGGCCCTCGCCGTAGACGCGCCGGGGGTTCTCACCACACGCCATCTTCAGCGCGTCCCTCGCGCCCGGGAAGCGGACTTCCGCCGCCGACCGTCCGAAGTGCAGCTTCACCGGGAAGCCCCGGCCACCAATCAGGTTGGCGCTACCTGGTAGCACCAGCAGCGCCGTGACTCCACCCGCCGCCGCGCGCCGCAGCCCCGGGTCCTGCGGCCAGAACGAGTGTTCGGCGGAGACCTCGGCCGTCACCGGCGCCGTGGCCTCGTTGCCATCGCCCGTGGAGAACGTCTCCGGCGTCGCGTAGACGCCCAGGTGGCTGTGGGCGTCGATGATGCCCGGGGTGACGTAGAGGCCGGTGCCATCCACCTCCTCCGCGCCCGAAGGTGTCGTCACCTCCGCGTTACGCCCCACCGCCGTCAGCTTGCCGTCCACCCAGGCCACCGCGCCATCCTCGATGGCCGGGCCGGTGGCGGGCATCACCGTGGCATGACGGACCACCACCGCGCGCGGCTGCTTCCAGACACGTGTCGGAGCGGGGGGCGCCAAAGAGGGGGTGGTGGGGGCGGAAGCCTGCGGGACAGTGGCGCAGGCGGAGGCCAGCATCAGGAGCAGGAAGCGGGTGCGCATAGGGGTTGCCCGTCGTATCACGCTCCGCTGGGGCTCCAACCATGCCCGGTCGGCCGGAGGGCGGGCGCCACCCCACCCGACAGGAAGTCACCTCGCGGCGAGAAGCCGTCTACAATCCCTGCCCGGTCATGCCCCCTCTCCCCCCAGCCCCCATCCCCGCGCACACGGTCATCAATGCACGGGCACAGGGTGAGCGACTCTCCGCGCAACAGTTCCACCTCGTCCTGTTGGATACCGAGCGTGCCGGCACCGTCTTCCCGCTCGCCAACGAAGCGCTTCGCGTGGGCAAGGCGCCCGACAACGACGTCGTCATCGACCACCCCACGGTGAGCCGCAATCACCTGGTGGTGCGCCGCCAGGGCGACCGCTTCCTCGTCCAGGACCTGGGCTCCACCAACGGCACCTTCCTCGACGGCGCCCAAATCCGCGAGGCGTACCTGCGCCCCGGCGCCCTGCTCGAAGTGGGCGACGTGCGCCTGCGCTTCAGCCCCCAGCTCGCCCCCGTCCAGGTGGAGCCCACGCTGGAGGACCGGCTGGGAGACCTGGTGGGCCGCAGCCTGCCGATGCGGCAGATCTTCGCGCTGCTCCAGCGCATCGCCCCCACCGACTCCACGCTCCTGCTCGTCGGCGAGACGGGCTCCGGCAAGGGCGCCGCCGCCAAGGCCATCCACAAGCTCAGCCCGCGCGCACCCGGGCCGCTCGTCGTCTTTGATTGCGCCAGCGTCTCCGACTCCCTCATCGAGAGCGAGCTGTTCGGCCACGAGAAGGGCGCCTTCACCGGCGCCGTCAGCCAGCGCATCGGCTGCCTGGAGCGCGCCAACGGCGGCACCCTCTTCCTCGACGAAATCGACGACCTGGCGCTGGACCTCCAGCCCAAGCTCTTGCGTGCGATTGAGGACCGCGAGTTCCGCAGGCTCGGCGCGTCCACGCCCATCTCCTTCGACGCGCGCATCGTCGTGGCCAGCAAGAAGGACCTCTGGTCGGAGACGCAGGCGGGCCGCTTCCGCGAGGACCTCTACTTCCGCCTCTCCGTCTTCACCGTCAACCTGCCGCCCCTGCGAGACCGCAAGGAGGACATCCCCCTGCTCGTGGACGCGTTCGCCGGCGAGGGGCTGTGGCTGCGGCTGCCGGAGAAGATTCGCGAGCAGTTCAACGGGCACACCTGGCCGGGCAACGTGCGCGAGCTGCGCAACGCGCTCGAGCGCGCCCGGCACATGGTGGATATCCCGGAGCTGGCCGGGGACACGCTGCTGCGCGAATTCACCCGCGAGCCCCCCGCCCCCGCGGGCGACTTCCTCCCCGCCGAGTTCACCGGGCCCTTCAAGGTCTGCAAGGACGAGCTCATCCGCGCCTTCGAGCGCGAGTACCTCACGCGCCTGCTCGGCCGCGCCAAGGGCAACATCGCCCGCGCCGCTCGCGACGCCGAGCTGGACCGCAAGCACCTCTACTCCCTGCTGCACAAGTACGGCCTCGTGCAGAGCGAGGGAGACTGAGCGTCACCGCGCCGGAGCGCACGCGGCATCGAGCAACTCCGGCCGGTATTCGAAGTGCATCGTGTCGTAGTGGTACCAGCGACCGCCCCAGATGAAGCCCTCCGCCTCGAAGGCGTCCACCAGCGCCTGGGGCACGGCGTTGCGCCAGCGCACCGGCAGCCGGGGCCGCTGCCATTCCCAGTAGTGCGAGCGCGCGGTGTTCAGGTCGATGGAGACGCCGTAGGAGTGCGCGCTCCGGCGCGTCGTGTGGGCGATGTTGCGCCAGACGAACGTCCCGCCCACGCCCTGGAGGAAGGGTTTCAGCGAGGCGTCCTTCGCCACCAGCGCCTCCAGCCGCGCGGCGACGCGCTGGAACGCGGGCGCCACCTTGCGGTGCACCTTGAGCCGCTGACCAAGGAACACGAGCGGCACCACGTCCACCTTCTCCTTCGCATCGCCGTACATGGCCTCGAACAGCGGCTCGAAGCGGATGCGCCCGGGGTCCTCGTCCTCGCGAGTCACCGGAGCGATGGGGCCCGCGACATAGGCGATGGAGAGCGTGTCCTCCAGGTCCGGGGCCTCCAGCTTTCGCGGGAAGGACTTCTGCTGGCCGTCGTCGAACGGATGGGCGCGTCCATCCGGCAGCGTGAAGCCCCAGCCCGCGTCGAGGCGCACCGGCGTCAGCACCGGATACCATTTCGCCAGACAGGCCAGCGCGGTTGGAGGTGCGCCGGCGGCATCGCGCACGGCGCGCGGAGCTTCGACAGGCGGACCCGCGTCGGGCGGTGTCGCGGCGAGCGCGCCTTGGGACAGCAGGCACAGCACACAGGCCCTCATGAAGAAGTGGACGGGAGTCACCCGCGCATCCTCGCACCCGGGGGATTTTCGAGTGGTGAGCATTGGACTGGGATGCGAACGAAGTGTCGCCGGGGAAATCCACCGTGGCATGGTGGGTCCGCCTCCGCAGTCCTTCCATCCTCCCAAGGAGGGCCCATGATGAAGCGTCCGTCTCCGTGGCTCGCTGTGCTCTGCGCCGGTTTCATCTCCATGCATGCGACCGGGTGCTTCGGCAGTTTCAAGCTCACGCAGAAAATCTGGCAGTTCAACAAGAACATCTCCGGTGAGAAGTTCGTGCAGTGGTTGATGTTCCTCGTGCTCGTCATCGTCCCCGTCTATGGGATTGGCACGCTCATCGACGCGCTCATCATCAACAGCATCGAGTTCTGGAGCGGCAACAACCCCGTGTCGAGCGCGGACGGCACCGACGACGGCACGCGCGTCGTCCGCCTGAGCCCCACGGACGTGCTGCGCATGTCGCGCGACGCGGAGAGCGGCGTCATGAAGCTGGCACTGGAGCGCGCGGGTCAGGAGCCCGTCATCCGCTACTTCGAGCCGCTGGAGAACGGCATGGCCGTGCGCGACGACACGGGCGCGCTGCTCGTTCGCGCGGAAGGCGCGGCGGACGGCGCGGTGGCGGTGACGGACGCCTCGGGTGCCACGCTGACGGTCCACGGCGCGGAGGCCGTGGCGCTCGCTCGGCGCGTGTACGAAGACGGTGGAGTGCTGGCGCTCGCCCGGCACACCGTGGCCCGGTCCACCGTGGCGAATGGGCTCGCGCTCAACACGTGCGCCACGCCGTAGCCCCAAGTCAGCCTCCTGCTGGAGCGCGGTGACGCCCGAGCGTCCGGGCGTCACCGCTGGCTCACGGCGAGCCTTCGCTACGGGATGATGACACTCCCGTCGAGCGGCTCACCCTCTTCCGGACCGAAGCCCGCATCCAGCGCCTCCGAGGAGAAGGTCCCCTCCAGGCTGCGACCGGCGCCGTAGCCGTCGCCCTTCTTGAAGGACATGGAGAAGTCCCCGCGCGTCTGCTCGCCCGGGTTGCCTCCAGACTCCAACTGCAAGTCCCCCTTCTCCACCGGCGCGAAGACGCGCGACGGCTCGCCCGCGTTGAGGTGCACCACCGTGGCACGCGCCAACCCCGAGGGCGTGTTGCCCGCCAGGTTGATTTTCGCGCCCGGCCGCAGGTCCAACCCTTCCGTGGACACGGTGAGCCGCACCACCAGGTCCACGTCCAGGTCGTTGTTGCGGAAGTAGCTCACCTGGAGCGCCTCCGCGTTGCGGAGAATCTCCACGCGCGACACCTCCAGCGGGAAGAGCTCCGACACACTTCCGGACAGCGAGTTGTCCGGACGGCTGCACGCCACCATGCCGGCGCCGGACGCAATTCCCGCCAGTGTCAGCGCCGCCAGGGCGCGGACCGCACTTCTCATTGCTCCACCGCGAGGTTCAGGACGCCCTTCTTCGTGAGCGCCGCCACCGGCGTGCGGTAGAGCACCACGCGCTTGCCCGTGGAGAGGAACGCCAGCTTCGGGGACCAGCCGCCGTTGGCGTCGACCAACGTCTCACGCCAGTTGCCCGCGATGCGCGCGCTGATGATGAGCTGGTCCTCGTTCGGGTTGCAGCTCGTGTCGTTGCGGCCCGTCTCCGACGAGCAGACGTAGTGGGCGATGTGCGGCTCGTGGTTCGCCGCGTCGAACGCGAGCGACGGATACCAGCCGCCCGTCCCCCGGCCGAACACCGGGTCCGGCGTCGACCACTCGCCCGTCGTCGCGCAGCTCGTCGCGCTGGGGCTCGGGCAGTCGTAGTACTGCAACACGTCGCCTCGCGAGGAGCCGCGGTTCTGCACGGCGATGCCGAAGCCCGCCACCGAGTCGTACGCGATGGACGGCCCCAGCTGCGTGTTGCCCACGCTCTCCGGCGTGGCCACCAGCACCGGCGCCGTCCAGGCCGCGCCATCCGCGTTGCGCCGCTGGAAGACGATGCCCCCGCCCGTCGCCTGCGCGGCTTCCTTCACCAGGTCATGCACCACCGCGGGCTGCGCGCCCGCCATGATGAGGCCGATGTGGCCGCCGTAGCCCGCCTTGGTGTCGCCCGACGAGGCCAGCATGCGGAACGTCCAGCTCGCGGGCCCGCCGCTCGCCAGCTCCAGGTCCGCCGACTCCCAGTCCTGACGACCGAAGTTGCCGTTGTGTCCATCGCGATACGCGACGAGTGCCTGACCGCCGGAGAAGACCATGGACGGGTTGAGCCCGATGAGGAAGCCCACGTCGCTCAGCGGGTTTCCGATGGCCGCCGCGTTGGAGCGCGTGCCGACGACCCGCTGCGTCCACGCGCCCGCCGACGAGCGATAGGACACCGCCACATCACTCTGGAGCCAGAACGTGGAGTCGTCGCTGCCGCCACCCAGGTATGCCACCGCCGGCTGCCCATCCGGACCGAAGGCGATCGACACCCCGTACACGCGCTGCACGGTGACAATCTTCTCCGCCGGCCCGAGCACGCCCGCGTTGAACTCGCGGTAGCGCAGGTCGTAGTTCACCACGCTGCCCGTCATCGTCCCGTTGTTCACGAAGTACGCCATGCCGATGCGGTCCTCGGGACCGACGGCCATGGCGATGTTGGAGATGGGGTTGAACTCGCTCGGGTCCGAGTCCACCTCCAAGCGGGTGAAGGGTGAATCCGAAGGTCCCGGCCCGCCATCCGGGCGCCCCGCGTCCGGATTGTCCGGATTGGAATCCTTCCCGCATCCCAATGCCAGCGCCAATCCCAGTGCCCAGACATGCCGTCTCATCTTCTGTCTCCTTGCGTTGTCGGCCCTGCACATCGTCGTTTCATCCTACGTCACCACCACGCCCGAGGAAGCAGGCGAGCCATGCATCCCGACGCGGCGAAGCGGCTCGCGCTGGGTTACGCTCGCGCACCTATGCCCCGTGCGCGTTCCCCTCGTCAGCGCCTGTCGCGGCGCTCCTTCATCCGGCGGCTGACCTTCCTGGGCGGCGGCGTCGTGCTGCTCGGGCCGCTGGCCTGCAAGCGCTCCTCCGAGGAAGCCCCCAAGCCCGCCACGGACCCCGGACCCCTGGGCACCGCGCCCGGCGGGCAACACCATCGCACCTTCTCCTCGTTCGAGCTGGCCGTCGTCACCGCCGCCACCGAGCGCATCCTCCCGCGCGACGAGGACCCCGGCGCGCTCGACGCCGACGTGCCTGTCTACATCGACCGCATCCTCCAGACACCCGAGATGAAGCCCATGCGCGACGACTTCCTGGAGGGGCTCGCCGCGCTGGAGCGCCGCTCGCAGCGCATGTTCCAGAAGGGCTTCTCCGCCATCACCCCCGCGCAGCAGGACGAACTGCTCACGCTCTTCAAGGACAGCCCGCCCCAGAGCGGCGAGGCGCACTTCCTGGAGCTGCTCACCGTGCTGACGTTGGAGGGCTTCCTGGGTGACCCGTCCTACGGGGGAAACAAGGGCAAGGTGGGCTGGAGGCTGATGGGGTTCGACGCCGTGGGCACCATCGCCATGGCGCCGCCCGAGGGCTACGACGGACCGAAGTGCCTGCGCGAGTGCGGGGTTCACAAGTGAGCCTGCCCGAAGTCGACATCTGCATCATCGGCAGCGGCGCGGGCGGCGCGCCCATGGCGCTGGAGCTGGGCCGCGCGGGCTTCAAGGTCGTGGTGCTGGAGAAGGGCCCCCACTACCGGCCCCAGGACTTCGTCCACGACGAAATCCTCAACAGCCGCCGCAACTTCTTCATGCCGTTGCCCTGGGAGGAGCCGCACCTGCTGCGCAAGGGCGCCAAGGGCAAGTACGAGCGCAGCTCCGCGGCGTGGACGGCCAACTGCGTGGGCGGCGGCACCGTGCACATGAGCGGCTTCTTCTACCGCCTCAAGCCGGTGGACTTCCGGCTGCGCAGCACGCTGGGCGCGGTGGCCGGCACCACGATTGCCGACTGGCCCATCTCCTACGAGGACCTGGCGCCCTTCTACGACAAGGCCGAGCAGGAGCTGGGCGTGTCCGGACAGGCCGTGGCCCACCCCTTCGCCGAGCCGCGCAGCGCGCCGTACCCGCTGCCGCCCCTGGACGCGCACCCGGTGGCGGGGGAAATCGACAAGGTGTGCAAGGGGATGGGCTGGCACTCGCTGCCCACCGCGCGCGGCATCATCAGCCGTCCCTACAAGGGCCGGGCGCCGTGCGCGTACTGCGCGCTGTGTGGCAGCTACGGCTGTGAGATGGGCGCCAAGAGCGGCACGAACGCAAGCCTCATCCCCGCCGCCGTGGCCACCGGCAACGTGCAGGTGCGGCCGGGCTGCATGGCGCGCACCGTGGAGGTGGACAAGAAGGGGCGCGCGCGCAGCGTCATCTACCTGGACGCGGACGGCGTCACCCAGGAGCAGCCCGCCAAGGTCATCGTCGTGTCGTGCACGGCGGTGGAGAGCGCGCGGCTGTTGCTCAACTCCACGTCCAGCCGCTTCGCGAGCGGCCTGGCCAACGGCAGCGGGCTGGTGGGAAAGAACCTCATCTTCAGCTCGTTCGGCGAGTCCCAGGCGACGTTCCGACTGTCGAAGCAGGCCGAGAAGCGCCCGTGGCTCAAGGACCCGGGCCCCTTCGTCAACCGCAGCATCCAGGACTTCTACCTGATGCCGGATGAGCGTTTCGGCTTCCGCAAGGGCGGCACCATGGGCTTCATGTGGGCGCATCCCAATCCCATCCATGCCGCCACGGGGCTCGCCGGCAGCGGTTCCTCGGCCGTCTTCGGCAAGGAGCTGAAGGACAGGATGCGGGCCTACCGGGACTCGCGCATCCTCCTGTTCGAGGTCTACGGAGAGTTCCTCCCCACGCCCGGCAGCTACGTCGGCGTGGAGAGCGCGGTGAAGGACAAGCATGGCATCCCCGTGGCCGCCATCACCGTGGAGCGACACCCCACGGACCTGGTCGCCACGCGCTTCCTCGTCGAGCGCGGTGAAGAAGTCCTGCTGCGCCTGGAGCCGGACGAACTCAAGCGCACCACCACCGCCGGAGAGACGACCATCCTCCAGCACGGCACCTGCCGCTTCGGCGACGACGCGGCCACGTCCGTGCTGGACAGGAATTGCCGCGCGCACGAGGTGCCCAATCTCTATGTCGTGGACGGCAGCTTCATGCCCACGGGCGGCAGCGTGCCCTCCACGCTGACCATCGCCGCCAACAGCTTCCGGGTGGCGAACCACCTTGTTCGAACGTTGAAGCAAGGCGTCGCCTCCGGCGGTTAGCGATTGCGCAGGGGCGTCACGTCGACCTTCACGGCGTAGCGCGCCTGCATGTCGGACTCGAACTCGATGAGGTGGTCGCCCACTCCGGTGACGTCCGCCTCCTTCGTGAAGACGCTGAACTTCTCCATCGAGTCGAGCACCGCGCGCCCATCCGCCGCCAGACGCGTGCGGGCCCGGCACCCCTCCTCGTGGAAGATGACCACCGTCTCCTCTCCCGCGGCGGTGACCTCGTCCAGGTAGAAGCTCACCTTGACGTGAGACGCCTCCGGCACCTGGACGATGAACTTGCTGCGACCAGGGAAGCGACCCTCCGCATAGCCTTCCGCTCCGAGAATGCAGCCCGCGACGCTGCCACACACGGGCCAGGTCTCATCACACGCATCCTTCACACGCGGACCGATGAAGTCGTCGCGCGTGTCGCCACAACCCACCACCAACAACATGAGCAGGAATGCACCGGCGCTCTGGGCCTTACGACAGAACACTGTTACAACATTCATCATCATCGACCCTCTAGCGAGGAGTGAACGTCCATGCGACTGCACACCCCGTGGCTCCCTATTCTCTTCTTCTCACTCGCGGCCTGCGGTGAGAGCGCCGAAGAACTTCCCAAGACCCCGCAGCTTGTCTCGGACCGCGACGAGATGGCATTCGACCGCGAGTTCAACGCGGGCACCTTCGTCGGAACCAGTGGCTTCAACTCGGTCATGGTGACGAACATGGGGGAGGATACGCTGGAAATCACCGACATCACCCTCAACGCTCCGTCCGTGTTCACGATGAAGGTCTCCAATGACTACACGGCCGGCACGCCCCTGCAGGTGCCCTCGCTGAAGCACGTCTTCATCGAGGTGACGTTCAAGCCGCGCGAGGCCCAAGTGTACCAGGGCACCATCACCATCAAGTCCAATGCGGCGAACCTTCCGGAGAAGGTCATCGCCCTCAACGGACAGGGTATCGCGCCTCCCTGAGCCTCCCCGAGGGTGAAGGGTGACGGGCACCACCCGCCACCCCACCCAGGTGGGTGTCGTTCGCTCGCCCGCCCGCCGTGGCGCACCTCGCGAAGTCGCTGGCCCACACCGCGCGCCAGGCCTCGCGACAATCACACACATTCCGCCGGACACCGGGTGATGGCCTCGCGAAAGCCAGGTCTCCCCGCAGGAGCGACGGCTTCGTCGCCCCTTGTTCCATCCACCCCGCCTCGCCAGCCGCCCCGCCTCGTTGAAGGCGGGTCAGACACACCGCGAGACACCGCATCGAACCAGGTGACTGCGCTGGGAGCGAGTCACCCGGCCCAGCGCCCACTCACGGCTGACGGGTGAAGGCACAGCCCCCGCGCGGCCCGGGAGCGCCACCGTCTGGCGTACCCGCGTCTTCCAGCCCCGGGCACTGCGTCGTCACGCCGCCATCCCGCGTGTACGACTGGGGATAGTCGCCGTAGCCGGTGCGCAGCGTGTACTCCACCTGCTCGTAGGACGTGCGCTCGGCCGCCGACACATCCACGCGCATCTTCCCGCCACGGATGAAGCGCGGCTCCAGACAGCCACACGCGTACGGGGCCAGGGTGACGACGGTGGAGTCGGGGCGCTCCTCCAGGTTGAACAGCGGCTGGAAGCTGCTCAGCGGAGCATTCGCCGGCGTGTGCCACGCCCGCAGCGCGTCCGAGCGGTAGCCCAGCGTCAGCGCCTGGTTGCGGCTGCCCGCCCTCACCGCCACGCAGCCCTCGCCCATGCCACTGTCCGGCACCGTGCCTCCGTCGGCGCCCGCCACGGCGTCGCCGTCACAGAAGGTCAGGTCCAGCGCGAGGCCGTGCACCGAGCCACCGTCCTGCTGCTTCGCCACCTCCCACTGCACCAGCCACGCGCGGTCTTCCGGCGGCGGCACGGCGGGGAGCTGGAACATGAAGGAGTCCACGTCGGACGGCACCGCGTCGTAGTCCATGGGGCCGCGTACGCCCCGGCCGTTGATGCGGTCATCGCCGTTGCGCAGCCGTCCATAGCCATGCGACAGCCGGCCGGTGACGGTGTACTCCGCCGTGTCCGGCGGCACGGGATAGGCCGTGGTGGAGGCCAGGGGCTTGGACACCGCCGACTCCGTCGACGTCCCGCCGTAGCGGCTGACCTCGTCCGCGTCCTCCGCCTCCCACGTCACGTCCAGCCGGTAGTCCTTGTCATCCGCCCAGTTGGTGCCGTCGTCCTGGACGTTGAAGTAGTACAGCTCCGAGGCCGCGCGTGGGGGCACCGGGATGACGCCCTCGAAGTTGCTCAGGTTGGTGAAGCGCGGGTTGTTCGACGTCTCCTCGCGCAGCGAGTGCAGGCACATGGGCGCCGGCAGGTCCGCGCGCTGGCAGTACCCCTGCACCAGCGCGACGATGTCCGGATTCTCCCCGTAGCCCTTGGGGCACGCCGTCGAGTCATTGGTGCACGCGGTCCGCCACTCCTCCCGGTTCGCCCCCTTCGACACGAGGGTGAAAACGAGCACCTGGCGGTCCGGCGTGTCCGGCAGCGCGGGGAAGCGGCCCCCGGTCGCCAGCGGCACCACGCGGTAGCGCAGCCGCGTGGGCACGGTGGAGGCCGGCAGGCGCACCCCGTACCAGTCCTGGTCGCCGATGTAGCCGATGCGTCCGGTGAAGGCCGTGGACGACGCGGGCGACGGTGAGGCCAGGTCTCGCAGCAGCGCGTCGCCGACCTTGTCGTTGCCAAGCTGCGTCTGGTCCTGCGCGTCCGCCTCGTCCAGGACGCGGATTTCCACGTCGTACCCCTGGCGCACATCACCCTGTGACGTGTCCCGGTCGCTGATGCCGCGGTAGCCGCGCACCACCAGCATCCACTTGCCCGCGTGCTCCGCCTTCACCTTGCGCGCCGTCGCCAGCACGCCCGGGCGCACCTGCGGACGAACCTCGCCCTCGTCCTCCTTCTCCTCCTTGGTGAGGAAGCCGGGGCGCAGGAGCTGGTACGACAGCCGCCAGTTGGGCACGAAGCCCAGGTCCGGCGCCGTCACGCTCACGTACGCCACCTTCCCCACGGGCAGGTCGAAGGTGTAGCGGTCCACGTCGTTGTCCGTGGCCAGGAAGCCCGACACCGTCCCCACCTGCACGCCCGCGCCCTGCGACACCAACGACAGCGGCGTGGCGGCGGCGAGGGCGTCGTTGGGCTCGTGCGTGTCCGGGTTCTCGGTGATCTGCAGCGTCAGCCGGTAGGGGTTGCGCGCATCGAACTTGGGCTGGGAGACGACGTCCGGCGCGTCCTGCACCAGCACCAGCACCGTCTTGCCCTTCAGGTCGTCGCGCAGCGGCACCACCATGTCCACCGGCTTCGGCGCGCCCTGGCCATGCTTGTCGTCCTTCTTCGCCAGCGAGCTTTCCGACCCGTCGGGCAGCGTCTCCAGCACGCTGATGGACAGCTGCACCGCGGTGCTGGAGGCCACGTAGAGCCCGTTGAGGTTGAGCAGCGTGCGCGCGCTGGTGTTGGCGGGCAGGACGATGCGGTACCAGTCCTGGTCGCCTTCGCGCGTCGCCCCTTCCTTGACGAGCAGGCGCTCCAGCGGTTCACCGGGCTTGAGCTCGCACTCGGCCAGCGTCAGCGCCTCTTCCCGGCTGTTGCAGAGGTCCTGCACCTGGGGAGTGCCCGCGTCCTCCTTGTCACCGCCCCCGGAGGAGCAGGCGGTGAGGGCGAGCAGCGCGAGCGACAACAGTCGGACTTGGGTCTTCATGGGAGCGTCGATTCTCACGGCGTCGGAAGCGAGACGTCGGCGCGGCCGGGGCAGCCGTCGACGAAGTCCTCGGGGGCTACGCGGATGATGCCGTCGGCGGGGGACTTGATGCCGCCCACCGGGTAGCGCACGGAGTCCACGCGGAAGGTGCGCACCTGGGTGCGCGCGGTCGGGTCGTCCGCGGGCACCATCGCCACGGACAACGCCACGTTGTTGAAGCCCGCGCCGCGTGTGACGACACCCGCGTCATCCGCGGCGGCCACGGTGGGCGCCAGGAGCACGTTGCCCACGCTCAGCGTGTAGCACTGACGGCCCAGCTCATCCGGCGGGCCGTCCGCCTCGAACGAGTAGCGGTAGCCCTCCGCCGCCAGGTGGGCGGTGTCCACCTCCAGTGGGCGGGTGTGCAGGCGCAGCTCCGCGCGGCTCGTGAGCCCGTCGTTGTCCGGGTCCTCGTCCAAATCATTGCTCGCGCCCTGGGTGCCGCCGCGCCATTCGATGCCATCCGGCACGCCGTCGCGGTCGCTGTCGGCCAGCGTCGCGTTGGTGCCGATGAACTGCTCGTCGCAGTCGAGCAGCCCGTCACAGTCAGTGTCCGAGGCGCGCAAGAGCGGAGGACAGCCCTTGTCCAGGCCGCCACCGTCCGGGTCCGCCACCTGGATGGGGTCGAAGTCCACGCCGCGGTCGCGGAAGTACACCTCCACGCCGTCGCTGAAGCCGTCACCGTCGGTGTCCATGAGGTTGGGGTTCGAGCCCACCTCCGCCTCGCGCGCGTCCGACAGACCGTCTCCGTCCGTGTCCGCCGCGTCCAACGGACTGCCCGGCGGCGCGGAGAAGTTGGTCGCAATCACTTCCTTCACGATGAAGGTGCGCCGCACCTGCCCGAAGGAGAAGTCCAGGAAGTTGATGGGCTCGTTGTTGCGGAAGTCGCGGAAGTTGCCGCCGCCCAGCTCGGCCATCTTATCCAGCCGGTCCGCGTTCTGGTTGATGATGAGCAGCGGGCAGCCGCCGTCGCCCGACAAGTCACACACCGACGACACCGGTTGCGTGGGAGTGAAGACGTGCACGGTGTTGACGCGCACGTCCTCCACCAAGTCCCGGAGCTGACGGATGCGCACCACCGCGTCACCCTGGAGCAGCTCGTCGTCCTGGTCCAGGGTGGGCTTGCCGTCCGACAGGAAGACGAGCGAGTAGCGCGCCTGCGCCAGCGCCTGCGCCCCACCCGGCTCCAGCCGGCTGCGCGCGATGTCCGTGTTGATGAGCGAGTAGATGTCCGACAGCGGCTTGACGAAGTCCGTCGAGTCCCGGTTCGGTGAGTTGTCCGGGTTGCGGAAGGTGAGCAGTTGCTCGGTGAGCTGGCGCATCCGGGCGTCGTCCATGCTGGACACCTGCATGAAGCCGTCCTGCGGGGGGTTGCCCGGCGCCTGGGTGAGGAACGCCGTGGTGCTGCCGGCGAAGACCACCACCGCCAGGTAGACCTCCGGGTCCCTGGGCAGGTTTTCAATCAGCTCCACCAGCGCGGTGGCGCGCGTGCCATCCGGGTCGCTGACGCGCATGGACTGCGAGGCGTCCATGGCGATGATGAGCTTGATGGGGCGCACCACCTCGTTGGAGCCGACGGTGCAGAAGCGGCCCTGCATCGAGATGGCCCGGTCCACGGGGACATCCACGTCCCGGCGCGGGTCATACAGGTACGAATCGGAACAGGCCACCACCAGCACGAGCGCGACAATCAGGCCCGCCAGGATACGTCCAGCCACACTCACGGGTTGACTCCTCCCTGCTGACCCGCCGGCGTCGTGCCCACACACCGCCCCTGGTTCTCCCAGGGATTGCTCAGGTCCGTGGGAATCATGAAGTTGTCATTCGTCAGCGTCAGCTCCGGACCCACCGGCACGCGCACGCTCGGCGGCGCGTACTGGGACCAGGCACAGGCCGAGCGCCAGACGCCGTAGTCGGTGGCCACGCCGCTCTCGGGGGCCTCCGCGAACCACAGCTTGAAGAGGTTGAAGCCCTGCTTGGCGCCCACCCGGTCCGGCGTCGTCACCATCTGCAGATTGGAGACGGTGTAGTCGTAGCAGACGCTCCCGTTGGACAGCACCTCCGCGATGCGCGTCTCATACTGGAAGCCGTTCTTCTCGAAGAAGGCCCTGTCCCGACGCGTGGGGTCCGTGCCCGCGCGCAGCTCCACCTCGTCCGGCAGGCCGTCACCGTCCGTGTCCAGGCCCGCGACGCTGGGCTCCATCGGGTCGAGCCCCCAGCGCGCCTCGAGGCTGTCCGGAATGCCGTCGCCGTCGCTGTCGACGATGGTCTCCCGCGTGCGCAGGTACGACTCCGCGAACTGCGACAGGCCATCTCCGTCCGTGTCGCGGCACGTGCAGCGCGGCGTCAGCGGAGAGTCCGGGTCACACCCGCGCGCGTCCAAATCATTGGCCGCCTTGAAGCCCTGGTCTTCGCGGCGCTGCTCGAAGCCGTCGTTCAGGCAGTCCCGGTCGCTGTCGGCGTTGAACGGGTTGGTCTTCAGCGTGAAGGAGTTGTCCACGTCGTCCGGCACGCCGTCGCCGTCGCTGTCCACGATGCGCGCCTCCAGCCCCGGGCCGGAGCTGAGCGGCTCCACCAGCAGCGTCTTCATCACGTTGCGCGAAGCGAAGGACGAGTAGTCCAGCGCGCCCAGGCCCAGGTTGGAGATTTCAGCGGTGTCGTTGAACTCCTGGTACACGCCGTTGCCCATCTCCGCGAAGCGCGTCAGCAGCCAGGCGGCGATCTTCTTCGCCGCCGCCGGGTACTCGGCTGGCGCCACGCCCGGGTAGACGCCGTAGATCTGCTCGCAGATGGTGCCGCAGGCGCGCACGGCCTCCTGGTTGAACAGCAGCACCGTGTGCATGCGCACGTCGCCCACGTTGTACTGGTCCTTCAACTCCATCAGCCGGCGCACGTAGCTGAAGAGCTGGTAGTTCTGGTTGCGGTCCGTCCCAATCTCGAAGCCGTCAATCTGGTCCGTCGTGCTGGTGGCGTTGCAGAAGCCGATGAGGGAGTCCGCCCACGTCAGGTCCGGGCTGTCCGGGCCGGCGTAGACGCTGAGGTTGTCGGTGGCGGAGCAGCGCGGATACGGCGTGCCGTCGGTGAGGAAGACGACGACGTAGCGGGTGCGCGGCAGGACTTCCGGATTGGACAGCGCGACGGCGTTGATGTCGCTGGCGATGAGGCTGTAGGCGTACGACAGGGCGCCCTGGTAGTCGGTGCCCTTGCCCAGCTGGCTCTGCAGGCCGTCGATATAGGTGTCGATGTTGGTGTCCGGCCGGGCGAAGCGGTCGCCCGTCGTCGCCGGGGGCCAGACGTTGCGGACGTTGGTCTCGAACGGGGCGACGGACACCTGCACGTTGCCGCCCGCCGCGTTCACCTGCCGGAACTGCGCGACCAGGCGCTTGAGGGCGCGCACGCGCGCGGGCTCGGTGACGCCGGGCGGGATGATGGCCTGCACCTCGGCCTGCTGACAGAAGCCGCTGTCCAGCTGCGCGCCAGGCGGGTCGGAGATGCACATGCTGCCCGACTCGTCGATGACGACCACCACCTTCACGGGGAAGCCGGCGGGGTTGGGCGGGCGCGTGCAGACGCGCCCCTGGAGCATCACCCTGTCATCGACATGGGACTGCTGTTCCGTTCGAGGCTCGAGCATCGAGTCGGTACAGGACAGCAGTCCCGTGGCCAGGAGGCCCGCCGCGAAGAGCGGGAAACGAAGAAGGCGGCGCATGGGGAAACGACCTCCTGGCAACAGACGATGAGATTTACTGCTCGCGGCGGCGGCGGCGCATCAGGACGCCCAGCAGCGCGGCGCCCAGAGCCGTGGCGCTGAAGCCCGCGGGCACGGAGTTGCAGTTCGGACCGTCTTCGTCACCCTCGCCCACCGTCAGCACCAGGGTGGACGTGGCGACGCGGCTGTCCGGGAAGACGCGGTCGGCGAAGGCCAGGCGGGCCTCCACGGTCAGCTCGTACGTGCCCTCGGTGTCCGGCACGAAGTTGGGAACGCTGCCGTCCACGTAGGAGTACTGCCAGTTGCGGCTGAGCGTCACCGCGCCCTGGGGGTTCTCCACCACGGAGTTGGAGCCATCGGGGCGCCGGGTCACCGTCCAGCGGTACTCCATGGCCGCGCCGTTGCGGTTGGCGAACAGCGGCGGACGCAGCGTCTCACCCGACTTCGACAGGCGCATGGTGCCGCCGGCGCTGACCGTGAAGGGGGACTTCGGGTCCAGGCACTTGTCCTTCTGGGTGGGGTCCACCACGAGGCAGTAGAGCCGGTCGCACGCGTCGCCCAGGCCGTCGCGGTCGTCGTCCGCCTGCTCGCGGTTGGCGACGTCACGGCAGTTGTCGACCTCGTTGAGGATGCTGTCGTCATCGGCGTCCGGGTCGCACGCATCGCCCAGGCCGTCGTTGTCCTTGTCGGACTGGTCGGGGTTGGCGAGCCCGGGGCAGTTGTCGCCGTTGTCGGAGATGTTGTCGGCGTCCGCGTCCACGCGGCACTGGCTGCCATCCGTCGGCATCACCTGGTCCGGGTTGGACCGACGCGGGCAGTTGTCCGCGCCATCCGCCACGTTGTCGTTGTCATCGTCCGAGTCACAGACGTCGCCGGCGCGGTCGGCATCCAGGTCGGACTGGTCCACGTTCGGAATCAGCGAGCAGTTGTCCTGCTCGTTCGCCACGCCGTCGTTGTCCCGGTCCGTGTCGCAGTCATCGCCCTGGCCATCGCCGTCGGCGTCGCGCTGCTGGAAGTTGGAGAGCGTGGAGCAGTTGTCGCAGACATTGCCCACGCCGTCGCCGTCGCCGTCCGTCTGGTCACGGTTGGAGGCGAACGGGCAGTTGTCCCGGTCGTCCGCGCGGCCGTCGCCGTCCGCGTCATCCGTGTACGACAGCGTGTCGCCGTCATCCGTGTAGTTCACCCACACGGAGCCGCAACCACAGCCACAACCTCCACCCACCTCCTGTGGGCGGCCGCAGCTATCGCCGAGGCATTCCGGGTTGTCAGGGTTGTCGTTGTTCTGCGCCTGGGCAGTGCCAGGGTTCACGACGAGGAAGGCCCCGAGCAGCAGCGCGGGAGCGAGACGAACGAGTGTCATGGTGACTCCTTTCAGCCCCGGGCCATTAGCAAGAGACGATCCGCACCCTTGCCTGAAGTAAATTCCAACAGTTTCAGGCACTTGTGCGCGGCGCATCAGGCTGTGGACCGGAGAGTGTGGGGGGCACTCCCCAGTCCGAACGAGGGGTAGACCCCTCATTCGCGGGTGGATCACGTTCCGAGGATGAAGGCCTCTGGGTCGAGGGGGAGGATGCCCGAGGGGGTACGTCCCTCGTCCTTGTCGTACTGGATGGGCTGGATGAGCAGCGAGCCGATGCCCGCGCCGCGCGGGTCATTGTCCCGGCCGGCCTGGAGGTAGAGGTACACCTCGTTGGTGCCCGCGGGGATGACCTCGCCGGGGATGAGCGGGTGGGGCCGCTCGCGCGTCGCGACGAGGGAGATGTTCTCCACGCGCGTCGCGTAGCAGATGCGGCCGTCGACGGTGGGGTCCGTCTCCACCAGGTCGTAGCCGTAGCCGCGCTCGCGGTGGAAGTCGAGGTCGGCGCTGAGCGGGTCTCCGTGGGCTTCAATCTCCGCGATGTTCGTCAGCCCGTCGCGGTCCGAGTCGAGCAGGTCCTCCGGCACGAGCGGGTTGGTCTGCGACAGGGCCTCCACCAGGTCCGGAAGGGTGTCGCCGTCGGTGTCGCCGATGCAGGGGTTGGTGCCCAGCACGCGCTCCTCGCAGGTGTTGAGCCGGTCGCCATCGTCGTCCAGGGAGATGCTGCAGCCGTTGATGACGTCGGGTATCAGCGGATCCAACCCGACGCGCACCTCCAGGCCATCCATCAGTCCGTCCTGGTCCGAGTCGAGCTGCAGCGGGTCCGTGCCGAGCGCGTCCTCGTCCACGTCGGGCAGGCCGTCACCGTCGCTGTCGGCGAGCACCTGGCCTGCACGCACCGCCACGTTGCGGTTGAAGGCGAGGAAGCGCTTGAGCTTGAGGGTGTTCGTGCGCGCGGCGTACTTCAGCCCGGTGAGGGTGCCGGGCAGCCCCGCGGCGTCCGTCTCGATGGGCTCGGTGCCGCCAGCATGGGCGATGGCCGCGACATGCGCGCGGGTGGCCGGGTCCGGCACGGCGCCTCGGACATAGATGGGCTGCACCACCACCTCGCCCGCGCCGTACTGCTGGGCCAGCGCCTTGATTTCGCCGGTGACGGCGGTGAGCTCGCACTCGCTGCAGGCGACCTTGTCCGTCAGCGCGTTGCAGGCCGCGTCCAGGCCGATGTTGAAGGCCGGGTTGGAGCAACTGGTGTCCTGGCTGCGCACCACGACGACCACCATGTAACGCGTGCGGGCCACCTCGCCGCGACACGCCGTCTGCATGTCGCCGGACAACAGCGTCTTCCCCAACCGCAGCGAGGAGCGGACGCTGATGGGCCCCGACTCTTGATAGGTGGCGTAGCGCGGGAGCGCGGCCTGGAAGTCCGCCGCGTCGGAGAAGCCGCCCAGGATGCCGGTGGCCACCGAGTGGTAGGCGACGAGGCCGAACTTCACGAACGGGCCGGAGAAGCGGCTGGAGAGCGTGGACAGGCCGTCGGTGGCATAGCCCACGATTTCGGTCTCCACGCCCTCGCCTCCCTGCAGCGCGAAGACGACCTTGGTGGGAAACGCGTCGCCGCCCGCGAGCGGAACACAGACAGTGCCGGAGAAGTTGGCGCGGTCACCTTGGTTGGCCCCACGCCCGTCGATGGCATAGAGACCCGCGTCGGAGCAGGACAGGAGCAGAATCGGGAGTAGCAGCGGCCACGCGGAGCGCGGAAGGGGGCGCATCGGATGGATTGTAGACCCCAGCCCCCCACGGCAACGCAAGTGACAGCGGTGTCCGCGTCGAATTCTTCAGACGCCTGCACACACCGCGGGCCGTAATTTCGCCCCGCCACGGAACGCCGGACGCGCCGCGTTCCGACGCGTGCTCACAATGTGAGCAGGAAGGCGAGCACGTCGTCCCGCTCCTCGGGGCTGAAGGCGCGCGCATCACCGTGCGCGGGCCCGGCCGTCTCCAGCACCGTCCTCAAGGGGAAGCGCGTGTCCACCACCAGCCGGCCATCCTTCACCGCGTAACCCGCGGTGGCGCTCGTGAGCAGCGGCCACATGTCCCACGTGCCCACCAGCGACGGCGGCGCCGCGCCCACCACCAGGTCCTGCTGCTCGATGCGCAGCGGCAGGGCCACGGGAGTGCCCACGTCCAGGTACTGGCCTCGCGTCCGGGCGTCCTGGTCCAACGTGTAGAGCGGCGCGGGATGGCACGCCAGACAGCCGCCCCGCCCCTCGAACAACGCGCGCCCCCGCGCGGGACGACCCACATGTCCATCCGGGAGCGTCACCGACTCCAGCGGCGCGCCATCCTCGCCCCGGTACGGGTTGGGTGGCGTCACCATCAGCGACGTATAGAGGGTGAGCGCCTCGACTTCGGAGGGGGACGGGTCCGGGTTGTGGAAGCGGTTGCGTCCGCCCACGAAGCTCGCCGTCTCCGCCAGGTTGTGCTGGCTGGCGGGCGTGAAGAAGGGCGGCGTGTCACGGCTGCCCAGCACGGTGGGCGAGCGGTAGATGCGATTGGGCCGCGTCTTCTCGTAGAAGACCCCGCCGGTGTGTCCCTCGATGTGACAGCCGTCGCAGGTGATGCCGGTGCGTCCCAGGTCCGCGTAATAGAGGACCTGTCCCAACTGGCGCTTGGCCTGCGCGCGCGTCACCACCACCGGGAGCCGCCGCGTCACCACCCCCTGCCGCCCCTTGCGCGCGTCGCGCACGTCCACCACCGCCACCTCGCGGCTGAAGCGATTGAGGACATAGAGGGTGGCGCCGTCGGGAGAGAGCACCAGTGAGCGCGGCCCGGAGTGCAGCTCCTCGCCCGCACGTCCCTTCGTCGAGAAGTCCCCGGCCGGACGGATGCGCGGCATGTCCGCGGGCGGCGTCAGCGAAACCTTCTGAAGCACCGCGCCGCGCGCCACCGTGTCGTCGCTGGAAACCAGCGCCCGGGCGTCAATCACCCGCACCCAGCCGATGCCCACGTCCGCCGCGTAGAGCAGCTCCGTGGCCTCGTCGAGCGCCAGACCCTCCGTCACTCCCGCGCCGAAGCCCCGGTGTCTCACATAGTCGCCACGCGCCGGGTCGATGACGGCCACGCCGCTGTTGTTGCTCACCTCCATGCGCTGGGGATTGGGCCCGACATTGGGGCCCAGGCTCGCCATGAAGAGGCGGCCCAGCTTCTGGCTCGCGACGAGCGCGCGAGGCGCCTTTCCCCCCATCACCTGCGCGCGGAAGCGCTCCGTGTTGCCGCCGACGATGGCCACTCCAGGCCCGGGCACCACGGTGAACGCGCGCGCGCCGTCCTCCTGACGCAAGAGTTCCAGTTGCCCCGTCTGGAGGCTGCCCACCGCCAGCAGGTCCTTCCATCGGGCGAGCGCGCGCGGATTGGGGTCCACCGGCGCGGCCCAGCGCTCGCGTCCATCCTCGAGCGAGACAGCCCGCACCGTGTCCCTCACCTGCTCCGCGATGAAGGCCACGCCACGCGCGCCATCCACCTCCAGGCCGGAGGCGCCCAGGGGCGCGGGCAACACCCGAGGCTCGCTCTTGGAGTCCAGCGCGAACACGCGCAGCTCCGGCTGGTAGCGATGGACCACGCCGAGGAAGGACCGGCCGCGCGCATCCTTCCACGTCGCCAGCGCGGAGGGCCCGTCCCCCACCGCCAGCCGCTCCACGCGACCCGAGCCCACGTCCAGGGAGTACACCGTGTCCGTGGGCGGCGAGACGACGAACAGCGTGCGCCCATCCGGCGACGCCACCATCCCCAGCAGGTCGGGAAAGGCGCTGTCATTCACCAGCGTGAGGGGGGCGCTCCCCTCGACAGGCGCGCCCCCGTCCGCCACCAGCCGGACCTCCACCACCACCTGGGGCAGGTCCTCCGGCAGCGCCAGCCCCGCGGGCAGCCGGGCGAAGGCATGGCCCGAGTCGACCACCGTCAACGGCAGCTCGCGTGACAGTGGTGGACCGAGTGACAAACGCAATCCCGCTACCAGCCTCGCGCCCTGGATGGACAGGGGCTGGGAGGTCTCATTGCTGGTGAGCCGGGGGCCCACCGAATCGAGCCTCGGCGCCGTTCCCGAGGAGGGGGGCGCGGAGGACCCGGGAGGCGCGGATGTGCGTCCGCCCCGCGTGCTCAGGCGGTAGCCCACAAACCCGGCGGCGCTCCACAGCGCCACGCCCACCGCCAGCATTGCCCACTTGCGCGCCGCGCTCGTCACGTCGTGTCCCGGTGCCTTTCGCGAGAAAGCATCCTCCCTCCTCTCGCGCGAGGCCACGAGGATTCTCCCCGTGCCCGCCCGGTTGGACAGCGACTTCAGACACGGAGCGGCACGACATCTTTCCGCTCGGCCGGCAACGAGCAAGTGCTGTCGTGGAGCACGCGCCCCACATGGGGTGGAGTGCCCCCCACACCTGTTGACCGACGTCTCACGAACAGCCCTGGAGTGTGCGTTGACAGGTCCATACACGCATCGCTTAACCTGTTGATGATGCGACGCTTCCTCCTCTGCATGGCCGTCGCCCAGCTCCTCGGCATCGGTACGCTGTTCATCCCGAGCGACGCCTGGGCCCAGGGCCGCGGCCGTTCCGCGAAATCGGCGAAGTCGAAGGCTGGCAAGAAGTCCAGTGCCAAGGCCCCGCCGAAAATTGAAACCAAGAGCGCGCCCGTGACGGACCCGGTGACGGGCGAGTCGGAGGCCGCCACTTCCTCGGCGCCGCCGCAGCGCGGCCCGTCCCGCATCGACTTCGACGACCGGCTCATCCAGGGCCAGACGAACAAGTCGGGCGCCGTCTATCTCTATGACCGCAAGGAGCTGAAGACGCGGTCGATGATCCGCGAGCGCGACAGCTTCCGCGCCGAAACGCTCGCCACGGTGTACGACCAGTAGGGCAGCACCGCCCACCAGCCCTTGAAGGGAGCGTCACCGTTGAGCGGCCAGCCCAGCGTCCTGCAAGTCGTCATCCTCCGCGACGGACTCCTCGTTGGGACGGAAGTCTTCGTCCCCGGCACGTATGCGCTCGGTTCAGACCCGTCCGCGGACCTGAGGCTGGAAGACCCGGCCGTGGAGCCGCGCCACGCGCTGCTCTATTTCCAGAACGGACGCGCGGCCATCCAGGACGCGGGCACCGCCACGGGCCTGTTCGTCAACGGCCACCGCGTCACCGCGTGCGAGATTCGCTCCGTGGACGAGGTGCTGTGCGGACCGTTCGTCCTCAAGACGCGCGTGCTGGCGCAGAAGCCCCACGAGGCCAAGCCGCAGCCTCCGCCGGAGGTCGCCGCGCTGTTCGGCACGCCGCAGCCCGCGCCGCCTCCCCCCGCGCAGCAGGCCGCGCCCGTGCGCCAGCTCCGCCCCGCCACCGCGCCCGCGCAGCCACTGGCCACCACCGTGCCCGCGATTCGCGCCGTGCCACAGCAGCAGGCCCATCCGGCGCAAGCGGCGACGCAGGCCATCTATCCGCAGCAGTCCGCCGCGCCCGCCATGGTCCCCCTGCCGGCGCCCGTCGCGCACGCGCCGCAGGCCTCCGTCAACGCCCAGGCCCACGTGGCCGCCGCGCCGCGGCCCGTGCCGATGCAGGCCCCCCAGCCCGTGCCCGCCGGCACCGTGCCGTCCGTGCGCCGCCGCGTGACGCAGGAGCCTCCGCAGGCCGCGAACACGGGCATGCTGTTCGCGGATGATCTGCTAGCGGACGTCGCGTTGGAGCCGCTGCCCGCGCCGCAAGGGCCGCTGCTCCAGGAGCCGCGCGTCACCGCGTCCAGGCCCACGCATGCGCCGCGCCTGGACCCGGGCAAGGGCACGCCCCAGCTCTACCTGGAGCTCTACTGGGGCACCATCCGCCGCGACGCGCGCCGCTTCAAGCCGGACAAGAAGCAGCCGGTGAAGGCGTCGCTGGACCTCCCCGACGCGATGCCGCTGTGGGGCTTCACGCTGCCGGAGAGCACCGGGCCCTTCACCCTGGCCGAGTCGGCCAACGGCGCCTTCCGCCTCTTCGTGCCTCCTGGCACCGAGGTGGAGAAGAGCGGCAATGACGGCCGCTTCACCCCCGTCACCGGCGCGGCGCTGGAGTCCGACGGCAGCCGCCGCTTCATCACGCTGCGCGAGGGCGTGGGCGCCCGGCTGACGCAGGGCCAGATGTCGCTGGTGGCCTACGCCGCCCCCATCCCCACGCGCGTGTTCGTCAACCCGCTCAAGGGCCTGCCGTGGCTGGCGATGATGTGCTTCCTGCTCTTCGCGTCGGGGATGGGCGCCTTCATCGCGCTCAAGCCGCCCACGCCGGAGACGGCGGACTTCACCCAGAAGAGCCTGCCGCCCGTCGCGCTGCGCCTCATCGCCCCCGAGCCGAAGAAGAAGGAAGAGGCGAAGCAGAAGCTGGAGGCCATCAAGAAGAAGGCCCCACCGAAGGAGAAGGTCGCGGAGAAGGCGCCGCCCAAGCCGGTGGAGAAGGCACCGCCTCCGCCCAAGGAGCAGCCCAAGGCCGTGGCCGCCGCGCCCGCTGAGAACAAGGCGCTCAAGGCGCTGGCGAAGCTGTCCGCCGCCGGGCCCGCCACCAATGACCTGCTCGCCGCCGTGGACAAGCTGGGCAGCGGCCCGGGCAGCAAGAACGTGAAGAACTCCAACTACAAGCTGTCGGGCCTCATCGGAAAGGCGCCCATCGCCAACGCGGGCCTGGGCACGTTCGGCCTGGGCGGCGGCGGCAAGGGCGGCGGCGCGACGCTGGGCGCGGAGCTTCTGCGCGGCAAGGGCGGCGGCGGAATCGGCGCGCTGGGCGCGGGCTCGGTGGGCAAGGGGAAGGTCGGCGGCACCGTCACGCGCGCCACCGCTCGCAGCATCGCCTCCACCCAGGGCACCGTGGACCGCGAGGCCGTGGCCCGCGTCATCAACAGCCACCTGAACGAAGTGCACGGTTGCTATGAGCGCGCGCTGCTCAAGGATCCGGGCCTCGCCGGCAAGGTGGTGCTGGAGTGGACCATCGGCGCCAACGGCCGCGTGGCCGCGGCGAAGACGAAGTCCTCCACGTTGCGCAATGCCTCCGTCGAGGCCTGCATCCTCACCAATCTGAAGTCCTGGACCTTCCCCGCCCCCAAGGGCGGCGTGGTCATCATCACCTACCCGTTCCTCTTCAACTCCGTCGGCTACTGACGCGGGCCCCCCACCCGCGTTTCGTTCCGCTCATCCGCCAGGAAGCCCCCACCGTGCGATACGCCCTGCTCATTCTCTTGTTCCTGGCGCCCGGCCTTGCCCGCGCCCAGGCCGAGGCGCTCGAGAATCCCGGCGCCGTCTCCGCCATCCAGGAGCGGCAGTACCGGATGAATCACGAGCTGTACCTCGGGGTCGGCGTGCTGCCGGCCGACGCCTTCTACAAGGGCCTCACTGGAAGCGTCTCGTACACGTACCACTTCAGCGACACGTTCGCGTGGCAGGTGGGCCGCGGCACGTACAGCTACAACATCCAGACGTCGCTGCGCCGGCAGCTCGAGCGCGACTTCGACGTGGCCCCCACCGCCTCCGCGTTCGAGGACCAGGTGCAGTGGATGGTGGGCTCGGACCTCGTCTGGAGCCCGCTCTACGGCAAGACGGCCGTGCTCAACAGCTCCGTGCTGCACTTCGAGGCGTTCCTGCTCGGCGGCGGCACGGTGGTGAAGATTGACCGGCAGGACGGCTTCCGCCCCGCCATCAACCTGGGCCTGGGCGTGCGCATGTTCTCCGGCAAGACGCTGTCGTTCCGGCTCGACGTGACGAACAACGTCGTGTTCGCGGGTGCCTCCCGCATCATCAATGTCCCCGTGGTCCAGCTCGGTACCGCGTTCAACTTCGGCGCCACGGAATGACCCCCCGCTCACTTATCGCCGCGCTCGCCAGCGCCGCGCTCGTCGTGTCTCCAGCGACGGCTCCCGCCCAGTCTGGCGGTGGCTCGCTGCCCATGCCGCCACCTCCTTCCGGCGCGAAGGCCACGCCCGGCGCCGCCGCCAGACCCGCGACGGGCTCCCCCGCTCCGACCGCGAAGCCCGCCGAGTCCGGTGCACCCGCGCCGGCCGCCAGCGCCGAGGGCGCGCCCGCGGCTGCCGCGTCCGACAAGAAGCCGGAGGCCGCCGCCGAGGCGCCGCCGCCCGTGCCGCAGAAGGTGGACCCGGCCATCTTCGACCAGGCGCTGCAGGACTACTTCGACGGCAAGCCGCGCGACGCCGCGGGTCCCCTCTACGCGTGGCTCCAGGCCGCGCCCAAGACGGACGACAACTACGCCTGGGCGCAGTACTTCCTCGCCCGGAGCCTCATCGACCTGGGCCTGACGCACGCGGGCGCGTCGTATCTGGCGCGCATCGCCCGTGAGCGCTCCAACCCGAACGTCATCCCCCGCGCGCTCGACACGCTGAAGGAGCTGACGGACCGGCCGCACGACGACGTGATGATCGACGAGCAGGTCTTCGGCGCGCTCGACCTGGGCTTCCTCCCGGAAGACACGGGCGCGTACGCGCACTATCAGCAGGGCCTCGTCGACCTGCGCGTGGGCAACGAGCGCTGGGCCAACACGCACTTCGCCAAGCTGTCGGAGACGAGCGCCGAGGCCAGCCGCGCGAAGTTCGCGCTGCTCGTCACCCGGCTCAAGCAGGTGAAGGAGCCCTCCGAGGAGCTCATCGCGGACTTCCTGGGCCTGTCCAAGGACGAGAAGCTCACGCGCGAGGCGCGCAACGAGGCGGCGCTCGCGGTGGCCCGCCTGCGCTACGAGCGGCTGGACTACACGGGCGCGCTGGAGGCGTACAACCTGGTGAAGCTGCCGGAGCTGGACCCGGGCCGCGCCAGCCTCTACCTGGAGGAAGCGTGGACCCGCTACAAGCTGGGTGAGCCGCGTGCGTCGCTGGGCATCCTCACCACCCTGGACGCTCCGTCGTTCCGCGACGAGTTCCTGCCGGACAAGTACCTGCTGCGCGCCCTCATCTACCGCGACCTCTGCCACTACCTGCCCGCCAAGCGCGCGGCGAAGGAGCTGACGCGCAGGTTCGCGGACTCGCTGGAGGCGGTGCGCAACCGCGACGACCTCACCCAGGACCTCCGCCTGCGCCGCGCGGCCAACTCGCACGGTGGCACCCAGCGCGCCTCGCGCTTCGTGGAGACGCTGGACCTGGAGGGCGAGCGCCTGGGCCGCTACGCCGGCAGCTTCGGCGACCGGCTCTTCTCGCACCTGACGAAGCTGTACGACTTGTCTCGCGCCGAGGCCGTGCGCGTGTACGACGCGCGACTGGCGGAGGCCGTGCGCCAGGAGGCGGACACGCTCCTGCGCGCCGCGGAGCAGGTGCGACTGATGGAATACGAAGTGGGACTGAAGCTGTACGAGCGCGTGAAGAAGGGCGCGAAAATCGTGGCGCCCGAGGATGAACAACTCCTGACGCCCGACAGCGTCGCCTTCCGCTTCGACGGCGAATACTGGAACGACGAGCTCAAGTCGTACCGGGTCAGCATCGAGAGCCGCTGCATCGAGGAGACCCCATGACCGGCCCCCTGACCGGCCTGATTACCGCCGCCCTGCTCGCGGCGTCCCCTGGAGGCACGGGCCGCGCGGCGGGCCCCGGCCTCAATCCGATGGTCTCGAAGGCGAAGGAGCGCGACGAGTTCATCGCCAAGCTCAAGCGAGACATCTTCAAGGTCGACCGCGCCATCGGCGAAACGGAGAAGCTCATCTCCAAGAGCCGCAACGCGCCGTACCTGCCGGACCTCCAGTTCCGGCTCGCCGAGCTCTTCGTGGAGAAGAGCCGCTACGTGTACTACCTCCAGGCCGAGTCCCGGCCAGAGGGAGCCTCGGGCGCCATCGTCTCCCCCGAGACGCGGCTGATGAAGCAGAAGGCCGTGCAGATGTACTACCGGCTGCTGCGCGAGTACCCGGACTTCAAGGACGGGGACCAGGTGACGTTCTATCTGGCGCACGAGCAGCGAGAACTCGGGCAGTTCGACGAGATGCTCAAGACGCTCGGCGACCTGACGCGCAAGTTCCCCAACAGCCCGCTGCGGCTGGAGTCGGAGCAGATTCTCGGCGACCACTTCTTCGACAAGGCCGACCTCGTCGAGGCCGAGCGCCACTATCAGGCCATCCTGGAGGCCCCGCCCTCCCCCGTGCACGACCTGGCCCGCTACAAGATGGGCTGGATTCGCGTCAACCAGGCCAAGCACGCGGAGGCCGTCACGTTCTTCGAGGCCGCGGCCGCGAGCGCCCCCCTGCCGGGCATGGACGTGAAGAAGGCGCTCAACGTGAAGCGCGAGGCGCTGCTTGACCTCGTCTACAGCTACACGGAGGCGAAGCCCGCCAAGGGCGCGCTCAACTACTTCGAGAAGCTCAGCGAAAGCCGAGCCACCTACGCGCTGGCGCTCGACAAGCTGGGCAACCGCTACTTCATCAAGCAGCAGTACGAGTGGGCCATCCCCGCGCTGCGCAAGCTGATGGAGATTCAGCACGACCCCGAGCTGGATTTGGAGCGCGGCCAGAAGCTCTACGACGCGCTCAAGGCGTCCAAGGGCAAGGTGCTGCCGGAGCCGGAGGACCTGCGCATCCTCGTGCGCGCGGCGGTGCAGTCCAAGACCGACCCGGAGCTGTCGGAGGTCGACCGCAAGAAGCAGCTCGTGGAGCTGGAGGAGATGGGGCGCGACCTGGCCACCCTGCTCCATCTCGCGGCGCAGAAGAAGGAGGAGAAGGAGCTCTACCTGAGCACCGCCGAGGCGTACGAGGCGTACCTGAGCCTCTTCCGTCCCGACCAGTACGTGCGGCCGATGATGAAGAACCGCGCGGAGGCGCTCTTCTCCGCCAAGGACTACACGCGCGCCGCGCGTCAGTTCGAGGAGCTGGCCCGCTACGAGTCGAAGGCGAAGGACGCCAAGGGCGAGGAAGAGGCCCTCTACGCCGCGCTGCTCGCGCACTTCTCCACGCTCAAGCCGGAGGAGGCGCTCAAGCGCAACGCGTATGAAGTCGCGGACGCGCGTCAGGCGATGAAGCTGCTGGGCGCGGAGTACGTGTCGCGCTACCCCAAGAGCCCCAACGTCCTGGACGTGAAGTTCAACATCGCCCGCGCCTTCTACGAGGACGGCGACTACCCCAAGGCGGCGGAGCTGTTCACCGCCTTCGCCCTCACCCATCCGCAGCACAAGGAAGCCACCGTCGCCGGCAACCTGGCGCTGGACAGCTTGCGGCAGGTCAACGACTTCAAGGGCCTGGACGAGACGGGCAAGAAGTTCCTCACCTCGCCCCTGCCCGGCAACTTCCGCGCGGAGGTGCAGAAGATTCTCACCCAGAGCCGCGCCGAGGCGCTGGACGAGCTGGCGCTGCAGAGCGCCCAGGAGACGGGCGACGTCATCCAGGGCCTCGTGAAGGTGGCCGACGAGAACAAGAACAGCGACATCGGCGAGAAGGCCCTGTACGGCGCCTTCACGGCGGCGCGCGAGAAGCGCGACCTGCAGGCCGAGCGCGACCTGGGCGCCAAGCTGGTGCAGGACTACCCCAAGAGCCAGTACCTGTCGGACGTGCTCCTGACGCTCGGCCGGCACGCGGCGGAAGCGGCGGCGTTCGGCGAGGCGGCCACGTGGTTCGAGCAGGTGGGCCAGAAGCTGGGCGCGGACATCGCCGGCGTGGATGGGTGGCTTGCTGGCGCGCGGTTGCGCATGGCGCTGGGTGAGTACAAGGAAGCGGCCCGGAACCTCGAGACGGCGGCGGAAGTGTCGGGCGCGCGCAAGTCCGAGGTGCTGGTGCTGCTGGCCGAGGCGCGGCTGAAGGCGAAGGACTACTCGCGCGCGAAGCTCGCGGCCGACTCGGCGCTGAAGCTGGACCCGAGGAGCGCGGGCGCGGCGGCGGTGCTGGCGGAGGTGCAGGCAGTCACGGCGCCCACGGCGTCCGCGGACGCGCTGGTGGCCACGCTCACCACGGCGGTGCAGGGCCCCAACGGCCAGACGGAAGAGGCGGCCAGGGGCCTGTGGTTCCTGGGCGAGATTCTCTACCGCGGCTACAAGGACCTGCCGGCGGACAAGGTGGAGGAGAAGGTCGCCGCGCTCCAGAGCCTGGAGGGCATCTACACGCAGGCCGCGTCGCTGGGTTACCCCGAGTGGGCGGTGGCCTCGCTGTGGCGGCTGGCGCTGGCGTACGGGCACATCGCGGACGTCGTCGAGTCCACGCCGGTGCCGGGCGGCCTCTCCGCTGCGGAGTCGCAGCAGTTCCAGGCGGCGGTGAAGGAGCAGGTCGGCCCGCTGAAGACGCGCTCGGAGGAGGCATTCAAGGCGTGTCTGTCCCGCGCGGAGTCGCTGGAGGTCTTCAGCGCGGCGGTGGTGGGTTGCCGCTCGCGCGCCGAACAGGCCGCGCTGCCGGTGCCCCAGCCGGGTGCGCCCACGCAGTTGGCCGCGCTGGATGACCTGCGCAAGAAGGCCGAGCGCACGCTCAGCGTGGAGTCGCTGGAAGCGCTGGGCATGGCGTACCTGGAGGCGCGCCAGTTCGGCGTGGCGCAGCTGACGTTTGGCCGCGTCACGGAGCTCCAGGACACCAAGGCCTCGGCGCACTCGGCGCTGGGCTGGGCACTGCTCAACATGGGTGACGCCATGGGCGCGCGCGCCGCGTACGCCAAGGCGATGGACTCCGACCCCACCTACGACAAGGCGCGCCTCAACCTGGCCGCGCTGCGCTGCCGCTTCGGCGACGTGGACGGGGCGCGGCGAGACCTGGCCGTCCTCAAGGACGTGGGCTCGCTCAACGGCGCCGACGTGGACACCGCGGGCTGGAAGGCGTGCAAGTGAGCCCGCGTCTCCACCCGACGCACTCGCACGGCTTCCGGACCCTGGCGCTGGTGGCGCTGGTGGCCGGGCTGTGCGCGTGCGGCGACGAGGGCGGCGCGCTGGAAGGCAGCGTGTCGCCGTTGTTGGACCTGAAGTACAAGCGCGCGGAGGCGGTGCTGGCCGAAGGAGAGCTGTCCATCAACTTCGTCTCGCCCCAGGGCTCCGGGGTGAACACCGTGCTGAAGGTCAGCGCGCGCGTGGGGGACATGATTCCCGAGGGCTACACCGGCGGGCTCACCATCAACCTGGCCGAGGCCCTGGAGGGCGGCGCGCAGCGCGGCGTCATCGGCCGCAGCGTGCTGGACGAGCCGGCGCGCGTCTTCCCGCAGTTGGAGCGAGGCTCGCTCGTGGTGGACAACCTCCCCACGGCGCAGGGCCAGCGTGTCACCGGTGACTTCCACGTCACCTTCGTCAACGGCATCGACATCTATTCCGGCCGCACCATCTTCGGCAGCTTCGAGGCGACCGTTCCATGAAGCACATCGTCCTGCTCACCCTCCCGCTCTTCCTGGCCGCGTGCGGCCCCAGCTACGGCATGAAGGTGCCTGGCTCGCTGGTGAAGAAGCTCCCGTTTGAAGTCCGCATCGAGCTGCTGGAGGCGGAGAACGAGCTGGCGCTCGCCGTCGACAAGGTGGACGAGAACAACAACGAGATTGACCGCGCCCGCGACAACATCCGCCGCGCCCGCTCCCGCCAGGAGGCGGCGGAGGACGAGGTGGACCGCGCGACGGACGAAGTCTCGCGCGAGGTCGCGAAGCTGGCCATCGAGGAGTCCGAGGCCCGCGTGGAGTACCTGCGCGCGAAGCAGCGGCTGTCGGTGGGGTTGCGTGACGTGTCGGAGCTGGCGCGCAACTGCGCCTTCGCCAAGTTCGAGCTGGCCAAGCTGACGGCGGCCCGCAAGGCGAAGGTGGAGGGCAGCGAGGAGCTGGACCCGAAGGAGTTCGAGGAGCAGGTGGCCGAGTGCGACGCGGAGGTGAAGGAAGAGCTCGCCGACCTCTCCGAGGACCAGAAGGAAGAGAAGACGGCGCGGGAGGCTTGGGAGGCGAAGAAGACGGCCCTCGCCAAGAAGACGTTCGACGCGCGTGCCAGTCCCTACGTGGAGAACCTGTGATGACGAAAGCCGGCGTCCTAGTCCTCCAGCTGCTCACCGCCCAGACGCCTCCACCCGACGCGGCCGCGCTCGAGCGCACCGCGGCGGTGGAGAGTGCCCGGCTGCGCGCGTCTCCGGACGACGCCGATGCGCTCTATCGCCTGGGCACGGCCTTCCTCGCGCTGAACAAGCCGAAGAAGGCGGTGGAGCCGCTGAAGAAGCTGGTGGAGGTGGAGCCGGACCTGATTCCGCCCCGCCTGGCACTGGGTCGGGCGCTGAGGCTCGCGGGCGACGCGGAGGCCGCGCGCACGCTGCTGGACCAGGCCATCGCCGCGTTTCCCGAGGATGCGTCGCTGCGCTCGGAGCGGGGCCTGCTGGCCCGCGTGCTGGACGAGACGGACGTGGCCATCAGCCAGTACTCGATGGCGGTGGAGCTGGCGCCGAAGGACGCGGAGCTGCGCTTCAACCTGGGCGAGGCCCTGCAGCGCGCCAACCGCACGGACGACGCCATCGAGGCGTACCGTGAGGCGCTGAAGCTGGACTCCAAGCTGAACGTCGCCCGCGTCAACCTGGGCAAGGCCCTGGCGGAGAAGGGGCTCAACGGCGAGGCCAAGGAGACGCTGCGCGAGGCCACTCGCGAGAAGCTGGGCGACGCGGAGGCGCACTACAACCTGGGCGTCCTGCTGCTGCGCGAGAACGACTTCGACGGCGCCATCGCCGAGTACCAGCGCGCCATCGCCGCGGACCCGAAGCACGCGCGCGCGCAGAACAACCTGGGCGTGGCGCTCAACGAGAAGGGCGACCCGCGCAAGGCCACCGAGGCGTTCCTCAAGGCCATCGCCGCCGACTCGAAGTACGCGGAGGCCCACTTCAATCTGGGGCTCGCCTACTACCAGTTGGGCGACAACGTGCGCGCCACCAAGTCCTTCGAGAAGGCGCTGGTGCTGGAGCCGCGCCGGGCCAGCGGGCCGTACACGCAGCTGGGCCACCTGTACCTGGAGCAGGGCAAGAAGAAGCAGGCGGTGGAGGCCTTCAAGAAGGCCATCGAGAAGAGCACCGACGACGGGAAGAAGACGACGGAGGCGTACCAGGGCCTCGCGCGTGCGTACCTGTCGCTGGGCAAGGCCGAGGAGGCCGTGGCCACGCTGAAGACGGCGGTGGAGGCGTTCCCCAAGGACGCGGCCGCGAGGGCGGGCTACGGCGAGGCGCTGAAGGCCAAGGGTGACTTCGACGGCGCGATTGCCCAGTACGAGGAATGTGTCGCGCTGTCGCCCACGGTGGAGAACCGGTTGGCGCTGGCGGACACCTACGCGAAGAAGCGCGTGTCGGCGAAGGCACAGCCGCTCTACCTGGCGGTCCTCAAGGAGGACCCGAACCACCGCGTGGCGAAGCTGGCCCTGGCGGACCTCCTGATGGCCATGGGGGACTACGCCGGTGCGGAGACGTACCTGCGGCCCAAGGAAGGCGAGGAGGCGGACACGGCGGCGCTGGCGCGGCTGGGCATCGTCCACTCGCGACGCGGGCGTCCGGACCTGGCGGTGACGGAGCTGGAGGAAGTGGTGGCGAAGGACCCGGCGCAGATTGAAGCGCGGGCCGAGCTGGGCTTCCTGTACCTGCGCGGCGGCGACGGCGCGAAGGCGCGCAAGGTGCTGACGGACGCGCTGGCGGTGGAGCCTCGCAACGCGCTGGCGCTGCTGTACCTGGGCCACGCGCTGTACCAGCAGGGCAACGCGAAGGACGCGGAGAAGTCCTTCCGGGGTTCCTCTCAGGTGGACCCGACCTTCGCCGAGCCGCACAACGCGCTGGGGCAGTTGCTGGAAGCGTCGAAGCGGCTGGATGAGGCGAAGCAGGAGTACGAGACGGCGCTGAAGCTCCAGCCCAACCACGAGGACGCGCAGCTGTCCTTGAAGCGGCTGGGTGCATCGGCCAAGGCGGAGTAGGCGCGACGGCTCCGCCCCGTCTGGCGCGGAGCCTCGGCCCAGACGGACGAGGCTGGGCGACTGCTACGCGGGCATGCCGAGCAACACCGCGCCCACGGAGACGAACGCCGCGCCCACGAGTTGGCGGCGTCCCAGCCGCTCTCCCTGAAGCGCGGCCAGGGCCAGCGCGAAGGCGATGGACGTGTTGCGCAGCGTGAGCACCGCCCCTGCCCCACTGTCGTTCAGCGCCGAGAGCAGCAGCGCGAAGGACAGCATGCAGATGGCCCCCGCGAAGACGACCAGACCGGGACGGCTCCACGCCTCTCGCTGGAGGGTGGCCCACCCCATCTGCCGGCTCCGCTCCAGCACCAGCACGGGCAGCGCGACGAGCAGGCCCGTGGTGAAGAGGGCGGGTGGCTGCGCGCCGTCCGAGAGCGCCATCTTGTAGCTCAGGTGATAGCCGGCGATGGCCACCGCCGACAGCGCGGCCCACGCGACTCCGGACGCAGCGGGCCCCGTGGGACGCGACAGGTGCATCACCGCGAGCCCACCACCCAACACCACCGCGCCCGTGACGGTCCACGCGGAGATGGGCTCACCCAGTGCCAGCACGGACACCGGCCAGACCAGGAGCATCGCGCCACCTCGCGACACCGTGTACGCGAGGCCCAACGGTGCGCGGTGCAGGGCACGGGACAGCGCCGCCAGATAGACGCTCTCACAGGCGCCTGCCCCGAGCGCCCATGCGAGCCCCACCGTGGAGGGGAACGCTTCCCCTTTCATGCCGAGCGCCCACAGACCACCGCCCACCACCGCCACGGTGATGACGCCCACCACGCCTGCCTCGGGATTCGGATGCTTCTTGAGCATCGCGTTCCAGGACGCGTGAAGGAACGCGGACACCAACACCAACCCCAACGCGACGGTCTGCAACGGACGAGGCTCCTGGACAGCGGCGAAGGCTCGTATCTAGCGCGTCGCCGTGCGCCTCGCAGTCCTCATGAGAGGAGAGGCACACTCCTCGTCATGCGAGGGGAGCACAGTCCTCGTCGGAGTTCGCCCGAACCGTCGGTGCGTCGGCCGCGGACAAGCGAGCAGACAGGGAAGGCTCGGCAGGCGACTCACCGCGTGGCGTGAGGAGCCCACTGCTCGGGAGAGAGGCGCACCGCTCCTTCCGCGAGAACAGGAGCGCGGAGCATCAGTCCACTCGAAGAAGCGGTGCCCTTCTCGGGGAGCGGTGCTTCGCGCGCGGCGAGGACACACAAGCCACTCGCTCCACTCTCGGGGCGACGAGCCCCCACGAGGAGGCTTCGCATCTCCCGCAAGGACTTGAGCAGGGTGCGCCTGGCGGAAGCGCGACAGGCTTCGCTCACCTCATCACAGCTCACTCAGGGAGCGGCATCCTCACCGGAGTCCTCGGAGTCCCCCGACACGTCTCCCGAGAGGAAGCGCGCTGGCAGGACAGGCCCCGTGGGCGAAGGACGCCGCTCGACGAGGTGCTGTCGACCGAAGGTGTAACGCGCCTCCGCATGGGCTCCGAAGGCCGAGCCTTCCGCATGAGCCACCAGCACGAGGTCCGTCCGCGGCACCACCCCCGGCGTCACGCTCACCACGCACGGCACCGCGCGCACATCCTCACCCTCACCTTCCGGCAGCACGAAGTCCGTCGTCCCCTCGATGAGCCGTGCCTCTGGAGGCAGCACGATGCTCACCGCGATGGGCACGTTGAACCCCGCCCTCCGCTCGACTTCGGCCACGAGCCGGAGTCCTCCGCCCTCGGCGTCCACCACGCGCCAGTTCACGCGCATCGGAGCGGGCACTCGCGTGGTGAGCCCCGCCAATGAACCTCCGCTCAACGCGGTGGCCGCGCTGTCGTCCGAGGACTCCTCCGTGTGCTCCTCGCCAACCGCCACGCCTCGCGGATGCACGCGGTGGACCGCATCGCGCACCAGACCGGCGCCTCCAGACTTCCCCTTCGACGGTGACGCGGTCGACATACGTACCGCCGACACAGACCTCGATGCGGACACCGGAGTTGCTCGAGTCCGCGTCGCGAGGCGCGAAGCATCCTCCCTCTTCGCGGGATCACTCAACGGAACATCGTCTCTCTGGGAGAAGGGAGGTCGAGGTTCGGGAGGCTTGCGCAGTCGGCCTCGGGCTCGCTCCACCCCCGAAGCCACTCCCGCCGCAAGTGCTCCAATCAGCGCCAGGGCCAACACCGCGCCCGCGATGCGTCGTCGCGACGTCATGGGCACGCTCCCCGAATGGCACGCCCCACGCGCGCTCGGGCAACGAGCCCCACCACGTCGAACACCGACACAACATCAGGGCGAACGAGGGCCTCCCGGCCATCCCGCCGGACACGTTCCATCATCGACACCGCGGACTCCAGAACTGGCCCCTGCCGCTCCAACTTGCGCATCACAGCCTCACCGGCACAGGGGCTCATGGCTGGGATACGGATACGCCAGGGTCGGCTCGGTGGCCGCGTCCATCAATGCACGCGGGTAGCCCTTGCACATCAATGTGTCCAGGAAGTCCGCGAGACACGGCGCGGCCTCCGTCGTCTCCACCACGTCCACCTGCCTTCCCTCCACCATCCTCCACGTGTGCTTGCGATACCCCCGCGCCCACGGCGCCAGGTTCATCGCCGGAGCCGCGAGCGCTTCGTACAAGACCTGCCGCGACGGCGTACCGGTGCCCAGCCGATAGAGCATGGCGGCCACCTCGTTCTCCTCGATGGACTGGAGCAATCCGTCCTCGGGCTTCGGCCGAGACCACGCGACCAGCTCTGGTGAACGCGTCTCCAGGTCCAGCCAGAACATCGTCCCGCCCTGCCTGTCGTAGTAGCGGGGATTGCCTCGCGTGTCGGAGCTGAACCACGTGGCCCAGCCCTCACTCCATGCCTGGCCCGGGAAGGTGGGCACCCCGACATAGTGAGGCCCACCCTCGGAGGGGCTCGTCCCGTGGCTGGCCATCGCCCAGTGCCCCAGCTCGTGGAGCACCATCGCCTCGGACCACCACGCCGCGTCGGAGTCTCCCGGCAGCCAGAGCTGCGCGCCCCAGCGCCGCCCCGCCGCCGTCACCTGCCACGGCGCGAAGCACGCCCCACACGACCACGTCGTGCCGAAGCCCAACCACGCCACCACGGGCAACCCCGTCCGGCCAAACCGCTCCCGCGTGCCATTCCACGCCGCGCTCAGCGCCTCGAAGACCGCCGCCGCGCCCGAGCCCTCCGACTCCTCGATGGCGACCACGGGCGCGTCCATCAACTCCCGCGTCGGGCGCGCCCAGCTCCACAGCCGCGCGGAAGCCCCCGGCGTCACGGGCAGCGTCTGTGGCCCAGACAGGCCCGGGTCCGCCACCGCGTAGTCCACCGTGCCGGGCTTCCCCTGCCCCGCCGCGTACACCACGACGAGGTCCTCCGGGCCCACCTCCGTCGGCAGGCGCACGGTGAAGCGCCCCACTGAGTCCGTCACCCCCAGGTCGATGAGCGTGCCCGCATGGAAGGACGCGACGAGGAAGCCTCGGGCCGGCACCCACTCCGTCTCCGGCGTCCAGTCGTGGAAGGCCGCGTCGGGCAAGCGGCGCTCGTAACGCGCGACACCGCTCAGCGTGCGCCCGGGCGCGCCGCACCAGCCCCGGTTCCCTTCCGCGACACAGCCCGCCTCACATCGCTGTTCGAGCCAGCGCCCCGCCGAGCACCGCTCCAGCGCGCCCATGTCCGAGCAGCGCGTGGTGCTCTCCACACAGGCCGCGCCTGGCTCGCAGTGCGCGCCATCGGAGGATTGCGATTCGACGCAGGCCTCGCTCACCGCGCAGTCCTCGCGCGCGAGCTGTCCGTCGTGACAGCGCTCCACCACGCGAGGCCCCAGACACCGTCCTCCGACAGGAAGCGCGCCGCAGTCGACCTGGGCCCTCACGGCTTCCTCGGGCCCGGTGGAGCACGCGCTCATCCGGCAGGCTTCGTCGGAAGCCTCGCACGCGGCATCACACGGAACGGCTCCCGAGCCCGCGCCACACGCCAGCAACCCCACGCCCAGCGCCCAGTACACGAGCGCCCACCCACTCGCGCGAACAGCCGACTCGAAGCCCAACGCCGTCCCACCTCCACGTCCGCCACACTGGTGACGGGTGCGCGGCAGGACAACATGGTGCCCTCGAAGAACAGCATGAGCAGGAGACGCGGGGGTCCCCTGCTTGCCCGCATTCACCGTGTCGCAATGTCAGACATCCGACACGACAGGCTCTGTTTCCAGCCTGCTCGTCTGCTCAGGGGCAGGCAGGCCCATCGACAAACACTCCTCGCGGGGGCGGGCGCCCGGCGGTGCGACATGGAGGGAGGCCGGGTTCGCCGCACACCCCCGCGAGAAGCAACTCACGAAACTTGAAGACACCCGCTCATGGATGATGCGGGGCCCGGCCCGAGGGAATGATGAAAGGCGCGGGTGAGTCTGGATACTCGACGACACGGACCTGCAGACCGAAGGTGCTGGCGATGAGCTCCGGACGGAGAACCTGGGCGGGAGACCCCAGCTCCACCAGCTTGCCGTCCGCCAGGACAGCGATTCGATGCGCATAACGCGCGGCCAGATTCAAATCGTGGAGCACCGCGAGCACCGCACCTCCGTCCCTCGCGAAGTGCGTCGCTTCCTCCAGGACGAGGTGCTGATGCGAGAGGTCCAGGCTCGACGTCGGCTCGTCGAGCAACAGATAACGATGACCGTGCTCGGGTGCCTCCCAGAGTTGCGCGAGCACGCGCGCGAGCTGCACCCGCTGACGCTCTCCCCCTGAGAGGGAGGTGTACGGCCGCGACGACAGGTGCCGGATGTCCATCACCTCCAGCGCGGCCTGCGCCGCAGCCATGTCCGCGCTTCCTTCGCCCCGCGTGGCGTGAGGGCTGCGTCCCAGCAGCGCCACCTCCAGCACGGTGAAGCCGAACCCGAGTGACGACTCCTGGGGAAGCACGCCCAGCCGCAACGCGCGCTCCCGGGGAGGCCACTTCAACAGCGGGCGCCCATCCAGCAGCACCTCGCCCACGGTGCAGGGAAGTTCCCCGGAGAAGGCCGAGAGCAGCGTGGACTTGCCCGCGCCGTTCGGCCCCACCACGGCGAGGACCTCGCCAGGCACCAGGTTCAGCGACACCGGTCCCAGCGCGCGTCCCCGGCCTCGCCACACCTCGACTCCCCGTGCCTCCAGGCTCATGACATCCCCCTGCCGCGCGCCAGCATCGAGATGAAGACAGGAACGCCCAGCATGGACGTCAGCGCACCGACGGGAAGCTCCTGGGGCACCGCCGCCGTGCGCGCCAGCACATCCGCGGCGACGAGCAACGCCGAGCCCAGGAGCGCCGAAGCCCCCATCAATCGCCGGTGGTCCGGCCCGAGCGCGAGCCGCAGCAGCGCCGGAACGAGCAACCCCACGAAGCCGATGATGCCCGTGACGGACACCGCCGCGCCGACGCCCAGCGCCGCCGCGAGGATGAGCCGTCGCTTCAGCTTCTCCACGTCCACGCCCAGGTGCCATGCCTCGCGCTCTCCCAGGAGCAGCAGGTTGAGCGAGCGGGAATCCCTCAGCAGCAACACCAGCGCGATGAGCAGCGGCACCGTGGACGCCGCCACCACGCTCCAGGAGGCGCCGGCCAGGCTGCCCCAGGTCCAGAAGGTGATGGTGCGAAGCTGCGCGTCGGTGGCCATTTGCGTGAGCAGGCCAATCCCCGCGCCCGCGCCCGCGCTCACCGCCACGCCCGCCAGGAGGATGCGCGCCGTCTCCGTGCGCCCACCACCCCCGCCCAGCCGCTGCGCGAGCAACGTGGCGCTCAGCGCTCCCAGGAACGCCGCGCCCGGAACCACGAGCAACCGGAACGGCCCCAGCCGCGAGCTGAGGGCCACGTCCATGACGATGGCGGCCACCGCGCCCAGGGCCGCGCCGCTGGAGGTCCCCAGGAGGCCCGGCTCCACGAGCGGGTTGCGGAACAACGCCTGGAGCGCGGCGCCGCTGGTGGCCAGCACCGCGCCCACCATCACCCCGAGCACCACTCGAGGCAGACGGATGGACAGCAGCACCGCCTGCTGCATCGGCTCCAGCCGATATCCCGTCTCCAGCCCCAACGCCTCCAGCGCACTGCCGAACAGCCCCAACAGTGGCACCCGGTACGAGCCCACCGAGAGCGACGTGAGCGTGACGACCACGAGCGCGGCGCCCAGCACGAACCACGGGCGAGGACGGCCACCAGGCACCCTCACCTGCTCCCGCGCCGGATACGTCGCGGGAGCGGGAGCCACGTCCGAAGCGCTCATGTCCCGTCCTGCGCCGGAAGTCCCATGCCGTCCTGCAAGCGCTGCACGGCCTTGCCCAGCTTGGGCCCCAGGCTCATGAAGTGGACATCCTCGATGGTGGTCAGCTTCCAGCCCTGGACCTGGGACAGGCCAGGGACCAGCCGAAGTCCCGCCTCACCTCCAACGGCCTCCAGCGAGCCGCCGGGAAGCAGGATGATGTCGGGCGCCGCGCCAACCACGGCCTCGGCCGTCAGCGGCCGGTGACCGGTGTAGCCCGTCACGGCATTCACGCCCCCCGCAAGCCGGATGAGCTCATCGGTGGCCGTGTCCTTGCCCGCGACCATGAGGGCGTTGGCGCCCCGGGCATACAGCGCGAGGATGCGCTTGGGCTTCGCCTGCTTCGCCGACGCGGCACGAGCAGCGGCGCGCTTCAGGTCCGCCTCCAGCTCCGCGACGAGCGCCTCACCCTCGGACACCCGGCCCAGCTTCGTGGCAATCGTCCGGATGCGCTGCCGTGCCACATCCAGCGTGGGCAGGTTGGACAGCACCACGACTTCCATTCCCGCCGTGCGAAGCTGCTCGAGGACACCAGGAGGTCCCGCCTCCTCCGACGCCAGCAGCCACGCCGCGCCGAGCGCGAGCAGGGGCTCCGCGGCCAGCGCGCGCTGGTAACCCACCTTGGGCCGGCTCCGGGCCACGGGCAGCGCCAGACTGGTGTCGTCCACGCCCACCACCTGCGCTCCCGCGCCGAGCGCGAACACCGTCTCGGTGACAGCGGGCCCCACCGTCACCAGCTTGGGCGCGGCGGGGACCGGGGCCGTCTTCGCCGCGACGGGAGCAGGTGCCGCCTTCGCGGCGGAGGGTGCGGCCGGAGCAGCAGCCAGCGCGGACCGCGACAGCAGCAGCGCGGCCAGGAGCACTGTCACGCGATTCATGACGCCACCCCGGTCGCGGGCAGCGCGGCGATAAGCTCCTCCATCAGCGCCCGCCATTCAGGCTGCTCGGGGATGCCGGGCTTCCGCTTGCCGAAGAGCAGCGCGATGTTCTCACCGGCCGCGTCGAACAGCTCCAGCGAGGTGACGACGCCGTCACGCGTGGGCTTGCGGACAATCCAGGCCGTGTGGACGTGGTCCGTGCGCAGGTGCAGGTTGAAGCTCGGGTCCAACACGTTCATCCACGGGCCCATGGCGCGCACGGTGTGCACGGGGCCGGTGTGAATCTGGATGGCACCCGGGTTGCCGACGAACACCATGATGGGCAGGCCCGAGGCCGCCACCTTCTCCAGCACCCACGTCAGCGAGGAGGTCGCCACGGGCGTGGTCAGCTCGTTCCCCACCAGCCGGAGCGCCTGGGTCCGCGCCACCTTGAAGCGGCGCAGCAGCGGGAAGAAGTCGTGCGTGTCCTGGAGCGCGCGCCAGCCGGACACCAGACCCTCCACGTCGATGTCGCCATCGGGCCGGGGAGCCTCCGCCGCGGTGGCCGCCTCCACCGGCACCCCGCGCGACTGCTCCGCGTGGGTGTAGTCCTCCACCAGTCGCTCGAACGCGCTGACGCCGGACTCGTCCTCCAGGTAGACCTTGTGAACGGCCATGCCCGTGCCGTCGAAGAAGTGCAGGCTGCGCCGCGTGCCCTCCGGACGGACCTCTCGGAACGCGAAGCCGAAGCGCCAGCGCGTGAGGAACAGCCGCAGGTCGATGTTCTCGTCCAGCACCAGCGCGACGGCGCCGTTCACCTCGACGTTGCGGTACAGGCCGCGCTTCTCGTGCACGGCGCTCTCGTTGCGCGTGAGCGTCATCACCTTGCCCAGCGACTCCAGGCGCGGCAACAACGTGTCGAGGCGCAGGTCCAACCGGACGACGTCTTCACCCACACCGGTGGCGAGCAACTGCGCCTCGCTCACGCCAAGTTGCTCCGCCGCGTCACGAATACGGGTGCGCGGCTGTTCCTCGCGCAGCGACTGCCAGCGCTGACGGAGGGCGGTGGGCTCGAGAGAAGACGCCGGCGAAACAGGTTGGGAAATCATGGCAGACACCAGGGGAAAGGAAGACTTCGACTTCAGTGAGACGCTTCGACAGGGAGACCGCTGGGAGAGACGCCATCCTCGAGCGCGCCAGCCGAGACGGGCGCCGTCACCTTCGTCCAGCGCAGCTTGAGCATCGCGGGCGTTCCGGCGTCGTCGTAGTAGGACAACATCTCCACCTTGAAGTACGCCTTCGAGTCGGAGCGCACGACGTACACCTGCGCGCGCGGGGACAGCTTGTGCGTCGACACGTCGTAGGCGTACCAGGCGCCGTTGGCCTGGAAGACGGTGTCCGGGTCCACGCCCTCGTCGTCGCCGTCATCCGCGTCGACCGAGTAGCCGCCCGCGGGCGCCTGGGTGAGCTGGGCGAAGTCCTGCGAGGGCAGCACCGCCACCTCCACGCCACCCGTGCCATTCACGCCGCCGCGCGAGCGGATGCCAAAGCGCTGGAACGACAGGTCCCACGTCGCGTCCGCGCTCGCGCTCACCTGCAGGCCGGTGTCCAGGTCCAGGCCCACCCAATCCGTCTTGCTCGTGGCGTCGACGACGGTGGTGATGGAGCCGTCCGTGTTGCCCACGTGGCGCACGTGCGTGCCGTTCGCCGGCACCTCGACGCCCGGCTGCTCCGGCGTGTTGTCATCGTCGTCCCCAGGCGTGGGGACCAGGTCGTCACCGCAGGCGGACAGCAGGCCAGACAGGCACAGGACCGCGGCGGCGCGGCCGAAACGAGACACGGAGAAGAAGGTGGGGCGGGACATTCAGGCTCCTTGAAGGTTTGGGGTGACTCACAGCCGGAACGAGAGGCCGGCCTGGAAGGTGCGTGGCGGAATGGGCAGGTCCGTGGGATTGCCCGCGTCGGCGAGGTTGGAGCCGAGCACGAAGAACTGGAGCGACTCGCGCGCCCTCCAGGCGATGCGGGCGTCCACCGTGACGTAGGCCTCCGACTTGTAGGGATTGGCGACGCCGTCACCATCCGTATCCGGATAGAAGGGACGCTTGCCCACGAGCGCCGCGCGGACCCACGTCTCCAGGCCCCACTCGCGGTGACGCCACGTGGCCTGCGCGGTGAGCCGGTGGAGCACCTGACCTTCCAGCGCCCGGTCCAGCTCCTCGTCGTGTCCGTCGGTGAGCGTGTAGGCCATCTCGCCGGACAGGCGCCACGGGAAGCGCTGGCGCAAGCCCAGCTCACCGCCACGCACGCGCGCACGCGCCACGTTGACGTAGGTGAAGAGCTGCTGCTCTCCGCCCTGCTGGAGCGTGGTGCCAATCATGTCGCGCAACGCGTGCTGATACGCGCTCACCCAGATGAGCGAGGCATCCGACGGCCGAACCTCCGTGGACACACTGAAGCTGCGCGAGCGCTCCGGCTTCAGGTCCGGATTGCCGCGCACCGAGTAGCCGACGCTGGGGTTCTCGAAGTCCAGCAGCAGCTCCTGGAAGCCCGGTGCCCGGTAGCCCCAGCCGTAGCTGCCTCGCACGGTGAGCCAGGACAGCGGGTCCACCTTCGCCGCGAGCCGAGGCGTGACGGCCGTGCCGAACTGCGTGTCCACGTCCACGCGCGCGCCCGGGACGACCACCAGCTTGGGACCCGTGGCCAGCGTCCAGCTGTCCTGCGCGTAGAGCGACGCGCGGCCCCGGTCACCCTCGCCCGTCTCCAGCCGGTCCGCCACCAGCCACTCGCCCAGGAGCTCCGCGCCGACGACGAACGCGTGACGTTCGCCCACGCGCGCGTCGAGCTGCGTGCCCAGTCGGCCCTGCTGCTCGCGCGTGTCCTCCACCGTGTCCAGCGCGGAGGCGCGGCGCTGGTCTCTCAGGTAGCGACGCTGGAAGTGGGAATACGAACCCTCCACCCGGAGCGTCGCGCCGCTGTTCAGCTTCCAGGACGGCGCCAGCCGCGAGTTGATGGACGTGTCGCGGCTCGCCCTGTCGAACACCGCGCCCGCGACGCCCAGGTCGACGCCGCGCTGGGTGCGTCGGGAGAAGCCGGCGGACCCTTCCAGTGACAGGGGACCTTCGCCCTTCAGGTCTCCGCTGGCGGAGACGTCGAAGCCCTCCAGGCTGCTGCCCGTGGTGCCGACGTCCGCGGGCTCCAAATCGTAGGACGCACGGCGCTGCAAGCCACCGCTGAGCCGCAAGCCCCAGCTCTCGCCTCGCGCCTCGCCCGTCGCATCCAGGTCCAGCCGCTCCAACTCGCCATAGGCCACGCGCAGCTCACCGCCGAGCGGCTTGCGAGCCCGTCGCGTGATGAAGTTCACCACGCCGCCCACGGCGTCACTGCCGTAGAGGACCGATGACGGCCCCTTGACGATCTCCACCTGCTCCACGTCCTCGAGCGACAGGCGGGACAGGTCCACGCTGCCGGCGACACGGCCCGCGACGCGCTCTCCATCCACCAGCACCAGCACGTACTCGGGCCCCAGGCCCTGCACCTGGAGCGACGCTCCGGCGAAGGTCTGCACCACCTCCAGGCCTGGATGCGCTGCGAGCAACTCCGACGCATCCCGCGCGCCGCTCGCGACGATGTCCGCGCGGGTGATGACCTCGGTGGCCACGGGCGTCTCACCCAGGCGCTCCTGGGTGCGCGACGCCGTCACCACGGTGCGCGCCACCGGCACCTCGTCTTGCGAGGTCTCGGCGGGTGTCGAAGATGCCGAGGTCGTCGAGGCCCCTGGACCCGCGACGACCTCGGCCTGCTTCGACACTTTTGCCGCATCCTCGGAAGCGCTCGACTCGGCGGAGACAGGCTCGGCCGCGACAGGCGCTTGCTCATTCAGGGACGGATTCGACGCGGGAGAAGGCTGCTCCGCCTCGGCGGACACCGCTTCACCCGGGGCCGCGGCCTGCGCCAGTTCGGGCGACGCGCGGCCCCACGCCACCTGGGGGGCGGCGCAGGCCAGCACGAGGAGACACCAACTCCCACGCATTCAACGTCCTCCGGCTCATGGCCGGTGGGACTCCACTTCCGGATGGAATCCCCGCGGGGCGCTGGGCTCAAGGGCCTCTGGCCTCAGTCAACTCTCGATACACGCCGGGCCTGGTCACGCCCGGGCACTCCCACCTGCTCAGCCGCCCGTGTTCGGCGCGCTCCCACCACCCGGCGGTCGCTCCAGCGGCACCACTCGCGTGCGGTGGCAACGACGGCACTTCAGCTCCACACCCTCCGGCACCAACCTCGCCAGCAGACTCCCGCACAGGCACCGCAGCTCGTCCGCTCCACCGCCCTGCTGGCACCCGTCGCTCATCACCGCTCCGCTGTCTGAAACGCGACGGACGATATTGATACTCATTATCAAAGTCAAACCATTCAGACGGGCAGTGTCCTGGGGTGTACAGGGGCGGCCAGGAAGCGGACTGCTAGTACCTCGGCACAGAGGTTCTGACCGATTGGTTTTGAGCGACTCAGCGTAGGACGGGCAGAAGTTCCGGGGCCAGCAGCAGTTCAATGCTGCGGGCCTGTCCGGCGCTGCGCCGGATGAGCCCC
>NZ_JABUMU010000115.1:0-247 GCF_013336625.1 Myxococcus sp. CA033 | reverse complement strand
AGAAGCGCGGCCCGCCGGCGAAAGTCCCCGACGCGAGTGCCCGTCGCGTCGCGGAGCTGGAAAAGGAGTTGGCCCGGGCCCAGGTGCGCCTCAAGCGAGCCGAGGCCCTGCTGGACCTGCAAAAAAAAGTATCGGAAATCCTCGGAGTGGAACTGCCCAAGCCAGACGAGGAGCCCTGATGCAGGTGGCCAGGGAGGCGGTTGGCCAGTTGGGCGTAGCGCCCGTGTGCCAGGCACTGGGGCTGTCT
>NZ_JABUMU010000114.1:0-251 GCF_013336625.1 Myxococcus sp. CA033 | reverse complement strand
ACACTCGCAACTGGACGCCAGCAGGCCCCGTCCGTCTCGGCCCCTCTCCGAACCTCACCCCGGCCGTGCAGGAGTTGAAGCGCATCGGCTGAACCCTCTCACGCGACATCTACCTTGACGCTCACCGGAAGCGCCGGCCCAGGATGCGAGGGACGCGCCGCTGCTCAAGCTGAAAGCGCAGTCTCTGCCAGTCATTGATGTTCCTAGGTTCCAGGTAGGGGCCGTCAAGCGCAGGCAGAAGGAATGCCGAG
>NZ_JABUMU010000011.1:0-276970 GCF_013336625.1 Myxococcus sp. CA033 | reverse complement strand
GGGGCGAAGTGCCCCCGCCTCAGAACCCCTTGGGCAGGGCCACCACGTCGCTGACCAGCGAGAAGCCACTCGCGGGGCAGGCGGCGATGGCGGGCTCCGACGTGTCCAGGAGTCCCCTGCGCTCGACGAGCGTGCTGCCCACGACCTCGTGGACGAAGATGCGCCCGCCGTTGGTGTCCCCCAGGTAGGTGCGATTGCCGACCACGGCGAAGCGGCCGGCGGCCGGAATCGGACAGGAGCCGATGCCCGGCGAGCACTGGATGGGCGCGGTGGACACCACGAGGTCCTGCGCGTCGAGGAGCACCAGCGCCGAGCGCTCCACGGACAGCAGCTTGAAGTTGGTGTCATAGACGGCCTTGCCGCCGCAGCTCACGAGGAGTTGCTCGCCCACGGGAGCCACGGAGCCCGGGTTGAGGCAGCCGTCGCCCAGGTCGATGAGGTCCACCGCGCGGCTCGTCGGGTCGATGCGTGCGAGCAGGCCAGGCCCGCCGGGGCTGTACGTGACGGGGTTCAGGTTGTTGAGGGTGACGTACAGCTTGCCGTGGTGTTCGGTGATGCCGGTGGGCGTGGACAGCGTCGTGTTGTCGGGGAAGGGCTTCAGCGCGGCCCCCGAGGGCAGCACGATGGTGTCCACCACGGCGGGTTCGTTGTTGGCCAGCGAGACGCGCACCACACGGCCCCCGGCGGACGGGTCTCCCAACAGGTTGCCGTAGAGCGTGACCCAGAGGTCGTGGGTGCCCGTCCTCGTCATGGCGAAGGGATTGGTGTTGGCGCCGAAGCTCACGCTCGCGACGTTGGTGAAGGTGATGCCGTTGGGGAAGCGGGAGCCCGGGGGGCCGGGAGGCAGGGGGTCTCCTTCGCGACGGAGCACCTGGAGCGTGTTGTCGGACGAGTTGAGGATGTAGACGTACGGGTCCTGGACCAGGACCTGGTTGGGAGCGCGGCCCGTGTCGTTGCTCGCGGGCAACACGCCGTAGTCGCTCAGTCGCGCCTGGACGAGCTTGCGCGTGGAGTCGAGCACCAGCAGCACGTCCAGCATCCGCGCCGCGCTCTGCGGAGACGAGGCCACCAGGGTGTTCGGGCCCTTGAAGTCCGAGCCGGACTGGATGCCCACCACCTGCCCGGTGTTGAAGCACGTGGCCACCACGTCATAGGTGCACACGCTGCCCCGGCAACTGCGGGCGTCTCCGCAGACGTTGCCGCAGGCGCCACAGTTGTTGGGGTCGGCCTCCCCGTTGATGCACGCGTTGCCGCACTGAAGCATGCCCCCGGCGCAGCTCCCCTGGCAGTCGCCGTTCATGCACACCTCGAAGGGTTGGCAAACCTTGCCGCCTTCACCCGCGCAGCCGCCGCAATGCTGGGGCGAGGACTGGGTATCGACACAGGCGCCGCCGCAGGCCGTGGCGCCCTGCTGACAGCGGCACGCGCTCTGCGCGCAGAGCTGTCCGGTGCCGCAGGTGTTGCCACACTCGCCGCAGTTCGCGGACTCGCTGGTGAGGTCCACGCAGGTGTCCCCGCAGCGGGAGAGTCCCTCGCTACAGACGACGCCTTCGTCGGGGCAGCCCGTCAGCAGCAGGCACGACAACAATGAGACCAGGGCAGCGAGGTGTCGCCCGGGAGGAAGTGACGCGGCATTCATGGGGTGTCCGCCTTTCGATGCGAAGAGGGAGAAACGTCGAGTGCCATCGCCACGGAGGCGAGCACGGCGCGGCCCGGCAGGGGATAGCCGTCGAAGTCCTCGACGAAGGTGTCGAAGACGTTCTTGAAGTCGAGGGAGAACGTCAGCGCGGGCCGGCGCCCCACCGTGCTGGACACCCCCGCATGCAGCAGCGCACGCGCTGGCAGCAGCAGCTCTCCGGTGCGGTTGCGCAGTTGCGAGGACTGGGCCCGCAGCTCCACGCGTCCCGTCAGCCACGAGGGGCCCGCGGCCACGCGCGCGGACAGCGTGTGGCGCGGGCGGAGCGGTATCTCCTTGAGGTAGTAGCGCGGGTCATCCCGGAGGTTGCGGGAGACGAGCAGCGTGTACGCCAGGGAGCCGGACAGGAACGACGTGGGCCGCGCCTCCGCGTCCACTTCCAGTCCCGAGACTCGCGCCGAGGCGAAGTTGAAGGGCTTGGCGGCGAACGGGGGATACGCCTCGTAGGCGATGAGGTCTTCGTAGAGGCTGTGGAACCCTCCCACGGACACGAGTGAGCGCTCCGTGCGGTGCGCCAGGGCCACGTCCGCGGACACGGCCCGCTCGGCGCGCAGGTCCGCGTTGGGCAGCAGTGTGCCCTGGCGCACGTACAGCTCCAGCAACGAAGGCGCGCGGTGGGCCTGGCCCACGTTGGCGCGCAGCTCCAGGCGCGCGGGCAGGGACACCCGGGCACCCAACTTGGGTGACCACAGCGTGTACGGGCCCACGCGCTCCAGTCGCAGCGAGGGAGTCACGTGAAGGCGCCCCGAGAGGAGTGCGACGTCATCCATCGCCATGACGCTGGCGCGCAGCCAGGAGGTCCGCTCTTCCGTCGGCGTGGCGACACCGTTCGTGGACAGGCCCTCTCCGCCCACGCTCGCCAGCGCGGAAACGACGTGCCAGTCACCCAGGGGCAGCCGTCCCTCGAACTCACCTCCGCCGGCTCGCAGCACCTGCACGCCCTGTTGTGACACCGGGCCGCCCGTCAGCTCCAGGCGCTCCTGCCGGAAGTGCGCGCGCGCCGACACATCGACGCGGTTCGCGAGTGAGCCGAGCACGCGCAGGCTCAGCACGCCCCGGCGGCTGGACTGCCGCGCATCCGCGACGGGGTTCTGCGCCGTGCCCGCGAGCCCGCGTCCTTCCAGCGAGCCCTCGCCCATCGCGTCCACCACCACGCCCGGGGCCAGTCGGTGCCGCACGCGCAGCAATGCCCCCGCGCCGCGTGCATCGTTGTTGTCACGTCGCCGCGTCTCGGGCGCGTCTCCCGGCAACGTGGGCGTGGTGTCGAAGGGGTAGGAGAAGCCGCCGGAGGAGGTGCCTCCGTGCACGAGCAGGAGCAGCTCACTGTCCAGCAGCGGGCCGGTGGCGGCGAGCCAGCCCGTCGCGGTGTCCCAGCTCCCATAGCTCACTTCGCCGGACAGGCTCAGCGTGTCGCCGGGACTTCGGGTGACGATGTTCACCACGCCGCCGAGTCCACCGCTGCCGTAGCGCGCGCCCGCGCTTCCGCGCAGCACCTCGAACTCGCGTGCGAGCGCCAGGGGGATGCGCGACAGGTCCGCGCTGCCCCCCGCGCCATTGAGGGGAATGCCGTCGAGCAGCACCAGCGTCCCGTTCGACGAGGCTCCCCGGACGACCAGGCTCTTGCTCTGTCCGTACCCGCCAGACTCCTGGATGGCGACACCCGGTGAGGTGGCGAGCACCTCGGCGGTGTCGCGGGCCGTGCCGCCGCGCTCCTCCACGGAGATGACGGTGACGACGCTGCTGGGGTCTCGTTGCGACGCGCGGTCCATCGGCTCGGGGTCGGGCACCTTGCCCACCACGTCGATGACCTCGGACATGGGAGGTGTTCCCGCGTCCTCGGTGGACTGGGCCCATGCCGGCGCGCACGCCAGCAGCGCCAGACTCAAGAGACACCTCGTGAGTGCCGTCTTCACGCTCCTGTACCGGGAGCGAGTCCCGGACCGAAGCCGAGGATGGAGGCGCGGCGCAACGAGCCGAGCATCCGCAGCAGTCGCGCTTCGTCCAGCGTGGAGTCCTCGCGAGAGGCGCGCTCCAGCAACTTCCAGCCCGTCATTCCGGGCTCGACCTTCGTCACCAGCTCCGAGAGCGTGAGGGAGACGAGCTGGAGCACCGTGCCCCACGGTGTCCGCACGCGGAACGCGCCACAATGTCTCCACCCGCCGGTCATCTGGCGCGCATCCTCCAGGGCGCGACCTTCCGCGTCCAGAGCGAAGCCCAGGGGCTCCTTCAACAGGTGCCGCAGGTCCGTTTCACCCGTGAATCCGGAGGGCTCGGGCGCCAGTCGCTCTCCGAGCACGAGCAACTCCAGGTCCAGCAGTGAAGCGTAGGCCGCCTGCTTCAGCACCAGGTGCTCACCGAGCACGCAGCCGTCGAGCCCCGTGGACAGCAGACACCAGAGGGCGTCCTCGGGTGTCTCGACGATGGGCTCTCCCGCGACGTTGAAGGAGGTGTTGAGCAGGACGGGCACGCCGGTGCGCGCGTGGAACGCCGAGAGCAGCGCGTGCAACAGCGGGATGTGCTCCGCGCGGACCGTCTGGACGCGGCCCGTGCCGTTGACGTGGGCGACGGCGGGGACGCGATGACGCTGGGCCTCGCGAAAGCGCCACACCCGGAGCATGAAGGGACTGTCGTCGGAGGCTGTGTCGTCGAGGTCGAACCACTCGCGTGCATGCTCCGCGAGGATGGCGGGCGCGAAGGGACGGAAGGCCTCGCGGAACTTCACCCGGCTGTTGAGGACGTCCTTCATGTCGCCGGGACGTGGGTCGCAGAGAATGCTCCGCTGCCCGAGCGCGCGAGGGCCCAGCTCCGAGCCTCCCTGGAACCACCCGAGCATCTTTCCTTCCACCAGCAGGTCGGCAACGGCGGGCACCACCGAGGGCAACCGACGTGACACGACAGCGGGCGTCGCCTGGATGGCGCGGTCCACCCAGGAGGAGGGATACGTCCTGCCCACGCTGTCCTGCTGGAGCCGTCGAGTCGACTGTCGCCCTGTCAGGTGCCAGAGCCCGTGATACGCCGCGCCCAGGGCCGTGCCGCTGTCCTCGGCGGCGGGCATGACGTAGACGTCGCGGAAGCCCGCCTCCGTGAAGAGTCGCTCGTTCGCCACGCTGTTGAGCGCGACACCGCCCGCGTAGCAGAGCCTGTCGCACGACGTGCTCGCGCGAAGGCGTCGGACGATTTGCAGCAGCCCTGCTTCCAGCGCCGCCTGGGCGGAGGCCGCCAGGTTCCGGTACTCCTCCTGGCGCGCGGGCCATCGCTCGTTGTGTGAGAAGCGCCGAGGCACGGCGTCGGAGAAGACGAACCGTCCATCGACGATGTCGAAGAAGTCGGTGATGGGGATGTCGGGCACGCCGTAGGGCGCCAGCCCCATGACCTTGCCCGGACCTTCGAGCACGTCGGAGAAGAGCTGTCGCCCGACGGCGGAGTACAAGCCGCCGAGGCTGCCGAAGCGCGGCATCCCATGGAAGCGCTCCAGTTCCGCGGAGGCGGTGACCTCCAGGAAGGTCCCCAGGTGCTTCTCCAGCGGGACGAAGCCGTCGCGCGACGCGCGGTAGACGGAGAGCGTCTCTTCTCCTCGCCGCTCCGAAACGACCGCCGCCAGCTCCGTTTCGGACAGGTCCTGGACGTTGGAACCGAAGCCGTCGGCGACGAGCACGAGGGCCTCATCGAAGCCGGACGTGGCGAAGGCGCCGACGGCGTGTCCCAGGTGATGCGAGAGGGTGAGCGTGGGCACCCCCGTCCTGGCGAGGGCGAGGTCGGGGTTGGCCCGCACGTCGAAGAGGGGCCCGCGAGGCCCCATCAGCGAGCAGCACGCGACGAGGCTCAAGTCCTCGGGTTGGATTCCCGCGTGCTCCAGGCAGTAGCGCACCGACAGTGACGCGAGGCCGCCAGGAATCCACGCCCGCTTGCGTCGCAGCAGGCGCTCTTCCTGGATGGCCACGACCAGCTCGTCGCCGCGCAGCAGACACGCGGCGCCGTTGTGGTTCGATGCGCCAATGCCCAGCACCCACGGAGCGCTGTGGCCTGACATGGCGGTACCTCAGTTCGCCGGGGCGGGCTCGGGCCTCAAGGAAGGAGCCTGGGGCGGAGCCACCTTGGGGGCCGCCTGCTTGCGAGGCGCGGGAGCGGCGGGCGCGGGCGCGGCGACGTTGAAGAGGTTGACGAGCACGCCCACGGCCGCGAGCTGGGACGTGGTCGGGTTGTAGTCAATGGCCTCGCCGATGGGGAAGTCCACGGAGCTGGAGGCCTGGACCTGGAGCTGGCCGTCGGGGGTGACGAGGACGGTCCACAAGAGGCCCTCCTGCGTGGTGGCGAAGACATACGGCTGGCCGCCGACGCGGGCCATGGCGGCGCGGAACGCGAAGGACTGGGGCAGGGCCAGGTTCTGCTTCAGGTCCACGGAGCCCTGGGATTGGAACTCGGCGGGGCGGACGCGGAAGAGCCACGTGTTCTTGTCCGCCGGGCCCACGGAGCAGGCCACGGCGACCAGGTGGTCATCGAGGATGGCCAGGCCGTTGATGCCGCGCTGGGCGGCCGGGTTGTAGCGCTTGCGGGCGAGCACGTTGCCCTGGGGGAGCTGGAGCATCACCAGGTCTCCGTCCTCGGCGCCGGTGATGACGATGCCGTCGCGCCACGCGACGATGTCGCGCACGTTCCAGAGCTGGAAGGGACTGGGGATGGGGTCGGGAGAGCGGACGTTGAGCTTCTTCAGCACCGCGAGCTGGCGGCCGTTGCGCGAGACGTTCCAGATGAGGACGAAGCCATTCTCATGGCCCGTCACCAGATACTCGCGATTCGCGTGGACGACGAAGACGCCGCTGTTGGCGGTGCCCACGTCCGCGTCATAGGCGAAGTTCTCGAAGCGGAACGCGCGAGGAAGCCTGTCCAGGTGAGTGGGCTCCGCGTCCTCTTGCAGCGCGGTATCCCGCTCGCGCCAGAGGGTGATGGTGGTGCTGTCATTGGAGGTGACGAAGGTCCGCTCGTCGCGGACGGCCATCATCTCCACGCCCCGGTTGGCGGGGGTGCGCAGCACATCGGTGAGCATGGGTCCCCACTCGGTGGGGCCCGGAGGGCGGAAGAACGTCATGGAGCCATCCAGACGTCCGACGATGAATCGGCCCGAGTCCAACCATTGCAACTGCTGCGTGTAGGGATACGTGGTGCCCACGGGTGTGAGCACCTGGGCGGCGAGGTTGCTGTCGGCGGTGCCGGCCTGGGCCTGTTCCTGGGCATGGGCGTCGTGCTGACAGGCCATGACAAAGAGCAGCACCAGTCGTGGCAGGACGCGAACGAATCCATCGAGCTTCATGTTGAGCCTCCTCCTACATGCGCTTCAGTCGGGAATCCCCAAGCGCCCCCCTCGGCAGGATGGAGTCAGGCAAACGTTGTCATGTGCTCGGCCAAGGCGGCTGCGAGGCGATTATAACTTTCCTCCCGACGGGTGTCATGGTTGCACAGGGGCGCTGTCAGGACTGGCAATCCCTTGCGCTGGCGCAACGTGTTGATGAATGCCCGACTGAGTCGGGGATTCTTGAACAGGTCATGGATGAACGTGCCAAAGATGGGCAGTCGCTCATGCACGGCGCCATCGACTCCGCCCGCATGGGCGTACAGCGGCCTCGCGCTCGCATACCTGACGAGTCCGGAGTGAATCTCATACCCTGACACCTCGCCCGCGCTCGCGAAGGGATTGTCGGGCGTCGGCGTGTAGTGACGATTGAAGACCGTCTTGCCAGGGAGGAACTCCACGTCGATGTCCAACAACCCCAGCCCCGTGGTGCTGCCGTGCTCGGACTCGCGGCGGCCCTCGTCGAGCAACTCGCGCCCCAGCATCTGGAAGCCCCCGCAGATGCCGACGATGGGCGTGGTGGTGCTCAAGTCCTGGAGCACCCGCTCGAAGCCGATGCGCCGCAGGTGGAGCAGGTCTCCCACCGTGTTCTTGGTGCCGGGAACGATGATGGCGTCCGGCGCACCGAGCTGGTCCACGGAGCGCACGAAGCGCACGCGCACGTGGGGCTCCTCCTGGAGATAGTCGAAGTCGGTGCTGTTGGAGATGTGCGGCAGGTAGAGCACCGCCACGTCGATTTCAGGCGCCCCGTGCATCCGGGGCTGGACGCGGTCCTCTTCCTCCAGCGCCAGGGACAGATAGGGCATCACCCCGACGACGGGCCGCTTCGCGTGGTGCTCGATGAAGTCGACGGCGGGCTGGAGGACCTGCCGGTCTCCTCGGAACTTGTTGATGATGAACCCGGCGATGCGCTCGCAGTCCTCGGGCGCCACCAGCTCCAGCACCCGCAACGTGCCGAGCAGCTCCGCCGCGATGCCGCCCTTGTCGATGTCCACCGCCAGGTACACGCGCGCGTCCAGCCGATGGGCCACCTCCATGTTCACCACGTCGAACGGACGCAGGTTGGGCTCCGCGCAGCTCCCCGCGCCTTCCGCGATGACCAGGTCGTAGTGCCGCGTCAGGTGGTCGATGGACTCCTGGATGGCGGACAGCTTGAGCGCGCGGTGCGTGTCGGAGAGGAAGTACTCGCGCGCGTCGACGTCCTGGTGCGGCCGGCCGTGGATGATGAGCTGGCTGACGCTGTCCGACTTGGGCTTGAGCAGCAGCGGGTTCATGTGGACGATGGGCCGCTGCCTCGCCGCGAAGGACTGCACCGCCGTGGCCCGGGCGATTTCCTCGTTCTCCTCCGTGACGAAGGAGTTGAGGGACATGTTCTGCGACTTGAAGGGGGCCACGCGCAGCCCTTTGTTTGCGTACAGACGGCACAGGCCGGCGACCAGCGTGGTCTTCCCCACGTGGGAGCCCGTGCCTTGAATCATGAGGTGAGGGTGCTTCGGCATGGCGGGCCTCCTGGCGCGCGTGCACTATAAGGCGTCAACCTCTCACGGGTTCCCTGCTGCTCATGTCCGTCGCGCGCTCCCTCTCCCTGCTCGTCGTCTCCCTCACGCTCCTCGTCGGCTGCCAGCGCTCCGCGCCGGCTCCGGAGGCGGGGACGCGGCGAATCGTCTCGCTGTCTCCCGGAATCACGGAGACGCTCTACGCGCTGGGTGCGGGTGAGCAGGTGGTGGGCCTCTCCGACTGGGCCTCCTGGCCCTCCGAGACGGCATCCGTGCCCAAGGTGGGCTCCACGCTGTCGCCCAACTACGAGGCCATTGCCCGCCTCAAGCCCACCCTCATCATCGATGAGCAGGTGAAGCAGGCCCCCGCGGGCTCTCTGTCCGCGCTCGCCCCGGTGAAGGTGCTGCCCTGGCTCTCCGTCGACGATGTGGCGAACGGGATTCGCGAGCTGGGCCGCCAGACGGGGCGCGAGGACGCGGCCACGAAGCTCGCCCAGAAGGTGGAGACGACGCTGAAGCGCAAGCCCCCGCCGGACGCGCCCCGGGTGCTCCTGGTGATTGGCGACCCGGAGGCCGCGCTCACCAGCATCTGGTACATCCGCAAGGGCTCGCTTCACGGTGCGGCCCTGGAAGCGGCGGGCGCGCGCAACGCCGTCGCCGAGGACCCCGCGGGCCCGCCCAACGTCTCCGTCGAGCAGCTCATGACGTTGGACCCGGACATCATCCTGGTGCTGGTGGAGGGCCCCCGCCTGACGCCGGAAGAGGAGGCGCGACAGCTCGCCCCGTGGAAGCAACTGACGGTGCTGCGCGCGGTGAAGCAGGGGCGGGTGAAGCTGGTCGCGGGCCCGGGCGTACAGTCCACCGGCCCTCGCATCCTGGACGTGGTGGAGCAACTCCAGGCCGCGCTGCGCTTCGACACGAAGACCCCATGACGTCTCTTCTGGAGGTCTCCGGGGCGACGGTGCGCAAGGGCGAGCGGGCGTTGCTGGAGGATGTGTCCCTCCGCGTCGCACCGGGAGATTTCGTCGCCGTGGTGGGACCCAATGGCGCGGGCAAGACGACGCTGATGCGCGTGGCGCTCGGCCTTCAGCGCCCCGACGCGGGCCGCGTCACCGTGAATGGCCTCGACGTGGGAGCCCTCTCCCCCCGGGAGCGCGCCGCGTTCCTCGCGTGGCTGCCCCAGCGCGTCCAGGTGTCCGAGCCCATCACCGCGCTGGAGCACGTGGCCGCCGCGCGCTACCGCTTCAAGGAGTCCCACCGTCGCTCGGAGGAATCCGCGCTCGTGGCGCTCGCCCGCGTGCAGGCGGAAGCCCTCGCCTCGCGGCCCATCACCGAGCTGTCCGGCGGAGAGCAGCAGCGCGTCGCGGTGGCGGCGCTGCTCGCGCAGGAAGCGCCCCTGGTGTTGCTGGACGAACCCGCCAACTTCCTGGACCCGGCCCAGCAGTTGGAGCTGTATGCGCTCGTGGGGCAGATGTGGCGCTCGGGGCTGGGCGTGCTGTGCATCACTCACGACATCAACGTGCTCGCCCATGCGATGCGCGCGGGCAGCGAGGGACGGATTCGGGTGCTGGGCTTGTCGAAGGGCCGCGTCGCCTTCGAATCGCACTACGACGCTCCGGACCTGGGTGAACACCTGGGCCGGGTGTTCTCCGTGCGGATGCGAGGCGTCGAAGTCGAGAACCGCCGGGTCTTCGTGGGCATGTCCCTGGAGCGTGGGGAATGAGGACGCGACTGGTGGTGATGCTGGCGGTGTGCGCGCTCGTGGTCGCCGTGGCGCCCTTCGTCGGGCCGCCCATGCCTCCGGACGCGCGCGACTTCATCCTCTGGCAGTTGCGCATCCCCCGGACGTTGATGGCGCTGGTGGTGGGAGGCACGCTGTCGCTGGTGGGCGCGGTGTATCAGTCCCTCTTCTCCAACCCGCTCGCCGCGCCGAGCACCATTGGCACCACGGCCGGCGCCACGCTGGGCGCGCTGGTGGCCATCGTCCTGGGCGCGCGCACCGCGCTGTGGGGCCTGCCGCTCATCACCGGCGCTGCCTTCGCGGGCGCGCTGGGGGTCAGCCTGCTGGTGGCCGCCATCGCGGCGGGGCGCAACGTGCGGATGAATGACCTGGTCCTCGCGGGCATCGCCTTCTCCATGGCGGCGGGCGCCATCTCCACGGGCGTGCAGTTCTCCGCGGACTCCGCCGAACTGCTCACGGCCATGCGGTGGACCATGGGCCACCTGCCGCAGGTGGGCTATCAGAACATCGTGATGTTGTTGCCCATTGCCGCGGTGTCGGTGGTGGGCCTGCTGACGCTCACGCGGGCGCTGGAGGTGTTCATCTCCGGTGAGGAGCACGCCGAATCGCAGGGCGTCAACGTGCGCGCGGTCCGCATGGCCTCCATCGGCCTGGGGGCGCTGGGCGTGGCGGGCTGTGTCGCGTGGTGCGGTCCCATCGCCTTCGTGGAACTCATCGTCCCCCACATCGTCCGGCGGGTGCTGGGGGTGAGTCGGCGCGTGCTGCTTCCGTGCTCGGTGGTGGTGGGCGCCAGCTTCCTCGTGCTCTGCGACGCGGTGGCCCGCATCATCCTTCCAGGCAGGGAGACTCCCGTGGGCCTGGTGACGGCGGCCCTGGGCACGCCGCTCCTCATCTACCTGGTGGCGCGCAAGTCGTCCTGAGTCGCTCAGCCCTGGCAGGGCAGTGAGGTGAGGCCTCGGAACACGGCGGTGTCGCGCCGCTTCCACGCGCCGGGTACCAGTCGCAGTCCAGGCAGGTCCCTGGCCAGCATGCCCAGCGCGCCCTGGGCCTCCATGCGCGCGAGCGCCGCACCGATGCACTGGTGGATGCCGTGGCCGAAGGCGATGTGCTGGAGGTCCGGGCGTTGGATGTCGAGCGTGTCGGGTTTCTCGAAGCGCCTCGGGTCCCGATTCGCCGCGCCCAGCAACACCCAGGCCCACTCGCCCGCGCGCACGGCGGCGCCGCCCACCTCCACGTCCTCCTGGGCCATGCGCGAGCAGAGCTGCAACGGCGTGTCGAAGCGCAACAGCTCCTCCACCGTCCCCTTGAGGCGCGAGGGCTGGGCACACAGCGCCTCCCACTGCGCGCGGTGCTCCATCAGCGCGAGCACCCCGTTGCCGATGAGGTTGACGGAGGTGTCGTAGCCCCCGAAGAGCAGGAGCATGCAGGTGGGCAGCAGCTCCTCCTCGCTCAGCGCCTGCTCGTCCTCCTGTGCGGCCACCAGCAGCCCGAGGATATCGCCGCGACGCGATTGCCTGCGCCGGGTGACGGAGGCCTGGAGGCTCTGGCTCACCTCGCGAGTGGCGGCGCTGGCGGCCTCTCTCACGGCCAGCGGCGCGGAGGCGTCTCCACAGCGTGCGAGCGCGAGCGCCCAGCGCTGGTACAGGTCCGAGTCCAGCTCGTCGGCGCCCACGAGCCAGCGCAGCGTCGTCCGGGCCAGCGGCGCGGCCAGGTCCGCGATGATGTCCAGCTCTCCTTTCTGGCGCGCCCGGAAGAGGAGCGCCTCCACCGTGGCCTGGACGTGCAGGGACAGCTCCTTCATGCGAGGACCCAGCGCGCGCTTCGTCACGGCGCGCAGGCGTGTGTGGTCCGGCGGGTCCATCAACAGGAACCACTGACGGTGCATGGCGGACAGCGCCGCGAGCGCCTCCGGAGGCGAAGGGAAGTCCTCGGGGCGGCTCTCCCTGGCGCCCGTGATGTTCCGGCTGAAGCGCGGATGGGAGAGCACCTCCACGCAGTCCGCGTGGCGGGAGAACAGCCACAACCGGAGCTCGGGGTTCCAGCAGGCGGGCCGCTGGAGGAGTTGCTCATAGACGACGTAGGGATTGCCCCGTGACTCGGGTGAGAAGGGATTGAGGCAGTGCGTCTCACGGGCCCCGGGGGCGCTGGGAGGCCTGTCGGCTTCGCCTCGCGGGTCGCTCTCCATGGGACGGGTCCCCCGTGCGGCGGATGGACGATGTGAGAAAGACAGACACAGCGCCGCGCCGTGAATCGCAAAGGCTACGCCTCGCGGACAAAACCGGTCAAGCCGAGGGCCCCGGGGGGCTGGCCCGCTGTGTCACGGCGCCGCGTTCGTCAACTTCACCACGGGCTCATCGCCATAGAAGTCGATGACATTCACGGCGGCGTGGACCTGGTCCAGGCGGAACAGATGTTTGTCCGCCATGCCCAGCGACTCGGCGAGGAGGGTGCGGTTGACGCCTCCATGCGACACCAGGGCGAAGCACTGTCCGACATGTCGCGCGCGCAGGGCTCGGCCCCCCGCACGGACGCGCTCGCGCATCTCCGAGAAGGTCTCTCCCTCTGGAAACCGCACCCGTTCGGGGTGCGCCATCCATTCGGCGTACACCTCCGGAAACTGGCGCTCGGCCTCCTCGTAGGTGAGGCCCTCGAAGAGTCCGAAGTCGATTTCGCGGAAGGCCTCCTCCACGCGGATGTCCAGGCCGCGTCCCTCCGCCACGCGCTTCGCCGTATCGAGGGCTCGGCGGCGAGGACTCGAGTAGAGGCCCTGGAGGTCCGCGCTGGCCAGCAGGGTCGCGGCACGCTCCGCCTGGGCATGCCCCTCCGGCGCGAGGCCCACGTCGAGCCGTCCGTAGCAACGGCCCTTCATCTCCTCGGAGGGCTTGCCGTGCCGCAGCAGAATCATGCGCGTCACGCCGCTCGGTATTCGCCAGTCCATGCCGCGTCCGTTCCCTATGCTCGCTTCACTTCAACCGAGTGCCAGCGCGAGCACGAGCACCAGGGCCTCGCAGACCTCGGTGTTGGCTCCCATGGTATCGCCGGTGATGCCATCGATTTTCTTCCGGCACCAGAGGCCCTGGAGCGCGGATACGACGGCCACCATCACCAGGGCCACGCCCCCTCGCCAGCCCATCAGGCCCAGCGCGAAGCCGAGCGCCAGCACCGTGGCGCCGATGACTTCGACGCGGCCCACATAGTCGGTGATGGCCATGCCGATGCCCCCGCTTCGCCGCGCATAGGGAAGCAGCCAGCCTTGAGGGACGGAGCCCCAGCGGCCCAGCGCCAGCGCCACGACCAGCGCGGCGTCCGCCTGCCCGCGCTCCAGCAGCGCCGCCAGGGCGGTGGCCTTGAGTCCCACGGTCAGCAACAGCGCGACACCTCCATAGGCGCCAATGACGTGGTCTCTCATGATGCGCAGCACGTCCTCCTTGGTGCGCCCGCCGCCGAAGCCGTCCGCCATGTCCGCCAGCCCGTCCAGGTGCAGAGCGCCGGTGAGCAGCGCGTAGACGGCGAGCAGCAGATACGCCGTCACCATCGACGGCAGCAGGGGGTAGAGCGCGAAGCGCACGCCGACGAGCAGGGCGGCGAGCAGGGCGCCCACCAGGGGGAAGCACAGCGTCGCGCGGCCCACGTCGGCGGCATCGAAGGTGGCCGCCCCGGGGACGGGGATGCGACTGAGGAAGGCGATGCCGGCGAGGAGTCGCTTCATGGGGGCTCGGGTGTCGCGACTCCTGCCACGTTTCGGCCGGAGGAGCGAGCCTCAGCGCCGGCTCTTCTCCGCGACGCCCGCCGAGGCGAACGTCGCCATCTCGTGCAGGATGTGCATGCTGCTGTCCATCAGCCCCATCGCGAGCACGGCGCCCGTGCCCTCGCCCAGGCGCAGGCCCAGGTCGAGCAGGGGCCGCAGGCGCAGGGCCTCCAGCACCCGGCGGTGGCCCGCCTCGCGCGACATGTGACTGGCGAGCAGGAAGGGCATCACCTTGGGACACAGTCGTGCGGCCACCAGCCCGGCGACCGAGGAGATGAAACCATCCAGCATGACGGGCACTCGCCGCGAGGCCGCGCCCAGCGCCGCGCCGGCCAGGCCCGCGATTTCAAAGCCGCCCACCTTGGCGAGCACGTCCAGCGGGTCCGCCGCGTCCGGCTTGTTCACCGCGAGCGCCCGGCGCACCACCTCCACCTTGCGCGTGAGGCCCGCGTCGTCCACGCCCGTGCCTCGCCCGGTGGCCATGTCCGGTGACACGCCCGCGAGCACGCACGTGAGCGCCGCCGACGCGGTGGTGTTGCCAATGCCCATGTCGCCCAGGCCCAGCAGCGTCACGCCCGAGTCCGCCAGCTCCAACGCCAGGAGCGCGCCCACGCTCAGGGCCTCCTCGGCCGTCTTGCGCGACATGGCCGGCCCTCGGGCCAGGTTGGCCGTACCGGGGCCCTGGCTGTGCATGCGCACGCCCTCCAGTCCCTCCACGGGAACGCGCACGCCCATGTCGACGACCTCCACGCGCACGCCGTGCTGTCGGGCCAGCACGTTGATGGCGGCGCCGCCTCGGGCGAAGTTGGCCACCATCTGCGCGGTGACCTCCGCGGGGTAGGCGCTCACGCCTTCCTCCGTCACGCCGTGGTCCGCCGCCATCACCACCAGCCCCTTGCGCGGCATCGCGGGCGCGGGCTCACCGCGCAGCGTGGCCCACTGACACGCCAGCTCCTCCAGGCGGCCCAGGCTGCCCTGGGGCTTCGTCTTCATGTCCAGCAGGCCCTGGCACTGGCTCCCTGCCTCGGCGTCAGGTTCGGGAATCCTGGCGAGCACGTCACGGTACGCAGGCATGGGGCCCCCTTCGAGGGAAACCCCTTCAAGCTAGGCGTGCGCGGTGCCGCGAGGCAATGGCCGCGGGCCGGTCCGAGGGCGCGGTGCTGCATGGTGGTGGACACAACCCCGCACGCGCGTCCTGTCGTGGAGGCCACGGGCGGTGTGCCTTCGAGGGCTGGGAGTCCATGCGACGAGGGTTGCCCTTCGAGGCGGCGCATCGTCGAGCAGTGAGGGATTGGGTTCCGGCGCGTCGGGTCAGTGACAGCGCTGAGGCGTGTGTCCCTGGCACGCGGCGCGGCGCGGGTGAAAGTGCGCGGGCCGCTGTACGGCTGTCCCGAGATCAGGGCGGCGGGGGGAGGCGCTCATGAACAGGAAGGCACGGTGGTGGGGGCTGGCGCTGGTGGCGCTCGTCGCGAGCTGCAAGTGCGGGAGCGAGTCGGACCCGACGGGCACGGGGGGCAGTGGAGCGCCTCCGCCCCTGGTGGAAGTCACCACGCCGGAAGGGGGTGAGCCGGTGTCGCTGGCCATCATCGAGGCCTTCACGCGCCGCGAGGAAACGCCTCCACGCACGTCGTTCGTGACGAGCGAGGAGCTGGTGGTCCGCGCGCGCGTCACGGGCGGCGAGGCGGGGTTGGTGGACCGCATCAAGTGGACGGTGACGCCGGTGGGCACGCGCACCGGGCCCGCGGAGCCCGCCACGGCGACAGGTGCCGAGCTGACGTTCCGAGGCAAGTCCGCACAGTCGGTGGCAGGCAGTCGGGACCCCAACCCTCCGCTCGAGTACGAGGTGTTGGGCGTGCTCGACCTGGAGGATGGCCGCGGGCTGGAGGTGAAGCTGCCTCCGTCCTCGTTCCTCCGCCAGGACGAGACGGACACGCTGAGACAGGAGTACGTGGATTACGACACGGACTTCCAGCCGACGCTGGCCAACATCCGCGTGCCGGGCAACACGACGCTCAACCGGGGCAACTACACGCTCGTCGCCGAGGAGACGCCGGGCGACCTGGACAAGCTGCTCCAGGACGTGGACACCGAGCTGAACAAGCTCCTCAAGGATGATGTGCAGGTGGTGCCGGTGGGCACGGTGACGAGGAGCCCCGCGACGGTGGTCGTATCGTCCGGGGGGTCGGTGCTGATGCTCGGGCCCCTGGGAGACACCACGCCGAGCGGCGATGACGTGTGCGCGGGACTCCGGGTGGGCGGCCTGTGCGCGGGGCCCATCCTCGCCGGGCCGAACCGGCGGGCCGACACCACCGCGAACAACCGCGTCGCGACGGTGAGCGTGGAGCCCTTCATCACCAGCGCGTTCCGCAATCCGCAGCGCAACCGGTTCATCGGCTCGGGCTCCATCAACAGCCGTCACACCCGGGGACGCGCGCTCGACATCGACCCGCGCTCCATGGTGGTGCCCGGCAGGGATGCGCGGCAGCTCATGTGTCTGGTGGAACTCGCGGGCATCCGGGTGGTGGGCGAGGAAGACAGCTTCACGGAGAACGGGCCGGTGACGTTCCTCGACTGCAATGACCCGGCGGCGGACCACGTCCACATCCAGCGGTAGCAAGGAGGGCAGATGAGCGCGAAGGTTCTACTCGTCGCGGTGTGGGGGGTGCTCACGCCCGTGCTGGCACAAGTCCCGTCGTCCGCGGCGCCCAAGCCCTCGGTGGCGACGCCCGCCACGCTGTCACCCACGGCGAAGGAGGGCGTCCGGTTGGCGCAGCGGGACTGTCCCTCGGATGGCTTCGACAAGGCGCGCTGCGCGAGGGCCATCGCCCTGCTGGAGGAAGCGGCGAACGAGAACCCGAACCAGCAGGACGTGCAGCTCGCGTTGGCGCAGGCGTACTGGAACACGTCGTTTCGCGAGTCACCGCAGGGGCGCTCCCGGGGGGACTTGCGGCAGCGCTCGCTGGACATCTACCAGCGGCAGGTGGAGCTGGGCTCGAAGGATGCCAGGCCCTACTGGGAGCTGAGCCTTCGACAGAAGGACGAGGCGCAGCGACTGCCGCTGTTGCGACGCACGGTGGAGCTCAACCCGGTCCATCCGCAGGCCAACCGGGAGCTGGCGCGCACGGAGCTGTCGGTGGGGGAGGTGGACGCGGCGGTGCTCAGCTACCAGAAGCACCTGGAGGTGAGCCCCTATCGCGACTCGAGTGATGCGCTCGCGCACCTGGACTTCGCGAAGCAGTTGGAGGGCGCGGGACGCCCGAAGGACGCGGCCCAGGTGACCGAGCGGGTGTCGACGCTCATGCAAGGCGAGCGTCGTGCCACGCGCTGCGAGGTCTGGCGGTCCGCGGACCCGAAGCTGTACGCGCAGAAGGCGGAGCTGTCGAAGAAGGTGAAGGAGCTGCTCCCCTACTGCACGGAGACCGCGTCACTCGAGCAGGCGGCGGAGCTGGAGCGCCAGGGGCGGGTCGACGAGGCGATTGTCGCCGCGAAGCGACAACTGGAAGAGAACCCGAAGCCCGAGGCGACACACGTCATGCTGGAGCGCCTCTATCAGAGCAAGGGCGAGCCGGCGCAGGCCGCGCAGGTGGCCACGCAGACCCTGGAGCAGGAGCCCGATGCGAAGGAGAAGTGCGAGCGCTTCCGCGAGCTCGCGCCCACCACCGTGCGGGCCATGCCGCAGGACCAGGTGGAGGCGCTGCGGCGCGACTGCCATCAGCCGTGAGGGCCACTTTGCTCGGCGCTCCCGGGTGCGGGCGCCTCGCGCTCCCCGAGGAAGCGCCGCCTCAAGGTCTTCGTCACCTCCGCGTCCCAGCGCGGGGACAGCAGCTCGACGAAGGTCCGCCGCCAGCGCAGCGCGCACGCGAAACACGCCAGCGTGGTGATGAGGCCGATGACGGCGTTCTGCCACGAGGAGAGGTTCCACTGCCCCTGCCAGAACCACTCCCGGAAGCTGGTGGGCCAGTAGTAGTAGATGGGCCACCCCGGTCCGCTGCCCGCGAGGTCGCAGAGCAGGTGCAGGTGGAAGGTCCCCAACGCGAGCAGCCCCACGCGCAGCCGTTGTCGCGCCAGCCCCATGCACACCGCGGCGGTGAGGAGCGCCCCCACGTAGCCGTGGAACAGCACGTGGTGATAGCGCACGTACAGCTCCTCGCCCCCCAGTAGCGTGAGCCCATCCAGGTCCGGTGCCAGGCCCGCGCAGGTGACCAGGATGCGGTCTCTTCGCTCGCGCAGCCCCTGCGCCGCCAGCCACGAGAACTCCGCATGGACGAGGGGATTCATGATGCCCCGGAGCCTACGTCAGCGGCGCGTCCCCGCGCTCACGTGGGCACGGGCGAGCGACGGGGTGTGCCCAACAGCTCCAGCGTCCGCACCGCCACGTCCGCCAGCGTGGCCGAGCACGGCTGGCAGCCTCCACCGCAGCAGGGGGACCAGTCCCCCTCCGGGTCCCTGAGCAGGCCATACACGCAGCTGCGCAGGGAGTCCGGCAGCCCGGCCTCCTCGGAAGCACGGCGCAGCGCCTCCTGCACGGTGGGGTCCTTCACGTCGAGCACACCCCTTCATAACGGTGCGCGTGGCCCTTGGGGATTCGCCTTCACTCCCCGGGCAGGCGAGCAGCCCTGCCTGTCTCTTTCTGGCGCCCTCCCGCAGATTTCTATTGCGCCCACTAGTTAGGGGCCTTACGAGTTGGGGGCGGCATCTTTTCGCCGCGCATCGAGATGAGCGTGAGTCCTCCTCCCATCACCCGCTTCGAGCGGTTGCAGCGACTGGCGCGGCGCTTCCCGCAGCTCGACACGAGCGGCCTGGAGACGTGCATCACCCTGCTGCGCCTGTCGAACGATTTATCCGACGCCTACGACGCCAGCCTGGCGCGACACGGGCTGTCGAAGGGGCGCTTCACCGTGCTCGTCCGGCTGTTCTCCACCAGCGAGGCGGAGGACGGCCGAGGGCTCACGCCGGCGGAGCTGGCGGAGAACTCGTGTGTGAGCCGCGCCACCATGACGGGCCTGCTCGACACGCTGGAGAAGGACGGCCTCATCTCCCGGGAGGACCACCCGGAAGACCGCCGCATGTACACCGTGCACCTCACGCCGAAGGCCCGGCAACTGCTCGAAGGGATGCTCCCCGAGCACTACCGCCGCGTCGCCGCGCTCATGTCTCCGTTGAACGAGCAGGAACGCGTCACCCTGCGCGAGCTGCTGGCCAAGGTCTCCACCGGCATCCCGGCCTTCCGGGAGCCGTGAGCCACCCCCTGAACCCTTGATTCCCCTTTGCCGATTCGGCGGATGAGCCGCTGCGTCCAGATGGTTAGCCACCAAATCATCGACCCGCTGAACCTTTGAGAACCACCATGAGCACTGCTTCCCCCTCCCTGGATGTGCAGGACAACGATGTTCCAAAGAACCTCCCCACCGTCGTGAAGGAGCCCGCCGCGCCGCGCTCGCGAGCGAAGAAGGTGTTGCCCGCCCTCGTCGCGCTGGCGCTGGTGGGAGGTGGCGCCCGCTGGGTGCTGACGCGTGGTCACGAGTCCACGGATGACGCGCAGGTGGAGGGCCGCATCGCCAACGTGTCGCCGCGCGTCTCCGGCATGGTCGCCAAGGTGCGGGTGAGCGACAACCAGGCGGTGAAGGCCGGCGACGTCCTCGTCGAACTGGACTCCACGGACCTGGACGCGAAGCTGGAGGTGGCCCGCGCGGACGTGCTGAGCGCGGAGGCCCAGGCGTCCAACGCCCAGTCGCAGCTGGCGCTCACGGAGGTCAACGCCGGCGCCAACCTGCGCCAGGCGCGCGGCGGCGTGGTGCAGGCGAACAGCGGCATCAGCTCGTCCAAGGCGGCGCTGGACCAGTCGCACGCGGACGTGGCGGCGGCCGAGGCCCGCTTCAAGCTGGCGGACGCGGACATGACGCGCGTGAAGACGCTGAAGGCGGAGGGCGCGGTGACGCAGGCGGACCTGGACGCGCGGCAGTCCGCGTATGACCAGGCGAAGGCGTTGCTGGACGTGGCGCGCGCGCGGCTGACCTCCACGCAGGCGGGGGTGCAGGGCTCCTCCGGTGGGCTGGAGACGGCGCAGGGGAAGCTGGCCGCCGCGGAGACGGGGCCGGTGCAGGTGCAGGCGGCGCAGGCGGCGGTGAAGCTGTCCGACGCGAAGCTCAAGCAGGCCCAGGCGGCGCTGCACCTGGCGGAGCTGGCCGTCTCCTACACGAAGGTGCGCGCGCCGGTGGACGGCGTGGTGAGCCGTCGCACGGTGGAGGTGGGGCAGATGGTGGGCCCGGAGCGTCCGCTGATGGCGGTGGTGCCGCAGGACGACGTGTGGGTGGTGGCCAACTTCAAGGAGGACCAGGTGGGCGAGATGAAGGCGGGCCAGCCGGTGGAGGTGGAGGTGGATGCCTTTGGGAGCCACGCCTTCAAGGGCCATGTGGACAGCCTGGCCGGCGCCAGCGGCGCGCGCTTCGCGCTGCTGCCTCCGGACAACGCGTCCGGCAACTTCGTGAAGGTGGTGCAGCGCATCCCCGTGCTCATCCGCTTCGACGGTGAGTCGCAGGTGGCGCTCAAGCCGGGCATGAGCGCCGTCGTCACCGTGGACACGAGGAGCAACTAGTCGTGAAGGGCGACGTCATCACCGGCTCCAAGGCCGGCATCACCATCGCCGCCATGGCCGCGGCGCTGATGTCCGTGCTGGACATCTCCATCGTCAACGTCGCGCTCAGCGACATCCGCGCGAGCTTCGGCACGCCGTTGGACCAGATTGCCTGGGTGTCCACCGGCTACATGATGGCGAACGTGGTGGTCATCCCGATGACGGGCTGGCTCCAGCGGCGCTTTGGTTTCCGGCGCTACTTCACCGCGTCCATCCTCATCTTCACCGCGGCCAGCGTGCTGTGTGGCCTCGCGTGGGACCTGCCTTCGCTGGTGGCCTTCCGCATCCTCCAGGGCATGGGGGGTGGCGCCATCATCCCCACGTCGCAGGCCATCCTCTTCGCGCGCTATCCACAGAAGGAGCACGGCATGGCCGGCGCGCTCTTCGGCCTGGGCGCGGTGACGGGGCCGCTCCTGGGGCCCACGGTGGGCGGCATGCTCATCGAGGTGGCGAGCTGGCACTGGATATTCCTCATCAACCTGCCGGTGGGCCTGTTCGCCGCGTTCATGGCGTGGCGTCACATCAAGCAGGAGGACTTCGCGCCCTCCACGGCCCGCGTGGACCGGTGGGGAATCGCCCTGCTCGCGGTGGGCATGGCGGCGCTCCAGTTCGTGCTGGAGGAGGGCACGCGCGAGGACTGGTTCGACAGCATGAAAATCACCGTGCTCGCCGTGGTGGCGGGCGTGGCGCTCATCACCTTCATCGTCCACCAGTTGGAGACCCCCGAGCCGGTGGTGGATTTGAGGGTGTTCGCCAACCGCTCCTATGCGGCGGCCACGGGGGTGAACTTCCTCGTCGGGACGGCGCTGTTCGGAGGCTCGTTCCTCTTCAGCCTCTTCTGCGGCACGGTGATGCACTACTCGGCGCTCGACATCGGCCTGGTGTTCCTCAAGGGCAGCTTCATCCAGGTGCTGTTGATGCCGCTCATCGGCAAGTTCGGCGGCAAGCTGGACGGGCGGTGGCTGGTGGGCCTGGGCATCGTCGGCATGTGCTTCTCGCTGTGGACCAATGGCCACTTGAGCAGCACGGCGGACGAGGCGGCGCTGATTACACCCGTCTTCATCCGCGCCTGCTCCATGGGCTTCATCTTCGTGCCGCTGTCGGTGATGGCGCTCAGCAACCTGCGGCCGGACCAGCGCGGCAACGCGGCGGGGCTCTTCAACCTGACGCGCGAATTGGGAGGCTCTATCGGCACCGCGTGGATGAGCAGCGCGCTCAACCGGCTGACGAAGGTGAACACCACGGCGCTCGCGTCGCACGTGGACCCGTACAGCCAGGTGACCCAGGAGCAGCTCGCCGCCCTCAAGGCCACGGTGGCCGCGCGGGTGACGGACCCCCTGGCCGCCGCCTATGGCCTGTTCAGCCAGCGCATCAACATGCAGGCGCTGGTGCGGGCCTTCAACGCCAACTTCACCGTGCTCACCGCCATCTTCGCGTGCTCACTGGTGCTGGTGTTCCTCCTCCAGCGCGCCAATCCCGGCGTGAAGGTGGAGGGCGCTCACTGACGTCCGGGCGGCTCGCGCCGCGCACGCGCTGAAAACACAAAAGCGGGTCCGCTCTCGAGGAACGGACCCGCTTTCGTGTTTCCAGGCGGCGGAGAAGAGGTCCGCCGGTTCATCTCAGCGCCGGGGGGCGCGGACTTGCGCGGGCTTGCGACGACGGCTCAGCAGCGTGGCCATGGCCAAGAGCGCGGTGGCGGCGACGAACGGAGCGCCGCCCGTGGCCGACGCGCCACAGCCCTGCGCGCCGCTGTCGGACATCGGGTTGTTGGTGCCATCGCCAGGATTGTTCACCACGCCGACGTTCGGCGTGCCGGTGCCAGGCAGCGTGGGCACGGTGATGACCGGAGGAGGAGTGGGCGTCGGGGTGGGGGTGGGCGTCGGCGTGGGAGTCGGCTCCGGAACGGGCGTCGGCGTGGGAGTCGGCTCCGGCACGGGCACCGGCGCGGGGGGAATCACGTCCTCGAGCGCGGTGCTCATGGTGAAACCATCGTGGTACACGCTCGCCTCGGGCTGGATGGTGTCCTCGCGGTACAGGCCGAGCTTCAGGTAGTTCATCTCGCTGCCGAACTGCGTGGCGCCCATCGTCTTCGGCAGCGCCAGCTTGCCGTTGTGCCAGAGCTGCACGAAGCCGACCTTCGCGTTGGAAGACCACTTCACCTGGAGCACGAAGTCGTGCCACGAGCCCCGGGAGAGCGGGCCCTGCCAGGGGATGGGACCTTCGGAGCCGCCCACGCGCAGGAACATCTGGTCGCCCTTCACGAAGAACTCCAGCGGGGGCGAGCCACAGCAGCCCTCCTGGTGCCACTGCGCGAAGACCTGCCACCCGTCCGACAGGGGGTAGTCCTTCGGGAACAGCGTGCTCCACTTGTAGAAGTACGTGGAGCCCGCCTTCTCCTCACTGATGTAGAGCAACTCGTTGCGATTGCCGCTGGCGCCGATGGGGTCATCGCCCTGGCGCACGGTGGCCTTCAGGGCATAGCGGCCTTCGCGCACCATGTCCGTCACCACTTGAAGACGGCTGTTGGAGACGCTCTGCGAGCGCGTCCACTGCGAAATGTTTCCGGTCTCGAAGTCGCCCTTCCACACCACCTCCGCGGAGGCGAGTGAGGGAACCAGCAACACCAGGGCGGCGAGTCGAAGGAATGCGGTCAAACGAGGTCCTTTCATTCCGGGTTGGCGCATGGGGACACCCGGCCGGGCGTGCTACTTCCCGCTCATGACTGGCTGCCAACCCCCAGGGGTGCGCGCCCTCGTCCGTTCGCCCGGTGGGGAGTGAAGCGGCACGGCGCTTTCGTGCTCGCTCGCCGGTTGCCGCATCGCGCAGTGATTCTGGGGGGATGGAGCGTCGCGTCGCGGGTGGGTGCGCGGGCCACCTCGCGTCATGTCGTGCTCGCATGCTCCACGGCCTGGGGACGCGCCGTCGTCCCGCACGTCCGCCGTTGCATGGGAAATCCGGACCTGCGTCACCGGTGCCGAGGATTCGGCGGCATGTCCGTTCGTACGAGACGGACGTGGACTCCCGAACGTCCGCACCCTGGGGGAGGGGTGTCTGCTTTCCGTCGAAAGTCGGCGGAGGCAGGAGGGTTGGTGTAGAACCCAACGCGTGGGCGGCTGCTTGGGGGAGGCGCCCGAGGGGGCAGCATGTTGAAGTCGACGTACGACAAGGCCCTGGTCCTGGCGTTGGCCGCGCCCGTGCTCGTTGTCACCTTCCTGCTCGCGCGCACACCGTCCGGGGGGAGCGGAGTGGAGACGCGATTCTGGGCCGAGCGCCGGGCGTCCGCGCGCATCGAGGCCCGCCTCACCTACCCGGAAGCCGACCGTTACCGTCCGCGAGTCTCCGCGGGTGGCTGTCTCATTCCTCCCGAGCCCATTCCGTTGAAAGAGCTGGCCCGGCTGGAGGAGGAGGGCGACTGGGCGGGCATCGCCGCCGCGTACGGCCTGCAGGGCGAGTGGAACCAGTCCGGCTCCTTCCTGGAGCGGATGACGTCATCCCCGGACCGCGACAGCGATCTGGCCGCCGTGCACCTGGCGAAGGGAGCCCACGAGCAGGCGCTGAGGTTGCTGGATGGCGTGCTGGCGACGAAGCCCCAGCACCCGCAGGCGCTGTGGAACCGCGCGCTGGTGCTCCGCGACATGGGGCTCACCATGAAGGCGGCGGAGACCTTCGAGAAGGTGGCCGCGCTCGGTGAGCAGGGGTGGAGCCGCGAGGCGAAGGCGCACGCGCTGACGCTGCGCGAGGAGACGCTGGAGCGGGCGAGGAAGTGGCGCGGCGCGCGCGACGCGACGCTGGCGCTGATGGACGACGCGAAGGCGCCGCTGCCCCTCCAGGAAGCGCGGCAGAGTCCGGGGGTCGTCCGGCAGCACTTCTACGATGTGGTCCGCGCGGCGCCGTCGAAGGAGCGCGTGCTGGCGCTGATGCCGCTGGCGCGGGAGCTGGACCGCATCCAGGGCGGCTCCTCGCTCGGGGACTATGTGACGCGCGTGTCGTCCCGCGACTTCGCCCGCCGGGGTGAGCTGTCGCGGAGTTACGCGGAGGCGGTGCGCAAGCGCGCCGCCGCGCCGGAGTCGCTGGTGGAGATGGTGCGCGCCTCCAGTGAGGACGACCTCTTCGTCGGACTGGCGCTGCACAACAAGGCCGCGCTGCGCTACCTGCCGGACCTGGAGTCGCGAACCCAGCGCGACCAGGACTCCTGGTTCAGCCTCTATCTGGAGCGCGAGCGGGCCCGCAAGGAGGTGGCGGACGGGGAGTGGTGGAAGGCCGAGCAGCGCCTGTTCAACGCGCTCCAGCGCTGCCGCGAGGGCGCCTTCTCCGTGCGCTGCGTGGAGCTGGAGGGCCGTCTGGGCATCCTCTACGCGGACCTGCGGCGGCTGACCGAGGCCGAGCAGCACACGCGCACCGCCTGGTCCTGGGCGCGCCAGCTCCAGGAGTGGGACCTGGAGCTGACAGCGCTGGAGAACCTCAACCACATCGCGAGGGACCGCGGCGATTTCTCCAGCGCGCTCGCCTATGTGGAGGAGTGGTCCGCGCGTGGCGGTCGCATCGACCCCTGCTACTGGCCGAACATCAATCGGGCCCACACGTCCTACCTGGCGCTGCGTCCGGAGGCCGCGCGTGACGCGCTGGCCGCCGCCGCCGCGTGCCCCCAGGCGCCGTTGGACCTGATGTTCGGCGCGACGTTCGCGGAGATGGCGCGCGCGCGTCCGGACCCGAAGGACGCGGAGCGGCTGCGCCACGTGTTCGACGTCGCGCGGGTCAACAACCCGATACCCGGCGACGCCGTGTACGCGCGCTACATCGAGGGCCGCTTCGCGCTGGACCGGGAGCATGAGCGGGGCGTGGAGTTGCTCACGCGCGCCATCGAGGACGCGCGGAAGCTGCCGTCCACCGACGTGCTGGCGCGCGAGTCGTGGACGCTGAGCTACTCCTCGCTCGTCACCGATGCGGGGCGCACCGGCGACTGGGCGCGGGTGCTGGAGTTGATGGCCGCGCAGTTGGAGACGCAGGTGCCCGCGAAGTGCGCGCTGGCCGCCGCCGTGCACAGCGAGCGCTCCGTGGCCGTCGCGCGCGGACCGGACGGCGAACTGGTGGGCGACTACCAGGGAGACCGCAAGGCGCCCTTCGCCGAGAGCTCCAGCGCGCAGCTCATTCCCGAGCGGGTGCGGCAGGCGCTGCGAGGCTGCCCCCAGGTGGACGTGCTGGCCTGGGCCCCTGTCTTCGGGCGCACAGACCTGCTGCCCTCGGACCAGCCCTGGAGCTTCCGCATGGGCCGCACCGTCCCGCCTCCCGGTGGCACGCCCTCGTCCCGGCGGCTGGTGGTCTCCAGCGTGGAGGCGCCCGCGCTCCTGCAACTGCCCCGGCTGCCCCCGTGGACGCCGTCGACCGAGACGGAGTCCACGGCGCTGGAGCTGCTGTCGGGTCCGGACGCCACGCCCTCGCGCGTGCTCTCGGGCATGACGGACGCGACGGAAATCGAGATTCACGCGCACGGCATCAGCGACCCGGTCCTCTCCGACGCCGCGTTGGTGGTGCTGACGCCCGAGGGCAACGGCCGCTATGCGCTGACGGCGGACATCGTCCGGCAGCAGAAGCTGGCGGGCGCGCCGCTCGTCTTCCTCGCGGCGTGCAGCGCGGGGCGGCTGGCCTCCACCACCACCCATGAGCCCTTCAGCCTGCCGGCCGCGTTCATCGAGGCGGGCGCGCGCGCGGTGCTCGCCTCCACCGTCGACATCCCCGACGCCGCGGGCCGCTTCTTCGACGGCGTGCGCCAGCGCATCCGCGGCGGCACCGCGCCCGCCGTGGCCTTGCGCGACGAGCGGCAGAAGTGGCTCGCGCGCGATGCCCGCAACGGCTGGACGCACCACGTGCTGCTGGTGGAGACGTCCGACTGAGCACGCGCCGCTAACCCGCTTCAGCATAGTCCGTTAAGGCAGCCCCCTCGGAGAGGTCATTCGCCCCACTCCGAGCGCGGTTAACTGACATACCTGAAGCGGGTTAGAGCGGCGTGGGCAGGTACGTGTTCCCCTGGGGCACGAGGAAGTGGTGGAACGTGACGGACGCGCTCACGTCGAGCGCGTGCACCCAGTGCCACCAGCCCACGGGGATGAAGACCAGCTCCCCGGGCTCCAGCACGGCCTCCACCACGTGCGCTTCCGAGAACAGCGGGAAGCGCTCGGCGTCCGGGCGCGCCGCGTCCACGTGGCTGAACGTCCCATAGCGCGGGTACATCAGGTGGCGCTGGAAGGAGGGAATGAGCTTGATGTGCTTGCGCCCCATCACCTGCGCCAGCATCACGTTCATGTTGTCGTGGTGCAGCGGGGTGACGGTGCCCGCCGGGCCCAAGAGCAGCGTCATCATGTCCGGCCGGAGCTCCGCGTCGATGATGCCCTGGGGCGCGCGCACGTCGTCGCGCAGGGGCTTGAAGCCGTCGCGCTGCCAGTTCTCGTTGCGCGGCACCATGTAGTAGTCGTTCGTCGTGCCCCCCGTCGCCACGCGGTGCACGTAGTCGCGAAAGCGCATCGCCTCGCGGTGCTTCTCCGGCTCGGGCGCGTGGTCCGGGTTCGACTCCCGCCGCGTCATCACCTCCACCTCCGCGTCGCCCACGCGCTCCGCCAGGTACGGCAGCGTCCAGCGCTCCAGCGCGGGCCAGTCCTTCATCAACCCCGTCAGCACCACCGGCCGGTGGCCGAAGTAGTAGCGCGTGAAGAACTCGTCCGCGGACAGTCCCTCCCGCCGCTCCAGCGCCGCGTGCCCGCCCGACTGCCGGTGCAGCGTGCTGTAGACATCCATGACGGACTCCAGCCAGCCGTAGCGGCGCCCCAACCGCTGACACGCCTGGAAGAAGGGATGCGCCTCCACGCGCGCCACTTCCTCCCGCGCCACGTCCTCACCCACCCCAACACCCATCAACGCGCGACAGGCCTCCTCCCGCGTCACCCCCAGCGCGAGGTTCTCCACCAGCCAGACCTGCCACTCCAATGCCAACCGGGACGTATCCGCGCTCATTTGGAAATCCTTGGATTTCACGACTCAATCCACCCCCCTGCCTCTCACGGAACCGCACCGGAGCATGGTAAGGACGGCGACAGTTTCAAAGTTTCATCCACCAGCAACTTGTACGTGCTGCCTGTATCCCAGCACGAGGAGCGAGGCATGACGCCCGGTTCCAAGCAGTCCCCGAGTGCGAAGGTCGTCGAGTCGAGTGCCGCGGACGCCCACGTGAAGAACAACTACGTGGACTGCGCCACCGAGGTGGGGGTGCAGCGCGAGCGCAAGCCCCTACCGATGCCGTCCACCCCCGCCCTGGCCTCCGCTCCGGAGCTCCGCTAGGCCGCTTCCCCGACCAGCGGCGGGCCCGCACCCCCGCTGAGATCCAATGCCCGGACGGGAATGACCCCCCTCCGGGCATTTCCTTGTCTGTGCCCTTGCACTTTTTTCTCAAGGAACAGGCGCCTTCGCGTCTTTGACTGGGAAACCTGCCGCGCGAGCATGTAGGACAACATGGCAAACCTCTTCAACCGGGAGCGGAGGCGCTTTGAGGCGTTCATCCGACAGCACCGGCCCAGTCTTCTGGGCCTGGCGCGCCGGTTGTCCGCCCGTTCGAGCCTGGAGGCGGAGGACCTGGTCCAGGAGGCCTTCGAGCGGGCGATGCAGGACTTCGAGGCGTTGAAGGACCGGACGGACGCGGCGGCGGCGGCGTGGTTGTGTACGACGATGACCAACCGCTTCCTGGATTACTGCCGCAGGCAGCGCACGGAGTCGCGGGGGATGCCACACCTTGCCCTGGTGCAGGAGGGGGTGGCGCAGGGGGAGGCCCAGGAGAACTGGGAGCTGGTGAGCACCGAGGAGTTCCAGAAAGCGGTGGAGCGGCTGAAGCCGCACCTGCGCGACGCCTACCGGCTGCATGCGGAGGGCAAGCGCTACAACGCCATCGCCGAGCATTTCAACGTTCCCGTGGGCACGGTGGGCAGTTGGCTCACCCTGGCACGCAGGGACCTGAAGGACTTGCTGCTGCCACAGGTAGCGGTGGCCCGGGAGCGGGGGGCAACGAGCTCATGACGACGCCATGCACCAACAACCGACTGCACCTCTTCGTCGACGGAGAGCTTTCCGCCACGGAGGGTGAGGCCTTCCGGCAGCACCTGACGCGGTGCGCTGAGTGCGAATCGGGACTGAGGGACTTGCTGCAACTGGAGCTGCTCGCGGCGCGGGCGCTGGGGGGCGCTGCTCCGGTGGCCGAGCCGGTGGAGGTGGCCGAGCCGGTGTCCGCGAAGGTGGTGCCGCTGCGGGCCAGGCTCCAGAAGGTCTACCGCACCGCGGTGCCGCTGGCGCTGGCGGCGGGCCTGGCCGCGGTGGGAGTGTTCCGCTTTCAGGAGCCGCCCCAGATTCCGGACGCGGTATGGCTGGCGAGCGCGGATTCCCGCACGTTCGAGGCGCGGCTGAGCCATCCGAAGGCGGACCGCTTCCTTCCCTACAGCCCGATGCGCGGCACCAGTCACGCGTCGGAGATGTTGCCGCTTCGGCCTCTGGCGGAGCTGGAGGAGCGGCACGACTTCCGGGGCATCGCCGCGGCGTATGCGCTGCGCGGAGACTGGCAACAGGCGGAGGCGTTCCTCGGGCGCGAGCCGGAGTCGGCGGACAAGGCGAACGACCAGGCGGTCGTGGCGCTGAGCCGGCAGCGGTACGAGGAGGCGCTGGGGCTGTTGACGAGCGCGCTTCGCCAGAACCCGAACCATGCGCAGGCGCTGTGGAACCGCGCGCTGGTGCTGCGGGAGCGCGACTTGCTGGACCGCGCGGCGGCGTCGTTCGACACCGTGGCCTCGCTGGGTGAGGAGGGCTGGAGCGCGGAGGCGCGTCGGATGGCGGCGGAGCTGCGCACGCAGCTGGCGGAGGAGCGGGTGCGGTGGCGGCGGCAGGTGACGGACGCGTGGCTGACGCTGACGGGGGAGGCGCCCTGGGACGCGAAGCAGCTGGCGCAGCGCCCGGTGGTGGCGCGCGCGGCCCTGTATGAGGCGGTCCGCACGGTGACTTCGAAGGAGGGCGTGGAGGCGCTGTTTCCGCTCGCGAAGGAGCTGGACACGCTGGGGGGCGGCTCGGTGCTGCAGGACTACGTGCGGCAGGTGGCGACGCGGGACTTCGCCGCGAGGGCGCCGCTGGCGCAGGGGTATGCGGGGCTCCTGAGGGAGCGCGAGACGAAGAAGGACGCCACGGCGCTGTTGGAGTCGCTGCGCCGCTCGGGGGAGCGGGACATCTACTTCGGGGCGCTGGTGCATACGGGGAGCGCGGTGGTGGACGGCACGGCGCTGAGCGCGCTGCGCGGCTTCGCCGAGGGCACGCCGGACCCGTGGCTGCACCTGCTGGCCGAGCGCGAGAGCATCCGCCGCGAACTGGCCGCCGGCCACACGGCGCTGGCGGAGAAGCAGCTGATGGACGCGATGCTGACGTGCAACGGGCTGGGCAACATCGTCCCGTGCATGGAGCTGAACTGAGGACGACGCGGCGTCCGCGCTGAGGTGTCGAGGGGTCGGTCCATCAGGGCCGGCCCCTTCGTCTTTGTAGGGCGCGTCGCGCTGTTGTCCACCGTGCGAACGCCGCACGGTGTGAGCGCGGTGTCCTTGGGGTGCGTGGCAGGCTCGCCCGCATGCCTGAGTTCGCGCCCCGCAACATGAGCGATTACGCGGCCACCCACCGTGACTTCCGATGGGAGCGGCCCGAGCACTTCAACTTCTCCACCGACGTGGTGGACCGGCACGCCACCGAGCGTCCGGAGTCGCTGGCGCTCCTGTGGTCCGACGAGTCCGGCCGCGAGCAGCGCTTCACGTGGCAGGGCGTGCGGCAGCGCTCGATTCACGCCGCGCAGTTCCTCGCGGGACTGGGGCTGAAGAAGGGCGACCGGGTCTTCATCATGATGCCCCGGGTGCCGGAGTGGTGGTTCCTGGTGCTGGGCTGCATCCGCGTGGGCATCGTCTTCATGCCCGGCACGCCCATGCTCACCGTCAAGGACATCCGCTACCGACTGGTGGCGGCGGACGCCAACGCGGTCATCGCCGACGTGAGCTGTCTGGACCGCTTCGAGGGACTCGCGGGCACCGGCCGCGTGGAGACCTGGGTGGCGGTGGGCGACGGCGCCCCCGAGCCATGGGTCTCCTACAAGGCGGGCACGGTGGGCACCGGTGCGCATGGCCAGTCCTTCGCGCCCACGCGGGCGGAGGACCCGTTGCTCATCTACTTCACGTCCGGCACCACCGGCATGCCGAAGCTGGTGTTGCACACGCACGCAAGCTACGGCCTGGGCCACGTGATTACCGGGCGGTACTGGCTGGATTTGACGCCGGAGGACCGCCACCTGACGCTGAGTGACACGGGCTGGGCCAAGTGTGCCTGGGGCAAGCTCTTCGGCCCGTGGAGTCAGGGCGCGTGCAACGTCGTCTACGACTTCCGGGGCCGCTTCGACGCGGGGAGGATTCTCAAGCTGCTGGAGTCCCAGCGCGTCACCACCTTCTGCGCGCCGCCCACCGCGTGGCGCTCGTTGGTGCTCCAGGACCTGAAGGCCTTCGACTTGTCGTCGCTGCGCCACACGGTGAGCGCGGGCGAGCCGCTGAACCCGGAGGTCATCGACTCGTGGAAGGCGGCCACGGGGCTGCACATCCGCGAGGGTTACGGGCAGACGGAGACGGTGGTGGTGGTGGGCATGTTCCCCTCGGTGGAGCCGCGCGTGGGCTCCATGGGCAAGCCGTCCCCGGGCTTCACCGTGGGCGTCATCGACGACACGGGGCAGGAAGTGAAGGACGGACAGGAGGGCGACATCGCGGTGCGCGTGGCTCCGGAGCGGCCGGTGGGGTTGTTCCAGGAGTACGTGGGGGACGACTCGGCCAACGCGGCCTGCCGCCGGGGGGACTGGTACGTCACCGGGGACAGGGCGGTGCGGGACGCGGAGGGCTACTTCTGGTTCGTGGGCCGCGCGGACGACGTCATCAAGACGTCCGGCTACCGCGTGGGCCCGTTCGAGGTGGAGTCCGCGCTGCTGGAGCACGCGGCGGTGGCGGAGTCGGCGGTGATTGGCGTGCCGGACGAGAAGATTGGCCAGCGCGTGAAGGCGTACGTGGTGCTGGCACCGGGCTTCACGCCGTCACAGGAGCTGGCGAAGGAGCTCCAGGAGCACGTGAAGCGGACGACGGCGCCGTACAAATACCCGCGCGAGGTGGAGTTCGTCTCCGAGCTGCCCAAGACGGTGAGCGGCAAGATTCGCCGCGCGGAGCTGCGCGCCACGCCGCCGAAACCGGGGTGAGGACGTCACCCCGGCTCCGAAGCGCTGTCAGCTGTTCCAGTCCGAGTGCACGAAGCCGGCGTCGGGCTTGTCCCGGCGCTGGTACGTGTGCGCGCCGAAGGCGTCACGCTGGGCCTGGGTGAGGTTCTGCGGCAGCTCCGGGCTGCGGTAGCTGTCCAGGTACGCCAGTGACGAGCTGAACACGGGCACGGGGATGCCCAGCTTCGTCGCCGCGCCCACCAGCTTGCGCCAGGACGGCGACAGCTTCTCGAGCACCGGCGCGAAGGCGTCCGAGACGAGGAGGTTGGGCAGCTCCGGCTGGCGCGTGAAGGCCTCCCGCAGCGGGGTGAGCAGCTTCGCGCGGATGATGCAGCCGCCTCGCCAGATGCGCGCCATCTCCGCCAGGGAGATGTTCCACTTGTACTCGTCTGACGCCGCCTGGATGAGCCGCATGCCCTGCGCGTACGTCACCACCCGCGCCGCATACAGCGCGTCATGGGCCCACGCCGCCAGCTGCGCCTTCTCCTCGGAGGACAGCGCCTCCGAGGGGCCCTTGAGCTTGTGGCTCGCCGCCACGCGCTGGTCCTTCATCGACGACAGGTTGCGCGCATCCAGCGCGGAGGCGATGGAGGGCACCGGCACGCCCAAATCCAGCGCCACCTGCACCGTCCACTTGCCCGTGCCCTTCTGCCCGGCCTTGTCCAGCACCAGGTCCACCAGCGGCTTGCCCGTCTCCGCGTCCTTCTTGCGCAGCACCTTGATGCTGGTCTCCAAGAGGAAGGACTCGGCGATGCCCTGGTTCCACTGCGCGAAGAGGTCCGCCACGCCCTCCGCCGACAGGCCCAGGCCCCGGCGCAGCACGTCGTACGTCTCCGCGAGCAGCTGCATGTCCGCGTATTCGATGCCGTTGTGCACCATCTTCACGAAGTGGCCCGCGCCATCCGGCCCCACGTGCGTGACACACAGGCCCTCATCGGTGCGCGCGGCGATGGCCTCCAGCACCGGACGCACCAGCGCGTACGCCTCCGTCGGGCCGCCGGGCATGATGGACGGGCCGTGACGCGCGCCCTCCTCGCCGCCGGACACGCCCACGCCCAGGAAGTGCAGTCCCTTGGACTTGCACAGCTCCTCGCGCCGGCGCGTGTCCAGGAACCAGGAGTTGCCCGCGTCCATGATGACGTCGCCTGGCGACAGGAGCGGGAAGAGCCGCTCCAGCATCTGGTCCACCGCCGCGCCCGCCGTCACCATCAGCAGGATGCGCCGGGGGCGCTCCAGCCGCGAGACGAACTCCTCCATCGACGCGGTGCCCTTCAGCTCCGGATGCCCGTGCTTCTGGTGCATCTCGTCGATGCGCTCCGGATGCCGGTCCCACGCCGTCACCCGGAAGCCGTGGTCCGCGATGTTCAGGGCCAGGGCCGCGCCCATGACGCCCATTCCCGCCACGCCGAACTGCGCGCCCGCCTGGGCGCTCGCTGCCGCACTCATGCATCCTCCGAGAAGGCCCGCTCACCGTCCCGCGGCGGCGGAGTCCAACATCCACTGCGCATTCGTCACCCGGGCCGCCGGAAGCGCCGGGTCGCCCGCGAGCGCCCGGTGCACCGTCTCCCGCTTGCCCGCGCCCGCCACCAGCATCAGCACCGCGCTCGCTGACAGCAGCGTCGGCATCGTGAGCGTCATCCGCCAGGGAGGCGGCTTGGGGCCCACCACGGACAGCACGCGCCGGCTCTGCTCCTCCAGCGCCGGGTGGCCAGGGAAGAGGCTGGCCGTATGCCCGTCCTCTCCCATCCCCAGCAACACCACGTTCAGCACCGGCGGCAGCTTCGCCTCGTACTCGCGCGCGGCGACTTCGCGGTCCCCGCGCTCGCCCTCCATGCGGAACACCTGCGACGGCGACAGCCGCAGCGGAGCCACCAGCGTCTCCTCCACCATGCGGTAGTTGCTGTCCGGGTGGTCCGGCGGAACGAAGCGCTCGTCCACGAAGTAGAGGTCCACCCGCTCCCACGGCAGCGTCAGCCGGGACAGCTCCCGGTACGCGGGGCCCGGCGTGCCTCCACCCGACAGGGCCAGGCTCACCCGCCGGTTCATCGCGAGCGACGTCTGGAGCGACCGCGCCATCCACTCGGCGGCCGCGCGCGCCAGGTTCTCCGGCGGGACGATGCGTGGAGGCAGCGCGCTCATAGCTGCGTCCACCGCCGCCCGTCGCGGGCCAGCAGCGCGGAGGCGGCCTGGGGACCGGTGCTGCCGACCGTGTAGGGGTGCACCGTGCCTCCCTCGCCGGACTCCAGGGCCTGGAGGATGGGCGTCACGTAGGCCCACGCCTGCTCCACGCTGTCCTGCCGCGCGAAGAGGGTGGCGTTGCCGCGCATGCAGTCCAGGAGCAGCCGCTCGTACGCCTCCGGCACCGGCTTCTGGAAGCTCTCCTCGTAGTTGAAGTCCATGGTGACGCCCGCGATGTTGACGTCCTCTCCGGGCACCTTGGACTCGAAGGAGAGGGCGATGCCCTCCTGGGGTTGAATCCGCAGCGTGAGCACGTTGGGCTGCAGCCGCTGGCAGGTGGCGCCCTCGCCGGAGAACAGGCCGATGGGCACCGACTTGAAGTGGATGGACACCTCCGTCATCCGCTTCTTCAGGCCCTTGCCCGCGCGCAGGTAGAAGGGCACGCCCTCCCAGCGCCACGAGTCCACGCTGAGCTTCATGGCCACGTACGTGGGCGTGCGCGAGTCGGGCTTGACGCCCTTCTCCTTGAGGTAGCCCTCGTACTGACCGGCCACCACGGCGCGCGCCACCTCCTTGCCCTCCACGGGGCGCAGCGCGCGGAACACCTTGTTCTTCTCGTCGCGGATGTCCTCCGCGCCGAAGGACACCGGTGGCTCCATGGCGCACAGCGCGAGCACCTGGAGCAGGTGGTTCTGCACCATGTCCCGGATGACGCCCGTCTCGTCGTAGAAGCCGCCGCGGCCCTCCACGCCAATCGCCTCCGCCGCCGTGATTTCCACATGGTCGATGTGGTTGCGGTTCCACAGCGGCTCGAAGATGGCGTTGGCGAAGCGGAAGACCAGGATGTTCTGGACGGTCTCCTTGCCCAGGTAGTGGTCGATGCGGAAGATCTGCTTCTCGTCCAGCACCGCCGCCAGCTCGCGGTTCAGCTCGCGGGCGCTCTCCAGGTCGTGACCGAAGGGCTTCTCGATGACGAGCCGCCGCCAGGGCTTCGCCTGCGGATGCTCCTCGCGCTTGAGCAGCCCGGCGCCGGCCAGGCTGTGCAGAATCTGGGGGAAGGTGGAGGCGGGCGTGGCCAGATAGTAGAGCTGGTTGCCCTCGGTGCCCTGGCGCTTGGCGACCTGCTCCAGCCGCTCGCGCAGGCGCTTGAAGGACTCCGCGTCGTCATAGCCGCCGGAGATGCCCTCCAGGCGCGGGGCGAACTTCTGCCACGTCGCCTCGTCGAGCGGCTGCGTGCGCGCGAACTTCCGCAGCCCTTCCTTCACGTGGTCGCGGAAGGCTTCGTCGTCGAGCTGCGAGCGACTGAAGGCGACGACGGAGAAGTGGTCCGGCAGGAGGTTGGCGCGCGCCAGCTCGAAGAGGGCGGGGAACAGCTTGCGCTGCGCCAGGTCTCCCGTCGCGCCGAAGAGCACCACCGTGCATGGGTCCGGGCGCGTGGCGCGCAGCAGCGGGTCTCCCTCTCGGGGATGCGTCTCGATGTGCAGGCCCTGCGCGTCCATTCCGCTGCCTCCTCCGAGTGCCTTCGTGCGGGGCCACCTTACGCCGCTCCCGTTGCCTCGCGGCAAGCCAGAGTGCGCGCAGTGATGTGCGCGTGACGTCTGGAGCGTCCGAAAGAGCGCCTCGCGGGCCTGCTCTAACGGCGGGCCTCCGGAGTCGCCACGCTCAGTCGAGGGAGGACCGTGCGTGGCGACCCTGGCACGGACTCAGCGGTCGCCGCCGAAGGTGCCCACGAGCCGGATGTGGCTCTTGCCCGTCTCCGAGCACGTGAGGTCGAGGCTCACGCTCCAGGTGGGGACCTCGGAGTTCCAGGTGAGGCGCCCCGTCCAGGAGCCGCACGCGGAGGTGGGCAGCTGGCTGTTGAGTCTCGTGCTGGTCACCCGGGAGTCCGGCAGCGTGTAGACGGTTCCCGGCGCCGGCAGGGGACGCTTGATGCGGAAGCTCACCCCGGTGAAGGCGACTCCGCACGTCGGAGCCCGGGAGGTGAAGTGGGTGAGGCTCACGTCGAAGCCGTCGTCCGTGGCGCAGTACGTCGGCGGCGAGCAGAACCACTCACCGGTGGTGGGCGTCGTGGAGTAGGTGCTGGCTTCGTAGAACACGCCCGTGGAGCTGGGGCTGGTCAGGTTCCAGTGGCAGGTGGGCTTCACCGTGCGACAGCACGCGGCGGCGTTCCCGTTGCAGCCCGTCGTGAAGCAGCCCATGGGATTGGTGGCCGTGCCATCTCCCTCGCACTTCATGCCCAGCACCGCATCCGTGCCGGTGCGCGTACAGGCCCACAGCGAGGTCCCTTCGCAGAAGGACTCGCCCGGCGTGCAGAGCTGGGGCGCCTGGCCCACGGGCCCCATCGGTCCCTGCGCCCCTGTGTCGCCCTTGGGGCCCTGGACTCCCTGGGGACCCACCACGCCGCGAGGCCCTTCCACTCCCTGCGGACCCTGTGCCCCCGTGGAGCCTGTCTCGCCGCGCACGCCCTGCATGCCCTGAACGCCCTGCGGCCCGCGCTCACCGGTGTCGCCCTTGGGCCCCTGGGCGCCCTGGAGCCCCTGCTCTCCCTGAGGACCCGGCGGACCGCCCTCGGGACCTCGGGGGCCCTGGGGACCTTGCGGACCCTGGGTTCCGGTGGGGCCCTCGGTGGTGCAGGCGGCGGTGGTGAACAGGCAGCACAGCAGCAATGGCGCGAGTGCGCGCCAGGGGGTCTTCGTCATAGGGCGCGCCCGGTACCAGCTTGCCCTGGCGGGGGCAATACCTCGCATGCGCCGAGACACGGCGAGTGCGTGCCCTCGAATCCCTCTCATCCACCGGGGATTCCTGTTGGACTCCGGGTGACGCGATCCTGATAGCTTTCCAGGAATGAACAGATTGAGAAGTGTTCTGGTTTGTGGCGGGAGCGCGTTGGTGCTGTGGGCTTGCGGTGGGGGGGAGGGCGCGGAAGCGCCAGCAGGTGACCTCGCATCACAAACTCGTCCCATTGTCGCCGAGCAGTCAGGGGGCGTGGCCGAGGCCGTGTGGCGCTGGTACGACGACCCGGACATCGCGAAGTCCAGCTACGCGAGCCCCGTCTGGTTCCACCTGGGCTCCGGGAGCATCCAGTGCTCCGCGTCGATGATTGGTCCCAACCTGATGATCAGCGCCGCCCACTGTGGCCCGCCCGCGAACCTGACGCTGAGCTTCCTGACCTATGCGCAGGACAGCAACACGGCCAAGCGCTTCGAGGACTTCACCTGCCAGTTCCTCTACAGCACCTGGCACAGCTCCGACCTGATGCTCTACTACTGTCCACCGAACTCGGCGGGCGTCAGCCCGGGTGACAAGTACGGCTACCTCGACTTCGACACGAGCCCGTTGTCGGTGGGGAACGCCCTTTACAGCGTCTGGGGCAATCCGCTCGATACGCCGACCCCCGCCCTGCCCGACGTCCGCTTCCTCTCCAAGGGCGTTGTCACCTCGACGACCGGCCTCGGCTCGTTCACGACGGACCCCGCCCTGGTCCAGGTCAACCCCTCGACGGGCCTGCCGGACTACACGACGAGCACCGAGCGTCCCATCGCCATCCGCACGAGCCTCTGGAGCAACTACGGCGCCAGCGGCTCGGGGCAGCTCAGAGCCACCTCCCACAAGCTGGCCGTGGGCCCGCTGTCCACCGCCATCGTTGATGGTGCTGGGCGCAACGCCCTGTCCATCGCACGGTACCTGCTGGACGGCACCGTCGACAGTCGGGACCCCGCGTCCATTCACACCTCCCACATCACCGCACTGGGATTGACCCCCGCGACCTATGGGGGCCTGCTGGACAAGAACGGGGACAAGCTCTTCGACCTGCAGACGGACCTGGAGCGCCTCCGGGGCGAGAATGCCCGTGCGTGGTACGCGCTCGACTTCGACAGTGAGCGTCGCAACGCCCTGTGGACGCTCGGCACGGACCCGGGCATCACCGTGACGTTCAACACCACGGACCGCACGGCCCACATCCTCAAGACGCTGTCCGGCTCCTATACGCAACCCATCCTGACACACCAGCGGCTCAACCTCGCGGCGGGCACTTATCGCCTCTCGCTCCAACTGGACACGGCGACCGCAGACTATCCGGACGCCCTATGGTTCGGCATCCGCTGGGTGGACCCGGTGACGAGCGCGATGCATGTCCAGGGCAACTGGCTGTGGAGCACGCCGGGCGCTGGCTGGGCCATGTATGCCATGGAGGTGACGCTGCCCACGGCGAACGGCGCCGAGCTGATGCTGGGCACGGACACGAGGGTCAACGCGCGGGTGGCGGCCATCAACGTGGTGCGCTCGGGCGCGGTGATGAATCTGGACACCGCGGACCTGCGCTTCCACTGGCGCAACGACGTCACCGGCGGTCGGGGGCGCGTCGTCCCGCGAGGCGTCAACTCAGGCACGCAGACAGACTGGGCGCTGCGCGTGAAATACGACTCTACCTCGCCCACGGGCTGGCCCATCCGCAACCGGCAATTCGCGCTGGTGGGCGCCAACCGCTACCGCCTCTGCTTCGACCACCGTCAGGAGACGTCGGGCATGGGCGGCGTCATGCGCGTGCTCTCCACCGGCGAGGAGCGGGTGCGGCAGACCTTCACCCCTGGCGCGTCCTGGGCGTCGGCGTGCACGCCCAGCTTCCGGGCGAAGACCGACGACAACAACGTCCAGTTTGGCGTCACGTCGGGAACAGGCTCATACTTGGTGGACAACATCGCCATCCAGGACCAGCCGCGCTTCACCGTCGAGCCAGGCATCGACCGGCCGGGCTCGGACATCCGCTTCTTCAACATGCCCGTAGCGGACCCGGTTCTCTGCGAGGACGCCTGCGCGAATGAGGCCGGCTGCCTTGCCTACACCTATGTGGCGCCAGGCATCCAGGCGGTGCAGGCCCGGTGCTACCTCAAGAACGCGGTGCCGATGACCTATACGAACAGCGGGTGCCATTCAGGGTATCGTTTGCCCTGAGTCGCCCGCCCCCCGGGCAGGCGTCTGCGCGTGCCCGGGCGGTGGTGGCTGTCTCACCCCCTCCGGGCACGCTATGTCCGGTGACCCATGATGACCCCCAGCCTCGAGCCTTCCGGCCCACCGCGATGAAGTACCTCGTCACCGTCTGGTTCTGGCTCGTCTTCCTGCTCACGGCGCCCGTGCTCTTCACGCTGGGGGCGCTGCTGCTGCTCGTCACGTTCCCCGTCGACCGGGACCGCCGGATGTTGCACTGGCTGGTATGTGGCTGGTGCCACTGGCTGTGGCTGCACCTGTCCCCGGGCTGGCGCACGCGCTTCGAGGGCCGTGAGCACCTGCCCCAAGGCCCGTGTGTCATCGTGGTCAACCACCAGTCCGCCATGGACATCCTCGCCGTCATGGGGCTGAACCACCCGTACAAGTTCGTGGCGAAGGCCTCGCTGTTCAACCTGCCGCTGGTGGGTTGGATGATGACGCTCCTGGCCTACGTGCCCATCGTCCGGGGCTCGTCCAGCGCCATGCACCAGTTGCTGGACCCGTGTCGCAAGTGGCTGCGTCGGGGCATGCCCGTCCTCATCTTCCCGGAGGGCACCTATGCGACGGGTGGACAGCGGCTGCCCTTCAAGCGCGGCGCCTTCCAGCTCGCGTTGGAGGAACACGTCCCGGTGGTGCCCATCGTCGTGGAGGGCACGACGCAACTGCTCGACGGAGACGGACCCTGGATGAACGCGCGGGCGTCCATGCGCGTGCGAGTCCTGCCGGCCCTGCCGCCGGAGTCACTGGGCGAGGACGCGGTGGAGCTGGCGGAGCGGGTGCGTGCGTTGTACGAGCGCACCCTCGCCGTCGGCGGCTGAGTCACGCGCATGGGCTGGCTACTCTGGACCTTGGAGACCTTGCTGGCGGTGGCCGCCGCGTGGGCGCTGTCCGCCGCGCTCCTGCGTGAGCGCTCCACGCTGGAGCGCTGGATGGCCGCGCTCCTGTTCGGCGCCGCGAGCATCCTCACCTGCGTCCAGGGGCTGGGCCTCTCGGGGCAGTTGGGCCGAGTGCAACTCGCCGTCGCGGGGCTCGTGCTCCACGGGGCCATGCTCGCGGTGGCCGTGCTGCGCGTCGGCGGCGCGGAGCTGCTCGCCCGACTGCGCGCGGACCTGGGCGCCCCGGTGCGACTGTTGCGCGACATCCATCGGCGCCAGGAGCTGGCCGCCTGGGCGCTGCTGCCAGCGGTGTGCGCGCTCGTGCTCTCCTGCGTCGTCGCCTGGTACTACCCGAACTGGGCCTGGGACGTCGTCTGGTACCACGTCCCCAAGACGAACTACGCGGTGCAGACGGGCAGCATCACCTGGGTGGACACCTCCGTCTGGTACGTCAACGGCTACCCCGAGCTCACCGAGCTGCTCTCCGTCTGGAACGTGCTGCTGCCCCGGCACACGCGGCTGGATGACCTGTCGCAGATTCCCTTCGGCCTGCTCGGGGCGCTCGCGGTGGCCGCGCTCTGTCGCCGGGCGAGCGCGAGCCCCGCGCTGGCCGCCTCGCTGGGCGCGATGTGGCTCACCCTGCCGGCGGTGTTCCTCCAACTGCACACCTCGCACGCCGACGTGGTGGCCGGCGCGCTGTTCATCACCGCCTTCTACTTCCTCACCGAGCGGGACTGGAGCCCCGTCGCGCGCACGCTGACGCTGCTGGCGCTGGGCCTGTACGCGGGCACCAAGGTGACGGGCCTCTTCCACCTCGCGCTCCTGTCGCCGCTGCTGCTGGTGCGAGGCGTGCTCGTCCTGCGACGCGCGAAGGGTGCGCGGTGGCGGACGCTGGGACAGGCGGGGCTCGCGGTCCTGCTGCTGCTCTGGCTGGGCGCACCCACGTACGTGGAGAACGCGGCGCGCACCGGCAACCCGTTCTGGCCCGCGCGCATGCGGGTGCTGGGGCGTGAGCTGGCGGGCCCCATCGGCGCGGAGGAAATCGCCGGGCCGCCGGCGTTCTTCGGCGCGCCCGGGGCCTTCGCGCGCATGGTGGACAACTGGAGCGCGCGCGAGGGGATGTACTGGCCCGACGTGCGCGAGCGCGCCTTTGGCTGGCTCTTTCCGTACCTGCTCCTGCCCGTGCTGTTGTGGGTGAGCGCGTCGGCCCTCTTCAGTCGCGAGCGCTGGTTCCGGTTGTCGCTGCCGCTGCTCGCGGGCCTGGCGGTGCTGGTTCCCGCGGCGTGGTGGGGCCGCTTCACGCTGGGGCTTCCCGCCGCGGGGCTGGTTGCGTTCGCCGTGCTGCACCGACAGGTGGGCACGCGCTATCTCCAGGCGCCGCTGTCCGCCCTCGCGGCCTTTCTCTGCGTGGCGTCCTTCGCGAAGGCCTCCGTGGGTTATCGGGTGTTGCCCACGCTGGGGCCGCGCGCCACCCCGGACGTGCGAGACGAGGACCGCCTCCGGTTGCAGATTGGCTGGCTGTGGCCACTGGAGGCGATGCACCTGCGCGAGCAGGAGCTGCGCCCCGGTGACGTGGTGGCGTACGACAGCGCGACGTCCTTCCTTGGCGAGTACTGGACGGACGACCTGCGCAATCGCGTCGAGTACGTCAACCACGAGGGCAATGACGGCGTGTACCTCGACAAGCTCCGCGCCCTCCGGCCGCGCTGGGTGAGCGTGCGTCGAGAGAGTCCCGCCGAGCATCTGCTGCGCGCACGGAGTCATGCCTTCGAGCGGCTCTTCGATTGTCCCCTCAGCTCCGCCGTCATGTATCGAGTCACCCGCGCGGACTGGTAGGTGTCTCGGCGGAAAGCTCCGTGTCGTGGCGCCACCTGGGAGTGAAGGCCACAGCCTCGCTGAAAGAAATCGGTGAGCGTGCGAACTCGCACGACGCATTCGGTTCAGTTGACGGACGGGGTGCGCGTGCCCGGTGCTGTATCTTCCGGGCCATGCGCCAACTCTTGATTCTGCTTCTATTGCTCGCAGCGCCAGTCTGGGCCGCCGTACCCACCGGCTTCACCGAGACCGTCTTCCAGTCGAGCACCCTGAATCAGGCCACGGGCATGGCGTGGGCCCCTGATGGCTCGGGGCGCCTGTTCATCACCATCAAGTCGGGGGCCATCCGGGTGGTCTCGACGGAGAACGGCCTGCCGCAGACGACGACACCGGGAGGCACCGCGCTGGTGACGAGCCTGTTCGCGACGGAGCCGGTCGTTCACACCAACAGTGAGTGTGGCGTCATCGGCATTGCGTTCGACCCGAACTTCACGGTCAACCGCTACGTCTACATCTTCGTCACCGTCTCCGCGTCGGAGCAGCAGATTGTCCGCTACACGGACTCCAACGGCACGGGCACGGCGCGCACGGTGATTGTCTCGCGGCTGCCCACTCGCGGAGAGAATCACGACGGCGGTGGCATCGGCTTCGGGCCGGACGGCAAGCTGTACTTCGCCGTGGGCGACCTGGGCAACGGCACGGGTGTGGATGCGGACCTGACGTCGATGGCGGCGAAGGTCAGCCGGGCAAACCGCGACGGCACGCCCGCCAACGACAACCCGTTCAACGACGGCGTGGGGCCGAACAACGAGTACATCTGGGCCCGAGGCGTCCGCAATCCGTTCACGCTGACCTTCCAGCCGAGCACCGGCCTGCTCTGGGTCAACGTGGTGGGCGACGGCTACGAGCAGACCTTCGTGGTGAACCGGCGCAACCACGCGGGCTACAACGACTATGAGAACAACCAGCCGGCCGGCAACGACTACATCACCCCCGTCATCAAGTACCGCACCAACAACATCGACACGCGCACCCTCACCGCGACGGGCGCCGCGCGCGCGGGCGGTATCGCCACCTTCACCACCAGCGGCAACCACGGCTTCCGCAAGGGCGAGAAGCTCACCATCGAGGGCGTGTCGGATGCCTCGTTCAACGGGGACTTCTACGTCGCCAGCGTCCCCAGCGCGACGACCTTCACGCTGACGCAGACGGGCTTGCCCGATGTCGGCAGCGGCGGTGGCACCGCGAAGACCCAGGCCCTGGGGGCCTGCCTGAACGGCGGCGTCTTCTACGACTCCACGCTCTTCCCAGCCGAGTACCGCGGCAACTACTTCTTCGGTGACTATGTCTCCGGCAAGTTCGCGCGCGCCACGCTGGCGCAGGACAACACCGTGGCGACGGTGGACCTGTGGGGGACGGAGTTCAGCTCGTATGTCGACGCGACGGTGGGACCCGACGGCGCGCTGTACACCATCGGCGTCACCAACGGGCGTCTGCGCCGCATCGTGCCCAACGCTCCCGGACAGCGCCTGGTGGTGACCGGACTCTACCCGCGCGTCGTGGAGGGCGGCCGGGCCACCTTCACCGTGCGGCTGGCGGAGGCTCCCACGGCCTCTGTCGTGGTGGATGCCTTCAGGGCGGCGGGCGGCAGCACTGACCTGCGCCTGTCAGGTGTCTCCACCTTCACCTTCACGCCGGGGAACTGGAACGTTCCGCGCGTCGTGGCGATTGAGGCGCTGGAGGACGCGGACGCCGTCGTGGACACGGCCACCTTCACCGTGGCGTCCAGCGGGCTGACCTCCGAGTCCGTGCTCGCGACCACCATCGAGGACAACTCCGCGCAGTTCGTGCTCTCGTCCAGCAACGTGAGCATCAACGAGGGCGGGACGGCGACGTTCGACGTGTCGATGAACCGCGCGCCCGCGAGCAACGTGAGCGTCACGGTGGCGCGCACCGCGGGCGACACGGACCTCACCGTGCAGTCCGGGGCCGCGCTCACCTTCACGACGACCAACTGGAGCACGCCGCAGACCGTCACGCTGAGCGCCGCCTCGGACGCCGACAACGCGGATGGCGTCGCCACCTTCACCGTGTCGGCGACGGGCCTGGATTCGCGCGCCGTGACGGTGACCGAGGCGGATGACGAGCCGCTGGCGCCCGTCATCACCTCCACGGCTCCCCTCACCGCGGTGGTGGGCAACCCGTATCGCTACGATGTGGAGGCGCGCGCGAGGCCGGTGCCCACGTACACGCTCACCACCTCGCCGCCGGGGATGTCCATCGACGCGGCCACGGGCCTCATCTCCTGGACGCCCACCACGGTCATGACGGTGCCCGTCGAGGTGCGCGTGGCCAACACCGTGTCCCCGGATGCGACGCAGACCTTCTCCATCACCGTGAAGGAGGACGAGGCGCCCCGCGCGGTCCTCACGCGTCCCACGGCGGAGGAGCGCGTGTCCGGTGCGTTCTCGGAGTTCTACGGCGACTGCATCGACGACTACGGCTGCACGCGCGCGGAGTTCTTCGTCGACGGAGTGCGGCGGTACGCCGACGAGCGCACGGACAATCACTTCCACTTCGGCGGCGAGCACAACCGCTGGGACACGACGGACCTGGCGCCCGGTGGCCACCTGGTGAAGTTCGCGGTGGTGGACACCTCGGGGAAGCGGCACGAGGTCGAGGTGAAGGTGTGCGCCGGTGACGGTGACTGCACGCTGGTGCCGCAGGGGCCTCCGGATGCCGGCTCGGAGCCGGACGCTGGCGTGTCACCTGACGCGGGTTCGCAGCCCGACGCGGGTTCGCAGCCCGACGCTGGCCCCAGCCCTCAGTCGCCGGGGGAGGATGACGGCTGCGGCTGTGGCGCCGCCCCGGTGGGCTCGCTCGCGTGGGTGGCCCTGGCCGCGCTGGCGATGTCGCGCCGACGTCGCCGTCAGGCCTGACGGCTGCGTGCCTTGAGCACCGGTGCTCGCCCGGCGGCCTGAATCAGGGTGTCGGCCAGGGCGAGCGCCGGAGCGATGTGGGCCTCCAGCGCCGAGGTGGATGCGGGGACGCCCCGGTGCTCCGCCTCCAGCAGTCCCGCGACGATGGAGAATCGCTGGTAGTGACGGTGGGCGCGCAGCAGGTGCTCGCCCACCTGGGGCGTGGTGAGCAGGGCGTGCGATTCCGGCGACAGGCCCTTCAGGTTGAGCGCCGAATCCAGCGCCACGTCACCCAGTTCCTCGTCGCGCACGCTGAACAGCTTCAGGAACTTGTCGCCCAGCCCCTCGGTTTCCAGGTGCAGCTCCTGGGGCACCACGTCGCTCACGTCCAGGCGCAGCACCATCACGTGGTACGAGCCCTGGTTCTGGCCGCGGACCTCGGTGAGCAGGGAGAGCTGCCGGTCCTGGTGGAGCCCCTGCACTTCCATGAAGTCCTTGGACTGGGTGAAGCTCCAGCCTCTCCGCGTCGCGAAGACGAGCCACGCCTTGCGCTGCCGACGCTTGTCCCTGGCGGCGAGGGCGAGCACGAGCACGACGAAGAGCACCATGCCCAGGAGCGCGAGCAATGGGACGAGCGTGGATTCCATGCGGGAAAGCATCCCCCCGAGAGGACGGGCTCGGCCAGTCTCCCTGTCGGGTTCACCGCGCCCCCAGGACGCGTGGGGCCGGGTGGGGCCGCAAAGGCGCGAAATTCCAGGGGCTTGCCCGCATGTCAGAGGGAGCGTGTAAGGGAGCAGGCGCCCGGCGCTTGGAGCAGGCGGCTTCCCCGGAGGAGGCTGCCGGGCGGCCTGAGTGCCGTGGGGTGAGGGAGGGTGAACGCGGGATGCGCTTGCTGCACACGTCGGACTGGCACCTGGGACACACGCTGTACGACGTCTCGCGGGAGGCGGAGCACGGCGCGTTCCTGGAGTGGCTGCTGGACACGCTGGAGGCCCAGGCGGTGGACGCGCTGCTGGTGGCCGGCGACATCTTCGACACCTCCAACCCGAGCGCGGAGGCCCAGGCGGCCTGGTACCAGTTCGTCGCCAAGGCCCGGCGGCGGCTGCCCCGGCTGGACGTGGTCGTCATCGGTGGCAACCACGACTCCGCCGCGCGGCTGGATGCGCCGGACCCGTTGTTCGCGGCGCTGGGGGTGAAGGTGGTGGGCGGGCTGCCACGTGCGGGGGGCTCGCTGGAGTTGGAGCGACTGCTGGTGCCGGTGCACGACGCGAAGGGACACGTGGGCGCGTGGGTGGCGGCGGTGCCCTACCTGCGGCCCGCGGACCTGCCGCCGGTGCGGGAGGAGGCGGGGGACCGGTTGGTGGAGGGGGTTCGCGCGGTGTACTCGGAGGTGCTGGACGCCGCGCGGCACCGACGTCAGCCCGGTCAGGCGCTGGTGGCCATGGGCCACTGCTACATGACGGGCTCGGAGCTCTCGGTGCTCAGCGAGCGGAAGATTCTGGGCGGCAACCAGCACGCGCTTCCCGTGGAGCTGTTCTCGGACGATGTCGCGTACGCGGCGCTGGGGCACCTGCACAAGGCGCAGCGCGTGGGTGGGCGCGAGGGCGTGCGCTACAGCGGCTCGCCCCTGCCGCTGTCGCTGTCGGAGGCGGGATATCGGCACCAGGTGTTGCTGGTGGATTTGAAGGGGGACGCACTGGAGGCCGTGCAGTCCCTGCCCGTGCCGCGTCGCGCGGAGATGGTGCGCGTGCCGGCGCGGGACGCCGCGACGCTGGAGGAGGTGCTGGCGTTGCTGGAGGCATTGCCGGCGCTGGAGGAGGACGCGGTGGAGTGGCGGCGTCCCTACCTGGAGGTCTGTGTGTCGCTGCCCCGACCGGAGCCGTCGCTGCGGCAGAAGGTAGAGAAGGCGCTGGAGGGGCGCGCGGCGCGGCTGGTGAAGCTGACGCCCGCGTACACAGGCACGGGCGGCGCGCTGGCGGAGGTCCAGCCAGGGCTGTCGCTGCGTGAGCGCACGCCCGAGGACGTCTTCCGGGCGAGGTATGCGCGTGACTACGAGGAGCCGCCCTCGGAGGTGTTGCTGGAGGCGTTCCACACGCTGCTGACCCAGGTGCAGGAGGACGCGTCATGAAGGTCCTCTGCATCCGGGGCAACAACCTGACGAGCTTCGCGGGGACGTTCGCGCTGGAGCTGGACCGGCCGCCGCTCGACAGGCTGGGACTGTTCGCGATTACGGGTGCGACGGGCGCGGGCAAGAGCACGCTGCTGGACGCGCTGTGCCTGGCGCTGTTCGACCGGACGCCGAGGTTGGGCGGGCGGGGTGGTGTCCCGGTGGGGCGCGCGGACGAGGAGGAGGAGGCGCGGCTGTCCGCGTATGACGTGCGCGGCATGCTGCGGCGGGGCGCGGGCGAGGGCTTCGCGGAGGTGGACTTCCAGGGGAAGGATGGGAAGCGCTACCGGGCCCGCTGGTCGGTGTGGCGGGCGCGCAGTCGCGCGGAGGGGCGCTTCCGGCCCCAGGAGATGACGCTCACGGAGGTGGCTACGGGACAGCAGTTCGGCCGCACCAAGGGCGAGGTGCTGGTGGCCATCCAGGAGCGGCTGGGGTTGTCGTTCGACCAGTTCCGCCGCTCGGCGTTGCTGGCGCAGGGGGAGTTCGCGGCCTTCTTGAAGGCGGATGCGAGCGAGCGCGCGGAGCTGCTGGAGCGGATGACCGGCACGGAGGTGTACAGCCGGCTGTCCATGGCCGCCCACGAGAAGAACAAGGGCGAGCAGGAGGAGCTGGCGCGCCGGGAACTCGGGCTGGCGGCGATTTCGCTCATGGAGGCCGGGGAGCGCGGAGCGGCGGAGGGGCGGCTCGTCGAGGAGGCCGAGGCGCGCAAGAGCGTGGAGGCGCAACTGGGGGAGGCGGAGGGCGCGGCGGCGTGGCACGCGGACCTAGCGGCGCTGGTGGGGGCGCAGCGAGACGCGGAGGAGAAGGAGTCGCGAGCGGCGGAGGCACTGGCGGCGGCGGCGCCTCGGGCGAAGAAGCTGGAGGAGGTCCGCGCGGCGGAGTCGTTCCGAGGGGCGGTGACGGCGGCGGAGGGGGCGGAGCGTCGGTGCGAGGAAGCGGACGCCACGGGTCGGGTTCGTGGCGCGGAGGTGGCGGAGGCGAAGGCTCGCGCGGCCCAACTGCTGGGTGCGTTGCGGGTGGCGGAGGAGGGGCGGCAGGAGGCGCGGTCGGCGCAAGAGGTCGCGGCGCCGGCGCTGGAGGCCGCGGCGGAGTTGGATGCGCGGAGTGCGACGGCCGCGCGTGACGCGGAGGAAGCGCGGGCGCGGGCGCGGGTGTCGGAGGACGAAGCGGTGAAGGCTCGGGCGGTGCTCGAGGAAGTCGTGGTCCGCGAGGAGGCCGCGCGGGTGGCGGGAGAGGGGGCTCGGGTCTGGTTGTTGGAGAAGGCCCACTGGGAGGCGCTCGCAAGGGAGTGGCCTCGCTGGCAGCGCGAGCTGGAGCGCTACGAGGTGGCGCTGGGCGAGGGGAAGACGGCGCGGGCGGCCGTGGAGAAGCTGCGCGGGGACGTGGATTTGCTGAAGGACGCGGAGCGTCTGAGGCGTCAGGAGCGGGACTCGGCGGCGGAGGCCGAGGCGCGGGCGCAGGCGGCGGCGACGCATGCGGAGACCTCGCTGGGGGAGGGGACGGGCGTGGAGCGGCGGGTGCTGCGGGAGTCACTGCTCGCGAGGCAGGAGACGCTGCGCGCACTGGAGCTGGCCCGGCAGGGCCTGTGTTCGGGAGAGGCCGAGGCGCGAGAGGCCGCGCGTGAATCGGCGGTGGCGCGGGAGGAATCGGAGTCCGCGTCGGTCGCGGTGCGGGACTCGGCGGTGCGTCGGTTGGAGCGTGAAGCGGCGCTGAAGGAAGCGCGCCGTGCGCTGTCCGTGGCGGAGGCGACACAGGGGCATGCGGCGCAGCGGGCGCTGCTTCGCGAGGGCGAGGCGTGCCCGCTCTGTGGTGCCACGGAGCATCCGTATCGGCATGAGGTGCCGGCCCTGGCGGGGTTGGTGGCGGAGTCCGCCGCGCGGGTGGAGACGCTGGAGTCCGAGCGGAATGAGTGCTCTCGCGAAGAAGTGGACGCGAGCGCGAGGCAGGCGGCGGCGCGAGCGCGAGTCACCCAGGCGGAGTCGCGGCGAGAGGGCGCGGCGGCCCGCTGTGGAGAGCACCGTGACGCGTGGGCGCGGGGCCGCGAGCAGTGGCGGCGGGTGCGGACTCAGGGCTCGGCGTCTTCGGGAGGTGGACCGGGACTGAGTGCGCGAAAGGGTGTTGTCGGGGCCCATGACTCCGAGTCGCCGGGTGGCGAAGAGGGTGCGGGAGTTCGTGACGCCACATCAGCCCCGGGAGTCGCCAGCGCGCGTGACGCCGCGTTTGCTCCCGAAGAGGGCTCGGGCCCGGAGGCGAGCGTCTGGCTGGAGGCAATGGTCGCCGAGGTCCAGGCACGGCTGTCCGCGCTGAAGTCCGAGGAAGAGGCGGCGGAGGGACTGGCCCGGACGGCGCGCGAGGCGCGAGCGGCGCTGGAGGCGCAGCGCACCCGACGTGAGGTGGCGGCCGATGCGCTCCGGCGCGCGGAAGAGTCCTTCACGCGAGTGGAGGGCGCGCTGAAGGAGGGGCTGGCCCGGGTGGAAGCGGCGGACGCGACGGTGCGACAGGTCCTGGCGGACGTGTCCCCCATCTTCGCCGCGGACGCGGGATGGGAGGCCAAGCTGGAGGCCGCTCCGGCGGACTTCCGCCAGAAGTGCGGCAAGCGCGTCTCCATGTGGAAGGAGCGCGAGGACATCGTCCAGAAGGCGAAGTCTCGGGAGGACGAGGAACAACGACACCGCGCTCACGCGCAGGGCTTGCTGGAGGTGAGCGCTCGCCGTGCCGAGGAGGACGCCGCTCAGGCGACGCTCAAGGGCCAGGCTCGGGACGCAGCGGTGCGGGCCCGCGCCGCGCTGCTGGAGGGCCGCCCCACGGAAGAGGTCCGCGCGGAGCTGCGCGCGAAGCTGGAGACGGCGCTGGCGGCCTACGAAAAGGCGCGCGTGTCAGCCGAAGCGGCACGACAAGCCGAAGGGGTGGCGCTGGCCCGCGCGGAGGATGCGGCACGCGACTTCATCCGTGCGCGGGAGGCCCGCGAGTCGGCCCGGAAGGAGCTGGAGCAACGGCTGGGGGCCCAGGGTGTGTCGCTGGACGTGGTGAAGGCGCTGCTGGCGAACGACGCCGCGTGGTGCGAGGCGGAGGCTCGGGCGCTGGCCGTGCTGCGCGAGGCCCAGGCCCAGGCGCGCGCGGTGCGCGACGAGCGACGTGAGCGGCGCACGGGCCACGAGTCGAGCGGACCGCCCCGCTTGTCGGAGGAGGAGGCGACCGCCGCCCGCGAGCACCTGCGAGGGGACGTGGAGGTGCGGCGCCGAGCCGAGGCGATGCTGCGCGCGAAGCTGGAGGCGGACGACGCGGCCCGTGCCCGTCACGGCAGCGAGGCCCAGTCGCTGGCGGAGCGCAGGCGCGCGGGCGAGGTGTGGAAGGCGCTGGGTGACCTCATCGGCTCGCATGATGGCAAGCGCTTCAAGGTCTTCGCCCAGAGCCTCACGCTGGACGCGTTGTTGCTGCACGCCAACGCGCACTTGCAGGAGCTGGCGCGGCGCTACCGCCTGATGCGCGTGCCCGGGCATGACCTGGACCTCCAGGTGGTCGACGGGGACATGGGGGACGAGGTGCGTGGCGTGGCCAGCCTGTCGGGTGGCGAGAGCTTCCTGGTGTCGCTGGCGCTCGCGTTGGGGTTGGCCTCGTTGTCGTCGGAGACGACGCAGGTGGAGACGCTCTTCATCGACGAGGGCTTCGGGACGTTGGACCCGGAGACGCTGGAGGTGGCGCTGGCGACGCTGGACGCACTCCAGGCCACGGGTCGACAGGTGGGCATCATCTCCCACGTCTCGGGGCTCGCCGAGCGCATCGGTGTGCAGGTGCGCGTGGTGAAGCAGGGCGGTGGCCGCAGCCGGCTGGTGGTGGAGGGCGACCTGGGCCTGCCGTACGTCGCGGTTCAGCAGCTCGCGTGAGGTCCAGGCCTCACACGCCCGTGCCCATCAACCCGCGCACCACGGCGGCCACGGCCAGCGGCGTGGCCACGCGGTCATCGGAGAGGGCGGCGAGGGCCCGCGCGAACTGCTCCGCGGAGCCGAAGCGCTGCGAGGGGTGAGGCGCCAGCGCGCGGTCCAGCACCAGCGCGAGCGCGTCCGACACCTCCGGCACCTGCATCCGCACGGGCTTCACCCGGCCCCCCCGGATGGCGGACTCCACCTCTTCACCAGGGCCGGAGGGGAAGGGCGACTCCAGCGACAGCAGCTCGTACAGCAGCACCGCGGTGGCCCACAGGTCCACCGCCACGGACACCTCGCCCGCCAGCAGCTCCGGCGAGCGGTAGTGCTGCTTGCCCAGGCGTCGCGCGTCGAGCGCCATGCCCGCCCGTGAGCGAGCCACGCCGAAGTCCGCCAGCTTCACCTCTCCAGTTCGCGACAGCAGCACGTTGTGCGGGGACACGTCGCAGTGCACGACACCCAGCGGACGGCCCGTGGTGCTCGTGGCCTGATGCGCGTGCGCGAGGGCCTCCAGCACCTGCCGGACGATGAGCACGGAGATGTCGATGGGCAGCTCGATGCGCCGCCGTCGGCACTGCGCCAGCACTCGCCCCAGGTCCGGTCCCTCCACCAGCTCCAGCGCGAGGTAGCCCCCGTCGGGCAGCTCTCCATACTCGACGAAGCCGACGATGTGCGGATGCCGCAGACACCGGGCCAGCTCCGCTTCATGCAGGAGCTGCTCGTGCGCCTCGTCGTCGTGCGCGCGCTCGGGGCGCACGCGCTTGAGCGCCACGTGCTCTCCGGCCCGCGCGCCGTGCTTCACGCGCGCGAGGAACACCTCCGCCATGCCGCCGCGCCCCAGGCGGGACAGCAACTCGAAGCGGCCACAGTCCCTCGGCCAGGTCTCCTCCACCACGTCCATGACTCAGCTCACCCCACCCACCAGGCTCGCCAGGTAGCCGTCGAGCGTCCGGGAGAAGGTGACGTCGTCACTGAGGAACGCAAGCCCCACGCCGCCGCTGTAAGGGTCATCCAACACGTGCACCACCACCGCCTCGCCCTGCAGATGCTCCCCGTTGGGCAGCTTCACGTCCACGGTGACGACGCTGTCGGGCGGAGGCCGGTGCGCGGTGCGCACGAAGAGGCCGCCGTTGGAGATGTTCAGCGCGTGCTCCCGCACGAAGTCCAGCTCGGTGCGGAACTCCAGCTCCAGCCGCACCGCGAACCGGCGCCCCCGGCGCTGGGGACCGCCCGTTGGCGCGGAGGGCACGCGGCGTGGATCATCCTCCGACGTGGGCACGGCGGTGGGACTCGGTGGCGCCGAGGGAGCAGGAGCCGCGGGTCGCGAGGCCAGCGCGCTCACGTGCTGCTCCAGCGCCCGTGCCGCGGCGGTGCGCTCCTCGCCCCCATAGGCCTTTCCTCCCGCGAAGATGCTGTTGCGAAGCGCGTCGCGCTCCGGCTTAGGCAGACGCCACAGCTCCACGAAGGTGCCGCCGCTGCGCTTCACCTCGTCGGCGAGCCGCTCCACCGCGGCACGCGGATAGCCCGGGGCCTCCACCTTGAGCTCGATACCGGCCTGCTCGGCCTGCACGGAGACGACGAGCTGCATCGATTGCGCGGAGGGCAGCAGCTCGCCAAGCCCCTCCACCACCGCCGCGGCGCGTTCTGGTGAAGCCCCTCTATTCCACAATGCCGCGAGACCGAAGACAGGCACGAAAGAGACGATAACCGACGCTTCCCACCCCGCGAACAGTGTTCGCCAACAGTCATGCCGCAATCCGTCCATGAGGTTGGACAGAGAGCATACGAAGAGCGACGAAGAACTCGTACCGAGGGGAATAGTCACTGACCAAAAGGCGCAGGTCTTCATAGACTTCAGGTTCCCCCTGACTCATCCCAACCCCCCCGGAGTCAGGGAAATGGAGTCGAATGATGCGTACGTCCTTCACCCGGCTCATCGCCTGCGTGCTCGTGTCAGCTTCGTTGCTGGCTGGCTGCGGCGGGTCGGACCCCGAAGACCCCACTCCGCCCGGCAATGAAGATGCGGGTACGACCCCAGACAGTGGAACACCGCCCCCGGAGGATGCGGGCGTCGAGCCTGACCCGGACCCGGATCCAGGTCCGGTGCCCACGGATGTCGACGACAGCAAGAACCCCACCAAGGACTCCGACTGCGACGGCCTCACGGACGCGGAAGAGTTCGCCAATGTCTATGCCGGCGGGTTGAAGACGGACCCGGGTCGGCGTGACACCGACGGTGACGGCATTCGTGACGGCGTCGAAGTGGGCCGCACCTCGAGCATCAACACCACCTGTTCGTTCCGCGCGGACCTGGACCCGGACTCGCGCACCTCGCCGGTGAAGGCGGACACGGACGGCGACGGCATCCCCGACGGCCTGGAGGACACCAACCGCAACGGCGCGAGGGACCCGGGTGAGACGGACCCCAACGCCCTCGACTCGGATGGTGACGGGCTGAAGGACGGCGAAGAGGACGTCAACCACAGCGGCACGGTGAGCCCCGGCGAGACGGACCCGCGCAAGCGCGACACGGACGGCGACGGCCTGTCGGATGGTCAGGAGCGGACCATGGGCACGGACCCGCTCAAGCCCGACACGGACGGCGACTCGTGCAGCGACGGCGAGGAGGACCGCAACCGCAACGGCGTGCGCGACAGCGGCGAGACGGACCCGAAGGTGGCTGACTGCGCCGCCTCCATCCCCGACGCGGACTTCGACGGCATCCCGGACGCGGTGGAAGTGGCCACCGGCACGAACAAGGACAAGGCGGACACGGACGGCGACGGCCTCGACGACGGCGTCGAGGACGAGAACAAGAACGGCAAGGTGGAGGCGAACGAGTCGGACCCGCGCTTGACGGACACCGACTGTGACGGCCTGCAGGACGGCGCGGGCCGCGATGGCTTCCTGGGTGAGGACGGCAACGGCAACGGCAAGGTGGACGCCAACGAGACGGACCCCACCAACCCGGACACGGACGGCGACGGCCTGCGCGACGGCCTGGAGCGCGGTGTGACGACCGCCGCGGCGCCGCGCAAGGACTGCGGCTACGCGGGCGACGCGCACCCGAGCAGCACCACGAGCCCCACGACGGCGGACTCGGACGGTGACGGCATCGCGGACGGCGCGGAGGACGCGAACCAGAACGGCCAGGTGGACGCGAACGAGCTGGACCCGAAGAACCCGGCGGACGGCGCGCCCAACACGCCGGCGGGCCAGGCCTGCCGCGCGAACAACCTGCGGCCCGTCACGTTCAAGGAGGACAATGGCGCGGACGTGCGGCTCGCGCTGCCGGCCACCTTCAAGGACGCGAACATCACCAACATCACGGTGGCTGGCGCCACGGTGGGCGTCATCGGCTGGGACGACACGAAGCAGGTGACGCTGATTGCGTACAAGCGTGGCGCGGTGGGCGGCTCCATCACCCCCGCGGGCGACGAGGCGGGCATCCGCGGTGCCTCGTTCAACACCGCGACGAGTGACTACGCGCAGACCTTCAACACCTGGGACGGATACGCCGCGCTCGCGGCTCGCTACTCGCTGGCGGGCGGCGAAGACCTGAAGGCTCGCACCAACTCGCTGGTGCGGTCGCTGGTGCCCAGCAGCGCCGGTTCGCTCGCGGGTTCGGCGGGAATCACCGGTCCGTTCACCATCCAGGCGCAGTACGTCCACCGCTCCAACGACAGCGTGCTGGTGGTCATCGCCATCACCCCTACGTCCCGCTACAACGAGGCGGGCAGCCTCTTCTCGCTGGCGGACACGGCGGGCGGCTCGGCGCTGGCGCAGTTCGGTGACGCGGACGCGGTGCAGTGCGAGCTGTTCACCTCGCGCCAGGCAGTGGTGGACTTCATCTTCGTGGTGGACGACAGCGGCTCCATGGCCAGCTCGCAGCAGTCGCTGGCGGACGCGGCCACGGCCGTGGCGAACAAGCTGGGCAACTCCACGCTGGACTGGCGTGTGGCGATGGTGACCACGAGCTACACCTCCACCAACACCAACCATGCCAACCGCAACGTGGTGCGTGGCTTCACGCGGAACATCAACCAGTTCCGTGCGTGGCTGACGCAGAACAGCACCTGCGCCAGCGGCCAGTGCAATACCGTCACCATCCCCGCGGGGACGACGCCCACCACCTGTACGAACAACCAGTCGTGCTGGGTGGGTTTGAGCGGCTGGGGTGACGAGAAGCCCATGGAAGCGGTGCGAGCGGCCATCAACACCACGCTCGTGCCGAATGGCACGTCCTCGGACTCGCGCATCCGCGACGGCGCCAAGGTGGTGGTCGTCATCCTCACGGACACGCATGACTACTCGGCGGATTCCATCCAGACCTTCGAGCAGTACTTCAAGAGCACCGGCAACACGCCCGCGACGAAGAACCCGCTGAACCAGGTCATCCAGGTCCACGGCATCATCTGCCCGCCGGAGTTCGCCACCAGCAACACGGCGACGTGGTGTCACAACCAGGAGGACCCCCGCGACCCGAAGCACCTGGACATCATCCAGGCGACGGGCGGCGTGGTGGGCAGCATCCGCAACTCCACCTCCATCACCACGACCATCAACGGCATCATCGACAGCGTCATCGCGTCGGTGGGCTACCGCACGCAGCAGCCGCCCATCGGCGCGTCGGTGAAGGTGTCGGTGGCGACGGTGGCGGACGCGGTGTCGTGCCCCACGGCGGCGGACCTGCCGCGCAGCCGCACCAACGGCTTCGACGTGGATGGTATCAACCGCACGCTGTCGTTCTTCGGCGGCTGCCGGCCGCAGGCGGACAACACGCAGGCGGCGGTGTCCTACCGCTACTGGAGCGACCGGACGACGAACGCCAACGGCGTGCCGCCTCCTTGCAAGACGGACCCGTATTACGACGCGACGGAGGCGGACTACTGCGACGGCAAGCTCTCCTGCAACCGCACCACGGACAAGTGCGAGTGCCCGTCGGACTGCGGTGGTGTCGGCGCTCCGGGCCAGGTCTGCAACACGGACCCGGCGGTGTGCGCCTACACGTGCGCTTCGGATTGCGGTGGCACGTGCGGCACGTATGAGTCGTGCAACTCGGCGACCTGCGCGTGCTCGTGCGTCCAGACGGCCACGTGCGCGGCGGGCTACAAGTTCGACCCGAGCGTGTGCGCCTGTGCGTGTGACACCGCGTCGCTGAGCTGCGGCTCCACGACGCAGCCGGACGCGGCCTCGTGCTCCTGCGCTTGCAAGGCGGACTGCGGTGGCTGCCCGTCGAACACGGCGTGCAACCCGAGCACCTGCGCCTGCGAAGGCGTCATCGGCTGACGGTGACGTGAAGCGCCGGCCTTCACTCGAGGGCCGGCGTGGCGGAGTGCTTCCTCGGAAGCTGTCTGGGTCCGAGGAAGCCAGGGGCCTGGTGACGAAACGTCGCCGGGCGTCTGGGACCCGGCTCAGGACATGAAGAAGGCCCCGGTGGCGACGTGCCTCCGGGGCCTTCGTGTTTCTGGGGACTCAGCGGTGGTGACGCGCTACCGGCCCGCGGTGAGGCCCGTGGGCGCGGTGGCCGTGCGGAGGATGGGGTAGACGCGGTGCTGGGTGTCGCGAGCGGGGTGGCGCTCGTAGAAGAACCGCAGACGCGCGCGCGGGTCCTTGGCGAAGGCGGGGTCCTTGAGCTTCGCGTCCCACTCGGCCTTCACGGTGGCGTCCCTGGCGAGCAGCTCCCGCGCGAAGGGCTCCAGCACGTAGTCCTCGATGTATTCCTTCTGCTCGAAGTGGGCGTTGAAGAAGCCCCACGCCAGGAGCGAGTCCGGCGCGGAGGGCTCCAGCAGGTGGGCCACCATCTCCACACCCGGCTGCGCGGTGGGGACGTACAGCGCGCCGGCGGAAAGTGACTGCGTCTGCTTCTCCCACGCGCCCTTCACAGACAGCGTCTGACGGCCCTCGTTGGACTGGGGACTCCACTTCGCCTCGGTGGCGCGGAACACCTCCACGTCGGTGGCGGGCGTCGGGCGGGACAGGCGCTGGAAGCGCAGGCCGTGGGTGGTGAGCTTCTGGGCCACCCAGGCGGCATGGGACGGCGGCACCAGGTAGCCGCCAGAAGGGATGGAGACGGTGAGGGCGGGCTCCACCTTGTCGAAGTACGGCACGGTCCACACCTGCGGCTTGGAGTCGTCGTAGCGAATCCACGTCTGCCCGGAGACGTCGGAGGCGCCGCGCTCGTAGGCGTAGCCCCGGAAGGCGATGGGGTGGCTCTCCGGCGTGTTCTTCCACGCGACGACGACGTCGCGCACCTTGCCGGCCTGGGCCTCCGCGTCGGCCGCCTTCACGGCGTTCATCAGCCCGGCGCCATCGCGGGCGACGAGGCGCAGGAGGCCGGCGACGACATCGCGCGTGGCCTTCACGCGCTCGGCATAGGGCTTCCACGAGTGCGTCTCCACGAGCACTCCGAACCGGTGGTACGCGGCGGCGTAGGCGTGGCTGAAGCGCGGAGGCGGCACGCCGTAGGCAAAGCCGGACGTCGGGTCATCGTCCTGGATGAACGAAGGGTAGAACTCCAGGGGCTGGTGGCCTTGCGTCTCCAGTTCCTGGAACAGCTCCTGGCGCAGCTTCACGCCGAGGGGGCGCAGGCTCTCCGGGCCGGACTTCTGCGGCTCGATGCCGACGGCGACGTCGGGCTCGAACTTGGCGCCGTCGGTGACGTGCAGGTCCGCGTAGACGAGCGCGTCCCAGGAGTGGAGGTAGCGCAGCAGGGCCACCATCTCCGGGCTCTCCGCCTTGGCGTAGTCGCGGTTGAGGTTGAGGTTCTGCGAGGTGACGCGCCAGCCCATCTCCTCGGGGCCCACCTGGTTGGGGCGGTTGTTGTGACCGAAGCGCTCGTGGCCGTCGACGTTGAAGACGGGGACGAAGACGGCGGTGACGCCCTTGAGGACACCCGGCAGCGTCTTGCCGGAGAGGATGTCTCGCAAGAGCGCGAAGCCGGCGTCCTTGCCGTCGATTTCGCCGGCGTGGATGCCGCCCTGGAAGAAGACGACGGGGCGATTCTTCTTCGAGTTGGCGGCGGGGGTGAGCGTGCCGTCGGCGCTGGCGACGAGGGCGAGCATGGGCCGGCCCTCGGGCGTGGTGCCGAACGTGTCGCAGCGCACCTTGCCGGGGTAGGCCTTGGGGAAGGCGCGGCAGAGCGACTCCACCTCGGGGTAGCGGCCGGTGCGTGTCCAGCCGCTCTGCTCGGACACGGTGGTGAGAGGCGGTGGAGCCTGGGCGAGCGCCAGGGAGAGGGCGGTGGCGAGGAGCATGGCCAACCCACAACACAGGCTCCCGTGGGTTTCAACCGCCTCGCACGGTGAGCGTTCCACCCACCGGTAGGACGTGGACGTGCTCGTGCGGCCAGCCTCGGCGGTTCCACTCGGCGTCCAGGCGGCGGGGCGGTTCGTCGAGCGGCTCGTCGGTGAGTTTGAACGTGCCCCAGTGCATGGCGAGGAACTCCCGGGCTCCGAGTGCCTCGAAGGCGCGGACGGCCTCTTCGGGGTTCATGTGCTGGCGGCTCATGAACCACTCCGGGTCATACGCGCCAATGGGGAGCAGGGCGGCGTCGAGCTTGGGAAAGCGGCGGCCGATTTCCTGGAAGCCATCGAACCAGGCGGTGTCACCGGAGTGGTAGACGCGGGCGCTGGAGCCCTCGACGACGAAGCCGCCCCAGAGCATCTCGTTGGCGTCGTTGAGGCCGCGTCGGCTCCAGTGTTGCGAGGGGACGTAGTGGACGGTGACGGGGCCCACCTGGGTGGATTGCCACCAGTCCAGTTCGGTGACGGCGAGCTTGCCGCCCCGGAACACGGGGGACTGTCCCAGGCCCGTGACGATGGGAGCGCCCACGTCGGTGAGCGTGGGCAGGTCCAGGTGGTCGTAATGGTTGTGGGAGACGAGGCTCGCGGCGATGGGAGGCAGCTTGTCGACGGGGACGCCGGGCGGGACGTTGCGGCGGATGACGACGTTGATGGCGTCGCGCAGCACGGGGTCGATGAGAAGGGAGAGGCCGTCGAGCTGGACGAGCCAGCTTGCGTGGCCCAGCCATGTGAGGCGCGCGCCCTCGCCGGGGGCGGGCGGTGTGGCGAGCAGGGCGAGGTCCGGCTCCACGCGAGGGACGGGTGCATGGTCGGGCGACTTGCGGCGGCGGCCGGAGAGCTTGTCGGCCACTGCCCATTTGAAGACGCTGCTGAACGGCTGAGGGCCGCTGCCGTCCAGGTTCTTGAAGCGCAAGGCCATGATGCGTGCTCCTCGAAGGACACCGGAGCGCGGAGCTCCGAGCGTCTGTCATGCTCGCGGGACGGTGCGGTTCGCAAGGGGAATGGAGCCCCTACCATGGTCGACATCACACATCGCATGCTCGAGACGAACGGGATTCGCCTTCATGTCGCGGAGGCGGGGAAGGGGCCACTCGTGCTGTTGCTCCATGGGTGGCCGGAGTCCTGGTACTCGTGGCGGCATCAGCTTCCGGTGCTCGCCGCCGCCGGCTACCACGTCGTCGCGCCGGACGTTCGAGGTTATGGGCGCAGTGACAAGCCGGGGCCCGTCGAGGCGTACAGCATGCGGAGCCTGGTGGCGGACTTCGTGGGGCTGCTGGATGCGCTCGGGGAGAAGACGGCGGTGGTGGTGGGGCACGACTGGGGCGCGGCGATGGCGTGGACCTGTGCCGCGCTTCATCCGGACCGCTTCAGGGCCGTTGTCGGCATGAGTGTTCCGCATCTGGGGCGTACGCCGATGCCGCCCACGCAGCTCTTCAAGGCCGTGTTCGGTGAGAAGTGGTTCTACATCCAGTACTTCCAGCAGCCGGGTGTCGCGGAGGCGGAGCTGGAGGCGGATGTGCCGCGGACGGTGCGCACTGTTCTGGCGGGCTCCGTCGCGGGCTTCGACACGAAGTCGGAGTTGGTGCGCGCGAGGAAGCAGGGGGACGGGTTTCTCACGGGCATCGAGACGCCCGCGACCTTGCCCGCCTGGCTCACGGAGGAGGATGTCGCGTACTTCGTGAAGGAGTTCGAGGGCAGTGGGTTCCGGGGTGGGTTGAACCGCTATCGCAACATGGACCGGGACTGGGAGGAGCTGCCCGAGCTGGCGACGGTGCGAATCGAGCAGCCCGCGTTGTTCATCACGGGAGAGAAGGACCCGGGGCGCGCGCTGGCGCCGGTGGAGGTGATGAAGCCGCTGGTGCCGAATCTGAAGGACGTGCTCGTTGTTCCTGGAGCGGGGCACTGGGTTCAGCAGGAGCGTCCCGCGGAGGTCAACGCCGCGTTGTTGTCGTTCTTGAAGTCGCTGCCCGCGTGACGTCGCGGTGGGGCGGGTCTGTCACCAGTCGGGGTGACAGACCCAGGGACTGGAGGGACGGCGCTGGAAGCAGCGGTATCCGTCGTCACAGGTGTTGGGGCCCTTGGGGTCGCAGGGCTGCTCGCAGGCCCATCCGTCACAGACGCGGCCGTCGGGGCAGGGTGGGAAGTCCTTGCCACAGCGCAGCTCGCACTCGGACCAGATGCGGTCGGGTAGATGGGACGCGTGGATGAACTCGCACGTCTGGCCCGAAGGGCAGGGGGTTTGTTGGCACTGTGGGCCGAACACCCTGGCGCAGGTGGAGGCGCCTTCTTCGTGGCGGATACAGTGCTGTCCCTCGGGACAGCCGCTCTTCTCGCAGGTGGGGAGGCAGAGCGGTTCGGGTTGGGTGTTCGCGCAGAAGAAAGTCGGAGTGCAACTTCCCGGCTCCGTCAGTGAGCAGGGGCGCGCGCAAAAACCGCCTTGGCTCCCGCATATCAATCCAGGTGCACAGGCTTCTTCCCGAGAGGCGGGAACCTTGATGCACCGCTCTCCTTCCGTGCGCACGCCGAGCAGCAAGCAGTAGCGCACCATGGGGCCGTGGCCTTCGGTTGCGAGGAGCTGACAGTGCTGTCCATCCTCGCATTGCGCATCCGTGAGGCACTGGCTGTCGGCGCAGTACTGGGCATGAGCTCGCGCATCCATGAGGCAGCCCAGCGGTGCCTCACAGTCGGAGCTTCGGGCGCAGTTCCGGTGATAGGTCCGCAGTGGGCCGCGTTCCTTTTTGGAGAGGAGGGGGCTGATGGGGCGCCCTCGAAAGTGCTCCGGTCGCTCGGATTGAAGTGTGCCGCCGAGGATGAGGACCAACGGCAGAGGAAGAAGCAGAGCGATTCCAACCCCCATGGGCGTTCGCCAGTTCATTCCGCTTCACCACAGCGTCGGATGCATTCCGGGTCCTTCGACGCTTCTCCGCTGCAGTATTGCTCGCGCTCCACGCTGGAGCAGCGTGTAGGGATGTTCTCCAGCGCATCCTGATGCGCGGCCCGGTCCACGAGGCCGTCACGCCGGTGCACCTCGGGGCAGCCCATGACGGCGCAGGACAGCGCACAGACCCAGAAGGTCATCCACGGCATCGCTGTGTCCCCCCGACAGAGGAAACGACACAGGCATTCTACCGAAGGTAGGAAGTCGCGGAGACAACCTGGTTGATGGGGCGAGTGAGACTGTGCACGCGCCGACATCGCTCACCCACACGGCCCCGCACTCCCTTATATAGAGCGCGATGCTTCCCACCTCCGGCTCCACGACTCGCAAGCTGCTGCTCGCCTTCGGTGCGCTGGTGGCGCTGTTCACCGCCGCATCGGGCTTCGCGCTTGCTCGGCTGGCGGACATCCACGACGCCTCGCACGAGCTGCGTGAGGCCGGCGGCCGGGTCCGCGAGGCACTCGAGCTGGCCACCGCCGTACGAGACCAGTACGCGCATCTGGCCCACACCATCATCCTCGGCAACGCCAGCCACGTTCACTTCCACGAGGAGTCGCGAGCACGCGTCGAGACGCTCACCCGCCGGCTCCGAGAGCAGGCTCAGGACGCCGAGGAGCGCGCCTGGGTGGCGGACATCCAGGAGAACGGTGACGCGCTGGACCGGCTGTATCGCGAGACACTCCTGCCCGCCGTGCTGGCGAAGGACCACGCCGCCGTCACCACCGCCCACGGCCGCGCCCTGGAGCGCGTCTCCCTCATCCAGGCCCGCGCCGAGGCCCTGGCGCGCCGCTTCGACACTTCCATCGGCTCGTTCGAGGAACACGTCGCCGCCGTCGAGCACACCAGCTTCCGCTGGGCCCTGCTCTTCCTCGGAGGCGCGACGCTGTTCGCCGTGGGCGTGGGCATCTACATCGGCAACTCCGTGGCCCGCCCCGTGGCTCGACTGTCCGAAGGCGCTGCTCGACTCGCCCAGGGCGACCTGGACACGCGCATCCCCGAGGACGACCCGGGAGAACTCGGCCGACTCGCCGCGCAGTTCAACCGGATGACCGATGCCCTGCGCACGCACCAGGCCCAGCTCGTTCAACACGAGAAGCTCGCCAGCGTCGGCCGACTGGCGGCGGGCGTCGCCCACGAAATCAACAACCCGCTCGGCGTCATCCTCGGCTATGTGCGCATCCTCCAACGCAAGGCGGAGGGTGCCCTGGCGGAAGACCTGAAAGTGGTGGAGGAGGAGGCCGTGCGCTGCCAGCAGATTGTCGAAGGGCTCCTCGACCTCTCCCGCCCGGGCCAGGGCCCGGTGGAAATAGTCCCCCTGCGCGAGACGTGTGAGGACGTGGTGGCGAGGCTGCGCGAAGCAGAGAGACTCGGACAAGTGGACGTGCGCGTGGAGGGCTCGGCGAGCGCGTGGGCCCAGCCGTCGCGGCTGCGCCAGATTCTCCTCAACCTGGTGAAGAACGCCGCCGAGGCCGCCGGAACCGGTGGCACCGTCGAGGTCCGAATCGCGCCCGCGAAGGACGGCGGCGCGAGCGTCTCCGTCTCCGACTCCGGCCCCGGTGTGAAGCCCGAGGACCGCCGCCGCCTCTTCGAGCCCTTCTTCACCACCAAGTCCACGGGCACGGGCCTGGGGCTCGCCGTGAGTCAGGCCATCGCGGAGGCACACGGCGGACGCATCGAGGCGGACACGGGCCCGCTGGGAGGCGCGCGCTTCACACTGCGACTGCCCCCCGCGTCGGCGGAGCGGGAGGCCATGGCATGAGCACTCCAACCCAACCCGGCGTCCTGGTGGTCGACGACAAGGAGAACATGCGCAAGCTGTTCTCCCGCATCCTCGGAGACGCCTACTCCGTGACGGAGGCCGCCGATGGCGAGCAGGCCATGTCGCTGCTGGCCTCGCGCGACTTCGACGTGGTGGTGACGGACATCCAGATGCCCGGCGCTGACGGCTTCGCGGTGCTGCGCGAAGTGAAGCGCCGCGCGCCCGACACGGAGGTGATTCTCGTCACCGCGTTCGCCAGCATCCCCAAGGCGGTCGAGGCCATCAAGGAAGGCGCCTACGACTACCTCTCCAAGCCGTTCGACCCCGACGAGGTCGCGCTCGTCGTGGCACGTGCGTTGGAGAAGCGACGCCAGGGCCGAGAGGCCGCGGGACTGAAAGCCCGGCTCGCGTCGGCCCCCGAGCTCCACGGGTTGCTGGGCGGAAGCGCGGCGATGCACGCCCTGCACGGCCTGCTCTCCCAGGTCGCGGCGAGAGACCTCACCGTCCTGCTCACAGGCGAGACAGGCACGGGCAAGGAGCTGGCCGCGAGGGCCGTCCACAAGGAGAGCCCTCGCGCCGCGAAGCCCTTCGTGGCGGTGAACTGTGGCGCGCTCCCCGCGGAGTTGGTGGAGAGCGAGCTGTTCGGTCACGCGAAGGGCGCCTTCACGGGCGCCACGGTGGCGAAGCCCGGACTCTTCGAGGAGGCCCACGGCGGCACGCTCTTCCTCGACGAGATTGGAGATCTGCCGCTGCCCGTGCAGGTGAAGCTCAACCGGGCCCTGCAGGAGAAGGAAGTCCGGCGCGTGGGCACCACCGTGCCGGTGAAGGTGGACGTCCGCGTGGTGGCCGCCACGCACCGTGACTTGTCCGCCGAGGTGGCCGCCGGTCGCTTCCGCGAGGACCTCTACTACCGCCTCAACGTGGTGACGGTGCGACTGCCAGCACTGCGAGAGCGACGTGAGGACGTCCCGCTGCTCGCGATGCATTTCCTGTCCGGCCCGGGACGGTCTGAAGTGGAGAGCTTCACCGCCGAGGCCCTGCGCGCACTCGCGTCCTACGACTGGCCGGGCAACGTGCGACAGCTCGAGAACGCCGTGGCGCGAGCCGTGGCCGTGGCCCGAGGTACACGCATCACCCCAGAGGACCTCCCTCCCGAGGTGGCCACGTCACGCGGTGTCACCTCGGGCGCCACGGCTCCGGGAGTGAGGGCCACCGCTGAATCCCTGGCGAAGCTGCCCTACCGCGAAGCAGTGGACGGCGCCCGCGACACGGTGTCCCGCGAGTACCTCACCGCGTTGATGCAGGAGTTCAGCGGCAACGTCACCCACGCCGCCGAACGTGCCGGCATGGAGCGCGAGAGCCTCCACCGGTTGCTCAAGCGCTACGGAGTGCGCTCGGAGGACTTCAAGCGCTCCGAGTGACGCGCGTCTCAGAACGCCAGCACCATCAGGCCGCCGAGGGATGCGGCACCGCTCTCCGCCTGGATCGCCCTGCGCAGCGAACCGCGCGACTCAGAACGCCGGCACCACCGCGCCGCCGTACTGGGACTCGATGAAGCGGCGCACCTCTCCGGACTGGAGCGCCTTGAGCAGCACCCGGACCTCGGGGCGGGACTCGTCGCCCTTCCGGACGACGAGCACATTCGCGTACGGATTGCGCGTGGAGGACTCGCGAGCCAGCACCTTCGCGTCCAGCTTCAGGTGCTTCTGCGCCTCCAGGAAGTAGTTGCCGTTGATGACGGCGGCGGCCACGTCCTCCAGCGTGCGCGGTTGCTGCTCGGCGTCGATCTCCCGCAGCTCCAACTTGCGAGGATTGCCCACCACGTCTTGCACCGTGGCGACGGCGCCCGCGCCCTCCTTCAGCCGCAACAGGCCCTGGTCCGCGAGCAGATGCAGCGCGCGAGACGCGTTGCTCGGGTCGGACGGAATCGTCACCTGCGCGCCCTCGGGCAGCTCCGCGAGCTGACGGAACTTCGTCGAGTACAGCGCCAGCGGCTCCAGGTGCACCGCGCCCGCGCTGCGCAGGGCGAGCTGACGGTCCGCGGAGAAGCGCTCCAGATACGGCACGTGCTGGAAGTAGTTGGCGTCGAGCTGTCCATCCGCCAGGGCCACGTTGGGCTGCACGTAGTCGGTGAACTCCACCACCTCGATGCGCACGCCGTCACGCAGGGCCACGGGTACCGCGGCGCGAAGAATCTCGCCATGCGGCACCGGGTTGACGCCGATTCTCAGCGTGGGCACTCCGGGCGCCTCGCCGATGGCGGGAGCCTCCGACTTCTTGCAGCCCGTTCCCACGAGCAGCGCAATGGAGACGGCGGCGAAGGCCAGGGGGATGATGAAAAATGATGCAGGTGGCTTCATGGGGTGTGGATTCCGGAGGAGAGGCCGCGGGCAACAGCGTGACCGGGGGGATATTTCAGTCGTGCGCGCGGCGGGAGTGGGGCGAGGTGTGGTCGAAGCGCGAAGCCACGCCATCCCCAAGCCACTGCACGAGCTGCACCAGCGCCAGCAACACGGCGAGGCAGCCCAGCATGACGTCGGTCCGGAAGCGCATGTACCCGTACTTCACCGCGAGGTCTCCCAGCCCACCTCCGCCCACGGCTCCCGCCATGGCGCTGTAGCCGAGCAGGCTGATAACCACGAGCGCGGTACCGCGCACGAGAGATGGCAGGGCCTCGGGAATCAGGACGCGGAAGATGACGCGCCGGTGGGTGGAGCCCATGGCGATGGCGGCCTCCACCAAGCCGGAGTCCACCTCGCGCAGCCCCTGCTCCACCACGCGCCCCATGAAGGGAATCGCCGCGACGACCAGCGGAACGATGGCGGCGGTGGTGCCAATCGTGGTGCCCACCAGCAGGCGAGTCAGGGGGACGATGGCCACCATCAAGATGATGAAGGGCACCGAGCGCCCCACGTTGACGAGCGTGCCCAGCACGCGGTGCAGCGCCGGGCGCTCCCACAGTCCGCCCCGGTCCGTCAGCACCAGCAGCACTCCCAGGGGCAGCCCCGCGAGCACCACCAACACCGTGGCCACCGACGTCATGTAGAGCGTCTCCAGCGTGGCCACCCACAGCGAATGCGTCAGCTCACCAGGCATGGGCCGCCTCCTCCGACGTCAAACCCTGCTCGCGCAGGAACGCCAGGGCCTGGCTCACCGCGTCCGGAGCACCCGTGAGCTCGAAGAGCAGCCGCCCCACGCGCGCCTCGCCCACGCGCTCCAGCGAGCCCTCCAGCAGATGCGCGTCCACGTCGAAGCGACGCGCCAGGGTGGAGAGGATGGGACGCGTGGAGTGCTCGCCCGACAGTGACAGCTCCACGCGCTGACCGCCCCGAAGGACGGCGCTCTCGCCCGTCGTGAAGGGTGGGTAGCACAGCCCATGCAGATGCGAGCCCGGACGGGAGAGCAGCTCCACCACCTTGCCCTGCTCCACGAGCCGTCCCTGCTCCAGCACGGCCACCGAGTCGCAGATGGCCTTCACCACCTCCATCTGATGCGTGATGAGCAGGATGGTGAGGCCAAGCTGTCGGTTCAAATCCCGGAGCAACGCCAGCACCGAGCGCGTCGTCTCCGGGTCCAACGACGACGTCGCCTCGTCGGACAGCAAGATGCGAGGTCGCGGCGCCAGGGCGCGGGCAATGCCCACCCGCTGCTTCTGCCCACCCGACAACCGCGCCGGGTAGGTGTCCGCCTTGTCCGACAGGCCCACCAGCGAGAGCAGCTCCGCGACGCGCGCGCGAATCTGCTCGCGCGGCAGCCCCGCCACCTCCAGCGGATACGCGACGTTGGCCGCCACCGTCTGCGAGGAGAACAGGTTGAAGTGCTGGAAGATCATCCCGATGCCCTGCCGCGCCAGGCGCAGCTCATCGGGACTCAGCGACAGCAACTCCTTCCCATTCACCCGCACGCGGCCCTGGGTGGGACGCTCCAGGAGGTTGACGCAGCGGATGAGCGTGGACTTGCCGGCGCCGCTCTGCCCGAGCACGCCGAACACTTCTCCTGGGTCCACCCGCAGCGACACGTCCTGGAGCGCCGACACCTCGCGCCCGCCCTGCCTGTACACCTTGCTGATACCGCGCAGCTCAATCATCCACCGACTCCCTGCGGTGTGTTCGCCAGCTCTTCGGCGAACGCCGCGAACGAACTCCAGTACCGCTCACCGGTATCGGGCAGCACGGTGAGCACCGTCTTGCCGGGACCCAGTCGCCGCGCCACCTGCCGGGCCGCGTGCAGCGCCGCGCCACTGGAGATGCCCACGAGCAGACCCTCCCGGCTCGCCAGCTCCCGCGCGGCGAGGTACGCGTCGACATCCGCGACGTCGATGACCTCGTCATAGACGGAGCGGTCCAGCACCTCCGGCACGAAGTTGGCGCCAATGCCCTGGATGCGATGCGGCCCCGCCTTGCCCTGGGTGAGCAGGGGCGAGCGCAGCGGCTCCACGGCGATGACCTGCAGGGACGGGTTCTCCTTCTTGAGCACGCTGCCCGCGCCCGTAATCGTGCCGCCCGTGCCGATGCCCGCCACGAAGGCGTCGAGCTTGCGCACGTCCAGGTCTCCGAGAATCTCCTTCGCCGTGGTGCGCCGGTGAATCTCCGGGTTGGACGGGTTGCGGAACTGCTGCGGCATGAAGCCCTTGTCGCCCAGCTCCTTGATGAGCTCGTCGGCCGCCTCGACGGCGCCGTTCATTCCCTTGGCCGCGGGCGTCAGCACCAGCTCCGCGCCATAGGCCTCCAGGATGCGGCGGCGCTCCACGCTCATGCTCTCAGGCATGGTGAGGATGATGCGGTAGCCCTTCACCGCGGCGACCATGGCCAGGGCCACGCCGGTGTTGCCGCTGGTGGGCTCGACAATCGTCATGCCCGGACGCAGGCGGCCCTTGTTCTCCGCGTCCTCAATCATCGCCAGACCGATGCGGTCCTTCACGCTGCCACCGGGATTGAAGGACTCGACTTTCGCCAGCAGCGTGGCCGCGTCAGGGCCTCCGACGCGCGACAGGCGGATGATGGGCGTGCGGCCAATGAGCTGCGTCACGTCGGGGTAGATGTTGTTGGGCATCCGCGTCTCGGGGTTGGGGCCGGGACTTCGATGCAGCGCCCCGGCGTGTGGGGAAAATGGAACGGCCCGTCTCCAGGTTTCTGGGAGGACGGGCCGGACACGCCTGCGCGCGAAAGACGCTCAGTACGCTCGAACGGACGGACCCGTCGTGACGCGGCAACACATGCCGCGACAACAGGACCCGAACGGAGCGACGAAGCAGAGCATCGGCTTCAGGACGTAACCAATCCGCCGGAGACTGTCAACCCGACCTCCCTTTCACGCGGCCTCCTTCAAGGCCCGGCCCAGCGCGAGCGCGAGGTCCGCTTGCAGGTCCTCCAGGTCCTCCAGACCCACGGAGAAGCGGATGAGGCTGTCGGTGATTCCCCGTCGCTCGCGCTCGGCGGCGGGCACGGAGGCATGCGAGTGCCTCGCCGGCACGGTGATGATGCTCTCCACCGCGCCCAGCGACACGCCGAGCAGCGGCAGCCGAAGCGAGTCCACGAAGGTCGCCGCCATCGAGTCGTGGGCGAGTCGGAAGGACACCACCGCGCCGGTGCCTGGATAGAAGACCTCTCGAATCTCCGGCCTGCCTCCGAGCCAGCGAGCGAGCGCCCCCGCCGTGCGCACCTGCCGCTCCATGCGGACCTGCAGCGTCTTGATGCCGCGCTGGAGCAGGAAGCAGTCCTGCGGGCCCAACACCGCGCCCACCGCGTTCTGGAGGAAGTAGACCTCCTTCGCCAGCTCCGGCGTCCGCACCGCCACGGTGCCCGCGATGATGTCGCTGTGTCCGCCCAGGTACTTGGTGGCGGAGTGGATGACGATGTCCGCGCCCTCGGTGAGCGGACGCGAGAGGTAGGGGGACAGGAAGGTGTTGTCCACGATGAGCAGCGCGCCATACGTCCGCGCGAGGATGGACATGGCGGTGACGTCGGTGCGGCGCAGGAAGGGATTGCTCACCGTCTCGACGAGGAGCCCCTTGGTGCTGGGGCGGAACGCGGCGCGCACCGCGTCCGTGTCCGAGGTGTCCACGAAGGTGGCCTTGAGTCCAAAGCGGCTGAACACCCGGGTGAGCACGCGGTACGTGCCGCCGTAACAGTCGTCGGTGACGACCAGGTGGTCCCCCGCGCTGAAGAGCATCAGCACCGTGGACAGCGCGGCCATGCCGGAGCCGAAGGCGAACGCCCCGGCGCCCTCGTCCAGACTCGCGAGCACGCCCTCCAGCGCCTTGCGCGTGGGGTTGCCGGAGCGCGCGTAGTCGAACTCGCCGGAGTGCTCCAGACCCGGCTGGTCGAACATGGAGACCTGGTAGATGGGCACCGCGGCGGCGCCCGTCACCGGGTCGACTTCATGACCCGTGTGCAGCAGTCGCGTGGCGAAGTTCGACGGGCTGGGAGCGCCCTTCGAGCGCCTGGGCCAAATCGGAGATGATGTCATGGCAGTCCTCGATACCCACGGAGAGGCGAAGCAGTCGGTCGGTGATGCCAAGCTGTTCCCTGCGCGCGACGGGGATGTCGGCGTGGGTCTGCGTGGCGGGGAAGGTGATGAGCGTCTCGACGCCGCCCAGGGACTCGGCGAAGAGGCAGATGCGCACGGCGGCGAGCACCTGGGGCACCAGGGCCGCGTCGGTGACGTCGAAGGAGAGCATCCCGCCCGTGCCGGGGTAGTAGACGCGCTCGACCTGGGGGTGGCTCGACAGGAAGGCGGCCACCTCGCGAGCGTTGGACTGGTGGCGCTCCATGCGCAGCGCGAGCGTCTTGAGCCCGCGAATCACGAGGTAGGAGTCCTGCGGCCCGAGGATGGCGCCGATGCCGTTCTGGACGAAGGCGAGCCGTTCGCCCACCGCCGCGTCCTTCACCACGAGCGCTCCGGCGACGACGTCGTTGTGTCCGGCCAGATACTTCGTCGCGCTGTGGACGACGATGTCCGCGCCCAGCTCCAGCGGGCGCTGGAGGAACGGTGTGTTGAAGGTGTTGTCCACGATGAGGAGCGCGCCCGCCTTCCGGGCGATGTCCGCGAGCGCGGACAGGTCCGCCGTCTTCATCAGCGGGTTGGTGGGCGACTCCACCAGCAGGGCCTTGGTGTTGGGACGCAGCGCCGCGCGCACCGCGTCCAGCCGCGTGGTGTCCACGAAGGTGTGGGGGATGTGGAGCAGCTTGTCCACCAGCCGGAACGTTCCGCCGTAGAGGTCCTCGGTGAGGACCAGGTGGTCCTCGGGGCCGAGGAGCTGGAGCGCGCAGTGCAGCGCGGCCATGCCGGAGGAGAAGGCGAGGCCCCGGTTGCCGCCTTCGAGGCCCGCGAGCGCGTCTTCGAGCGCGGCGCGGGTGGGGTTCTTCGTGCGCGAGTAGTCGTACCCGGTGGACTGCCCGAGCGCGGGGTGTTGGTAGGTGGCGGAATGGTAGATGGGCACCGCGACCGCGCCGGTGGTCGGGTCTCTGCGCGTGCCGGCGTGGACGAGGGCTGTGGCGAGTTTCATGAGGTGGCTCCTGTTTCCGGGTGGACGAGGCTCAGCGGCCTCGAAGCGTCTGGGAGACGCGGAGAATATCCGCGAGCACACCCGACGCCGTGACAGCGCCGCCCGCGCCCGCGCCGCGCACGGTGAGGGGGAACTCGCTGTGTCGCGTGGTGGTGAAGGAGACGAAGGACTCGGAGCCGCGCAGGTCCGCGGCGGGCTGGCCCGCTTCGACGGCGGTGAGTCCCACGCGGATGACGGGCGCGTCGGTGCCCAGCCGCGTCGGGTCGATGCGCGCCAGGTAGCGCAGCACCGTGCCGGACTGTCGGCAGCGCTCCACCTTCTGTGTGTACTCCGCGTCGAGTGCGCGGAGGCTTCGCAGATAGGACTCGGGGGAATCGCCCGCGTCCGAGGGCTCCGGGACGAAGGGCTCCAGGGCGACGTCGGAGAGTGACAGCGACAGGCCCAGCTCCCTGGCGAGGATGAGCGCCTTGCGTGCCACGTCCGCGCCGGACAGGTCCTCGCGCGGGTCCGACTCGGTGAAGCCGCGCTCGCGGGCCGTGCGGACGGCCGTGGACAGAGGGACGCCGGCAGTCAGCTCGTTGCAGATGAAGCCCACGCTGCCGGAGAGGGACGCGGTGATGAGGCGCACGGTGTCGCCGGTGCGCACCAGGTTGGCGAGCGTGTCGATGACGGGGAGGCTGGAGGCCACCGTCGTCTCGTAGTGGTACGCGACGTGGTGACGGCGCGCCTCGGCGAGCAGGGCCTCGCGCTCGTTCCAGGGCAGGGCGAGCGGTTTCTTGTTGGCGGCCACGACGTGGATGCTCCGACGGAACGCCTCCGTGTAGAGCGAGGCCACGTCGCCGTCCGCCGTGCAGTCGACGAGGATGGGCACGGGCAGCCGGCGCAGCTCGTCCAGCAGCGGCGCCAGTGCGCGCGTGCCAGGCTCACCTCGGACGACGCGAGCGAGCTGCTCCTCGATTCCGTCCAGGGCGAGGCCGGCCGGGTCGAACAGGGTGTGTCGGCTGTCGGCGATTCCGACGACGCGCAGCGCGATGCCGTGACGCTGGCGGAGCTGTTCCTGCTGGGCGCGAAGCTGTGCGAGGAGCTGACCTCCCACGGTGCCCTTGCCGAGCAGGAAGAGGCTGACCTGTTGATGGGCGAGGTTGAAGGCGGCGTGGGTCGTACGCACCGCGATGGCGGTGTCCTCCGCGTCCACCACGCAGGAGATGGAGCGCGAGCTGGCGCCTTGTGCGCTGGCTCGCACGCCGACGCCCACCGCGCCCAGGGCGCTGAAGAAGCGGCCGGCCACGTTGACGCCGTGGCCCATCGCCTCGGCCACCAGGGTGACGAGTGTCACCGGCTCGCGGACGCCGAGCGGCTCCACCTCACGGCGGGCCAGCTCCTGCGCGAGCTCTGCTTCCAGGGCGTTGCGGGCGCGCTGCGCATCGGGTCGGGGGACGACGAGGGCGATGGACTGGCCGTTGGCGGACTGGGCGGTCATCCACACCGTGACGCGGGCGGCGCGCAGCGCGGAGAGGGCGCGCTCGCCGAGCTGGAACTGGTCGGAGAGCTTGCGCACCTCGATTCCCAGCAGGGCCAGGTCCTCGCGCGTGGCGATGCACGTGGGGCGCTGCCCGTCGCGCGAGCCGATGGCGTCGATGAGCGTGCCCGGGTGGTCCGGGTGCATGGTGTTGCGGATGCGCAGGGAGATGCCGGCCTCGATGAGGGGAATCATCGTGCGCGGGTGCAGCATGCGGACGCCGACGGCGGCCAGCTCCAGGCCCTCGCCATGGGTGAGGTGCGCCACGGGGTACGCGTCGCTGACGAGGTCCGGGTCGGCGGTGTGCAGCCCGAGCACGTCGGTCCACACGGTGACTTCAGAGGCTCCCAGCCCCTGCGCCACCAGGGCCGCCGTGTAGTCGGAGCCGTTGCGGCCCAGCGTGGTGGTGCGTCCGTCCAGCGTCGCGGCGATGAAGCCGGGGATGACGGGGACGGTGGTGCCCCACTCGGCGGTGGCTGACTGGAGTCGCTCGCGGGTCCGGGCCACATCCACGCGCGCGGTGCCGAAGGTGTCGTCCGTCACGAGCAGCAGGCGGGCGTCGCGAAAGTGAGCTTCGGTGCCCGCGGCCCTTAGCAGCTCGGCGAGGAGGGTGGCGGAGATGAGCTCACCGAAGGAGAGGACCTTGTCCTTGGAAGGCGGGGAGCACTCGCGGGTGAGGGAGATGCCCTGGAGGAGTTGCTGGAGTGGGGCGAGGAGCTGGTCGACGCGCGCGGCGAGCGTGGTGGACTGCGCGGGGTGGAGCGCGGCGGCGTTCGTCTTGGCGAGGTGGGCGATGCGGGCCACCACGGTGAGTGAGCCCTCCAGCTCGCCTCGGGTGGCGAGGTCCGCGGCCTCCAGGAGCCAGTCGGTGGTGTCGCCCATCGCGGAGACGACGACGGCGAGCGGGCCCGTGCGGGAGTGTTTGCCAATCAGCTCGATGACCTGGCGCAGCCGGCGGGGTGAGCCCACGGAGGAGCCGCCGAACTTCATCACCCGAAAGGAGTTGCTGCTCATCTGCGAACCTCGAACGAGGGCCGTGGCCCTGAAGACATGAGAGGGCGCGAGGCCGCGCTGTCGACACACGTCGAGCGAGCGCGGCGCCTGGGCGCCGACGGACGAAGGAAGGAAAGGGAATGGGAGCGGAGTGGGAGCGCTAGCCGGCGTGTAGCGGCCCGCGCATTCGCGGGACGGTGACGTGGCGGGCGCGGCGCATTCGAGCGCTCTCGCGGCGGGGGCGCTGCGTGGCGCGAGGGGATGCGGCGGAGGTGGATGGAACCACGGAGGTCCTCTCTCACCGAAGCTGAGGAGTTGCCTCGCTTCGGACGCTTGGTTTGCCCGTGGAGCACCTGCTCCCTGAGCCGCATCGTTTGGACACCTTGGAGGTCCGTCTCCAGGTTGTCGGGCCACCGCCGAAGCGGTACCGCTCTTGATGCTGCACGCGAGATAAACGGGATGCGGGGCCTTGTCAATCCCTCACACCGCGACTGCGGCTAGGTTTCGCCAGATATGCCGCTCATTCGCGACTCATTGTGGTTGCTGGTTGCCGCGCACTTGCTGGCTTGCTCCACCGCGCAGCACGTTCCTGACCCTCATGAGGTGGGTGGGACGGAAGTGGAGTGTTCCGCTCCGAGTTTGGACCGGTGTGTCACGCTCCTGTGCCTGGGGGACATGTGCGGTTTCTATCGGTGTGAGGATGTGGCCAGCGACGTCGAACTCGCGCGCTTTCCTCCGTCACGTCCGCCAGCGGCGGCAGCGGCTCCCGGGATGGGGCCTCGACGGAACTGGGGCGGTGCCCAGCAACTCCCCAAGGGCGCCGTCATGGTCTTCCCGAATTGGAATGGTGCCCCCGAACGCGTCATCCCACCGTCCCATCAGCTCCCTCGGGGCCGGTTCGAGAAACACCACATATTCCCCCAGGCGGAAGATCTGGCGCGGTGGTTCGAGCGCCAGGGTCTCAAGATTCACGACTACACCATGCCCATTCCTCGAGACCTCCACAGAAGGATTCACGAAGGAGGACCCTCGGGAGGAGCTTGGAACAACGCCTGGCGGGAGTTCATCCGGAGCAACGACGATGCGCGGCCCGAGGAGATCTTCAAGCACGCAGGGGAGCTCATCTATCGATTCCAGCTCATGGGAGGTCCCATTCAGCCCTACCATTCCAGGCCGGGAGCGTGATGCGCGTCTTCGAACTCAGGTGGGACAAGTCACTCTGGCCTCGCTTTAACGGAGGCCTCAACGCCGCGCACAGGTGGGGGCTTCCTGGCGCGCACTGCACGATGTGTGGTGCGACCTGGAGTTCCTCGGGACACCAGTATCCGGCGGTCGACCTGTCCGGACTGCCAGACCAGGACGAGTTCTTGAAGGCCCGGCCCGAACCCTTCCCTGAGTTCGCACGTCTCCGAGAACGAGTGAGGCCGCTGGCACCGTCGACCGCGACGTTGCCTCCTGGAACGGCATTCGGCCCGCTGGTGGGGACTGCTTCCGGCAGGTTCGCAGCCTTCGCCTGGTTGGGCGACAGCTTGCTGCTGGTTCGTAGTGAAGTGCTGGAGCAGCTTCAAGCGGAGGGCGTGCGCGGACTCGTGGACTGCCGAACAGAGCTTCGCTTCCGTCAACAAGAACCCCTAGCGTTGCTGGAGCTTCAGATCGAACCACGCGGACGGCTGCACCCGGATTGTCTTCCTCCGGATTTGCCTCCGCCGTGTTCGACTTGCGGACGGGTCGGGCTCCGGCTGCCAGAGGAGCCCATCCTCGACGCCGCGACCTTGCCCCTGGACCGTGACCTCTTCAGGGTGGGCGACTTCGCCACGGTGATTGTGGGAACCGAGCGGTTCATGGAGGCGGTGCATCGGTTGGCCTTGGAAGGAATCTCCTTTCGCGAGCTGCCGACGCGCTGAGCAGGTCGCCCCACTGGGAGCGCTGGTCGCTCGGGCCCATCACAGTGTGATGGACATGGTCACACTTGGTGCGGCCTCACTTGTGCCCAACTTGTTGGAATCCTTGGCCTTCGGGTTGGGTACGCGACTTGCGTTGGGACGTGGACATGTTGCTCGTGCCCGCTGCCCTGTCGCTCGTGCTGGCTGCCTCGCCCCTGGAGGCGTGGCCGCTGGCGCGCGTGGCGTCGGAGGCCGTGGCTCGAAGTCCCGAGGTCGCGGCGGCACGCGCCGAGGAAGAAGGTGCCGAGGGAACTCGCGCGGCGGACGGCCGCTGGCTTCGAAACAATCCCTCCCTCGAGGTCGCGGTCGTCAGTGATGCCCTCACGGGCGCACAAGGTGAGCAGCGCACGGAAGTCGTGCTGAGCCAGATGCTGGAGGTCGCCGGACAGCGCGGCCTGAGACTGGACCGCGCGAGGTCTGCTCAAGAGGCGGCGCGTGCGCGGCGTCAGGCCGCGATGCTGAGTGCTTCGTCGGGCGCGGTGGATGCGGCGGTGGAGTTGGAGCGGCGCGAAGCTCGCTCCTCGCTGGCTCGCGAGGCGCTGGAGCTGACCCGGGAGATGGAGACCGCCACGGTGCGCCGCTTCGCCGCGGGTGACGTGTCGGAGCTGGAACGCAATGCCGCGACCTTGGAGCGAGCCCGCGCGGAGGCTCGGGTCGCACAGGCCCACGCGGAGGCGCAGGCGGCTCGCGTCGAGCTGAATCGGAGACTGGGACGTCCGGCGGACGCGCCGCTCGCGGTCTCCCTCCTTGGCTCGGCGACGGATGCCTTGCCGTCGGAGCTGACGGGCGAACAGCCGACCCTGGTGGCCGCGCGCGCGGAGGTGACGGCGGCGGGCTCCGAGGTGGACCTGCTGCGCCGCGAGCGCATCCCCAATCCCACGCTGTCCCTGGGCTACGAGCGTGAGCGTCGGCCGGAAGCCCACGGTGCCCTCACGGACCTGCACACCGAACACCTGCTCATCGCCCGACTGTCGGTGCCGCTGCCGTTGTGGGACCGCAACCAGGGCGAGCTGGCGCAGGCTCGGGCTCGACACAAGGTGCGTGAGTCGGAGCGCATCGCGCGAACGCGTGAGGTGGAGTCAGAGCAGGCCGTGGCACGCACGACGTTCGAGTCCGCGCGAGCCGCGCACACGGCCTTGATGTCGGTACGTCCTTCGGTGGACCGAAATCTGGAATTGGTGCGTCGAGCCTACGAGGCGGGGCAACTGGGACTGGACGCGTTGTTGCTCGCCAGGGACAGGTCCTTCGCCGCCTCGGCGGACGCGGTGGATGCGGCGGCGGCGCTGGCACGTGCGCGCACGGCCTTGCTGCGCTCGGTGGGACGGATGCCTACGGGCGAGGTGCCGGAATGAGGACCGATGAACGGCTCGGGTTCGCGACCCAGATGCGGCGAGAAGCAGGGACGAGCCTCTCTGCTTCCGCACGAGGTGTCGCGATGAGGGCAACGCGGTGGTGGGTGTTGATGGCCTGCATGTCGCTGCCAGCCCTGGCGCATGAGGGCGCGGCCCACGGAGACACCGCCACCGCGTCCGTGCCGGGTGAGGCCTGGCATGTCCTCTCCGCCACGGGAGAGGTGTTCGAGGTGGTGCTGAAGCACCCGGAGTATTCAGAAGCCGCGAAGACGCCCGTGCGCCTGTGGGTCGCGGACGTGGAGACGAACGCGCCGGTGAGCAGCGCCCATCTGGAACTCACCCTCACCGGGTCGACCGTGCAGACGCTGGCGCCGAAGCTGGAGTCCCCCGGCGTCTACGTGGCCGACGCGGAGCTTCTGCCCGGAGCGGAGCTGGCGGCGGTGGTCACCGTGACTCGTGGCAACGACCTGGACGTGCTGGCGCTGGGGACGGTGCATCTGTCCTCGGAACACGACGCCACCGATGCCGGCCCTGGCTTGCGCAGGCCCCTGGGCTGGAGTGCCACGGGTGGCATCGTCCTGTTGCTGGTGGCGGGTGCGTGGTGGATGAACCGACACAAGAAGGTGCGGCCATGAGCGGGTCTGCTGTCTCCCTCACTGCTCGTGGGATGCTGTCGCTCACGCTGCTGCTCACCAGTCCCCTCGTCCTGGCGCACGCCGGTGAGCAACACGGGAAGCCCGCGGCGGCTCAGCAGCCCATCGTCGCTGGCACCGCCTTCACCGTGCCGAAGGAAACACAGTTCCTGCTGGAAGTCCGGACGCAGCGAGCGGCGGTGCGCTCCCTGGAGTCGCGGCTGGTGACCCCGGGGAAAGTGGTGCCGCGCACGGACCGCTTCGCTCAGGTGTCCGCGCCCGTGTCGGGAAGGGTGCTCGCCGCGAATGGCACCGTGCCGCTCGTGGGCCAGCGCGTGAAGCGCGGTGAGGTGCTCGCGCTGGTGCAGCAGAGCCTGTCCACATCGGAGTCCACGGGGCTGTCGACCAGTCACTTCCAGGCCGAAGCGGAGGCCGTACGCGCGCAGGCGGCCCTGGAGCAGGCCCGTCGGGATTTGACGCGCCTGGAGTCCCTTCAGGGCGTGGTGGCGGAGAAGGAAGTCCAACAGGCGCGGCTCGCGGTGAACACCGCCGAACAGGAGTGGAGCCGAGCGAAGTCCGCGCGAGACGTGCTCGCGGGCGCACGACAGGGGCAGGGCACCGCGCGCTTCTCGCTCGTCTCGCCCATCGACGGAGTGCTGGTGGAGGCCCGTGCATCCGTGGGCGAGCAGGTGGACCCGTCCCGCGCCCTCTTCGCGGTGTTGGACTCTTCCGTCCTCTGGGTGGAGGCGCGGGTGTTCGAAGGAGACGTGGCGCGCGCGGAGGGCACCACGGGCGCGCTGGTGACCACGCCCGCCTACGCGGGCCAGCACTTCCCCGCGCGGCCCTACCACGTGGGGCAGATGGTGGACGAGTCGACGCGCAGCGTGCGCGTGCTGTTCGAGGTCGACAACCGCGACGGTCGATTGCGGCCGGGCATGTTCGTGGATGTGGCCCTCGGAGAAGGGGGCCAGAAGGACGCGCTGGCGGTGCCGAAGGACGCGGTGGTGGAGGAGGAAGGGCGGACCTTCGTCTTCGTCCACACCGCGCCAGAGGCCTTCGAGCTGAGGCCCGTGGTGCTGGGTGGCAGTGACGGTGCGTGGCGCGCCGTGCTCAAGGGCTTGCAGGCCGGTGAGCGGGTCGTGGTGACCGGGGTGGCGGCGTTGAGGTTGGCCAGGGGAGGGCGGTAGTGCTCGACCACGTCATCCTGTTCTCGCTGCGCCACCGCCTGTTCGTCGTGCTGGCGGCCGTGGCGGTGCTGCTCTATGGCGGCTGGGCCGTCACGCGTCTGCCCGTGGACGTGTTCCCGGACCTCAACCGTCCCACCGTGACGGTGATGACCGAAGCGGGCGGCCTGTCTCCCGAAGAGGTGGAGACCCTCATCACCACGCCCATCGAGACGGCGATGAACGGCGCGCCGGGCGTGCAGCGCGTGCGCTCGTCCTCGGGCGTGGGTCTGTCCATCGTCTACGTGGAGTTTGATTGGGGCACGGACATCTACCTGGACCGACAGCTCGTCTCCGAGCGCCTCCAGGTGGCGAGCGAGCGACTGCCGCGCGACGTGGCGCCCCACCTGACGCCCGTGTCCTCCATCATGGGAGAAATCCTGCTGCTCGGCGTGCAGAGCGAGGAAGGCCGCACGTCACCGCTGGAGCTGCGCTCCCTGGCGGACTGGGTGCTGCGTCAGCGGCTCCTCACCATTCCGGGCATCGCGCAGGTGACGGTGCTGGGCGGCGGGGTGAAGCAGTTCCAGGTGCGCGTGGCACCGGAGAAGCTGCTGGCATTCGGTCTCACCTTCGAGGACGTGGAGCGCGCGGCGGGACTCTCGCAGGGCAACACCACGGGCGGCTTCGTGGACCAGGGTGGGCGTGAGTACCTGGTCCGCAACCTCGCGCGCAGCGCCTCCGTGGAGGACCTGCGCGGGACGGTGGTGGCGGTGCGCGAGGGCGTGCCCGTGCGACTCTCCCAGGTCGCGGAAGTGGACGTGGGCCCCGCGGTGAAACGCGGTGATGGCGGAATGAATGGGCGGCCCGCGGTCATCCTCGCCGTGCAGAAGCAGCCCGGCGCGAGCACCCTGGCGCTCACGGAGCAGGTGGACGCGGCGGTGAAGGACCTCCGGCTCACGCTGCCCGACGACGTGCGGGTGGAGACTCTCTTCCGACAGGCGGACTTCATTCAAGCCGCTGTCGGCAACGTGGTGGAGGCGCTGCGAGACGGCGCGCTCCTCGTCGTAGTCGTTCTGTTCCTCTTCCTCGTCAACCTGCGCACCACGGCGATAACGCTCACCGCGATTCCGCTGTCGTTCGTCATCACCGCGCTGGTGATGAAGGCCTTTGGCCTGTCCATCAACACGCTGACGCTCGGCGGACTGGCCGTGGCCGTGGGCGAGCTGGTGGACGACGCCATCGTCGACGTGGAGAACGTCTATCGACGCCTGCGGGAGAACCGCGCGAAGGACACGCCGGAGCCCGCGCTCCGGGTCATCTACCGCGCCTCCGCCGAGGTGCGAGGCTCCATCGTCTTCGCCACCCTCATCGTGGTCCTGGTGTTCCTCCCGTTGTTCGCCCTGGGTGGCATCGAGGGACGACTCTTCGCGCCGCTCGGCGTGGCCTATGTGGTGTCCATCCTGGCCTCGCTGCTCGTGTCGCTCACCGTGACACCGGCGATGTGCGCGTACCTGTTGCCCCGTGGCCGCTTGCTGGAGCATGGCGACGGCGCGCTGGTGCGGTGGTTGAAGGCGCGGGCGCGGCGAGTGCTCGACGTGGCCCTGGGCCACCCGAAGCCCGTGCTGGTGGGCGCGACGCTGCTGGTGCTCGCCGCCGTGGCGGTGGTGCCCTTCCTGGGCCGCTCCTTCCTGCCGCCGTTCAACGAGGGCACCGCGACGGTGAATGTCCTGGCGCCTCCGGGCACCTCGTTGGAGGAGTCCAACCGCTTCGGGTTGCTCGCCGAGCGGCTCATCGCCTCCGTGCCGGAAGTGAAGACGGTGGGGCGACGCACGGGCCGCGCCGAGCAGGACGAGCACGCGGAGGGCGTGCACTACTCGGAGCTGGATGTGGACTTCAAGGAAGGGGGCCGGCCTCGCGACGTGGTGCTGGCCGACCTCCGCGAGCGACTGGCGGTGCTGCCCGGCCTCTCCGTGTCCGTGGGGCAGCCCATCTCCCACCGCCTGGACCATCTGCTGTCGGGCATCCGCGCGCAGGTGGCGGTGAAGCTCTTCGGCCAGGACCTGGATGCGCTGCGGAGCAAGGCGGAAGAGGTCCGCGCGGTCATGGCCCAGGTGCCCGGCGTCGTGGACCTTCAGGTGGAACAGCAGACGTTGATTCCCCAGCTCCAGGTGCGCCTGAAGCGCGAGGAGTCGGCGCGGCTGGGCGTGCAGCCGGGGGCCATGGCGGAGCAGCTCGAGAAGGCGTTCAACGGCGTGGTGGTGGGGCAGGTGCTGGAGGGACAGCGCACCTTCAACGTGCTGGTGCGGTACGAGGAACGCGCGCGCGTGGACGCGGAGGCTTTTCGCCGGGCGCTGGTCGACACGCCGTCCGGCGCGCGCGTGCCCGTGGCCGCGATCGCCGACGTGGTGGAGTCACGGGGCCCCAATGTCATCCACCATGACCACCTCCAGCGGCGCGTGGTCATCATGGCCAACGTGGCCGGGCGTGATTTGGGCAGCGCCGTGGAAGAGGTCCGCGAGCGCGTGGCCGCGAGTGTGACGCTTCCGACCGGGACCTTCCTCTCCTACGAGGGGCAGTTCGAGAGCCAGCAGTCCGCCACGCGGCTCATCGCCTTGCTGTCGCTGCTGTCGCTCGCGGGCATGTTCCTGGTGCTGTACGCCCACTTCCGCTCGGTGCGACTGGTGGCGCAGGTGATGCTCAACATCCCGCTCGCGTTGGTGGGCAGCGTGACGGCGGTGGTGCTCACCGGCCAACCGCTGTCGGTGGCGACGCTGGTGGGCTTCGTCACCCTGTGCGGCATCGCCAGTCGGAACACCATCATGCTCATCTCGCACTACCTCCACCTCGTGGAGCAGGAGGGCGAGGTGTTCAGTCGCGAGCTGGTGCTGCGCGGTTCGCTGGAGCGACTGGTGCCGGTGTTGATGACGGCGCTCACGGCGGGACTGGCCCTGGTGCCGTTGGCGCTCGCCTCGGGGGCGCCGGGCAAGGAAATCCTGCACCCGGTGGCGACCGTCATCCTCGGCGGGCTCATCAGCTCCACGCTGCTGGACCTGCTCGTCACCCCGGCTGTGTTCTACCGCTTCGGGCGTCCGGCCCTGGAGCGTTACCTGGCGCGCAAGGCCGCGGCGCGCGCCGAAGATGACCTGACGCTCCCCGGGCCGAAGCCCGAGGGAGAGCGACTCGCGAGCACGGGCTGATGACCGGGCCTCGCGTGGCATTGGATTGAGGAGACAGGGTGCGTTCGATGGGACAGAGAATCATCGCGGTGTTCGCGGCGGCGGGGCTGGTGGTCGGATGCAGCAAGAAGGAAGCGCCCGCGCCCGAGCCCACGCCGACCGAGGTGGCCCACTCCGCGCGGCAGCCCCACGCCCACGCGGCGCCTCACGGTGGGCAGGTGGAGTCCACGCCCCGAGGGCACCTGGAGCTGGTGACCACGCGTGGCGGTGGCTATCGCGTGTACCTGCTGGACGACGCGCTGGTACTTCGTCCGGTGGCGGGTGCCACGGGCTCCGTGAAGGTGGCGAAGGGGGGCTATCCGAATGTCGTGCTGACGCCTTCGGGAGACCACCTGTCGGGCCAGGGGCCGGAGCACGCCGATGACCACCTGGCCATGGTGGTGACGGTGGTGCGGGACGGGAAGCCGGAGGTGGCTCGCTTCGCCGCGCACCTGGAGGCCCAGGGGCATGGCGGTGGAATCGTGGGGACGCTCCGCCTGGCTCCGTGCCCGACGCCACCCGCCGAGGGACTGAGCGCCGAGGCCTGCGCGAAGCAGGGCGGCGTGTACTCGCTGGAGAAGGAGGGGGGCGCCACGGCCCTCGTACTCGCCTCGCCGGGACAGGACGTGAAGACCTTGCTGGGGGCTCGCGTGGGCCAGCGCGTCCACGTGAAGGGCACGGAGGCCGAGGGACGCGTGGTGGCCGAGGCCGTGGCCCTGGAGCATGACCACACTCCGTTCCATGGCGGTGTCGTGGCCATGAGCGGAGACACGCATCTGGAAGTGGTGTCCCTGCGGTCCGGCGAGGTGCGGGTGTGGGTGACGGATGCCTTCCGCCAGCCGCTCCCCCTGGCGGGCCGCAAGGGAACGGTGGAGGTGGGCGGTGTGTCCGCGCCGCTCGTGCCCGAGGGGGGAGGGACCTTCCTGACGGGAACGCTCCCCGCGGCGGACGCCGAGCGCGAAGTGACGGTGCGCCTGCCCCTGCCCGAAGACCCCGAGTACTTCATCGGCTTCCTGCTGACGCCCATGGACGCGCCGAAGCCGTCCTCGAAGTCCCCGGAGTCGAAGGGCGACGCGGTGCAGGAGGTGACGATTACCGTGCAGGGTGGCTACCAGCCGAGCGAGGTCACGCTGAAGCAGGGTGTGCCCGCGCGGCTGCGCTTCGTGCGCAAGGACTCCGGTGGGTGCGGTGACGAGCTGCTCATCCCCGACCTCGGCATCCAGCGTCCCCTGCCTGGTTTGTCGGAGACCGTGGTGAGCTTCACGCCGGACAAGGTCGGCGCGTTCCCTTTCACCTGCGGCATGCAGATGATGAAGGGCATGCTGGTGGTTCAATGAGTGAGACCGGACATACGGGCGTCGAGGCGACACGGGAGGACGGCGACGCGGTGACACGCGCGCTGGTGGAGAACCATCGCCAGTTCCTGGCCTTCGTGGAGCGCCGCGTGGGCAATCGCGCGACGGCCGAGGAAATTCTCCAGGCCGCCTTCGTGAAGTCACTGGAGAAGGGCGAGACGTTGCCGGAGCCCGAGGGCGCGGTGACGTGGTTCTACCGGCTCCTGCGCAACGCCCTGGTGGACCACCGCCGTCATCAGCAGGTGGAAGGGCGTGCCCTGGCGCGCGAGGCCCGCGAAGCCGAGGAGCCCTCCGAAGACCCCGAGCTGAAGCAGACCGTCTGTGCCTGTGTGGGAGCGCTCCTGCCCACCCTCAAGCCGGAGTACGCGGAGCTGGTGCGCAAGGTAGACCTGGAGGAGCGCGCCGTGCCCGACGTGGCGCGCGAGGCCGGCATCACTCCGAACAACGCGGGCGTGCGACTGCATCGGGCGAGGCAGGCCCTCAAGAAGCAACTGGAGCGGAGCTGCGGCTCCTGCGCGGCGCATGGCTGCCTGGACTGTTCGTGCAAGGCACGCTCCTGAGCAGGCGGTGGGCGGGGCGCTCGCGGCGCGAGAGAAAGCCCTTGCCGAAGTTCCGCCCCCGCCGTTAACTCTTCACAGAGGTGCCGAGGGGCGCCTTCCCGAAAAGACGACGTCACCCTCGTTTCTCCCGGCAGGCCCACAGTTTCCGATGAGTTCCTTCCACGGCCCGTGACACGGGTGGGGCCGCCAACGAGGGACTTTTCATGGGAACCGTCTCACCCGCCGCCGAGCTCCTCTCCCTCCACGAGTGCAAGGTCCGCGCTTCGCTCCTGCTCAAGGAGCTGGGCTCGACAGACTCGGCGCGAGCGACGCGGGCCGCCGAGCGACTGCGGGCGCTGCCTGTCTTCGCGGGACTGCCGCTGGGCGAGGTGCTCGCGCGTCGGGAGTCGGTGCAGCGCAAGCACGTGCTTGCCGTCATCGCTCGGGAGCAGGGGTACGCCACCTGGAGCGAGCTGAAGCACGCGCTGGAGGCTCGGGACGCGCCTCGGGTCGACTTCGAGCGGCTCCTGGAGCGCGTGGGCCCCCACTTCCTCAACCACTGGTTCGCCACGTACGAAGACGCCGTCGCCTCGCTGCGTGTCTCGGGAGGTCATCTCTTCCCCTTCCGTGAGCAGTTCTTCATCTGCCAGTCCGCGGTGTTGACCGCGCTGGGCCTGGACCCTTCCGACGTCGACTGGAAGCTGGCGGGGCCCAACTGGCTGGAGCCGCTGGATGCGCAGGCGCATGCGCGACTGGAGCAACGCCTGCTGAAGCTGTGCGGCGATGACGCCGCCGAAACACTGTCCCCCCCTCACCCAAGGAAGTCCGCCATGTCGTCCACGGATTCGAGCCGAGCGCGACGCTCGGACCTGAAGCGCGAGTACAAGGAGAAGCCCCCACCGATGGGCGTGTATGCGGTCCGCAATCGCGCCAACGGGAGGGTGCTGGTGGGCTCGAGCCTCAATGTCACCGGCATGCTCAATCGCATCCGCTTCGAGCTGACCAGCGGGATGCCTCGCATCCCCGCGCTCCTGGAGGATTGGAGGCGCGACGGCGCGGACAGCTTCTCCTTCGAGGTGCTCGACGTGCTGGAGCCTCCCAAGGAGCCCGGCGTGGACCTGAAGGCGGAGCTCCAGGTGCTGGAGAACCTCTGGCTGGAGCGCCTGAAGCCCTACGGGGACGCGGGCTACAACGAGCCTCCGAAGTGAGCCAGGGAGCGCTCGGCGGCCCCCTGGCCCGGCGCTGATTCGCCGTCGGTGGACACCTGGGCCACTCGGGGTGCGCATTCTTTCGAAAAGTCACCTGTAAGAGCTGGCCGGGTATCTCGTTGGCCTGGGTGAAAGGAGAGACGCACCATGAACCGCCACTCCCACCCGGGCTCGCATCATCACTCGCATCCGACGCCCCCTCTGCCTCCAGGCGAGGGGACTCACGTGGTCGACCCTGTCTGCGGGATGAAGGTGGACCCCCTGGCTCCCAAGGGCGGCAGCCTGGAGCACGAGGGGCACACCTTCTCCTTCTGCAATCCGAAGTGCCGGGAGCGTTTCCGCGCGGACCCGGCGCGTTTCCTCGCGCCTCCCGCCGAGAAGCAGGAGGAGCCGCCCGCCGCGCCGGGGACGATGTACGTGTGCCCGATGGACCCGGAGGTGCGTCAGGACCACCCGGGGGCCTGCCCGAAGTGCGGCATGGCGTTGGAGCCGGAGACGCTCTCCGTCCCGGAGACGCGCGTCGAATACGTGTGCCCCATGCACCCGGAGGTGGTGCGAGACGGGCCGGGGAGCTGCCCCATCTGCGGCATGGCGCTGGAGCCTCGCACCGTGCTGCCCGAGGACGTTCCGGACCCTGAGCTGAAGTCCATGTGGCTGCGCTTCCGTGTCGGCATGGGCCTCACGGTGCCGCTGCTGGTGCTGGCGATGTCGGACATGATTCCGGGCCAGCCCGTGCAGCACGCGGTGCCGGCCTCGGTGCTGGCCTGGGCGCAGCTCGTGCTGGCCACGCCCGTGGTGCTGTGGGGCGGCTGGCCCTTCTTCCAGCGCGGCTGGACGTCGGTGCGCAACCGGCACCTCAACATGTTCACGCTCATCGCCCTGGGGACGGGCGCGGCGTATGCCTTCAGCGTCTTCGCCACGCTCTTCCCGCATGTGTTGCCGGAAGGGCTGCGCACGGGACATGGCGGCACGGCGCCCCTCTACTTCGAGGCCGCCGCCGTCATCATCACCCTGGTGGCCCTGGGGCAGGTGTTGGAGCTGCGGGCGCGCCACGCGACGTCGGGTGCGCTGCGCTCGCTCCTGAGCCTCGCGCCGCCGGTGGCTCGGCGGATGCGTGACGACGGGCATGAAGAAGACGTGCCGCTGGCGCACGTGCATCCAGGGGACCGGCTGCGGGTGCGGCCGGGCGAGAAGGTGCCCGTGGATGGTGAGGTGCTCGAGGGCGCCAGCGCGGTGGACGAGTCGATGGTGACGGGCGAGTCGCTCCCGGTGGAGAAGTCCTCGGGCGCGAAGGTGACGGGCGGCACCGTGAATGGGACGGGCTCGCTGGTGATGCGGGCCGAGCGGGTGGGGAAGGACACGCTGCTGTCGCGCATCGTCCAGCGGGTGAGCGAGGCGCAGCGCACCCGCGCGCCGATTCAGCGACTGGCGGACAAGGTGGCCGCGGTCTTCGTGCCGGTGGTCATCGTGGTGGCGGTGGTGACGGCGGTGGTGTGGGGCGTGTGGGGGCCGGAGCCTCGGCTGGCGCATGCGCTGGTCAACGCGGTGGCGGTGCTCATCATCGCGTGCCCGTGCGCGCTGGGTCTGGCCACGCCCATGTCCATCATGGTGGCCACGGGGCGGGGCGCGCAGGCGGGGGTGCTCATCCGTGACGCCGCCGCGCTGGAGCGTCTGGAGGCGGTGGACACGCTGGTGGTGGACAAGACGGGAACGCTCACCGAGGGCAAGCCGCGCCTCGTGTCCGTGATTCCCTCGGAGGGCTTCGACGAGGCGACGCTGTTGCGGTTGGCCGCCAGCCTGGAGCGTGGCAGCGAGCACCCGCTGGCGGAGGCGATTGTGTCCGGCGCGAAGGAGCGCGGCGCGGTGCTGACGGCGGTGGAGGACTTCCGCTCGGACACCGGTAAGGGCGTGGTGGGGCGGGTGGATGGCGTGGAGGTGGCGCTGGGCAATGCGGCGTTGATGACGGCGCGCGGGGTGGAGGCCACGGACCTGACGGCCCGCGCGGAGGCGCTGCGAGGGGAGGGCCAGACGGTGGTGCTGGTGGCGGTGTCGGGGCGCGTGGCGGGGCTGCTCGGCGTGGAGGACCCGGTGAAGGAGTCGACGCCGGAGGCGCTGGCGCTGCTGCGTCAGGAGGGGCTGCGGGTGGTGATGTTGACGGGGGACAGCCGCACCACGGCGGAGGCGGTGGCTCGCCGGCTGGGAATCTCCGAGGTCATCGCGGGGGTGTTGCCGGAGGGGAAGGGGGACGTGGTGAAGCGGCTTCAGAAGGAGGGCCGCGTGGTGGGCATGGCGGGGGACGGGGTCAACGATGCGCCGGCGTTGGCCCAGGCGGATGTGGGCATCGCCATGGGGACGGGCACGGACATCGCGATGGAGAGCGCGGGTGTCACCCTGGTGAAGGGAGACTTGAGGGGCATCGTCCGGGCGCGGCGGCTGAGCCAGGGCTCACTGCGCAACATCCGGCAGAACCTCTTCTTCGCCTTCATCTACAACCTGCTGGGGGTGCCCCTGGCGGCGGGGGTGCTGTACCCCTTCTTCGGTCTGCTCCTGAGCCCCATCTTCGCCAGCGCGGCGATGAGCCTGTCCTCGGTGTCCGTCATCGTCAACGCCCTCCGGCTGCGGCGGCTGAAGCTGTAGGCGGAAGGGGGGCCTCCCGTGTGGGTGCCGACTGCTCGGCCCCTGGCGGGAGGCCCGGGCGCTCACGGGAAGGCGTGCACTGGCCGTGCGCGCCATTAGACTGCGTCTCATGAGCTCCCGCGAGGAGGCGCGCACCCCAGGTGCGGCCGCCGGTCACGTCTCCGTCGTTCACCTGCCGAATGCCTGGTTCATCCTCTGTGCGTCGCGAGAGCTGGGCGACAAGCCGCTGGCGCGCACGCTTCAGGGTACGCCGCTCGTCCTGTTCCGGGGCGAGGGCGGCAAGCCCGGCGCGTTGATGGACCGCTGCCCTCACCGCAACGTGCCCCTGTCGCTGGGGCGGGTGAAGGAGGGGCAGCTCCAGTGCGGCTACCACGGCTGGCGCTTCGACACGGGTGGGCAGTGCCGCGCCATTCCGGGCTTCCTCGGCGAGCCCGAGGCCCGTACTCGCTGCGCGACGTCCTATGCGACGCGTGAGCAGGATGGCTTCGTCTGGGTGTACTCCACGCCGGGCGTGGAGCCGACGACGGAGCCGTTCCGTTTCCCACTGCTGGACGCGCGCGACTACACCACGGTGAGGCGCGTGCTGCGTGCGCCGGGCTCGCTGCATGCGACGCTGGAGAACACGCTCGACGTGCCGCACACGGCCTACCTGCACGGGGGCCTGTTCCGCACGGAGGAGAAGCGCAACGAGATTGACGTGGTGGTGCGCCGGAGCGCGGACCGGGTGGAGGCCGAGTACATCGGTGAGCCTCGTCCCAGTGGAGTCGTGGGTCGGCTGTTGGCCCCGGGTGGCGGCGTGGTGCAGCACTTCGACCGCTTCCTGATGCCGTCCATCGCGCAGGTGGAGTACCGCATCGGCGAGGGCAGCCACATCATCGTGACCTCGGCGATGACGCCCGTGGCGGACTGGGACACGCTGGTCTACGCGGTGGTGACGTTCCGACTGCCGCTGCCGCGCTGGCTGCTTCGCGCGGTGCTGCCGGTGGCCATGCCCGTGGCGCTCCACATCTTCAGCCAGGACGCGCGCATCCTCCGGACGCAGACAGAGAGCATCCGCCGCTTCGGCACGGAGACGTATGCGTCCACCGAGATTGACGTGCTCGGGCCCGGCATCCTCCGATTGCTGCGCGCCGCGGAGCGCGAGAAGCCCGGCGCGGTCGGTGATGCCGTGCATGAGACCCGACTGAAGATGCGGACTTGAGGCTGGGCGTCAGCGGGAGGCTTGGCGCGGTGCACGAGTCTCGGCTGAGGATGCGGACCTGTGCGACTGCCCGTCGCCAACCGTGAGAAGCCCGGTACGATCCGCGACGCCGTGCATGGGACGCGACTGAAGCTGCGGAAGTGCGTGGCTTCATGCGGGCCAGGCCCGAACTCGCGGCCAGGCTCAGGTGTGTCGTCAGTCTGATAGGCGCTTTGGTGCGAGGGTTCGCCCAGCCAGTACGAGCCTCGAGCTGGGCGAACCACTGTTGTTGCTCAGCCCTGCCCGAGTCCCGCCGGTGACGCGGGCAGGGCCTTGGGTGGCGCATTCACGTCGATGCCGTCCTGGCGCAGTTCCTCCGTGTTCGCCGCCACCGCCAGCGTGCCGGGCGGGTTGTCGTACCAACCCGGGTCTCCATCGCCGGCAAGCCGCTCGCGCACCTTGAGCACGGTGAACATGCCTCCCATGGTGATGACGTCGTGCTTGCCCCGCGCTCCGCTCATGGGGATGGAGTTGGCGGGCACCGGCATGCCCATCTCCGCCATGTCGCCCATGCCCGTCTGCCCCATGGTCATGTAGCCCGGCAGCAACGTGCGCACCTTCGCGTCGAGCCCACCCGGCTTCACGCCGATGAGGTTGGGCAGGTCATGGCCCATCTGGTTCATCAGGTGGTGTGTCATGTGGCAATGCATAGCCCAGTCGCCGGGCGCATCGGCCACGAACTCGACGGTGCGCGTGCTGCCCACCGGGACGAGCACCGTGGTCTCCGGCCACTGCGCGGACTCGGGGATGCGTCCCGCGTCCGTCTCCGTGATTCGGAAGTGGTAGCCGTGCAGGTGGATGGGGTGATGGTCCATCGCGCTCAGGTTGCCCAGGCGGATGCGCACCCGCTCGCCCTGTCGCACCACCAGCGGCTCCGTGCCGGGGAACGCCTTCGCGTTGAACGTGAGCAGGTTGAAGTCCGTCATCTCGTTCGGGTCCGGCCGGCTCGCACCCGGGTCCACGCGCCACTCGTGCAGCATGAGCGCGAAGTCGCGGTCCACGCGCGGGCCCACGGGCCGACGCGGGTGCATGATGAACAACCCCACCATGCCGAGCGCCATCTGCGTCATCTCGTCATGGTGCGAGTGATACATGCCCGTGCCGGACTGGCGGATGGTGAACTCGTAGCGGAACGTCTCTCCCGGGGCGATGGACTTCTGGTTGAGCCCACCCACGCCGTCCATGCCGTTGGGCAACAGCAGGCCATGCCAGTGCACGGTGGTGGGCGCGGGCAGTCGGTTGGTGACGTAGAAGCGGACGCGGTCGCCTTCCACGACTTCGATGGTGGGCCCGTGCACCTGGCCGTTGTAGCCCCAGCAGTGGACCTTCAGCCCGGGAGCCAGCTCGTGTTCGACCTCCTCGGCCACCATGTGGAAGACCTTCACGCCGTCCACGACCTTCCACGGCAACTTCGAGCCGTTCGGCACGATGACGGGGCGATAGTCCCGGTTCGGCATTCCCGGAGCCAGCCAGTCCCGCCGGCCCGCGCGCGGAGCGGGGGGACGTGGCGCGACTTGCGCCTGCGCGACACCGCCTCGGAGCAGCAACGCACCACCCGCGAGCGTTGCGCCGGCCGTCGCCAGCATGCCTCGTCGGGTCATCGCGCCCGGAGCGGTCGTCGCCTCCGTCGTGTCCTCCGCATCCTGCGCGCGGAGAGAGGAATCAGGGGAGAGGGGATTCATGGAGTCGCTCCGTGGCCGTGTGCGGGGGGATGACCGTTTCCAGAAGGGGGTTCAGTGGGAGGCGAGGACTCAGGAGGGGTCGCCGCCGGCGGACGCTCGGATGCCGGGGGCGTGGCGTCGCTCGGTGCTCCCTGCCGCGAGGCCGTGCCGGGCAGACTGCCGCCGACGAGTTGCTCCAGCTCCGCGCGGGCCATCCAATAGTCGCGGACGGTCTCGATGAAGGTGCGGTACGCCTCGACCTGGGACTGCTTCGCGTCGAGCAACGCATACAGGCCAATCTGCATCGCGTTGTATTGGAGCTGGGACTGCTCGACGACCTTCTCGCGCAGGGGCAGGACGACGCGCTGGTAGCGCTCGGTGACGCCTCGGAGCGTGAGCAGGCGGGCCCTCGCGGCGCGAACTTCCGAGCGCGCGTTGATGGACAGCTCCGCGAGACGACGCTCGCCCTGGCGATGCTGTGCCTCCAGCCGGGCGATGAGTGCCTGTCGCTGGTCGAAGATGGGCAGCTCCAGCGTGAGCGTGGGCCCGAAGAGTCGCGGACCGTTCGCGTCCCGGTGCGTGTGGAGACCCACGTCGACGCGGCCGAAGAAGCGCGTGCTGCGCGCCAGCTCCAGCGCGTTCCACAGGAGCTCCGACTGCTTGCGCGCGGCGTCGATGTCGAGCCGCTGCCGGATGGCGAGCGACTCCAACCGCTCCAACGATGCCTCCTCCGGGGGCGGTGCGGGGAGCTTCTCGGAGATGGCCCACTGGGTGCGCGGCCCCCACAGACCCAAGAGGCGGTTGAGCCGCTCCCGGTCTTCCACCAGGGTCAGCTCCTCGCGCGCCAGCTCCAGGCGGGCCTCCTCGGAGGCGGCCTGCTCCGTGACCAGCTCCAGGTCGGTGATGTTGCCCGCGCCGTGTTGGAGCGTGGCCAGCTCGGCGGCGGCCTCGGTGGCCTGGAGGACCATGCGGCGCAGCTCCACGAGCTGCTGCCGCGCCTGGACCTCGCTGAACAGCTTGCGCACCTCCGCGGCGGTGGAGAGCGCTTCGTGCGCGACGCGCAGCGTGTCCGCCATGAACTGCTCCTGGGCCACGCGCTTGCGCAGCGGCAGGGTGAACAGCTCCACGAAGCCCTGCACCAGCGAGAACTCCGTCTCGCTGACACCGTCGTTGGAGAGCGGGAAGCCGATGCTCGCATCGAACGTCGGGTTGCTGAGCAGGCCCGCCTGCACCATGTCGGCCTGGGAGATGCCCAGGTCTTCATAGGTGGATTGCAGGGCGGGATTGTTGAGGAGGGCCACCTCCACCGCGTGGTCGGAGGTGAGGTCGCCCTTCAACAGTCCGTCGAGGTGCCGCGACACTTCCGCGTCCTCGGGCGTGCCCTGGTTCCACCGCGTCTTGCGGCCGATGCGCTCCTCGACGAGCGTGGCGACCTCCGCGTGGCCTTTCTCCTTCTGGATGGAAGCGCAGCCGCCCGCGAACAGCAGCGCGCAGGCGAGGGTGAGCAGTCTCACGGATGGGCTCCGTGTCCTTCATGACCGGGCGCGGGCTTCTTGGCCGGCGCGGTGTCGTCGGGCTTCACGGGCGTCAGCTTCATTCCGCACTTGGGGCAGGTGCCGCCCGGCTTGTCGGACTGGACCTCGGGGTGCATCGGGCACGCGTAGACGGTGGTGCCTGCGTCCTCCTTGGCGGGCTTGGACGCGTCGGAGTGCTGCGGTCGGGAAGGTGGCGTCGCGGCGAGCGCGGTGGGCAGCGAGGCGAGCGGGGACTCGGGCGCATCGGGGCTCGACGGGTCCACGGCGGGAGCGAGCCTCTTGGGCTCGGAAGCACAGGCGGCGAGCGTGATGAGGCTCGCGAGGACACAGAGGAAGGAACGCATGGAAGACCTCGAAGTGGCGCGACGCGGCGGCGCCAGGAATCGCAGCGGTGTTGAGCAAGCTCCAGGCCACGAGGACCGGAGACACAACTCCGCGGACTGACGACGCACGAGAGGCCAGGGAACGCAGGTCCGCGCGGTCCCGGTGTAACCGGGGTCATCACACTGTGATGGCCGCAACCGTGCCTGGTTGTTCACCGGCGCACTTCATGCGGCGCGCGCTTCCGGGGAACAGGCGGGACACCTGCCCGTTTCAAACACGAAGCGCGGGGAGCGTCCCGAAAGGACCCTCGACCCGCGCCTCACCACACCTGCTTCACCGCGTCAGCTCAGGAGATGCCCTTGCGCAGCCGCGACCAGTCGAAGTTGGGGGCCGGGTCGTTCTTGCGGCCCTTGGGCACCGCCACGTCCGCGTGGCCGACGATGTTCTTCATCGGCACGTCGTACTTCTCCTTCAGGTGGCTGGTCAGCTGGGTGAGCGCCTTGTACTGCGCCTCCGTGAAGGGCGTCTTGCCGCTGCCGTCGTTGACGATTTCGATGCCGATGGAGCGCGCGTTGACGTCCGTGGGAACGCCATGCAGCTCGCTCTTGCCCGCGTGCCACGCGCGCTTGTCGTCACCCACGAGCTGATAAATCTTCCCGTCGCGGTCCACCATGTAGTGCGCGGACACGCCACTCTTCGGGTTGCGCATCCACGACAGGTCCGCCTTGCCGTCGTTGGACGCGGTGTGGTGCATGACGATGGTGTCGATGTCCGCGCCGTTGCGGCTGTCGGAGTTGGGCGAGGGCGCGCTGATGACCGCCGGCTTGGTGCCCGGCGTCGTGGGCGTCGTCGGAGTCGTGGGCGTGCCCGCCAGCGCCTTCTTCAGCGCCGCCTGCGTCTGCTCGCCGTAGTAGCCGGTGGTGGGCAGCTTCTTGTCGCCCTGGAACTTCTTCACCGCCGCTTCGGTCTGCGCGCCAAAGGTCCCCGGGCCCGTGTTCACCTGGGCCTTGGTCAGGTAGCCCAGCTTCAACAGCGCGTCCTGGAGCTGTTTTACCTTCGGGCCTGAGTCACCCTTGCGAAGTCCCGCCGGAGGCGCGGTGACGGTCGTCGCCGCCGCTGAAGCCTTGGTGGAGGTGGTACGGGTCGCGGTGGCGGAAGGAAGGCGAACGCTCATGAGAGGCCCCGACGTGTGGAATAGGGGAAAAACACGGGATTGTCGGTGTTCCGGGCCGAAAGTTGCCGGTCCAAGGCCCGGAACACCTTCCCTGTCTCTCAGGACACAGTTGACCTGCGATCGGCCACACGCCGGCTGATGCGCTCTCTCACGCCATGAACAAATGCGTAGAAAGTGGGAAGAACCAGCAGGGTGAAGAGGGTCGAGGTCACCAGTCCGCCCACCATGACGACGGCCAGGGGCCGCTCGATTTCCGTCCCGTGCAGGGGCAGCACGAGCAGGGGAAGCAGGCCGAGGATGGCGGTGGCGGCGGTCATCAGCTTGGGGCGGACGCGACCGAGGCTCGCCTGACGGATGGCCTCGTCGAAGGGCATGCCGCGTGAGAGCAGGTCCTTGGTCTGAGAGACCAGCACGAGGCCGTTCTGCACGGCGATGCCGAACAGGCCGATGAGGCCCACGAGGCTGGAGACGTTCCACGTCTCTCCGGCGATGAGCAGCGCGAGGATTCCGCCGACGAAGGCATCCGGGAGCGTGGCGAGGATGACGAGCGCCTCCGCCACCGAGTCCAGCGCGAGGTACAGCAGGATGAACACCGCGAGGATGGCGACGGCGATGGCCATGGCCAGCGACTGCGCGGCGCGCTGCTGACTCTCCACGCGTCCTCCCACGTCGAGGAAGTACCCGGTGGGGAGCTTCAGCTCCACGGCCAGCCGCTCGCGCACCTCGGCCGCGGTGCTGCCCAAGTCCCTGCCGGACACGCTGGCCTCCACCGCGAGCCGACGGCTGCCGGCCTCGCGCCGCACGCTGCCCGCGCCGAAGGTCTCCTCGATGGTGGCGAGCTGACTCAGGGGAATTCGCGTGCCGTCATGTCCATCCACCAGGAGGTTGCGCAGCGCCTGGAGGTCTCCCCGCTTGTGGTCCGCCAGCCGCAGCACCAGGTCGTGCCGCCGCTGGCCCTTCCACACCTGGGAGGACTCCTCGCCCACCAGGCCCACGCGCACCGCGCGGATGACGTCGCCGGGCGTCAGCCCCACCCGCGCCACCGCGGCGCGATTCACGGTGATGCGAAGCTGCGGCAGACCGCTGAGCTTCTCGACGCGCAGGTCCTCCACGCCGTCCACCTTCGCGAGGATGGCGCGGGCCCGCTCTCCCAACGTGGCGAGCGTCTCCAGCTCCGGCCCGAAGATGCGCACGGACAGGTCCGCGGGGCTGCCGCCCAGGCCCTCGTCGATGCGCATGCCCAGCGGCGTGGTGAACAGCGTGGTGACGCCGGGCACCCGCGCCACGGCGACGCGCAGGTCCGCCTCCAGCTTCTCCAGGTTTCTGCCCCGGTCCTTCTTGAGCACGACGAGCACGTCCGACACCGTGTGAGGCATCGGGTCCTCGGTGCGCTCGGCGCGGCCGGTGCGCCGAACGACGTCCTCCACCTCCGGGAAGCCGAGCAGCACGTCCTCCACCAGGTGGTTGAGCCGGTCCACCTCCTCCAGTGACGCCTCGGGCGGCAGCACCGTCTGGAGGAGGAAGGCGCCTTCATCCAGTCGAGGCATGAAGTCGCTGCCCACCGCGAAGGCGAGCCCCAGCGCCGGCACGGTGATGGCGAGCGCCACCAGTCGCACCAGTCCCGCCCTGCGCATGCACGCGTCCAGCATGGGCGCGTACACCGTCTTGATTTTGCGGATGAGCCACACGTCCTCGGGTTGTCCCGGACGCGGGGCCTTGAGCAGCAGCGAGGAGGCCACCGGCACCAGGGTGAGCGCGAGCGCCAGCGACGCGGCGAGGCACGCCACCACGGCGGCGGCGAGGGGTTGGTACATGCGCCCCTCGATGCCCGTCATGGCGAACAGCGGGATGAAGACGGACACGACGATGAGGGTGGCGAAGGCGATGGGACGCCCCACCTCCAGCGACGCGGCCAGCGCTTCCTCTCGCACGGACTTGCGCCCCGCGCCTTCGCGCAGGTCATGGATGATGTTCTCGGTGACGATGATGGCCGCGTCCACCAGCAGACCCACGGCGATGGCCAGGCCACCCAGCGTCATGGTGTTGATGCCGATGCCGGCGAGCTTCAGGAGGATTCCCGCCAGCGCCAGCGACAGGGGCAGGGTGAGGGTGACGATGAGCGCGGCGCGCCAGTCCCCCAGCAGCGCGAACAGCACCAGCACCACCAGCAGCGCGCCCAGGAGGATGGCTCGGCTGACACCCCCCAGCGCCTCGTCCACCAGCACGGACTGGTCATAGACGACGCGCAACTGCACGCCCTTGGGCATCGACTGTTCCAGCTCCTTGATGGCCTCACGCACGCCCGCCGCCACCCGCTGCGTGTCCGCGCCGAACTGCTTGATGACGCGGCAGCTCACCACCTCGCCCTTGAGGCGGTGCGCGATTCCCCGGCGCAGCGCGGGGCCTTCGCGCACGTCGGCCACGTCCGCCAGCAACACGGGCGTGCCCGCGCGCAGCGCCACCACCGTGCTGTTCAGGTCCTCCACCGTCTGCGCGCGTCCAATCGCTCGCACCGTCCACTCCATGGGGCCCTGCACCACGAAGCCGCCGGATGCGTTGAGGTTGGCGCCCTCCAGCGCATGCTCCACCTCGTTGAGGCTGATGCCGCGCGCCACCATCTGGTCGGGGTCCAGCAGCACCTGGAACTGCCGCAGGTAGCCGCCCAGTCGCTCCACGCCCGCGACGCCGGGCACGGCGAGCAGCCGGTTCTTCACCTCGAACTCGGCCAAATCCCTCAGCGCCATGAGGTCCGCCGCGCCGGGCTCCGCTTCGAGGGTGAACTCGAAGACTTCATTGAGCCGGCCGGTGAGGCTGGAGACGAGGGGCGCGTCCGTGCCAGGGGGCAATTCTCCCTGGGCCTGGGCCACGCGCTCGGCGACGTACTGCCGGCTGCGGAAGTAGTCCGCGTCCGGCTCGAACTCCACCGTGACCTGGGTGACGCCCAGCTGCGAGGTGGAGCGGATGCGGCGCACGTCGGGCAGGCCCGCGAGCGCGACCTCCATGGGAATGGCCACCGCCGTCTCCAGCTCCTCCGCGCCCATGGCGGCGTTCTGGACGATGACGTTGAAGATGGGCGCCGACAGGTCCGGGAAGACGTCGCGGCGAAGCCCATGCAGCGCCACCGCGCCGAAGGCGGACAACGCCAGGGCCAGCACCACGGTGAGGCCGGGCCGCGCGAAGGACGTGCGCAGCACGCGCCCCACCAGGGACGACGTGGGCTCAGTGGCCATGTTCGGCACCTCCGCCGGCGGACTTCTCGACCTCCGCCTTGAGGAGGAAGGCGCCGTCCACCACCACCTGCTCACCGACCTTCAGGCCGGAGAGCACCTCCACGTGGTCTCCCAGCGTGCGGCCTCGCCCCACCTCTCGCCGCTCGAAGGAGCCGCGCTCTCCGGTGGGCAGGAAGGCGACCCAGCCATTCTCCAGTCGCTGGAGCGAGGCGGCCGGCACGGTGGTGATGGTTCCATCCGGGCTGCCAAGCGGAATGGATGCGGTGGCGGACATGCCCGGCTTGAGCAGGCCCTCGCGGTTCTCCAGCACCAGCCTCACGGGGATGGTGCGCGAGGAGGCGTCCACGCGCTGCCCCACGTGGCCCACCTTCGCGGTGTGCTCCTTGCCCGGGAAGGCGGCGAAGGTGACGCGCGCCTCGGCGCCCTTCTGGATGCGCACCGCGTCGCGCTCGAAGGCGTGGACGATGAGCCACAGCGAGCCCAGGTCACCGATGCGGAAGAGGGGATGTTCGGCGTCCGCCATCTGTCCCATCCTCGCGTCACGCTCGATGACGGTGCCCTGGATGGGCGAGCGCAGGATGAAGCCCGGCGTGCCCGCGCCCTGACGAAGGTCCCCTTCGCTCGCGCCCAGCGCCGCCAATTCCGCGAGGGCCGCGGCGACCTCCGCATCGGCGCCCGCCGCGTCCACGTCCGCGGCCTGCACGTCCTTCTGCGCGACGATGCGCTCGGCGGCGAGCGCGCGCTTGCGCTCGGCGGTCTGTCTGGCGGAGGCGGCGCGGGCCTTCGCGGACTGGAGGGCGGCGCGGGCCTTGCCCAGCTCGGGGCTGCGCAGCTCGGCCAGCTTCTCGCCTTCCTTCACCTCCTGGCCGGTGGTGACGAAGACGGTGCCCACCCGGGCGGAGATGGGGGAGGCCACCTCCGCGTAGGCGTCCTCGCTGAACATCAGCTCGCCCAGCGCGGTGACGCTCTCTCCTCCGGGCCGCGCCGACGCGGGCGCGGTGGTGACGCGCAAGTCGCGGAGCATCTCCGGCGCGATGTGGACGTGGGACTCATCGTGTCCCTCGTCATGTCCCTTGGGTTCGGCGCCTTCTTCGTGTGCGTGGTCGTCTTCATGCTCGGGCTTGTCGGACTTGCAGGCGGACAGCACGACGAGGGCGGACAGGAGGAAATGGGAGGGCTTCATGGCAGGGCTCCTGTCTCGACGGCGAGCTGCACGCGGGCGAGCGCGGCCTGGAGGTGACTGTCGAGCAGCGCCACGCGCGTCTCGAGCGTTTCACGGCGGACGAGGAGGAACCCCGCGAGGTCCATCTCCCCGGCTTCATAGGACTTGCGGGCGAGCGACTCGTTCTCGTCCAGCAGTGGCAGGGCATCGCGCGTCAGCACCTCCAGCGCTTGCTGGCGCCGGGTGTCGCGGATGCGGGCGGCTTCCACCTGGACATCGCGCGTGCGGCGCGCGGCCTCCAGCAGGGTGCGCAGCCGTCGCACGCGGGCCTCTCCCGTCACCTTCTCTTCCTGACCTCGGGAGAACACGGGCAAGGGCACGCTGAGGGTGCCGAGCCACGCGGACTCGTCCACCTCCTTCTCGTAGCGCACGCCCACGCTCAGGTCCGGCAGCGCCTGGCTGCGTCCCAGCCGAAGCTCCGCCTCGGCCTGGGCGAGCGCCGACTCCAGGGCGCGGATGTCCGCGCGCTCGGAGGAACCCGTGGGCTTCTCCACCGGGAGCGAGGAGAGTTCCTTGAGCGCGCCGCGCACCGCGAGCGGCTCCTGGAGGGGCAACCCGAGCTGTGCGCGCAGCTCGCTCACGAGTGCCTCCTCCTCGCCCTCGGCCACGACCACGGCCGCATGGGCCCGGGCCTGCGCCACGCGCGCCACGTTGACGTCCACCACGGGCACGTCGCCCGCATCGAAGCGCTTGCTCGCGGAGCTGGCCAGGTTTCGCGCGGCCTCCTCCGTCTCGCGCATCAGCCGCGAGAACTCGCCGGCGTAGAGGGCGCGCAGGAACGACGCGGCCACTTCACCGAGCACGCGTCGCTCGGCGTCCTGCTGCTCGGCGCCCTCGCGGGCGAGCCCCGCGCGAGCGGACTCCCGACGCGCGCCCTGCTTGCCACCCAGCTCGAAGGGCTGCGCGAGCCCGAGTGAGAGTTGGAGGCCCCGGGTGCCGTCGTCGAGCCTGCGAGGGCCCACCTCGGCGCTCAGGGTCGGGTTGTCACGCAGCCAGGGCGCGGAGCCCGCGACGGCCCCCTGTGCCTCCGCGACGCGGCCCGCTGCATCCAACAGGGAAGGAGCGCGCTGGCGGGCCAGGGCCAGCGCGTCTTGGAAGGACAACTCGGAAGGTGAAGCGGTGCTGGCGCAGGGCCAGACCAGGGCGGCGGCGAGCCCAAGGGCCGCCGTCGCGGAAGGATTGAACACGGAAGTAGACCTCGCGAAAGGGAAGCGAGCGTCAGGCGCGAGGTGTCCTGGTACCGCCGTGGACGCACCTCACCTGGAATCGCTCGCGCGAAGAGACGGACACTGCCTCAGGCGAGGAGGGCTTTGGGGACGTGGAGGATGTCGTCCAGGTCCGCGGAGGCGGGCGCATCCTCATCCTGAAGGACGAGACGCGGCCGAGGTGCTTCCAGGAGCAACGAGGGAGGGGAGACGGGCGCGGCGATGGAGCGCACATGGCCGCAGCAGGTGCAGTCCGCGCAGTCCGGCGCGCATTGACCGCTCGCATCGTCATCCGGGCAACGCTGCGCGCACACGGTATCCGTCACGTCGGCGATGACCTTCCACAGGCCACCTTCCGTCGGGGCGAACAGCAACAGGCTGAGGCACAGCCAGATGCGTGTGAGCACGGGTTTGGCTTCTAGCATGACCCCGGACGGTGCGCACGCGGATGCATGCTCAGCGTGAACCAGGTATCGGAAGAGGGCGTGCCTGCTCGCCCGTGAGGGCCGGCGGAGTGTTGTCGCGCCGGCCCTTTGCGTGAGTGTGCGTCAGGCCACGACGCGCGGCGGCGCGGGCCGGTGCTGAATCAGCTCGGTGGAGAAGTAGCGCTCCATCCGGTCCGGGAACACCGTCACCACCTGCGCGCCGGGACCCAGTCGCCGCGAGGCTTCCACGGCCGCCACATAGTTGAGGCCGGAGGACGGGCCCACCGGGAAGCCCCGGCGGATGAGGGCGCGCGCGGTGCACATGGCCTCTTCGTCCGACACGTCCAGCTCCACGCGCCCTGGCATGTCCGAGTCGCGGTACAGCTTGGACATGCCGTCCACGACACCGGGCACGCGCGGACTGAAGCTGCAACACTCGATGTCGCAGCCCAGCCCCGCGATGGGACGCGCGATGAAGGCCGTCACCGGACAGCCCGCTTCCGCGAACGCCTGGTACAGGCCCACCACCGTGCCGCCCGTGCCCACGCCGCTCACCACGCCATGCACCAGGCCGCCCGGAATCTGGGAGAGGATCTCCTGCCCCGTCCACACGCGGTGCGCCTCGGCGTTGTCCGGGTTCTCGAACTGGCGGGGCGCGAAGGCCTTGCGCTCCCGGGCAATCTGCTCCGCCTTGGCGATGGCGCCACGCACGCCTTCCGCCCTCGGCACCAGCACCACGTCGCCGCCGTAGGCGCGGATGGTGAGCACACGCTCGTCGGTGACACCCTCGGGCATCACCGCGGTGAAGCGCACGCCCATCTGCGCGCTCGCCAGCGCGAGCGCGATGCTCGTCGAGCCGCTGGACGCCTCCACCACCTCGCCGCCGGGCTGCAACTCGCCCAGGCGCCAGGCCTTCTCCAACATGTAGCGCGCGATGCGGTCCTTCGTGGAGCCACTGGGGTTGAGGAACTCCAGCTTGCACCAGATGGTGGGGCCCTCCGGGTCCAGTCGGACGGGGACAAGGGGCGTGGGAGCGATGGCCTGAAGAAAGCGGCCATCCGCGGGCAGCGGGCGACAGGGAGGACGCATGATGTCCTCCCTATCGCGAATCGACCCGGCCCGTTAGCGTCCTGAGCGTCTTCCCGACGGACGGGGATTCCATGGGCTGTCCGCCCGGCCTGTCAGGAAGCACCCGTGGGCGGCGATGGATGTGGCGCGACCAGAGTCCGGCGGGTACGAAGGAGTACCTCTGCCCCGCACGTCATGAGTCCTCCATCTCCGGTCATTCTCAACGTCAATGATGATGAGGCCAGTCGCTACGTCACCAGCCGCGTGCTGGGGCTCGCGGGCTTCCAGGTGGTGGACGCGGGCTCGGGCAGCGAGGCCCTGGCCCTCGCGGATGAGCACACCGACCTGGCCATCCTGGACGTCCGGTTGCCGGACATCAGCGGACTGGAGGTCTGCCGGCGCCTGAAGCAGGCCCCTCGCACCCGGGGCATGCTCGTCCTGCACCTGTCCGCACAGGCGGTGGGGCCGGGCGACCGGGCGCACGGCCTGGAGCACGGCGCGGACGGCTATCTGGTGGCCCCGGTGGACCCCGAGGAGCTGGTCGCCCAGGTGCACGCCCTGCTGCGCCTGCGCCGCGCCGAGCGCGAGGTGCACGCGCTGTCGCGGGAAGTGGAGCGCCAGCGTCGACTGCTGGACATGGCCATGGCCTCCGCCGCGGACCCCATCGCGCTGTTCGACGCGTCGGGACGTCTGCTGTTCGCCAACCAGGCGGCGCATGCGGCGCGAGGCAGCCACGAGGTCCTCGTCTCGGGTGAGTCGCTGAGCGCGCGGGAGGAGAAGGACCCGTCGCTCGCGCCCTTCATCCGGTTGATGGAGGTGGCGCTGAGCACCGGACAGGTCCAGCGCGGCGCAATCACGCTGTCGACGGACCAGGGGCCCCGTCACTTCGACTACACGCTGTCACCCACGCTGGATGGTGACGGCCAGGTGGCCGCGTTGATGGCCACGTCGCGGGACGTCACCGAGGAGCGCAGCGAAGAGGAGTTCCGCGAGCAGTTCATCGGGATGCTCGGGCATGACCTGCGCAATCCCCTCAATGCGCTGTCCATGTCCGCGCAGCAGCTCAAGCGCAAGGGCAACCTGGACGAGCGCCAGTCCTCGCTCACCGAGCGCATCCTCACCAGCGCGGACCGCATGGACCGGATGATTCGCCAGCTCCTGGACTTCGCGCGCTCGCGCCTGGGGGGTGGTGTCCCGGTGGTGGCCTCGGACTGCGACGTCTTCGACGTGGCGCGTCGCACGCTGGAGGAGATGCGCGCCAGTCACCCCGGGCGGATGCTGATGCTGGAGGTGGTGGGGGACGGGCGCGGCGCGTGGGATTTGGACCGGCTGGAGCAGGCGTTCAGCAACCTGCTGGCGAATGCGCTGAAGTACAGCCCCGTGGACAGTCCCGTGCGGATGTGGGGCCAGGCGAGTGCGCGGGAAGTGGTGCTGCGCGTCCACAATGGCGGACCGCCGATTCCTTCGGAGGAGCTTCCACACATCTTCGCCGCATGGCGTCGAGGCTCGCGAGCCGTCCAGCACGAGGCGGCGGCGTCCTCGGGGCTGGGGTTGGGGCTCTACATCACCCGGCAGATTCTGCTCGCCCATGGAGGCGAGGTGACGGTGGAGTCCAGTGCGTCGGGTGGGACGACCTTCACGGTGCGGCTGCCCCGGTGATGATGACCATCTGACGTTTGACATGCGGAATGGCTCGCCGTTGCGGGGGGCCATTGCCACTTATCCGTCATGTCGCCCGAGAAGCTCATCTTCGCGCAGTCCGTGGAAGCCCTCTTCGTGAGGGCCCTGGGCCCCTATCTGACGCGGGAGGGGCGCCAGCGCCTGAAGGGAGTGGGCCTGGATTTGTCGGAGCGGCTGCGGCCGGCCTACTCGCTGGAGCAGTGGCGAGGCTTCCTGCGGGTGGCCGTGCAGGACATCTTCCCGTCGCTGCCGGCGAAGGAGGCCTGGCTGGCGTTGGGTGCGCGCTATCTCCAGGGCTTCCGGCAGACGCCGGTGGGGCGGGCCAGCCTGTCGCTCGTCACCCGCCTGGGGCCCATGAGGACCCTGGAGCGGGTGCCCTACAACGTGAGGGCCGGCAACAACTTCAACGAGGTGCGGGTGGAGGAGTCCGGCGAGGGCGCTGCCACGCTGTGGATGAAGGACGTAGCGGCGGACAACCCGTACTTCTCCGCGGGCTTCCTGGCGGAGTCGCTGCGCGTGGCGGGCGCCGGGCACGTGGAGGTGGAGCCCATCGCCTTCGATGGCACGGCGGCGACGTACCGCATCGTCTGGAACAGGACCGCGGCGGCTCCAGTGGGGGAGGCCGCGCCCGCGCCGGGGGCGTAAGGCCCTCCGCGCTCACTTCATGAGGAAGGCCCGCAGGTGCTCCCGCTCGTTCTCCAGCGATGCGGTGAGCCATGCCCGTTGGAGTGAGGGCAGGGGCCACAGGTCCATGCGCTGGGGCTGGGTCACGCGCGCGAGCTTGAAGGCATGGCACTGTGCCGCGCCGACTTCTTCCCGTCGCTTCGGGTCGTTGAGCATCTCCACGCCCTGAATCACCATGCGCAGGCCTACCAGATACTCCACGAGCGTGGTCTCTTCGACGATGCGCTCGCCAATGGAGGACAACACGTGGCCCAGTCGCTCACGGTCCCCGGCCGTGAGCGTGTCCGAGACGAGTGCTCGCTGGGTGAGGCGGTAGGGACCGGTGAGCGCCAGCTCTCCCACGAAGGCTGAGAAGGCACTGGCTTGAAGGCGGGAGACCTTCGCCAGCGTCAGGAGCCGCATGGCCTCGGTGTACATCGAGAGGGTGGAGGCGGTCCGGTAGTCAGGGAGGTCGGCGATGCGCTCCAGCTCGGCGAGCTCTTCTGGAGTGAAGGGCGCTTTCGGGTCGGTGTCCCCCAGCAGCACGAGCAACCGGAGTTGAATCTCCTGGGGCGATGTTGCGGCGAGTTGTTGAAGGCGGGGCTTGAGCGTGGTGCGCGCCTTCGCGAGCGCCTCGGGATGTTGGGGGGCCGCGGTCAGGAAGTGCTCGAAGGCGGCGCGCAGGAGGACGGGGTCCTTCACCTTGTCGAGGTGCGTGGCGAGCCACTCCAGGTCAGGGCTGCCGAGCATGTTTCCCGAGAGCGCGAGGATGAGGCGGACGTCCGCTGCTTCGGTGCGTTCCCAGGCGGCGTCGAACTCAGGCTTGCCATCGCTGGATGAGGTGGGTGGTTCCAGCAAGAAGCGGCTCTCCGCGAAGAGGGGGCGCTCTGCCTGGGCCCACGCGTGAAGGAAGGCCTCACGCCAATCGAACTTCGGTTGACGGGTGCGTTGCTCCACCAGGGACGAGAGGATGACGACCTCCGGCTCCTTCGCGGCGACCGCGCGAAGCCGCTTCAGGGTCTGCTCCGCCTTGGGCAACGCGCCCTGCTCCAGGAAGACGCACGTCTGGACGAAGAGGGCGCTCGCGTCTTGGGGCGCTTCCTTGAGCGCTACCGTGAGTTCCTTCTGGGCTTCCGCGCCATTGCCGGACCGGGCGTACTCGGAAGCGCGTTGGATGCGCGCGACGAGCGGTTCCGACGCGGCCGTCTCCGGAGGGGCCGCTCCGAGGCTGAGGGCCGCGATGATGAGCCAGGGGACGATGGGTGTGCGCATGTCCCCAGCCTAACGGCGCGGTCGCCTGCTCTGGGAGTACCCGAGCGGAGGGTGTGGGCGAGGCCGTTCCCCACGCCGCGTGCGCGTTGACGCCCGCCTGTACCTGTGTTCAGGCTCCGGGTGGAGAGGTGCGCATGCCCCCGCAGATCAGTCTCGACTTCGCCGCCGAGTGCGCGGCGCACCCGGCACTGGCGAGTTTCCACCCGGTGGTCCGCCGCTGGTTCGCCGAACGACTGGGCGAGCCCACGCGTCCCCAGGTGGAGGGCTGGCCGCTCATCCAGGCCGGGCATGACGTCCTCATCGCCGCGCCCACGGGCAGCGGCAAGACGCTCACCGCGTTCCTCGCCGCGCTCGACTCGCTGTTCCGGCTCGCGCTGGAGCGGAACCTGGAAGACCGCACCCAGGTGCTCTACGTCTCGCCCTTGAAGGCGCTGGGCAACGACGTGCAGAAGAACCTGCTCCAGCCGCTGGAGGAGTTGCTCACTCGAGCCCGCGCGGAGGGCTACACGCCGGGCGAGCTGCGCGTGCAGGTGCGCAGCGGTGACACGTCCGCTTCCGAGCGCGCGCAGATGGTGCGCCGTCCTCCGCACATCCTCATCACCACGCCGGAGTCGCTCTACCTCTACCTCACCGCCGAGCGTGCCCGCGCCACCCTGCGCGGCGTGCGCACCGTCATCGTCGACGAGATTCACGCGCTCGCGCGCGACAAGCGGGGCAGTCACTTCACGCTGTCCATGGAGCGGCTCAAGGCGCTCACGGAGATGCGCCCCCAGCTCATCGGCCTGTCCGCGACGCAGAAACCGCTGGATGCGATTGCCGGCTTCCTCACCGGCGCGTCCCACCGCGAGTGCCGCAAGGTAGAGGTGGGCCACCTGCGCCCGTGGGACTTGAAGCTGGAGATTCCCGACGCGGAGCTGTCCTCGCTGGCGAGCCACGAGATGTGGGGCCAGGTCTACGACCGCCTCGTGGCACTGGCGGGCGAACACCGCACCACGCTCATCTTCGTCAACACGCGGAAGATGGCGGAGCGCGTGGCCCATGATTTGGGCGAGCGATTGGGCGAAGGTCTGGTGGCGGCCCACCACGGCAGCATGTCGCGGGAAATCCGGCTGGCCGCGGAGGAGAAGCTCAAGGACGGCCGGTTGCGCGTCATGGTGGCCACCGCGTCCCTGGAACTCGGTATCGACGTGGGCAACGTGGACCTCGTCGTCCAGTTGGGCACCACGAAGGCCATCTCCGTGTTGCTCCAGCGCGTGGGCCGCGCGGGCCACCACAAGGCGGCCATCTCCAAGGGCATCGTGTTCGCGATGACTCGCGACGAGTTGATGGAGTGCGCCGCGCTCCTCAACGCCGTGCGCGAGGGTGACCTGGACGCGGTGATCATCCCGCAGAAGCCGCTGGACGTGCTCGCGCAGCAAGTGGTGGCCGCGTGCGCGTGCGAGGAGTGGGACGAGCGCGCCCTCTTCAGCCTCTTCCAGCGCGCGTACCCGTACCGCGAGCTGACGTGGGAGGAGTACCAGGGCGTGCTGGAGGTGCTGTCGGAGGGCATCGCCGACCGGCGTGGACGCGCGGGCATCCACCTGCACAGAGACCGCGTGAATCAGCGCCTCAAGGGCCGGCGCGGCGTGCGCATCACCGCGCTCACCAACGGCGGAGCCATCCCGGACACCTTCACCTTCAGCGTCACCGCCGAACCTGAGGGCAAGGTGGTGGGTACGTTGGACGAGGACTTCGCGGTGGAGTCGTCGCCCGGAGACGTCTTCCTCCTGGGCAGCACCGCCTGGAGAATCCAGCGGGTGATGGGCAGCACGGTGATGGTGGAGGATGCACGCGGCGCGGCGCCCAACGTGCCCTTCTGGCGTGGTGAGGCCCCAGGACGCACGGACGAGCTGTCGCTCCAGGTTGGCCGGCTGCGCGACGAACTCCTCAACCGCGACGACGCGGCCAGCTTCCTGGAGAAGGAGCTGCGCATGCCGCCGCCCGCGGTGGATGCGCTGCTGGGCTACCTGCGGTTGGGCAAGAAGATGCTGGACGCGGTGCCCAGCAATCAGCTCGTGGTGGCCGAGCGCTTCTTCGACGAAGCAGGCGGCATGCAGCTCATCATCCACGCGCCCTTCGGCAGTCGCATCAACCGGGCCTGGGGAATGGCGCTGCGCAAGCGCTTCTGCCGCTCGTTCGACTTCGAGCTCCAGGCGGCGGCGACGGAGGACGGCATCCTCCTGTCGCTGGGCGAGCAGCACTCCTTTCCGCTGGCGGACATCTTCGACTTCCTTCACCCGGACCAGGTGGAAGAGGTGCTGGTGCAGGCGGTGCTCCAGTCGCCGCTGTTCGGCACGCGCTTCCGCTGGGTGGCCACGCGAGCCCTGGCGCTCAACCGGATGATGGGGGGCAAGCGCGTGGCGCCCAACCTCCAGCGCGCGCGCAGCGAGGACCTGCTGGCCGCCGTCTTCCCGGCGCAGGTGGGCTGTCAGGACAACCACGGTGGCGGCGACGTCGAGCTGCCGGACCATCCGCTGGTGAAGCAGACGATGGACGACTGTCTGCATGAGGCCATGGACGTGGAGGGCCTGCGCGAGGTGCTCCGTCGCATGAAGGACGGCCGCATCCGCCTGGAGGCGCGCGACGTACCGGAGCCGAGCGTCTTCGCGCACGCGATGATTCACAGCCAGCCGTACACGTTCCTGGATGACGCTCCGGCGGAGGAGCGCCGCGTGCGCAACGTGGCCCTGCGCCGCGCGCTGCCGGCCGAGGACGCGGCGGCCTTCGGCGCGCTGGACGCGACGGCCATCGCCACGGTGGTGGAGGACGCCGCGCCGCCAATGCGCGACGAGGACGAGCTGCACGACATGCTCCTCCAGTGGGTGCTGGTGCGGGACGCGGAGGTGCCGAAGGGACTGGCGACGCCGCTGTTCGAGCAGGGCCGGGTGGCGTGGTTGGACCTGCCCGCCGGACGTTTCCTCGTCGCGGCGGAGCGGGGCAGCGCGGTGCGAGCGCTGTTCCCCGACGGGGTGACGCAGCCTCCGTTGCCGGTGCTGGCGCATGACCGGCCGGTGGAGCGGGAGGCCGCGGTGCTCCAGGTGGTGCGCGGGCGGATGGAGAACGTGGGCCCCACCACGGTGGCGGAACTGTCTCGCCTCTGCGTGCTGAGCGAGGACGAGGTCAACGCGGCGATGCATCAACTGGAGATGCAGGGCACCGTGCTGCGGGGCCGCTTCCGTCCGTTGGAGACACCGCTCGCGCCGGGAGAGACGCCGCCGCTGGAGTGGTGCGATCGCCGTCTGCTCCAGCGCATCCACCGGATGACGGTGGGGCGGCTGCGCCGGGAAATCGAGCCGCTGAGCGGGCGCGACTTCATGCGCTTCCTCTTCCGGTGGCACCACATGGAGGACGTGGACGCGCTGCGCGGCTCCACGGGACTCATGAAGGCGGTGCGGCTGCTCCAGGGTTACGAGGCGCCTGCCTCCGCGTGGGAGCGCTTCCTGTTGCCCGCGCGCATGAGGGGCTACACGCCGGACATGCTGGAGCGCGCCTGCTACGCGGGTGAGGTGGCCTGGGGCCGGCTGACGATGAAGGACCAGCCGAAGCCCGTGCCGGGACCTCGTCGCGGCGCGCCCGTGACGCCGCCGGAGCCGGAAGTTCCAGCACCCACGCGCTCGCGAGCCTCGCCCACTCGCAACGCGCCGCTGACCTTCACGCTGCGCGAGGACCTGGAGTGGATGCTCGCGGCGGCGCGGCCTCACGCGGTGCTCGCGGATGGGGACGTGTGGACGCCGCCGGACCTCAGCGTGGCCGCCAAGGATGTGGTGTCGGTGTTGGAGCGCCGGGGCGCGTGCTTCTTCCAGGACCTGGTGTCCCGCGCGCGACGACTGCCCGCTGAAATCGAGGACGCGCTGTGGGAGCTGGTGGCGCGCGGCCTGGTGACGGCGGATGCGGTGCAGAACCTGCGCGTGCTCCAGAGCCCCGCGCATCGCAAGCGGCAGAAGCTGTTGCAGCGCGGTGGACCCGGACGCTGGAGCCTGCTGGCGCCCGCGGAGCCGAAGACGTCGGACGAGGTGATGGACTCGCTGGCGCGCCTGTTCCTCCAACGCTACGGCATCGTCTGGCGAGACCTGGTGATGCGAGAGGCGCTGGCGCCCACGTGGCGTGAGTTGCTGTTCGTCTACCGACGCATGGAGGCGCGAGGCGAGGTGCGCGGTGGTCGCTTCGTCGCGGGCTTCGTTGGAGAACAGTTCGCGCTGCCGGAGGCGGTGGACATGGCGCGCGCGGTGCGACGGCAGCCTCCTTCCGGGGTGCGCGTGCAGCTCTCCGGCGTGGACCCGCTCAACCTCACGGGTGTGGTGACTCCAGGGCCGCGCGTGCCCGCGATGCCGGGCAACGTCGTCACCTACGTGGATGGCGTGCCGGGCGGCGTGGATGCGCTGGAGGACGATTCCGAGGAGAACGTTGGCGAGGACACGGAGAGCGGCGGCGGGGTGGCGCAGGCCAGCTGAGAATCCCCGTTCGTCTGGACACGCGGTGTTAGGGTCCCCCCCACTGTTTCCTGGAGGGGGTTCTCTCGAATGCGTCGTCTATTGCTCGTCGGAATGTTGCTGCTCTCCGCCACGTCGTGTGACGAGGACGGCGGGGGCGGGCCTGATGCGAACTCCGGCACCGTCGCGGGGACGCTGACGCCGTTCCGCAGCAACGAGCAGTCCTCCGAGGGTGGAGTCTCCCGAGCCACCCACCTTCCCTTCGGCAAGGGCGTGCTGGCGCGGCTGAAGGACTCGATGCGCGGCGCGAAGGCACAACGCGTGCGCCGCTCGGCGGTGGACCAGACGGACCCGGGCCTGCCCATCATCCCCGCGCCGCTGGGGCCGCCGCCCCTGGCACGCATCCCCCAGGAGGACCCGACCATCGCTGGTGACGTCGTGGTCCGCTTCGAGGAAGCGGGCGTGTCTCCCGAGCACGTGTTGTCCGCCACGGCGCTCCCGGGCTACCGCGTGGTGCACAAGGGCCATGCGAGCGAGTACCTGCACCTGGTGGGCTTCGAGGCGGAGGACGGCCACGCGGTGACGACGGACGAGACGCGAGAGCTGGTGTCGAAGCTCGCGGCGGTGCCGGGCGTGCGCTACACGGACCGCAACCTGCGCATGTACAAGACGGCCGTTCCCGACGACAAGGGCTACGGCCTCCAGTGGCACTACCCCACCATCAACCTGCCGGCCGCATGGGACATCGAGTTCGGCGCGGACGGCGTGGTGGTGGCGGTCATCGACACCGGCATCGTCTCGCACCCGGACCTCAACACCCACGTGGTGCAGGGCTACGACATGATTGCCGACCCGACCAACGCGGGTGACGGCAATGGCCGCGACCCGAATCCCCTGGACGAAGGGGGCGATGAGCCGCAGGGCGGCTCGTCGTGGCATGGCTCGCACGTGGCGGGCACCGTGGCCGCGGTGACGAACAACGGCGTCGGCGTCGCGGGCGTGGCCTGGAACGCGCAGCTTCTTCCGGTGCGCGTGCTGGGCAACAAGGGCGGCAACAGCTTCGACATCGCGGCGGCCATCGCCTGGGCCACCGGGGGTGATGTGCCCGGCATCACCCAGCGCCCGGCCAAGGCCGCCAAGGTGGTGAACATGAGCCTGGGTGGCAGCGCGCCGCCGCAGCCGCTCTACCAGGACGCCATCGACGCCGCCGTCCGTCGCGGCGCCATCATCGTCGTCGCCGCCGGCAACGAGAACGTGGACGCCTCCAACAGCACGCCGTGCAACCAGGAGAACGTCATCTGCGTGGGCTCCACGGGCCTGTCGGGCCGGCGCAGCAGCTTCTCCAACTACGGTGCGCGCGTGGACGTGGTGGCCTCCGGCGGTGAAATGGTGGAGGACATCAACGGCGACGGCTACGCGGACGGCGTGTTGTCCACGGTGCTGGATGACAACCGGCAGCCCGCGTATGCCTTCTCCCAGGGCACCAGCATGGCGGCGCCGCACGTGGCCGGCGTGGTGGCGCTGCTGGCGGCGACCGCGGCCAAGCTGAGCGCGGACCTCACGTCGAGCCAGGCGGAGAGCGCGCTGAAGACCACCGCGACGCTGATTCCCTCCCCGCTGTGCGCCGGAGGTTGTGGCGCGGGACTCATCAACGCGCAGGCGGCGCTGCGGCGCATCCAGAGCACCGACCCGGCGTTGGAGCCGCCGAAGCTGAGCGTGTCGACGAGCACGCTCTTCTTTCGGCAGAGCGTCACGCAGCAGCTCACGCTGAGCAACGTGGGCGGCCGACAGGGCGGCGACCTGGTGGTGACGGCCACTGTTTCGGGCGCGCAGCAGTCGGCGGTGTCCTTCCCCGGGGGAAGCACCAAGACGGTACCCGCCTACGGCTCGACGACGCTGGACGTGGCGGTGAACACGGCGGGCCTCGCGGATGGCGACTACGTGGTGAACCTCAACCTCGCGGGCTCCGGAGCGGCCGGCTCGGCGACGGTGGCGCTGAAGATTGGCGTGGGCACGTCGGACGACCTGGATGCCATTGTGGCCTTCGTCTGGCAGAACGCGCTGACGGGCGAGTGGGAGGCGGCCCAGGAGGCCATCACCGTGGCTCGCGCGTCGCGCGGTTACGACTACTCCCTAGCGCTGGAGCCCCGGACCTACTACGCGCTGGCGACCATCGACGACGACGAGGACGGCGAGCTGTTCGAGGACGGGGAGCGCACGGGCTTCTGGCGCAACGTCGACTCCTTCGAGCCGCTCGACGTGGAGGCCGGTGACTCCACGCCCGGTATCAGCTTCGACCTGCTCCCGCTGGCGCCCATCGACGATGACCCGACGCTGGACGTGGGCGCATCGTGCACGGATGACTCCGACTGCGCGGAGGGGTTCTGCAACACGAACTTCCCTGGAGGCTACTGCTCCCTCGTGTGCAACACGACGGCGTGTCCCGCGGGCTCGAAGTGCTACACGGTCAGTTCGTCGGGGCTGAAGAACTGTCTGGACAGTTGCTCCCGCGAGGTGGGAACCGGTCAGGGTGACTGCCGTTCGAGCTACGTCTGCTACAGCGACGGCACTGGCATTGGCGCGTGTCAGCCGAGCTGCATCGGCTCCGGCCTCAACTGCTTGCCTCCGGCCACGTGTCGGAGCGACGGCTTCTGTCGCTGAGTCGCCGTCCGTGGCGAAGCGGGTTCCCGGTGAGGTCGACCGGGGACCGCGCGGCGCCTCACGTCTTCACGCGGACGGCTTCGCGCGTTCGAGCAGCACCGCGCGACTGTCCACGTTGAGCACCTGGGTGCCGCCAGGAAGGGTGGCGAGCGGCGTCTCCCAGTGGGCATGGCCGCAGACCACCAACAGGTTTGCGCGCCTCTGCACGGACTCCCGGATGACGGGGCTGCCGCGCAGCCGCGTGCCCTCGACGTCCGGCCCCTGATGCAGCACCAGCACGTCCGGTGTCTCGCGCAGCGTCGCATCGAGCTGTCGCAGGAAGTCCGTCTCCCCGCGTCGGCCGGCCTTGTCCGGGTTGCCGATGATGCCACCCACGCCGCCCACGCGAAGGCCCTCCAGGTCCACCACCTCGCCGTCGAGCAGGTGGATGCCGGGGCGCTGCTGGAAGCGTACTTGCTCGCGCGCACCGCCGAACGTGTCGTGGTTGCCGGCCACGCCCACCACCCAGCGGAAGTGCTCGGCGAAGGCCTGCCAGACGGCGCGCACGTCACCGGAGGCGCCGCGCACATTCGCATTCGCTTCCGAGTACAGGTCTCCCGCGAGCACCACGCCGACGGTTCCCGGCTGGGGCAGCGTGCCCAGCTCACCAAGAATCGCCAGCTCATCGGCGAGCACTTCTCCGAGCAGCGCCACCGCACCGTCCTGGAGTGCATGGGGAGCCACGCCCTGGAGGTCGGAGAGCACCAGCAGCGCGGCGACTTCGTCCGGGAGCGCATCCACCGTGCCGCGCAGCAGGGGGAACAACACGGTCTCGCACCCACCCCGTGGCGCGGCGGCTTGGTAGGGCAAGCTGTAACAAGGCACTTCGTCGAGCGTCAGGATTCGCATGGCGCCCCGGTCGGCCGCCTCCCCGCGTTCCTGACAGGGAGCCCCGGCGGCGTTGGTTGGGATTTAGCCATTCCCTCCGAGCCCGGGTGGGGCCATCTTGGTTGGACCGTGTCCCTGCTGCCGCGACTCAAGACGGAAACCCGCCCCCACCACGAGCGCACCGAGTCCGCCGTGCGCTTGCTGGAGCCTGGACTGACGCTCCAGGGCTATCGCCGCCACCTGGAGGCGCTCCACGGCTTCCATCTCCCGGTGGAGGACCAACTCACCACACTGCTGGGAGCCGCGCTGCCCGGGCTGCGCCTTCAGGAGCGGGTCAAGGTGCCGTGGCTGGAAGCGGACCTGCGCGCGCTCGGCCATGACACGCCGTCGCTCGCGCGGCTGCCAGGGTGCCCGGAGCCACCGCCGCTGCTCGGTCTGCCCGAGGCGCTCGGGAGTTGCTACGTGCTGGAGGGCGCCACGCTCGGAGGCCAGCTCATCCTCCGACACCTGCGCCGCCACTTCGAGGGAACCCCCGCGGGCGACTTCGTCTTCTTCCGCGCCTACGGTGACGACGTGGGCCCCCGGTGGCGCGCCTTTGGCGAAGTGCTCACGCGCGCATCCGTGGACGCGGCCGACCCTGCCTTCGATGACCGCGTGGTGAAGGGTGCCCAGGACACTTTCGACGCCTTCGAGCGCTGGCTCCGACGCGCGCTGCCCTGAGCGTCGCTACAGGGACGTCAGGCCGCCGCGCAGCATGAAGTACACCACCACGCCCGTCACCGACACGTACACCCAGATGGGCGCCAGCCACCGCGTCACCTTGCGGTGCCGGGGGAACTCTTTGCGCCACGCGAAGTAGAAGGCCACCAGCGCCAGGGGCACGACACCCATGGACAGCAGCACATGGCTGGCCAGGATGCACAGGTACAGCCCTCGCCAGTCGCCCACGTAGCGCGTGTCTCCGTGCACGTAGTGGTAGGTGAGGTAGCAGACCAGGAACAGCGCCGACGCCGCGAAGGCCGCCACCATCAGGTACTGGTGCACGCGCCGCGCGCCGCGCTTGATGGCCACCCATCCGGCGATGAGCAGCGCCGCCGCTGTCGCGTTCAGGCTCGCGTTGACGGCCGGAAGGAAGCGCAAATCCACACCCTCCACGCCGTCGCGACGGCCCATCAGAATCCACGCGATGAAGGCGAGCGCGAGCGCGGAGACAACACCGGTGAAGACATAAAAAGCCCGGTCGCTCACTCGGGGCTGAAGCGGAGCAGAGGTGGCGTTCGACATGCGCCCTATCTCTCGCGACACGTCCGCCGATGCAACCAATGCAGTAGCGATACACCGTTGTGCCGACATGTCGGATGAAGCGTTCTGTTAGGCCGACTGGATCTTCTCCCTGTAATTCTTGCATACTCAGTCACGGTCGCCCCCGACTCCCCCCCTCCACGGAGGTTCCCCGTGCTCCGCGAGCGTTGCCTTGCCATCCTGGCTGGCGCCGCCTTGTTCCTGGCTCTGCCAGCCTCCGCCGATGAGGCCGCTGTTTGCGCGCCCGTCGCGAAGGTCCCTCCTGAAAGACATCTGCGGCAGCTGACGCTCGACCTGCTCGGTCGGCCGCCCACTTGGGAGGAGTACAAGGCAGTCCAGGCGAAGGGCTCGGTGTCTGAAGAAGACATCCGCGCCATGATGAATGACGAGTTGTTCTACACGCGCGTGCGCAACTTCCACCGCGCCCTCCTGCGCTCGAACATCAGCGCGAGTGTCTTCGACAACGGCAACTCGCGCCTGGGTGGCAACGGCACCAGCGCCGCCTTCGGCTTCGCGAACAATCCGTCCACGGCGCTGCGAGGCGTCAACGGCCAGTCCTGCAACTCCGACATCGAGCAGAGCTCCTGCTTGACGACGACGCAGGACGGGCACGCCGTGGCGCCGCGCACCAGCTGCACGGATGCCATGGGCGTGCCCATGCCGGTCAGCTACGACTACGACACCAACTTCTTCGAATGCACGGAGTTGGCCGTCAAGACGGCCAACGTGGTGACGACCTGTGCCCAACTGGCCGCCCTGCCCGCGACCGACGAATGGGGGAAGTACCGCTACTTCTGCGACAACCGCGGCGCTGCGGCGACCGTGAAGTCGTACCTGTGCCTGCCCGACCCGAAGAAGAACACGACCTCCGTGCTGAAGGAGAAGACGGATGCGGCGACCGGCGGCTCGGGCCTGGTGGTGTCCTTCGACCATCCCAATCCAGAGACCAAGCCGAGCCTCCTGACGCTCACTCGCTGCACGCTGGACCTCGCCATCAACAACAACATCAAGGGGGCCTACTCGACCACTCGCGGCTGCATCCAGCGCGAGGGCTTCGTGATGAAGCCCGCACCCTACTGGGCCCCTGCGGGCTCGCCAGCGACGGTGAAGGTGTGCGCCATCGAGGCCCAGGAGCGCGACCACAACCCCTGGACGCGTGAGTCCTGTGAGACGGGCCGCTTCGCCAATGACCGCAGCTGCGGCTGCGGCGTGGGCATGCGCCGCTGCGGCGTGTCGAACATCGGCCAGACCACGGACCCGCTCTTCGTGCGCAACGTTCACGACATGCGCGTGGCCGCCTTCAACGAGGAACCGCTGCGCATCGCCGAGTCCGTCGTCCGCCGCGACGAGCCCTACTACAACATCCTCACCACGCGCCGCTCGTTCGTGAACGGCACCCTGTCGGAGTTCTACCGGCAGCGGCAGGGCGTGGGTGTCTTCAGCGCCACCGCGCCCGCGCCGTTGGAGTCGATTCCCGCCATCGCCTACACCGACGCCGCGAACTGGAAGGAATACACCCGGGATGAGTCGCACTCCGGCGTGCTGACGACGCCCGGGTTCCTCTACCGGTTCCCCACGCACCGGGCCCGCGTCTCCGAGTTCTACGAGGCGTTCCTCTGCAAGACCTTCGTGCCTGGCTCGGAAACGTCCCTGCCCGACCCCGAGGATTCCTGCAACCGGGAGAACAACCTGGCCAAGCGCTGTGGCTGCAACTACTGCCACGCCACCATCGAGCCCACCGGCGCCCACTGGGGCCGCTACGCCGAGCGCGCGGCGCAGTTCCTGCCGGCCAACCAGTTCCCGCGCTTCGACCCGAAGTGCCGCGACTGCGCCATCAACGGCGACACCAACTGTGGCGGCGAGTGCTCCCAGTACGTCATGCAGGCGTACGACGGTGACGGCGCCAGCAGCCTCGGCCTGCTCAAGACGTACCTGTACCGCACGGCCGACGAGGAGCAGAACATCGAGGCGGGTCCGCGACTGCTCGTGGAGCGCATGTACCAGTCGGGTGAGCTGGAGCGCTGCACGGTGAAGCGGGTCTGGAACGAGTTCCTGGGCCGCCCGATGACGGCGGAGGAGCAGCGGATGTACCTGGCGCCGCTCGCCAGCGACTTCGCCAAGAGTGGCCACCGCTTCAAGTCGCTCATCGAGCGCGTGGTGACGACCGACGCCTACCGGAGGATTGACTGATGCGCCGCTCGCTCCTGATCGCCGCGTTGCTCACGCTGAGCGCCGGCTGCAACAAGTCCACCGAGGAGAAGCCCGGCCCCACCCTGGACGGGCAGCTCGAACCGGTCGCCAACCCCCACCAGCCCGGGGACTTCGACCCGCTGCCGGACCCGGAAGCGCAGGGCGGTAGCGTGGGCCGCGCCCCGCGCCGGCTCACCGTCGCCCAGCTCGACGCCGCCATCCTGGAGGCCGTCGGCCGCCGCTGGGTGAATGGTGGCGACGGCATCGACGCGCGCGCCTCGTCCCTGGGCCGCGCCGACTTCGCCCTCGTCTCCAGCGAGAACACCGAGCCCAACCTGGTGTTCGCCAAGTTCCTGGAGGATGGCGCGCGCTTCGTGTGCATCGCCCAGGCGGGTGATGAAGTGAAGCAGGCGGATGCCTCCAAGCGCACGCTGTCGCGCACGCTGCCGGGCACCTGGGATGACCTGCGCAAGCTGACGGACGCCCAGGTGCGAGAGTTCCTCGTCTACAACTCCCTGCGCTTCTGGGGTGCGCCCCTGGAAGGCGAGGAGCTGACGAAGTGGGTCGGTTTCTTCACCCAGGCCGCGGCCCGGGCGGAGACGGCCAAGCGGCGCTCGGACGCGCTGGCGGTGATGTGCATCGCCATGCTGACCGACGCGCGGTTCATCACCTACTGAAGCTCGGAGTGACTTCGATGAAGAAGAATCGACTCGACGAGAACCACCGTCCCGAGCGCCGCACCTTCCTCAAGGCCGCGGCCGGCTTCATGGGCTCCACGCTGCTGGGCGGGCTGCCCTTCCGCTCCTTCGCGCAGGCGGCCTCGCTGGCCCCGGCCGACCGCTGCTTCGTCTTCGTGTACTTCAACGGTGGCTGGGACCAGTTGCTCGCCTTCGACCCGAAGGACCCGGACGAGTTCACCCCGGACCGCGCGGCGGAGACGCGCATCCTGCCGGGCTACAACCTCATCAATGACGCGCGCTTCTCCGCCATCCCCCTGCGCCCGGAGAAGTCGGGCGTGGGCCGGTCCAACATCGACTTCGGTCCCGCGGTGGGTGACCTGTCGAAGCACTTCGACCGGATGACGGTGGTGCGCGGCATCAACATGAACACGCTGGGCCACGAGGTGGGCTATCGCTACTTCCTCACCGGGAAGATGCCCATCGGTAGCGCGGCGCGTGGCTCCTCCACGGCGACGGAAATCGTGGGGCAGATGAAGCCCCGCGTGCCCATCTCCAACATCGCGTTCAACGTGGAGTCGTACAACGACCGGTACCCGGGCTACGCCAACGCGCTGCGCGTCAGCCGCAAGGACGACCTGCTGCTCACGCTCAAGCCCAGCTCGCAGCTGCTGGACAGCGAAATCGAGAAGCAGTTGGTCGACTTCCGGGGCCAGCCCATCACCTGCGAGGAGGCCGCCTACGGCGCTCGCGGCGTGGGCACCACGTACCAGAACAGCCGGGACCAGATGCAGCAGGTGATGGCCCAGAAGCTGGAAGCGTCGTTCAAGTTCGACGCTCAGACCCCGGAGATGGCGGCGGTCCGGGAACGCTATAGCCTGCCAGAGAGTGGCAACTACGACACCGAGGCGGGACGTGCCGCCATGGTGGCCACCGCGCTCAAGAAGGGCATCGCCCAGTGCCTCACCATCAACCTCACGGGCGGCCTGGACACGCACTTCGGCACGCAGCTCACCCACGCCAACAACCAGCGCCGGGGCTTCGACGCGCTGTCCGACCTGGTGGATGACCTGATCGACACCCCCCACCCGGCGGGCGATAGCTTCATGGACCACACCACCATCATGGTGTTCTCCGAGTTCTCCCGCACGCCGCTCATCAACAGCGCGGGCGGCCGGGACCACCACATCTCCAACTCCTGCATGCTCATGGGCGCGGGCGTGAAGCACAACCATGTCTTCGGGAAGAGTGGAGACATTGGCATGTCGCCCGGCACGTTCGACCTGCGCACCGGCGCCATCGACCCTCGGGGTGAGAACATCTTCCCCGAGCACATCATCGCCACGGTGCTGGCGTCGGCGGGCCTGGACTACAGCATCACCCGCGTGGAGCCCCTTCGTAGCATCCTCGCCTGAACCGCATGCGCACCCATCCCCGAGCCCCCCGGGAGATGGACGAGGGGCGGTCCGCCGCCCCCGTTCTTCTTCGTCTCCTTCCCCTCTGCGCCGCCGTCCTCCTCACCGCGTGCGGCGACGACTCCCTCCCGTTGGACAGGCCCCGGCCCGTCTCCTTCCGGCCCACCGAGGTCCGGTCGAAGACGGCGCTGGCGTCGGCTCCGGGCTTCGCGGACCAGGCCGGTGGCGGCATCTTCGCCAACACCACCGGCACCGTCGTCCGCATCCGGTTGGATGGCTCGCTGGGGGCCCTGGCGCCCCACCCGGGCAACAGCGCCGAGCTGGGCACGGTCAACGCCGTGTTCCGCATGGGGCCGCACAGCGCGCTGGTGGAGGCGCGGAACGGCCTCTTCCTCGCCGAGTCGGGGTGGCTCATCTCCCCGCCGTGGCGTGACGCGCTGGGCCTGGGCATCACCGCGACCACGCAGTCCTCGGATGGCGCGGTGTGGCTGGCGCATCCCACGGGCCTGTTCCAGCTGCGCGACGGCACACTGTCCGCGCTGAAGGTGAAGGGCGAGGCGCTCACCGGCATCACCGCGCTGGCCGCGGCGCCGACGGGCGAGGGCTCCGCGGGCGTGTGGTTCCTGCGCGACGGCAAGCTGCACGTCGCGGTGGCCACCAGCCTGGTGCACTTCGACGTGCGCGAGGCGGGCGCTCCCCTGGAGGAGGGCGAGGTGGTGGAGTCGCTGGCCGGCCTGGGCCCGGGCCTGGGCACCTCCGGAGAGCTGTGGCTGCTCACCAACCAGGGCCTGCTGCGTCGGCCAAGGGAAGGCTGGCGGCGGGTGACCCTGCCGCAGCGGCCGGTGCAACTGCTCGCGTCGGGCCGCTTCCTGTGGGTGAAGTCGAGCGACGCGCTGCTCCTGTACGACGCGGACGCGAACGAGTGGGGCCTGGCGCAGGGAATCGACACGCGTGAGTTCCGCTTCCTGTCCGCGGACGAGAGTGGCTGCGCGTGGGTGCAGCTGGGCGGCGAGACGGTGGCGGTGAGTCGCTCGCCGGCGCCTCGCGTGACGGGCCTGCACCAGGGCATGCAGGTGGTGGAGGACGGGCTCGTGGTGCGCGCGGTGATGCCCACGGGCGTGGAGCCGGATTCCGTCGTCTTCCAACTGGGCGGCGTGGAGGTCCCCGCCACGGGTGAAGGGCCTGTGTACAGCCTGGGGGGCCAGGAGGCGGACGGCACCCCGAAGCCGTACTCCTTCGCGGGCCTGGAGGCGGGACGCCAGGCGCTCGGCGTGGTGGCGCGCTTCCTGGATGGCACCGAAGCCAAACGCCTGGTGCCGTTCGACTACCAGCCCGTGAGCACCGTGGCGCTGAGCTGGGCGACGGACATCCAGCCCATCCATGTGTCGCGCTGCGAGAAGTGCCACGCCACCGGCCCCGGCCGGGCGCTCAACACGTACGAGTTGTGGAAGGAGAACGCGGCGCTCATCACCGCCGCGGTGAGAGACCAGCGCATGCCCGCGGATGGGCCGTTGGACCCTCAGCTCATCTCCCTCATCCAGCGCTGGGCCGCGTCCGGCGCGAAGCCCTGAAGCCCCCGTCGCACCCGCCTGACTCCCCTCGAGGCACACCATGATTCGATTCCCTCGCGTGGCCCCCCTCCTCGCGCTCCTCGTCACGGCCTGCTCCGATGACCTGGACCCCGCGCGTGAGAACGAGCCACCTCCGGAGGTGGACCAGTGCACGGGCCTGCCCCCGCTGGCCTTGCGCGCCGAGCCCGCCCGGGTTCGCGTGGGCAGCCCGGTGTCGCTGGTGGCCAGCGGTGGCAGCGGCCAGTACCGCTACACGCTGGAGGACGGGGGCTCGTCCGGCGAGTTGCGCGCGTCGCGCTTCATCGCGGGGCACACCCCGGGCACCGACACGCTGGTGGTGGAGGACGCCCGCTGCCCGGGTGATGCCCGCACCACGCTGGAGGTGCTGGCCCTCTTCGACATCGCGCCGGCGCGGGCGCAACTGCGGCCGGGCACGTCCTTCCAGGTGTCGACGAAGGGCCTGCTGGGCACGGCCACGTACAACCTGACGCAGAACCTCTCTGGCGGCACGCTCACCGCCGAAGGGCGCTACACGGCGGGCCCCACCGAGGGGCTGGACCTCATCACCGTGCGCGACTCGCAGACGGGTGACGAGGCCATCCTCCAGTACGACGTGAGCAAGGCGGCCCGGCTCGGTGGCGCGCCCGCGTTCCTCGCGGTGCCCTCGGGCTCGTCCGTGCCGCTGGCCACGCGCGGTGGCAGCGACACGGTGGTGTGGACGAAGGTGTCGGGCCCCGGGACGATTGCCGCGGGGCGCATCGGCTTCCTTGCGGGCGACACGGGCGCGGCGGTGCTGGAGGCGTCGGACCCCTTCACTGGAGACAAGGCGTCGGTGACGGTGGTGGTGCTGGACGAGCTGACGCGGCCGGGTCTGGCGCATGGCCGGCTCACGGATGCCGCCACGATGGTGACGGCGGACTTCGACGGTGACGGCACGCTGGACCTCGCGGTGGGCCAGCGCGAGAGCGACATGGGCCGGCCCACGGGCGGCGCCGTGTTCATCTACAAGGGAGGCACGGGCGGGTTGGAAGCGCAGCCGCTGTGGGTGCTCACGGGCGACACGGACACCGCGCAGTTCGGCGACGCACTGGCCGCGGGCGACTTGGACGGTGACGGGCGCGCGGAACTGGTGGTGTCCTCGCCGGGCGCGGACGTGGCGACGAGCAACGCGGGCGCCGTGTACCTCTACACCTTCAAGGGAGGCGCCCCCGCGCCGCTGCGCCTGCAGCTCGCCGGCCTGCTGCGGGATGCCGCGTTCGGCGCGGGCCTGTCCGTGGCGGACATCGATGGCGACGGCAAGGTGGACCTGGTGGTGGGCTCGCCAGCGGGAGACCTGGCGCCCAGCAACAACATCCGCGCGCGCGGCACCGTGGACATCTACCTGGCCACGGCCAGCGCCCCCGTTCCGGATTTGCCGACCCTCCGCCTGGGTGGCTCGGACCTGACGAAGGACGGCGTGCCCATGGCTCGCACGGGCTCGGACCTGGGCCGCGCGCTGGTGACGGCGGACTTCAACAAGGATGGGCGGCTGGACATCGCCGCGCTCAGCCGCGTGTCCCGCTACACCGCGGAAGGCGCCGTCTCCGGTACTCAGGTGGCCATCTCCGTCTTCTTCGCGCGCTCCGAGGGGATTCGCTTCCGGGCGAGCCCGGACGTGTATGTGCTGCCCGCGAACCTCGCGGACTCCAATGAGGGCACGTGGCGGCTGGCCGCCATCGCGGGTGACGGCACGCGTCCGCCGTTGTTGATGGCGGTGGCGGACCGCGCGGACTCGCCGGACCTGAGCGCCAGCGGGGGTGTGCGCTCGGGAGCGGACGCGGGCGGCGCGCTGCTGTTCGACCTGAGCGCCCATGCGCCCACCGGCGACCCGGCGACCACGCCGCCGCAGGTGAAGCGCGAGGAGGCCTTCGCGCGCATCTACGGTGACGCGGCCGGTGTCGTCGCGGGCCGCAGCTTCGCGGTGCTCGACGTGGACGGCACGCCGGGGCCGGAGCTGGTGCTGGGCGCGCCGTATGCCGCGCCGCCCGGGCCGAACAACACCACGCTGCGCTTCGGCGGCAAGGTGCTGGTGTATCCGTTGTCGACGCTGACGAAGGGCGCCGTCATCAACAAGTCGCTGACCGCGCTCAATGGCACGGCGAAGTCGGACACCCTGGGCTCGGGCCTGGCGGTGTGGCGCCTGCCGGACGGTGAATCGCTGGCGGCCTTCTCCGGCCGAGCCTCGTCGGACCAGGGGGCCTTCACCGGCCGCGTGGAGCTGTTCCGCCGAGGCGGCGCCTCGCTGGTGGAGTGGGCACGCACCAGCGCCAATGTGCCGGCGAAGCCCAGCGTGGAGCGCGTGGGCGAGCAGGTGGCGGTGGCCGTGGGGCCCAAGGGCGCGGTGGCGCTGCTGGGCGCGCCGGGCTGGTCGGGTCCGGGCGCCAACGGCGACGGCGATGCCATGTCCATTGGCCGGGCGTACGTGCGCGAGGTGGCGCGGACCGCCCCGGCCGTGGTGGCCGAGGAGGGCGCGCCTTCCCCGCACGCCGCGGGACGCACGGTGGGCGCGGACGTGGCATTCTCGGACTTCAACGGCGATGGGCGACCGGACCTGCTGGTGGGCGCCCCGGGCTTCGTCGTGCCGGCGAGCACCAGCGCGGAGCTGGCTTCGACCTACCAGACGGTTCGACCCGAGTGCGTCACCACGGCCAACCAGTCGGTGGGCGGCGTGCTGGTGTCGCTGGGGCAGGCGGACGGCTCGTTCAAGCCCGCCTATCGCTTGTGGGCGCCCCTGCAGATCGCTACCTGCGTGCCGGAGACGGACGCGAAGTGCAAGCGCTCGGCGCTGGGCCGCGGGTTGGTGGGCGGCTTTGACTTCAATGACGATGGCAAGGAGGACGTGGGCGTGCTGCGGGACAGGGGCATGGAGGTGTTCCTGGGCCGGCCTCCGGAAGATTCGTCGCCGACGAAGCTCACCATGAGGTGTGACCCCGTCTACTCGTGGCCCTCCGAGGCCATCCAGACGAGCGCGCCGACGTCGCTGGGGGATATCAATGGGGACGACTGCGACGACCTCGCGTGGCGGTACGCGGAGGGCAGCCGCTCGGGCGTGGCCATCCTCTTCGGCTACGACGCGGGCGGTGTGCGCTGCGACGGTCGCACCACGCCGACCGTGTGGCGCATCGCGGGCGACAGCGAGGTGCAGCTCAACAACATCGGCCTGGGACTGGCCATCACCCGCGCGGGCAAGGTCATGCGCAACGCGGGCGGCACGGCGGGAGACGGGCGGGACTTCCTGGCCATCAGCGCCACCGCGGTGCCGTTCAACGGCGTCACGCAGCCCGTGGTGCTGCTCTTCGACATCGCGCAGCTCACCACGGCGATGGCGACGCTCCCCTCGCAGAGCGGGCCGTTCGTGCTGGGCGCCTTCGGCGATAAACTGACTCCAGTGGTGGTGGTCCACAAGTCGCGCGCGGTGGGCTTCGGCACGGCGCTGGCGGGCAACGTGGACCTGTCGGGCGACAACGTCCATGACCTGGTGGTGAGCGCGCCGGGCTCCTCCGAGGCCTCGGATGGTGGTGGCGCCGTGTTCGTCTACGCGGGTGCGCCCAACCTGGGCGGCGCGCTCTCGCCGTACTTCACCATCGTGGGTGATGGCGCCGAGCGAGCTCAACTGGGGCAGGACCTCGCGCTCGTGCCGGGCTCGGGCGGAACCCCGCCAACGATGGTTATCGGTGCTCCCCGGAGCTTCCGGACAGGCACGCAGAACGGGACAGCGTTCGCGCTGCCGCTGCGCTTCTAGCTCGGGGGCCATTGGGAACCGCGGGCAGCCGGGCCTATCCTGGGCCCGGCCTCATCGCGGGAGTCTCATGGCAAGGGATTGGGAGCAGGAATGGAGCCACGGCGAGCAACGCGCGTGGCTGGAAGCGCCGGACATCCTCTGGGCGCGCTTCCGGGGCGCCATCACCGAGGACACGTCGCGCTGGTCCTGTGGCCTCTACAAGGCGCTGTCAGCCGAGGGGCGCTTCTACCTGGCGGCGGACATCACCGACTCGCAGCTCAGTCCAGAGTCCCGCCGCTATCTGGTGGACCACGCGAAGGCGGACTGGTTCCTGGGCATCGTCTACATCGGCGCGGCGCTGGAGCAGAAGGCCACCACCAAGAGCCTGATGGTGGGCTCCATGCTCAGCGGTGGGCGTCCGCTGGACGTGCGCTACGTGGACACGCTCGACGAGGCCCGCGCGTGGGTTCAGGAGCACCGCGCGCTGAACGCCTCGCGGTGACGCCCGCGCTTCAGCTCGGAGTGCCCTCGTCGGTGGGACGTGGCGCGGCTTCCTTCGGCAGCACGTTGGCCAGCGCGGCGCCTCCGAGGATGAGGGCGCCGCCCACGACGAGTGACAGGGTGAAGGGCTCGCCGAGGAAGGCGACGCCCAGCACCACCGCCACCAGCGTGTCGAGCAGGGCCATGGCGCCCAGCGCGGTGAGGGAGATTCGCGGCAAGAGCCAGTAGAGGCACAGGTACGTGAAGGCCGTACCGAACACCGCCAGATAGAAGACGGCGCCCATCGCGCGCGGCGTCCAGTTCCCCGGCGAGTCCGCCTCCAGCAGGAAGGAGAGCGCGAGCAGGGGCACCGCGCTGCTGAGCGTCTGGCCGAAGACGAGCACCTGCGCGGGGACGTGCGACATGTAGCGCCGGGCCAGCACGTTGGCCACGGCGATGATCGCCACGGCCACCAGCGTCATCACGACGCCGAGCAGCACCTTGCCGGACAGCGCGAGGCCCTCGACGCCCGAGGAGTGGAGCACCACCACGCCCACCGCGCCCAGGCTCGCCGCGAGCAGCTTGCCCGGCGTCAGGGGCTGGTCCGGCATCAGCACTCGGCCGATGAGCAGCAGCCACAGCGGGAAGGTGGAGAACAGCAGCGCGGCCCAACTGGAGGGAATCCACTGCTGCGCGAAGAAGAGCAGTCCGAAGGGCACGGCGAGCTGGAGCAGTCCCAGCGCGGCGATGCGACCTCCGGTGCGCGCGTCCACCCGTCCGCGCGAGCGCGCGAAGGGCAGGAGGAAGAGGCCCGCCACCAACATGCGGGTGCCGAGGAAGCGCAGCGGCGGCAGGTCTTCCAGCCCCACCTTCACCACGGACCAGGTCGAGCCCCACAGGATGAAACACGTGCAGTAGGCGAGGGCGACCTTCAGCGAGCCAGCCGGCTTCACGGTGCCGGATGCGGTGGCGGAGTCCATGGTGGCGTCGCCATAGCACCCGTTCCGGGCACATGCACTGAGCGCATCATGCGCGCGGGAGAGCAGGCGACCGGGCGTCAGTCCGGCAACTTCTGCGAGTGCTTCAGCGCCGGGGCGAACAGGTCTCCCACCGCATCCAGGCGTTTCTTCAGCGTGCGGAGGTTGAAGCGCGCGGGGTCCAGTCTCCGCGTCACCTCGCTCCACTTCAGGGGCGCGGAGAAGGGAGCGGCCTCGCGTGCGCGCAGCGAGTAGGGCGCCACCACCGTCTTGCCGCGCGCGTTCTGTCCCGCGTCCAGATAGAGCCGTCCCTTGCGCGCGCTGATGCCGCGTGTGGTGGTGGCCAGGTCCCCCAGCCGTGCCGCCAGCGCGTGGGCCAGTTGGTTCGCATGGGCCTGGACCTTCGCGTAGGTGTGCCCAGGGCCCAGCGGTATCAGGACATGCAGGCCGCGTTTGCCGGAGGTCTTCGGGTAGCTCTCCAGGCCCTGGTCCTCCAGCAGCTCACGAAGCGCGAGCGCCGTCGTCACCACGTCCGACCAGCCGCCCTTGCCCGGGTCCAGGTCCATCACCAGGAAGTCCGGCTGCGAGAGCTGGGGTGCATGGCTCAGCCACATGTGGAGCGTGAGCGCGGACTGGTTGGCGAGCCAGAGCAGGGGCTCCTCGCCGTTCACATTCACGTGGCGCAGCGTCTTGTCCACGTGGCGGACGCGCAGCGTGGGCACCCATTCAGGGGTGCCGGACAGCTCGTGTCGGAAGAAGCCGGGGGCCTCGATGCCAGCGGGCCACTGCTGCACGGAGATGGGTCGGTCCGTGAGGATGGGGACCAGCAGCGGCGCCACCTCGCGGTAGTAGGCGAAGACGTCCGCCTTCGTCAGCCCGCTGCGCGCGAAGAGGACACGGTCGCCATGGGAGAGCTTCGCGCGCCCGGACTCCGGGGCCTCGCGACGTTCGGGCGCGGAGGTCCGCGCCGCCTGCGCTCTGGGCGCACGGAGCGCTCCCGTGGTGCGGGGGCGTGCATTGGGGCGGTTCACGTCCCAACGGTTGGCATCCGGGGAACCTGTCGCAATGTCGTGCGCGCTTGGGGGGCGTGCTCTTCCGCCCAGAGTCGCCAGGCAACCGAGCCCCGTCCGGCCCGCTGACTCATCCAGCGCCTCCCGAAGCCTCACGGTGTCAGGAGCAAAGCGCGGACACCCTGGCTGACAGCGAGCGAGCGCATGCGCATCTGTATTCGGGAGGATGCATGGGCACCGAGGCCGTGGGCTGGTTCAGTTCCTTCGTCTTGTTGATGACCTTGGGAACGCAGATCCACAAACAGTGGAAGTCGGGCTCCAGTCAGGATGTCTCCAAGTGGCTCTTCGTGGGGCAGATGACGGCCTCGCTGGGCTTCACCGTCTACAGCGTGCTGGTGGGCAACTGGGTCTTCGTGGTGACGAACGCGCTGCTGCTGGTGAGCGCCGTGCTCGGGGAACTCATCGTCCTCAAGCACCGTCGGGTTGCTCGCCGTGACGACGCGCTCCCCTTGAGGCCCGCGCACCCGCGCCCCTGAGCTGCTGCCCGCTCGCCCGGCGCGAGGGCGGTCGGACCCGGGACTTGAGGGACGGGTTGGCCTTCGGGAAGAGACTTCTCACATTGCACACGTCCCTGGCGCGGAGGAAGTCGACATGGCCGAGAAGTCCGAAGTGGCACGGCTGCGAAGCCTGGCCCAGCTCGACGCGGATGCGGTGGGCGCGTACGACGCGGCGCTCGCCCGAATCCCGGAGCCGCTGGTCCGTGAGCGGCTCGGCGAGTTCCGCGCCGACCACCTGCGCCACGTGCGGGAACTCAATGGCTTCATCCACCACTTCGGCGGCGCGCCGGTGGACCTGCGTCCGGACCTGAAGGGCGCGGCGATGAAGGGGCTGACCGCGATGTCCAGCATGATGGGCACCGAGGCGGCGCTGGTGGCCATGCTCGGCAACGAGGAGTTCTCCAACCGGGCCTATGACCTGGCGCTGCGCTTCGACTGGAGCCCCGACGTGCGCGTCCTCATCGAGCGCCACCGCGAGGACGAGCGGCGTCACATCCTGTGGATTCGTGAGGCCGTCCGGACCCGTCCCTGGGAACGGGAGCGGGCCTCCGCCCACGATGGCTCCGAGGTCCAGGCCTGACCCTGTCTCTCCGGAGGCAGGGCTCCTGGCCGATATGCGAGACACATGCCGTCGTTCTAGTCTCCCGGAGACGGGTTCCTTGGAGGCGGCATGATGCGCTTGGCCACTGTATTGGCGTGTGTGTTCATGGTGACGGGCTGCGCGGCCCATCGCGGTGAGCTGGACTACCCGGACCGTGAGGCCGTCTACGACCGGCCGCTCGCCGAGATGTGGCCCGAGGTCCGGGGGTTCTTCACCCGCAACGAGCTGTCCTTCCGCGAGGACAAGGGCAGCATGGTGCTGGAGACGGAGTGGCGGCAGGAGTTCGGCGGCTCGAGGATTTCGGGCTTCTTCCACCGGTACATGGTGGTGGGCCGGCGCGAGACGCCCACGTCGAGCAAGCTGCAGATCTTCCGCATCACCAAGAGCGTGAACAAGACGCTGTCGCCGCCGGGTAACCAGATTGACTGGGGTGTCAACCGCAACATGGGTGGGCCCAACCAGGAGGACAAGGGGCAGAGCGTGGAGGACTTCGAGGACCGGCTGGCCCTTCCGCGAGGGGAGAACGGCTTCTTCGCGGAGTCGGGTCAGGGCCAGCGCGACATGGTGATGGAGTGGCGGGTGTTCCGCGAGGTGGCGCCGCTGCTGGCGAAGGAGGAGAACGCGCCCCAGCCGGTGCGGGTGGCGAAGGCGCCGGACGCGAAGGAAGCCCCTTCGCAATTCGCGGTGGAGTGCGGGCTGCCCATCATCGGTCTGGGCAAGCAGGCGAAGCCGGGCGCGGTGTTGCTGCTGGGAGAGATGCACGGCACGCAGGAGGTGCCGCGCTTCGTGGCGCAGGCGTCCTGTCAGGCGACCGTGGCGGGCATCCCGGTGACGGTGGGCCTGGAGCTCCCGCTGGAGAACCAGGGCCGCGTGGACGCGTTCCTGGAGAGCCAGGGTGGGGAAGAGGACTGGCTGAAGCTGATGGAGGCCCCTTTCTGGCGCAGCCCGTATCCGGACGGCCGAGGCAGCGCGGCGATGGCGAACATGCTGGAGCACCTGCGCCAGCTGCGCGCGCAGGGCCTGGATGTGGACGTCTTCGTCTTCGACCACCCGAAGGCCAACGGGCAGCAGCGCGAGGACGCGATGGCGGGCACGGTGGCGTTCCAGGTGGAGTCGAGCCCGCGGCGCTTCCACATGGTGTTGTCGGGGAACATCCACGCGCGCACGAAGCAGGGCCTGCCGTGGGACAAGAAGCACCGGCCCATGGGTCTGCTGTTGAAGCAGCGGCTCGACAGCGTGGTGTCGCTCGACATGGCCTACGACACCGGCACGACGTGGATCTGCTCGGTGGACTCGAAGGGCGTGCGGGACAGGCTGGACTGCGGCGTGCGCGAGGCGAAGGGCAAGGACAACGGCGAGCGTTACTTCGTGCACACCTGGGACTCCACGAACGCGGAGGGCTACCACGGGGTGTTCTATGTGGGCGCGGTGAACGCGTCCGCGCCGGCCATCCGACTGGGTGAGCAGGGACCGGGCAAGGAGGGCAGCAAGAGCCCCTTCGCGCGGGAGGAAGGGAAGCTCGCGTCCTCGCACTGAGCCGTGGCGATATGGTGCCCTCCTGGCTCCGTTCCATTTCGGGAACGTGATGCCCGGAGGGTGGATGCGCTCGGTACTCTACGCGGTGGTGTTGTTGGCCTGGGGCTTGGGGGGCTGTGCGGCTCACCGAAGCGACCTGGAAATCCCGGACCGTGAAGCCATCTACGACCGGCCGCTCGCGGAGATGTGGCCGGAGGTCCGAGGCTACTTCACGCGCAACGAGCTGCCCTTCCGCGAGGACAAGGGCAGCATGGTGCTCCAGACGGAGTGGCGGCAGGAGTTCGGCGGCTCGAGGATTTCGGGTTTCTTCCACCGATACATGGTGGTGGGCCGGCGCGAGACGCCCACGTCGAGCAAGCTGCAGATCTTCCGCATCACCAAGAGCTCCAACAAGACGCTGTCACAAGGCGGCAGGGAGCTGGACTGGGGCGTCTCGCGCGGTGTCGGACTGGGGCCCACCGGTCAGGAGGGCAGCGCAACGCATTCGATTTCGGAAGGTGATCAACCCCTGACCAGTGCCGAGGACTGGGAGGAGGTCATGGACACTCCGCGGGGCGAGAACCTCTTCATCGAATCGGCGCAGGCCCAGCGAGACCTGTTGATGGAGTGGCGGGTGTTCCGCGAGGTGGCACCACTGCTGGCGAAGGAGGAGAACGCGCCCAAGCCGGTGCAGGTGGCCAAGGCCCCGAACGCGAAGGAGGCGCCGTCGCAAATCTCCATGGAGTGCGGGCTGCCCATCATCGGCCTGGGCAAGCAGGCGAAGCCGGGCGCGGTGCTGATGTTGGGCGAGCTGCACGGCACGCGCGAGGTGCCGCGCTTCGTGGCGCAGACCTCCTGTCAGGCGACCGTGGCGGGCATCCCGGTGACGGTGGGTCTGGAGCTGCCGCTGGAGAACCAGGGCCGCGTGGACGCGTTCCTGGAGAGCCAGGGTGGGGAAGAGGACTGGTTGAAGCTGATGGAGTCGCCGTTCTGGCGCAGCCCGTACCCGGATGGCCGTGGGAGCGAGGCGATGGCGAACATGCTGGAGCAGCTGCGCCAGTTGCGCTCGCGGGGCCTGGACGTGGACGTCGTCGTGTTCGACCACCCGAAGGCGAATGGTCAGCAGCGCGAGGACGCGATGGCGGCCACGCTCATCCACCAGGTGGAGTCCGCGCCGCAGCGCTTCTATGTGGTGCTGTCGGGCAACATCCACTCGCGCACGAAGAAGGGCCTTCCGTGGAACAAGCAGCACCGGCCCATGGGCCTGATGCTGAAGGAGAAGCTCGACAGTGTGGTGTCGCTCGACATGGCCTACGACACTGGCACCGCATGGATCTGCTCGGTGGACTCGAAGGGCGTGCGGGACAGGCTGGACTGCGGCGTGCGCGAGGCGAAGGGCAAGGACAACGGCGAGCGCTACTTCGTGCACACGTGGGACTCGGTGAACTCGGAGGGCTACCACGGGGTGTTCTACGTGGGCGCGGTGAATGCGTCCGCGCCGGCCATCCGCGTGGGTGAGCGAGGGCCCGGCAAGGAGGGCAGCAAGAAGCCCTTCGCGCCCGAAGCGGAGTCTGTCGTCTCCGCGCGCTGAGCCGTGGCGATATGCCACCCTCCCGCTCCCGTTCCATTCCCGGTACGCGATGCTCGGAGGGTGGATGCGCTCAGCTGTGTATACGGTGTTGCTGTTGTCCTTGGGTTTGTCGGGCTGCGCGGCCCATCGCGGCGCGCTGGAGTACCCGGACCGGGAGGCCATCTACGACCGGCCGCTCGCGGAGATGTGGCCGCAGGTTCGGGAGTTCTTCACGCGCAACGAGCTGCCCTTCCGTGAGGACAAGGACAGCATGGTGCTGGAGACGGAGTGGCGGCAGGAGTTCGGCGGCTCGAAGATTTCGGGCTTCTTCCACCGGTACATGGTGGTGGGCCGGCGAGAGACGCCCACGTCGAGCAAGCTGCAAATCTTCCGCATCACCAAGAGCCTGAACAAGACCCTGGCCAACTCGGGCAATCAGGTGGACTGGAGTCCGACCCGGGCCTGGGGCATGGGGGCGACGATTGAGGGCCCGGCCGAGGATTACAAGGCCGAGCCGATTCAGCCAGCGAGCGCGCCGCTGTCGTCGGCCGAGGACTGGGAGGAGGTCATCGCCACGCCTCGGGGAGAGACCTCGTTCTTCGCGGAGTCGGGCCAGGGGCAGCGAGACCTGGTGATGGAGTGGCGGGTGTTCCGCGAGGTGGCGCCGCTGCTGGCGAAGGAGGAGAACGCGCCTAAGCCGGTGCAGGTGGCCAAGGCGCCGAACGCGAAGGAAGCACCGTCGCAGTTCGCGGTGGAGTGTGGCCTGCCCATCATCGGCCTGGGCAAGCAGGTGAAGGAGGGTGGGGTGCTGCTGCTGGGTGAGGTGCACGGAACGCGCGAGGTGCCGCGCTTCGTCGCGCAGGCCGCCTGTCAGGCGGTGGTGGCGGGCATCCCGGTGACGGTGGGCCTGGAGCTGCCGCTGGAGAACCAGGGGCGCGTGGACGCGTTCCTGGAGAGCGCGGGTGAAGAGGCGGACTGGCTGAAGCTGATGGAGGCTCCCTTCTGGCGCAGCCCGTATCCGGACGGCCGTGGCAGCGAGGCGATGGCGAACATGTTGGAGCACCTGCGCCAACTGCGCTCACAGGGCCTGGACGTGGACGTCTTCGTCTTCGACCACCCGAAGGCCAACGGTCAGCAGCGCGAGGACGCGATGGCGGGCACGGTGGCGTTCCAGGTGGAGTCGAGCCCCCAGCGCTTCCACATGGTGTTGTCGGGGAACATCCACTCGCGCACGAAGCAGGGCCTGCCGTGGGACCAGAAGCACCGGCCCATGGGGTACTTGCTGGAGCAGCGGCTGGAGCATGTGGTGGCGCTGGACATGGCGTACGCCAGCGGCTCGGCGTGGATCTGCTCGGTGGACCAGAAGGGCGTGAAGAGCGCGCTCGACTGCGGTGTGCGTGAGGCGAAGGGCAAGGACAACGGCACCCGCTTCTTCGTGCACACCTGGGACTCCACGAACTCGGAGGGCTACCACGGGGTCTTCTACGTGGGCGCGGTGAACGCATCCGCACCGGCGGTGCAGCGCGGCCTGGGGCGTCCGGGCGCGGATGACAACACCGTCCACCCGGCCCCGGACGAGGGCTCGAAGATGGCGTTCGCGCGCTGACAGCCTCGCTGGCGGACCGTGTCGTGGCTGCTGCGGGGCGCGGTCCGCTGGCATACGCTGTCGGGGTGAGCGACATCACTGTCTACCAGCCGGACTTCCTGTACGTGGGAGGCCGGCTCATCGAGGGACGTGCCCTGGCCGTGGGTGCCGGGGGCCGCGTCGTCGAGGCGTCGTCCGTGTCCGCCGGGGCGAGCGTCGTACGGCTCCCGGGCCGCGCGCTGCTGCCGGGGCTGGTCAACGGCCACTCCCATGCCTTCCAGCGCCTGATTCGCGGACGCACGGAGTACGTCGTCTCCGGACGCGAGGCGGATGACTTCTGGAGCTGGCGAGAGGCCATGTATCGCGCCGCCGAGGCCCTGGGCCCCGAGGACGTGTACGTGGCCTCGCGGCAGGTCTTCGTGGAGATGGCGCTGGCGGGCATCACCACCGTGGGCGAGTTCCACTACATCCATCACCAACAGGACGGCACGCCGTACGCGGACCGGAACGCGCTGGCCCACGCCGTCATCCGCGCCGCGCGGGACGCGGGGCTGCGCATCTGTCTGTTGCGCGTGGGGTATGCGCGCGCGGGCTACCAGGTCGCGGCGAATCCGCGGCAGCGTCGCTTCATCGACCCGGACGTGGACACCTTCCTCGCGTCGGCGGAGTCGCTGGCTCGCGAGGTGCGGGGCGACGCGGAGGTCAGCGTGGGACTGGCGCCGCACAGCGTGCGAGCGGTGACGAAGGACTGGCTGTCCGCCGTCTCGAAGGCGTCTGGTTTCCCCGTACACATGCATGTGGCGGAGCAGCCGAAGGAAATCGAGGCGTGCCTCGCCGAGCATGGGCGGCGGCCGGTGGAGCTGCTGTCGGACCTGGGGCTGTTGAGCGCGGGCTTCACCGCCGTGCATGGCGTGCACCTGACGGACGAGGAGGTGGCCATGCTGGGCACCGCCCGGGCGACGGTGTGCGCGTGTCCTTCCACGGAGCGCAACCTGGGTGATGGCATTGTGCCAGCGGATGCGCTGGTGAAGGCGGGGGCGAGCATCAGCCTGGGCTCGGACAGTCAGGCGCTGGTGGACCTGCTGGACGAGGCGCGTCAGCTCGAAGGCCACCTGCGGCTCGCGAGGCTGCGGCGCGCGGTGCTGGACCCGGGAGGCGGCGAGGTGTCGGGCCTGGCGGCGCGGCTGTTGGGCATGGCCACGGTGGAGGGGGCGCGCAGTCTGGGCTTGTCCACGGGGACGCTGGAGGCGGGGGCGCTCGCGGACTTCTTCACGGTGGACGTGGGGCACCCGTCGCTGGTGGGCGCGGGGCCTTCGTCGTTGCTGGCATCCATCGTCCTGGGCGCCGACAAGGCGGCGGTGCGCGAGGTGGCGGTGGCCGGACGGCTGGTGGTGAGGGAGGGCCGGCATCCGCTCGCGGAGGAGAGTGGACGCGCCTTCCAGGCGCTCGCGCGCACGCTGTACCCCTGACGGGGCGTGGGAGACAGGAGTCCCTCCGGGGGCTGGCGCCAGACGCCAGGGGGTGGCATGACGCGGCCACCGGAGGTTGTCTTCATGAGCGACACGCTGCCCGCGCTGCGGGCCACCCTGACGGAGTTGGTGGCGATGGACACCACGTCCGCGCGACCCAATGCCCCGCTCATCGACTATGCGCAGGCGCGCCTGGAGAAGGCGGGCTTCAGCGCCGAGCGTCAGCGGTACACCGACGACGCGGGCGTGGAGAAGGTGAACCTGGTCGCCGTGAAGGGCGGCTCCGGACGCGCGGCGCTCGCGCTGGTGGGGCACTCCGACTGCGTGCCGTTCGATGCGGCGTGGACGGATGCGCTGAAGCTGACGGAGAAGGAGGGCAAGCTCTACGCGCGCGGCGCCTGCGACACGAAGGGCTTCATCGCCTGTGCGCTGCATGCCGCCGAGCGGGCCACGAAGCTCCAGGCCCCGCTGATGGTGGTGCTCACCGCCGACGAGGAAGTGGGGCTGGTGGGCGCCAAGAAGTTGGTGGCGGCGGGCCTGGGCCGCGCGCGCCACGCCATCGTCGGAGAGCCCACGAAGCTCACGCCGGTGCGCGCCAACAAGGGCTATTGCCTGGCGGAGGTGGAGGTGCTCGGCAAGGAGGGCCACAGCGCGTATCCGGATACGGGCGCGTCCGCCATCTTCCGCGCGGGACGCTTCCTGAACCGGCTGGAGCAGCTCGCCACGACGGTGCTGCGCGAGGAGCTGGACGAGGGCTTCCAGCCGCCCTTCACCACGGTGAACGTGGGCGTCATCCAGGGGGGCAAGGCGAAGAACATCCTGCCGGGCTCGTGCCGCTTCACAGTGGAGTGGCGGCCCATTCCGGGACAGCCGGTGCAGCGGGTGGCCGAGCTGCTGGAGTCCATCCGTCAGGAGTTGGTGCGCGACGAGCCCGCCTACGAGGCCCACATCCGCGTGCTGCGCACGGACCGAGGTGTGAATACGCGCGCGGATGCGGAGGTGGTGCGCTTCCTCGCGGAGGCCAGTGGCAACGCGTCCACCACGGTGCCTTTCGGCACGGAGGCTCCGCAGATGACGGAGCTGGGAGCGGAGGCCGTGGTGTTCGGCCCCGGCGACATCCGCGTGGCGCATCAGACGGGCGAGTACGTGCCCACCGAGGACCTGGTGCGCTGCGAGGCCGTGCTGTCGCGCGCCGTCGCACACTTCTGCGGCGAGCAGTGAGGCAGGCCGGGGCGGCGCTCGTCGGAGTGCGCCGCCCGGTTCTCCAGGCCGGAAGTCACCGGTGTGAGGTCACCCACGTGAGTGGCGCTCGCATGAAGTCGTCGCCGGAGCACGTTGGCGGCGGCAGAGGAACCTGAGGGCGCGCGCTTCGTGCGTCGCGAGGCTCCCATCGTTGGTGGGTTCGCTCACGTGGGCGCCGCTCGTGTTTGTCGTCGCCGGAGCGCAGGGGTGGGGACAGAGGCGCCTGAAGGTGCGCGCGCCTCGTGCGTCGCGAAGTTCCCGGCGTTATGAAGATGCCGCCGGTGCACACTCCGTGCTTTCTCTCCGGCTCCTTTCTGGACCGACGACATGAGTTCCTCCTCCGCGACGCCGCGCAACGTCCTCTTCCTGCTCGCCAGCGCCCGTGAGAACGGCAACGCGGAGCAGCTCGCTCGCAAGGCGGCCGAGTCGCTGCCTTCCGGCACGGTGACGGACTGGCTCCGGCTGGACGCCTACCAGCACGATGCTTTTCGAGACCTGCGTCATGCTCCCGGCGGCTACGCGGCACGGCCCGCGAGCCCGGAGATGCTGGCGCTCGCCGAGCGGACCCTCGCCGCCGACGAACTGGTCATCGTCGCCCCCGTGTACTGGTACAGCCTTCCCGCCAGCGCGCAGTCCTACCTGGAGCACTGGTCCTGGTGGTTCCGGCTGCCGGAGCTGCGTTTCCGCGAGCGCATGCGCGGCAAGGTGCTGTCGCTCGTGACGACCCACTCCTCCGACGAGGATGACGGCGTGGCGCAGCCGCTGCTCATGAGCCTCCAGCTCAGCGCGGATTACATGGAGATGGGGTGGAGAGGCGCCCTCATCGGCCATGGCAATCAGCCCGGAGAGGTGCTCCAGGACCCTCGCGCCATGGCCAACGCTCGTGAGTTTCTCCGGCGTCCCGTGACTGTCGCGAAAGTCGAAGCTGCCTGAACTTTTGGGAGTGCGGGGCACTGAATTGACGCGTGCTCCCGTGCGCCGCTAGGTTGCCGCGCCTTCGGACCCGGGGGGCTTGCGAGCGCATTGCGCCGCACGCTGTGTCGTCAGTGATTCTGACGTGTCACGTCCCTCCGGCCATCCGTGTCTGAATTCCCTGGAGGGGGAGTCACATGCAGCGTGGCAGGTGGTTGTTCGCGGTGATGTCGCTGGTGGCGGTGAGCGCGTGGGCCCAGGTGCCCGAGCAGGCGGGTGACTCGGAGGAGGTGGAGGCCCCGGCGCTTCCCGAACTCCACCCGCGGACCGGTGAGGTCGTGCTGGGAGGCGGCCTGGCGAAGATGGTGGTGCCGGAGAGCTTCGGCTACCTCTCGCCCGAGGAAGCGGAGAAGGTGCTCGTGGAGGTCTGGGGCAACCCGCCCGGCTCCAAGACGCTGGGCATGGTGATTCCGTCGGACGTGAGCGTGGACTCGCCCGAGGGCTGGGGCGTCGTCATCCAGTACGACGACGATGGCCACGTGGAGGACGAGGACGCGGCGGGCATCGACTACGCGGACCTGCTCGAGGAAATGCAGGGGAACACCCGCGATGAGAACGCCGAGCGCGTCAAGGCGGGCTACGGGGCGGTGGAGCTGGTGGGTTGGGCCGCGACTCCGCGCTACGACGCGAGCACGCGCAAGCTGTACTGGGCGCAGGAGCTGGGCTTCGGTGACTCGAAGGAGCACACGCTGAACTACAACGTCCGCGTGCTGGGCAAGGAGGGCGTGCTGGTGCTCAACGCCGTCGCCAGCATGGTGGCGCTGCCCCAGGTGGAGAAGGACATGCAGCAGGTGCTGGCCTTCACCCACTTCCAGCCCGGCCACCGCTACGAGGACTTCGACCCGAGCACCGGCCGCGTGGCCGCGTACGGTGTCGCGGGTCTGGTCGCCGGCAAGGTGGCCGCGAAGGCGGGGCTCTTCAAGGGGCTGATCGCGGTGCTGGTGGCCGGCAAGAAGGTCATCTTCGCCGGCCTCGCGCTGCTGGTCGTCGCGCTGGGCAAGCTGTTCAAGCGTGGCGGCAACGACGGCACGCCGTAATCATCAGCGCGCTGGAGTGCGAGACAGAGGCTCGGGACCCCGCGGTCCCGGGCCTCTTCTCGTTTCGGGACGGCTCAGCTCCGGGGCAGCGAGCAGTGGTCCAGGTCCCTCAGCACCTTGCGTGCCTCGGCGATGAGGTCATGGCCCTGGAGGCCCTGCGCCACGCGGGCGATGAGCTTCATGTCTGGCGTGAGGCGGTAGTAGCCCTTCGAGCGCTGCACCAGCCCGGCGACCTTCGGCCCGTCCAGGAGCGCGTCCGCGCCCAGCGTCACCACCAACCGCTGGGTGCCGACCTCCAGGCCCCGCAGTCGCAAATCACGCATGTCGATTTTCAGCAGCGTCAGCTCGGACAGGTGGTCCACCTCGTCCGGCGCCTCGCCGTAGCGGTCCACCAGCTCCGCGCGCAGGTCCGTCACTTCGTCGGGGTGGCCGGCCTGGCTGAAGCGCTTGTAGAAGACGAGCCGCTGGTGCACGTCGCTGACGTAGTCGTCCGGGATGAGCGCGGGCATGGGCAGCGTGACGTCCGGCTCGATTTGCACCTTGGGCGGCTGGCCCTGCAGCTCCGCGACGGCTTCCTCCAGGAGCTGCGCGTACATGTCGAAGCCAATCTCGGCGATGGCGCCGGACTGCTTCTCGCCCAGCAGGTTGCCCGCGCCGCGAATCTCCAGGTCATGGCTGGCGATGGAGAAGCCCGCGCCCAGCTCGGTGAAGTTCTGGAGCACCTCCAGCCGCCGCTGCGCATCGCGCGTCACCGCCCGACGCGTGGGCACCAGCAGGTACGCATACGCGCGCTCCTTGGAGCGGCCCACGCGGCCTCGGAGCTGGTAGAGCTGCGCGAGGCCGAACTGGTCCGCCCGGTTCACAATCATCGTGTTGGCGCTGGAGATGTCGATGCCGCTCTCGATGATGGCGGTGCACAGGAGCACCTGGTGCTTGCGCTCGGTGAACTCCAACATCACCTTCTCGAGCTGCCCTTCACCCATCTGTCCGTGCGCCACGCCGACGGACAGCTGCGGCACCAGCTCGCGCAACTGCTGCTCCATGGACGGCAGGGACTCCACGCGGTTGTGCACGAAGAAGACCTGCCCGCCGCGAGCGACCTCCCGCTCAATCGCCTCCTTCACCACCATGGCGTCGTACTTCATGACGAAGGTGCGGATGGCGCGCCTGTCCTGCGGCGGCGTGGCGATGATGCTCATGTCGCGCACACCCGACATGCTCATGTGCAGCGTGCGGGGAATGGGTGTCGCCGTCAGCGTCAGCACGTCAATCTGGGAGCGCCACTTCTTCAGCGACTCCTTCTGCTTCACGCCGAAGCGCTGCTCCTCGTCGACAATCATCAGCCCCAGGTCCTTGAAGGCCACCTCGCCGCCCAACAGCTTGTGCGTGCCGATGAGGATGTCGACCTTGCCCTCCTTGGCGCGCTTGAGGATGTCCCGCACCTCCGGCGGCTTCTTCAGTCCGGAGATGACCTCCACCGTGACGGGGTAGTCGTTGAAGCGCTTCCTGAAGGAGAGGAAGTGCTGCTGCGCCAGCACCGTGGTGGGCACCAGCACCGCCACCTGCTTGCGGTCCAGCGTCGCCTTGAAGGCCGCGCGCATGGCGACCTCCGTCTTGCCGTAGCCCACGTCGCCGCAGACGAGCCGGTCCATGGGCTCCGGCTTCTGCATGTCCGCCAGCACGTCCTCAATCGCCTTCGCCTGGTCCGGCGTCTCCTCGAACTCGAAGTCCGCCTCGAACTGGGCGAAGTAGCGGTCCGGCGCGCTGAAGGAGTGGCCCGGGTGGGCGCGGCGCGAGGCGGCGATTTGCAGCAGCTCCGCCGCCATCTTGAGGAGCTGTTCCTTGACGCGCTTCTTCGTCTTCTCCCAGCTCGTCGTCCCCAGCTTGTCGAGCTGGATGGTGTCCGGGTTGCCGCCGGTGAACTTCTGGATGAGCCGCATGCGGCCCACCGGCAGGTAGATTTTGTCCCGGCCCGCGTACTCCAGGACGAGGAAGTCCCCGGGCACGCCGTTCACCTGCATCTTCGTCAGGCCCGAGTAGCGGCCGATGCCGAAGTCGGTGTGGACGATGAGGTCGCCTTCCTTCAGGTCCTTGAAGCCCGCGGCGAAGGCATCCAGCTTCTTGCCGCGCTTGACGCGCCGACGCGCGCGGACGCCGAAAATCTCCTCGTCCGACAGCACGGCCAGCCCGCCCGAGCCGTCCACGAAGCCCTGGCTCACCTCCCCCGTGAAGAGGTGCGCCCACACCGACGGCTCGTACAGCACCGACGCGTCCGTCATGGGCTCGGTGTGCACCTTCACCATGACGTCGCGGTCCAGCAAGAGCCGCTTGAGCCGGTCCGCCTGGCTCAGCGTGCCGCACGCCACCGCGCACGCGACGCCCGAGTCCCGCCAGCGCTGGAGCCGGTCCACCAGCGGCGAGAGCGCGCCCTCCTCGCCATGGTGCGCGAGAATCGCCTCCCGCAGGTCCTGCGTGCCGCCGAACTGGAAGAGCACCGGCGGCTTCTCGGACTGCGTGAGCGACAGGCCTCCACCCTCGACGACGCGATAGCCGCCCAGCAGCTCCGCGACGGCCTCGCGCGAAAGGAAGTGCTCGGCCGGCGGGCGCACCAGGTCCTTGCGCTCCTCGGCCGCGACGAAGGTGCGCTCCAACTCGTCCCACAGCGCGTCCGCGGCGCGCCCCAGCTCCAGCGGGTCGTCCAGGTAGAAGACGGGCGCCTCCGGGCTCCACGTGCGCAGGAAGTCGAACACCGTGGCCAGTCCGCCCTCGAACAGCGCGGGCAGCAGGCCCTCGAGTCCGAAGCCGGGCATCCCCTCTCGCAACGCGTCCAGCCGCTCGCGCAGCTGGATGGTGGGCAGGTTGATGTGCTCGGCCACTTCGCGGGCGGCGGCCTCGGCGCGCGGGCGGGTGTCCTCGGTGAGCAGCAGCTCCCGCGCGGGCACCAGGTCCACTTCCTTCAGCGCGTCCACCGTGCGCTGCGACTCCGGGTCGAAGGCGCGGATGGAGTCGATGGTGTCCCCGAAGAACTCCAGGCGCACCGGCTTGTCGTAGAGCGGGCTGAAGACGTCCAGCAGACCGCCGCGCACGGAGAACGTCCCCACGTCCTCCACCATCGGGCTGTTCTGGTAGCCCATCCGGGAGAGCTTCCGCGCCAGCGCGTCCCGGTCGTACTCCTGGCCCACCACCACCCGGTCCGTGAGCGCGGCCATGACGTCCGGGCGCAGCACGCGGCGGTGCAGCGCGCGCAGGGATAGCACCAGCACCGGGAAGCGCGTGCCTTGAGACAAGTGAAACAACGCGCCCAGCCGCTCGGTGACGGCGATCGCCTCCGGGGACAGCTCGTCGTAGGGCAGCACCTCGTCGGCGGGCAGGCGCAGCACGCTCGGCCGCAGCAGCGTGCCGGTGCCACCCAGGAAGAAGGCGAGGTCGGCGGCCAGGGCATCGGCTGCTTCCTCGTCCGCCGCCACGCAGACGAGCGGCGCGCGTGCTTCACGGTGCAGGCGAGCCAGCACGTGGCCCCGGGCGGAGCCCTTCAGTCCCTGCGTCCGCGCGCGGTGTCCCGGGCGCAGCTCCGCCAGCAACCGGGCGAAGGTGTCACCCGCCACGAGCGGCACGCCGCCAGGCTGCGCCGCCTCGTCATCCCGCCTCTGTGTGAAAGGAGTGTCCATGAGTGGACCCCTGAGGGCCGCAGGGTAATTAGGGGCATGCCCCTGACAGGTCAACGACAGAGCGCATTGCGTGTCGTGTGTCGGAGCCGACGCGGCCACGAATGCTGTGTCCGCCACGAATCAGCCGTACCTGGGGTGGGTTGGCCGCATGCCCGGGGCAGGAACTACTCTCCTGCAAGGCATCGCTGGGGGGTGCCACACGCCAGCCATGCAATCCGGCCGTTGGAGCAACAGGTTGATGAGCGGGGCGGGCGCACCCCCCTCCGAAGCAGTGATGGTGCTGCGCAGCGTCCGCTCCGCTGGGCACGGCATCCTGGACTTCGAGTGCGTCTCCGCGAATGTCCACGCGGAGCGCTGGCTGGGGCGCGATGAGCGTCCGCTCGTGCGCCAGCGCCTCCTCGAGGAAGCGCCGTGGGTGGGCGAATGTGGCCTGTTCGCCGCGTGTGTCCGAGTGGCGGTGCGCCGCGAGCCGGAGGTGGTGCGTGTCTCCCGCCAGTCCTCCGTGGGGCTCGTCTGGCTGCTGGCGCGGGTGTCGCCCTGGGAGGACGGCGTTGTCGTCTTCCTGGAGGACCTGACGGAGCGGATGGCCGCCGAGGAGACGCTGCGCAGGGACCATGACCTGCTGCACGCCGTCATCGAGAGCGCCACCGACGCCATCTACGTGAAGGACGTGGATGCGCGCTACGTGCTCATCAATCCCGCCACCGCGCGGGCGTTCAATCGGGCGCCGCAGGACATCCTCGGGCGCACGGACCTGGAGTTGCTGGGCGAGGACGTCGCCGGGCCCACGCTGGCGCATGACCGCGCGGTGATGGAGTCCGGCGTCACCGCCACCTACGAGGACTCAGAGGGCGGGCCGGGAAGCGACCGCATCTGGCAGACGACCAAGGGCGTGCTCCGTCGGGGCGACAGCACCGTCTACGGCCTGTTCGGCATCAGCCGGGATGTCACCGCGCGCCGCCGCCAGGAGCTGGAGCGGGACGAGGAGGCGCGCTTCCAGGAGCGCTTCATCGGCGTGCTGGGGCACGATTTGGGCAACCCGCTGGCGGCGGTGCGGCTGTCCGCAGCGGCCCTGCTGGCCCAGGCCACGCTGACGCCGGAGGCGCGGCGCGTGGCGCAGCGCATCGACGGGAGCGCCGAGCGTATGGCGCGGCTGGTGAAACAGTTGCTCGACTTCACCCGCGCGCGCATGGCGGGAGGCATTCCCCTGCGTCCGCGCGAGGTGTGCATGGAGTCGGTGTGCCGTCGCATCATCTCCGAGCTGGAGCCGGCCCATCCCCAGCATCAGGTGGACCTGGAGGTGGACGGCGAGTCGCGCGGCATCTGGGACGAGGAGCGGCTGGGACAGGTGCTCTCCAACCTGGTCGGCAACGCGCTGCAACACAGCCCCAGTGGCACGTCGGTGCGCGTGCGGCTGGCGGCGAGTGACCCGCTCTTCCAGCGCGTGGAGGTCCACAACCTCGGGCCGCCCATTCCGGACTCGCTGCGCCCGCGCCTGTTCGCGCCCTTCCACCGCGCCACGCCCGAGCCGGGCATGCCCCGGCCCCACCGTCACGGGCTGGGCCTGGGGCTCTACATCGTCTCGCAAATCGTCACGGCCCACGGCGGGTGGGTGGATGTCGCGTCCTCACTGGAGGCCGGGACGTGTTTCTCGGTGACGCTGCCCCGCGTGGTCCAGGCCCAGGACGAGACCCAGACGCGCTGGGCCTGAGCCGAGGGCACGCCTGCCTGCTCAGTAGCGGCCGTACCGGGCCGCGGCGCGCAGGCGCATCAAGTCGTTGAGGACACCGGGGTCCACCAGCTCCAGCGCCGCGGCTCCGGAGACACCGGCGTAGCGGGAGCGGTAGTCCTCCTCGTCCTCCTCGTCGTCGCCACCCTTGTCGTCGCCGCCCTTGTCATCCCCGTCCCCACCTCCCTTGCCGTCGCCAGGACGCAGCGAGAGGGGCTCGGGCCGGGACACTCCCGGCTCGATTCGCGGGGAGGTCAGGGCATCGGCGCGAACTGAGGCGAACAGACCGGCCATGGACAGGCAGAACACGAGGGCGGTGGAGAGGGTCTTCATGGTCGGCTCCGTTTCTCTGTCCGGCTGACGCGCACCCCGGAGGGATATTCAGCGAGCCGCGGGGCCCTACTTCGCCTTCATGGTGCGGATGTATCCCACCAGCGCGTCAATCTGCGCGGCGGTGAGCTTGTCCTTGAAGGCTTTCATCTTCGTGTTGCGAGGGGAGCCGTCGGCAATCGCCTGACGGATGTCCGCGTCCGACTCGGCCGCCTGCCAGGCAGCCTGGCTCATGTCGACGATGGACTCCTTCTTGCCCATCTTGGTCTGCGCCTTGCCGTCGTCGCCGTGACACGACTTGCACTTGGCCTTCCACACGTCCGCGACTTCATCCTCCGCGTAGACGCTTGGGGCCAGACAGAGGCTCATCACCAGGGCAACCCGCTTCATCATCGTCACTGCCTCCTTGGGAGGAGACAACTGTGGCACGGAACGTCGTGCCCGGGGAGTGCCGCTGGCGGCGAGGAGGTCGTCGCCATGGAGCCCGCCCAGGGAGTTGGACGCGCCTCCGGTTACTCAGGCGTCTCAGTGAGGCTGACGGGGCCAGAACGACACGTGGCCCTGGGGAGGCGCGAGCCACACGGACTCCAGGAACCGCACGGCATTGCGGTCCGCGTCGTCATGTTCGGTGGTCTGGTAATGCAGGGTGGTCACCAGCAGCAGCGTCGCGAGACCGGCGGCCACGGAGGGCAGGGCGGGCCAGCGCCGCCCGGGGGGCGTGGAGAGAGTGGCGAGGACCCAACCCGTCACGGCCACCAGGAGGACGAGCAGCAGCACGCCCGCGATGGATTGGGGCACACCGAGGAAGGACAGCACGGAGGGAGGGAAGAAGCCGGCGTGCAGCAGCGGCAACGTCAGACCTCCCAGGGCGTTGGAGACGTCGTCTGGGATGTAATTGACGAAGGTGGCCAGCCCCGTGGTGAGGATGGCGGCTCCGCACAGCATGGCGCCCGCGCCCAGGGCGGTGAGGCTTTGACGCTCGCGCAGGCGCTCCAGCCACAGGCCCGCGGGCAGCAGGAGGAAGGGCACCAGGCCGGTGAGGTGGCGCGGCCCCGTCGTCCAGCCCCAGGAGTCATAGGAGAAGGAGGACGTGAAGTAGAGGTAGCCCGCGAGGAGCGCCGCCGTCATCCACGCCAGGGCGCGCTGCTCGGCGGAGACGTCGGCGCCGCGCCGGAAACGCAGCCGCGAAAGGCCGGGCACGGCCAGCAGCAGGAAGGGGGCGAGCGTGAACAGCCCCCGCAGCGGAGAGACGAGCGACAGGGTGAAGGCGCGCGGGTCCGGCGTGCGGATGCCCAGGAATCCGCCCAGGTGCCACGGCTGGTAGCCGGAGTCGTTGAGGTACTTGTACCCGCTCGTCAGCGGATGTCCGAAGGTGGCCTGGTGGTACGCCATCAGCGCGAGCACGAAGGGCAGCGCGCCCAGCGTGGCGAGCCCGGCGGCGCGGCCCAGGCCCCGCAAGCGCTCGCGGGCCGGGACGTCGCGGAAGAGGAAGGTGAGCGCGGCGTACAGCACCAGCCCGAGCACCCCCAGGGCGCCGGTGTACTCGGCCGCCACGGTGGCTCCCGCGCACGCCCCCGCGAGGACATAGCCCCGCTCGCGCCACTCCCCGCGCGCGCAGCGCCACAGCGCATAGAAGCCGGCGAAGAGCAGCACCGCCGTCGTCTGGTGGCTCATGAACAACAGGGAGTAGCTGAACGCCAGCGAGCCCAGTCCGTACGTCACGGTGAGGGCGTCGGCGACGGGCGCAGTGAGGGTGGCACGCAGGTAGCGCCGCACCAGCCACAGCAGGCCCAGCGTGGGCAGCACGGTGAGCCACAGGCGCGAGAAGAAGACGAGGGGGACCTCGGGCACCGGCTCCGGACCCGAGGCGGCGCGCAGCGCGGCGTACACCGGCGCGGCGGCGAACGAGAGCAGCGGCGCCTTGCTGGGGTAGTACTTCCCATCCTTCACGGACAGGTCGCCCACGTAGCCCCGGTCGCGCAGCACCTGGTTGATGTCGAGCGTGCCGTGCTCCACCAGCGCGATGCTCTGCCAGAGCCGACACAGCTCATTGGGTGAGCGCAGCTTCGGGTGGTACGGAAACAACAACACATACAGCGCCGCCAGGGCGGCCCAGACCGCGCGAGGCGCGCCCCGGGAGGCCATGACGGGCTTCCCGGTGGGGCCGGGCGCCGAGGACTCCGAAGGGGTCTGCGAGTCGGTGGCCGGCCCTGGCGCCAGACTCACGGCGTGGTGCTCCCCGCGGTGTGGTGCGTCGTCGCCGGGAGGCGCATCCTCAAGCGTCGCCTCCGGTGACGCGGGCCACGGCGAAGAGGCTCATGCCCACCGGCAGCTTCACGTTCGCCTCGGCGCGGGCGAACAGCGGGGCCAGCGTGTCGTACAGCTTGAGCTGGAGCTTGGGCACGGAGCGGCGGCGCAACAGCCGGCTGTTGACGAACCAGCCGGGCATGCCCACCAGGTTCATCCACTCCAGCTTCTCCACCTCGAAGCCATTCTCCTCCAGCACGGCGCGCAGGCTGGCGGGGGTGTAGCGGCGGTAGTGGCCCACGGCCTCGTCGATGCTGCCGAACAGCTGCTCCAGCGCGGGGACGAGGATGAGCACCCGTCCGCCGGGCGCCAGAATCTGACGGAAGCGGCGCACCGCGGACCCGTCGTCGGGGATGTGCTCCAGCACGTTGGAGAGGACAATGGTGTCCAGGCGCTCCTGCTTGAGCGACTCCCAGTCCGCCAGGGCCACGTCGGACAGGTACGGGCGGACGTGGGGCCGGCCGCGGAAGAGGTTCTTCAGGCGGTCGACGTAGAAGCGGTCGACCTCCAGCGCGATGAGCAGCTCCGCGCCGGACTCCAGCTCGCGGGTAATCGTGCCGATGCCGGCGCCAATCTCCAGCACGCGGCGGCCCAGGTGCGCGCGGAAGCGGCGGCCCAGCCACTGGTTGTAGTGGGTGGCGCCGTCCATGCGCTCCAGCGTGGTGTAGCCCTCGTGCTGGTTGTCTGCGTCGTCGCGCACGGTGGCGTAGCGCATCAGCGTGCGCAGCTGCGACAGGCGCGCGGCGCGCGGGCGGCGGGGCACGGCCTGCATGGGCGGCAGCGACACTTCCGTGAGGCGGTAGAGTTGCGCGGCCAGCTTCACGACGAGCTCGGCGTCCACCGCGTCGTCATCGCTGGTGAGGGTGACGGAGCGCAGGGCTTCCGTGCGAAACGCGCGCACGCCGCTGAGCGGGTCCTTCACCGGCACGTCCGTGACGAAGCGGGCAACATGGCCCATCGCGCGCTCGGCCCACAGCTCCGGCGTCAGGCCGGGGGTGCCACGGCGGCCGAAGACGGCGTCCGCGGTGTCCGCCTGGAGCGGGCCCATGAGGGCCTCATAGGCGTCCGGTGCATAGGCCGCATCCGGGTCCTGGAGCACCGTCACGGCGCTCGTCACGTGGGACAGCGCCGCGCGGATGGACGCGCCCTTGCCTCCCTGGACGCTGAGCACATGGAGGCCGGGTCTTGATGCCACATCAGGCTGGCCGTCTCCGGCGAGCACCACTTCCGCGCGGCCCGCCAGGGCGCGGGCGAAATGGGCGGCGGCATCTACAGTGGACGAGTCGAAAGGGATGATGACGGAGTGCGGAAAGCTCACGTCGCGCTCCCTAGCACAGGCGGCCCGAATGCGCGCGTTCCTCCCTCGAAGAAGGGTGGAAGGGGGGCGTCCAGGCGACGGCGGAACGATGGACAACCCGGGGCGGACACGGCACGCTCGACGACGGTGTCCATGGGTGTGGGTGAAGGTCGGCCCCGGCCCAGGCGCTCCAGGCTCCAGGAGAGACAAGACGTGGAAGGAACCGTGTTCGACCCGGCCGGTGGCAACAACGGCCCGACGCCCGCGGGATTGATGCTCCGCGCGCGGGCGCTCTGGCGACGCAAGTGGGTCGTGCTCGGCGTGGCGGTGGTGGTGGCGGCGCTCGCGGCCGTCTACACGCTGCGCCAGCCCAAGGTCTTCTCCGCCAGCACCTCGCTCATCATCGACGTGATGGCGCCTCGCTTCCTGGACGGCGAGGTGAAGGAGGTCATGGGCGAGGAGCGCAGCAACTACTGGTTCAACAAGGAGTACTACGCCACGCAGAGCGAAATCATCACCTCGCGCGCGGTGGCCAGCCGGGTGGTGGACAAGCTCGGGCTGTCGACGGACCCAGGCTTCCTGGGGCTCGCGGGCCTGCAGGACGAGAAGGCCCGCGTCCAGGCCATGCAGGGCTCGGACGCGGTGGGGCTGCTCCAGTCGCGCATCCGCGTGCTGCCCGCGAAGGACTCGCGGGTGATGAACATCGCGGTGGATGACCTGGATGCCCAGCGCGCCGCGCTGCTCGCCAACGAAGTGGCGGGCGCGTACATGGCGGAGAACCTGGCGCTCAAGCTGCGCATGACGGAGGACGCGCAAAGCTGGCTGGAGGGGCGGCTGGAGGACCTGGAGAACCAGTCCAAGGCGAGCGAGATGGCCGTCTACGATTTCAAGAAGGACGCGGACATGTTGTCCACGTCGCTGGAGTCGCGGATGAGCATCGTCAGCGACCGCATCAACAGCTACAACCTGAACCTCACCGAGGTGAGCACCCGCATCGCCGCGCTGCAGGCGCGCGTGGAGGCCATCCAGAAGCTGCGCAAGGCCTCGCCCGACGACGAGCTGTGGGCGGAGGCGCTGCCGGGGGCCAAGGATGGCTCCATCCAGGACCTCAAGAAGGCCTACACGGACGTGCGCGTGGCGTGCGCGGAGTTGACCGAGCGCTACCTGCCCGAGCACCCGAAGCTCCTGGAGTGCCAGGGCAAGCTGGCGGTGATTCAGGCCGACTTCCTCAAGAGCCTGCGCAACCTGGTTCGCTCGGCGGAGACGGAGCTGTCCGAGGCGGAGGCGCAGCGCAAGAACCTGGTGCGGCTGCTGGACGACGCCAAGGCCGAGGCGTTCCAGGTGAACAAGAAGTCCATCGAGTACGACCGGCTCAAGCGCGAGTCGGACAACAACCAGCGGCTCTACGAACTGGTGCTCAAGCGGCTCAAGGACATCGAGCTGTCGGGCCTCTTGCGCACCAGCAACGTGCGCGTGTTGGACTCGGCCCGGCCGCAGTACATCCCGGTGAAGCCGAACGTGAATCGCAACCTGCTGGTGGGGTTGGTGATGGGGGTGCTCGCGGGGCTGGGCGTGGCGCTGCTCCTGGACCTGCTGGAGAACAGCGTGGCCACGCAGGCGGACGTGGAGGAGCGGCTGGGGCTGGCGTTCCTGGGCGTGATGCCGCGCATCGAGGGGCACCACCCGCCGAAGGACCGGGACCTCTACGTGCACCGCGAGCCGAAGTCGTCGGTGGCGGAGTGCTGCCGGGCCATCCGGACCAACCTCCTGTTCATGTCTCCGGACACACCCTTCAAGACGCTGGTGGTGACGTCCAGTGGTCCTCAGGAAGGCAAGTCCACCACCAGCATCAACCTGGGCGTGGCCATGGCCCAGAGCGGCAACCGGGTGTTGCTGCTGGACACGGACATGCGCAGGCCCCGGCTGCACCGGGCCTTCGGCGTGCCGAACGAACTGGGCATCTCCTCGTTGGTGGTGGGCGAGGGCACGCTGGACGCGGCGGTGAAGAGCACGGAAGTGCCCGGCCTGTTCGTGTTGCCGTGCGGCCCCATCCCACCCAACCCGGCGGAGCTGTTGCACACGCGGGCCTTCACGGAGCTGTTGAAGGCGGCGGCGGGGAAGTTCGACCGCGTCATCCTGGACAGCCCGCCCCTCAACGCGGTGGCGGACGCGGCGGTGCTGGCGACGCAGTGTGACGGCGTGGTGCTGGTGCTCAAGGCGGGCAAGACGAACCGCGAGTCGGCCCGGCGCGCGCTGCGCTCGCTGGCGGACGTGCAGGCGCGCATGTACGGCGCCATCCTCAACGACGTGGACTTGAAGGCGCCGCGCTACGGGGACTCGTACCTGGCCTACCAGGGTTATGGGCAGTACGCGGAGGAGTCCAAGGACGGGGTGACGCAGTCGTGAGCACGCCCCCGGCGGGAGCGGGTCTGCGGGTGTTGCACCTGGGCAAGTTCTATCCGCCCGCGTCGGGTGGAATGGAAGCACATGTCCGGACGCTGGCGCTCGAGCAGGCCGCGCTGGGCGCGCGGGTGGAGGTGATTTGCGCCAACCACTCAGCGGATGGGACAGGGACGAGCCACGAGTTCCTGGGGCGAAGTCCCACGCGCGAGGACTGGGACGGTCCGGTGCGCGTGGTGAGGCTGGGCCGTCGCGCCTCCGTGGCGCGGATGGACCTGCTGACGGACCTGCCCGGGGCGCTGTGGCGCGCGCTCGGACGGGGCGTGGACGTGGTGCACGTTCACACGCCCAACCCCACCATGGTGTTGGCGCTGGACGCCGTGCCCCGACTGCCGCCCGTCTTCATCACCCACCACAGTGACGTCATCCGTCAGAGGGTGGCGGGTGCGCTCTTTCGTCCCTTCGAGGCGCTCCTGTATGCGCGGGCGTGCCGGGTGCTGGCCACCAGCGACGCCTATGTCCCCGGCTCCGCGCTGCTGCGCGCGTTCCGCTCCAAGGTGCGGGCGCTGCCCCTGGGCATCGACGTGTCGCCCTTCCTCCATCCGTCCGCCTCCGCTCGGACGGAAGAGGCCCGGTGGCGTGAGGTGGCCGCGGGCGAGCCGCTGTGGCTGATGGTGGGGCGGCTCGTCTACTACAAGGGATTGTTCACCGCGCTGGAGGCCCTGACGCGGGTGCCGGGGCGACTGGTGGTGGTGGGCGAGGGGCCGGTGGAGGCGGAGGCGCGGCGCCAGGCGAAGGCGCTGGGCGTGGAGGCGCGCGTGATATGGGCGGGCTACCTGTCGCCCGACGCGCTCGCTGGAGCCTATCGCGCGGCGACGGCGCTGTGGTTTCCCAGCAACGCCCGGAGCGAGGCGTATGGCTTGTCTCAAGTCGAGGCCATGGCCAGCGGGCTGCCCGTGTTGAACACGGCGATTCCTCACTCGGGCGTACCCTGGGTGAGCCGCCACGAGGAGACGGGGCTGACGGTGCCGGTGGGTGACGCGGTGGCGCTGGCACGCGCGGCGCGCAGGCTGCTGGACGAGCCGGAGTTGGTGCGGCAGCTGGGACGTGGAGGGCGTGAACGCGCGATGGGGGCGCTGCGGCACGACGTCATGGCGGCCCGCAGTCTGGGGCTGTACGCCGAGGCGCTGGGGCGCCCCATGTCGGTGGCGGAGGCTCCGTCCGAAGTGCCAGCTCGCGCCGCGTCGGGGAGGTCTTGAGGCCCACCATGCGCGCGCTGCACGTCTACAGTGGCAATCTCTACGGCGGCATCGAATCCCTCCTCGTCTCGCTGGCGCGCGTGGCGGCGCGCCACCCGGAGGGCACCGTGCACGAGTATGCGCTGTGCTTCGAGGGACGCCTGGCCGACGAGCTGCGCGCCGCGGGCGCGACGGTGCATCTGTTGGGGCCAGCGAAGGTGAGCCATCCCTGGACGGTGTGGCGCGCGCGGCGGGCCCTGGGCGCGGTGTTGAAGCAGGGCGCGTACTCGGCGGCGGTGTGTCACTCGGTCTGGCCCCAGGCGCTGTTCGGTCCGGTGGTGCGCGCGGCCGGCGTCCCGCTGGTGTTCTTCCAGCACGAACCGTTGGCCGGCGCGCATTGGCTGGAGCGCTGGGCGAGCGTCACCCCCCCGGACCTGGTGCTGTCCAACAGCGCCTTCGCGGCGCGCTCGCTGGGGTCCGTCTATCCCCGGGCGGCCTATCGGGTGCGGCACCCGCTGGTCGCCGAGGCAGCGCGTGAGCTGGAGGCGGCGGAGCGGGCCTTGCTGCGTGCCGACCTGGGCGCGAGCGAGGACGACGTGGTCATCATCCATGTCAGTCGCATGCAGGCATTGAAGGGGCATCGGCTGCTGCTCGAGGCCCTGGGCCGCATGCGCGAGGCGCGAGGGTGGCGACTGTGGGTGGTGGGGGGCGCTCAACGCGAGGAGGAGACGCGCTACGTGGACGGGCTGCTCGCGCAGTCGAAGGCGCTCGGGCTGCAGGGGCGGGTGCGGTTCCTCGGGCAACGCTCGGATGTGCCCCGGTTGCTGCGCGCGGCGGACCTGCACTGTCAGCCCAACACGTCGCCGGACTCTTTCGGGCTGGCCTTCGTCGAGGCGCTCCAGGCAGGACTTCCCGTGGTGACGACCGCGTTGGGTGGCCCCCTGGAAATCGTGGACGAGACGTGTGGCAGGCTCGTCGCGCCCGAGGCCGGCGCGCTGGCCTCGGCGCTCCTCCGCCTGGTGGTCGACGCGGAGGCCCGGCGCAGGCTGGGGGAGGGCGGGCCCGCTCGCGCGGCGAGGCTCTGCGCGCCCGAGGTCTTCCTCGCGAGCCTGGACGAGGACCTGCGCTCCGTCAGGTCCGTTTCCCGAGTGGCCGCGTGAGTGCTCCGCGCCCACCGCTCGGGGTGAGACCGGGGCTGCAGGGGCCGGGCGTGCTCGGGCGCAAGTTCGTGCGCCGCGCTCCGGATGTGCCGCTGGAGGTGGTGACGCGGAGGGCCGAGCCCAGGAGGGGCCTGCTGTCGTCGGGCAAGCTGGTGCCGCTGTTCATCGGCCTGCTCATCTTCTGTCAGCTCGCCTTGCTGGTGGACGCCATCGGTCCGCTGCGCCTGGTGGTGCGCATCCTGGCCTTCGGCATGAGCCTGGCGTTGCTGGTGTGCGTGCCAGGACGGGGCCTGAGGCATCCGGCCCTGCCCTTCGTGCTGGGCTCACTGGGCATCACCGCGCTCAACTTCTTCAACCCGGGCACCGTCAGTCCACTGGGCGCGGCGGCGCAGCTCGGCATCCAGCTCTCCATCATCGCTCCGCTGCTCTGGGTGACGCGGCTGTCCATCGACCCGAAGGTGTTCCGCCTCACGCTCGCGCTGCTGTTCTTCTTCAACGTGGCGAGCGCGGCGGTGGGTGTGCTCCAGGTCTACTTCCCGGGCCGCTTCCAGCCCGCCGTCTCCTCCGCCGTGCAGTCGCAGGGTGACTCCTACCTGCGCAGCCTGGAGTTCGAGACGGCGAGCGGCGAGCGCGTCTACCGTCCCATGGGGCTGACGGACATGCCGGGTGGCGCGGCGACGGGCGCGTTCTACGCGGTGTTGCTCGGCAGCGGTTTCCTGCTGTCGTCGCGTCGCGGGCTGACGCGCGGGCTGAGCGGCGGTGGCATCCTGATAGGGCTGCTCAGCCTCTACCTGTGCCAGGTTCGCGCGATTGCGCTGATGCTCGTCGTGTGTCTAGCGGCCATGGCCTTCGTGCTCACGCTCACGGGCCGGGTGGGGCGGCTGGCGAAGCTGTTCGCCGTGGTGGGCGGGGCGGCTGTGTTCGCCTTCGGCTGGGCCGTCGCGGTCGGGGGCGACGCGGTGCAGTCGCGCTGGGACTCCTTGTTCGAGGCGAAGCCCGAGGAGGTCTACCGCAGCAACCGGGGGCGCTTCCTGGAGGGGACCTTCGAGCACCTGCTGCCGGAGTATCCGCTGGGCGCGGGCCTGGGACGCTACGGAATGCCCAACGCGTACTTCGGGGACAACTCCGACCCGGCCTACCCGGGCCTGTGGGCGGAAATCCAGTGGACGGCGTGGGTCTACGACGGTGGGGCCCTGGTGATGGTGCTCTATCCGCTGGGCCTGCTTGCAACGATGGCCTGGGTGCTGCGCATCGCGCGGCGGCGCGAGGACCTGGGTGAGGAGTTCTGGCTGTGGGGGAGCGTCATCTTCGCGTACAACCTGGGCGCGCTGGCGCTGACCTTCAGCTATCCGTTCTTCATGAGCCAGGTGGGCATGGAGTTCTGGTTGCTCAACGCGGCGCTCCTGGGCGCCTGGACTCATGCGAAGACCCTACACGCTCATCGCCGGTGACTTCGTGGCCACCGGTGGGATGGACCGGGCGAACCTCGCGCTGGCGCTCTGGCTGGCGAAGCAAGGCGGCCCCGTGCGGCTGGTGGCGCACCGCGTGGCGGACGAACTGCTCGGCTTCCCCAACGTGCGCTTCGTGCACGTGCCCAAGCCCGCGAACTCCTATCTGCTGGGCGAGCCGTTGCTGGATGCCATGGGACGCGCCTGGGCCCTGCGCACGCGCGCCGAGGGTGGCCGCGTCCTGGCCAATGGTGGCAACTGCGTCGTCCCGGGCGCCAACTGGGTGCACTACGTCCACGGCGCCTACGTCTCGGAGCCGGTGGGCGGTGCGCTTCGCCGGCTCAAGGGGCGGGTGAGTCACCAGCGCTACAAGAACGATGAGCGCAAGGCGCTGTGGCGCTCGAACGTCATCATCGCCAACTCCGAGCGGACTCGAGCCGACCTGGTGGCGGCGACGGGCGTCCCCGAGGCGCGGGTGCACGTCGTCTACTACGGCAGCGAGCCGGAGCGCTTCCACCCTGTCTCGCTGGAGACGAGGAGTGCGACGCGCGCGGCGCTGGGCTGGCCGACGGACCGGCGGGTGGCGCTCTTCATCGGAGCGCTGGGCGACAGGCGCAAGGGCTTCGACACGCTCTTCGAGGCGTGGTCCCGACTTCATGCCCGAGGCGATTGGGACACGGACCTCAAGGTGGTGGGCGCGGGCGCGCAGCGCGAGGCCTGGGAGCATGAAGCGCGGGTGCGTGGCCTGTCGGAGCGCATCCAGTTCCTCGGGTTCCGAAGTGATGTGCCGGTGCTGCTGTCCGCCGCGGACCTGCTCGTGGCGCCGACGCGCTACGAGGCCTATGGGCTGGGGGTTCAGGAGGCCCTGTGCGCGGGGCTGCCCGCGCTGGTGAGTCGCGCCGCGGGCGTAGCGGAGCGCTATCCCGCCGCGCTGCGGGACTTGTTGCTGGACGACCCGGACGACGTGGCGGGGCTCGTGGGCGCGCTGGAGTCCTGGCGGATGAATGCGAGCGCCTGGGCCGCGCCGCTGGCCTCGCTGTCGGAGTCGCTGCGCTCCAGGACGTGGGACGACATGGCGTCCACGCTCGTCGAGGTGATGGAGCGCGAGGGCTGAACGCGGTCAGCGGCTCGCCAGGACTTCTTCAAAGAAGTCCAGGTGGGCCCGTGCCACGACAGGCCATGCGAAGCGAGTGACGGCGCGCTCCCGTCCGCGCGCGGCGAGCTCCCGGCGTTGCTCGGGGCTCTCCAGGAGTCGGGCCAGCGCGGCGGTCCACGCTGGGACATCCGCTTCGGGGAGCACGAGGCCGGCGTCGCCCACGGTGCGAGGTACCTCGCCCGAGTCACTGCCCAGCACGGGCACCCCGCAGGCGAAGCCCTCCGCGAGCATGCGCCCGAACTGCTCCTTCCACCGAGGCGTCGTCTGGCTGGGCGCGCACAGCAGGTCCATGGCGTTGAGCGCGCGTGGCACGTCGCCGTGGGGAACGCCGGTGACGATGCGCACGCGGCCCTCATGGTGTGAGGCCCATGCTCGCAGGGCGCCGTCCAGGGGGCCTCCTCCCACGAACAGGGCGCGCCACGGCGTCTGGAGTCGGTCCAGGGCCGCCATCAGCAGGGGGACCCCCTTCTCTTGAACGAAGCGTCCCAGGTAGCCGACCACGGGAGGGCCCGGCGCATCCCAGCCTTGCTCGCGCAGGAAGGCCTCGCCCGCGGCGCGGTGTGGACGGAACAGCTCCACGTCCACGCCCATGGGGATGGCGCGCGCGGGCCTCGCGGCATAGCCGGGACGGGTGGTGAGGAGCTCCTTCACCGTCTCGCCCCAGGCCACCCAGCCCGAGGCGCGCTGGATGACGAAACGCTCGGCCTGCGCGAAGGGCGGCGGGTAGCGCTTGAAGAGGTTCTGCGCCGAGCAGAAGACGAGGGGCGTGCGGCGAGGAGTGAGCAGGGCCACCTCCAATCCGGCGAGCACGTAGGGCTCCTCCCAGGAATGGACGAGGTCCACGTCGCCCGCGAGACAGCCGCGCAGCTCCGGCCCGTACACGAAGGCATGCAGGGAGCGACTGAAGAAGGCCCGCACGGCTTCCAGCGTCGCGGCCTCACCGTCGTCGCGCTTCAAGAGGAGAGGGCTCAGGTCTCCCTGGAAGGAGCGGGGCGCCACGGCCTTCACCTCCCACGTCCCCGCTCCCACGCGCGCCAGCTCGTTGGCGAGGCGCCGGTTCAGGGAGACGACATAGGAGTGCGAGACGGTGACGAGTCTGCGAGGCCGCTTCACGGAGGCTCCCGGTCCACCGAGGACCGAACCAGACCCGCTCCACCGGGTCAAGGCACCAGAATGGACGGCGGCCCGTCAGGTGGACAGCAGCGCCTGGTACACGGCGAGCACCTCACGCGCGTAACGCTCGCGAGAGAAGCACGCCACCGCGCTCTTCCGGCCCGCCTCGCCCAGTCGCGCGCGCTCTCTCGCCTCCGACAGCAGGGGGCGAAGTGCCGTGGCGAGGAGGCGGGCATCACCCGGCTCGATGAGCCGGGCATCCACTCCGTCCGTGAGCGCCTCCGCCGCGCCGCTCGCGCGCGAGACGACGGCGGGCGTCCCGCAGGCCAGGGCCTCCGCGATGGTGAGACCAAAGGGCTCGCGGCGTATGCTGGCGTGCACGAAGACATCCAGGGCGCGGTAGACGGCGGCCGGGTTGGCCTGGAAGGGCACCAGCCCGACCCGGCCGGTGAGCTGGTGGTGGTCGATGTACCGCCGCAGCTCATCCTCGGTGAACTGGGAGCCCGGGGTCCGGTACAGCGGCGCGCCCACCAGGTAGAAGCGCACCGCGAGCGTCGGCGCCTGACGCGACAGCAACGCGGCGGCTTCCAGGAAGACGTCATGACCCTTCCAGCGCGCGTAGGTGGCCACCAGCCCCACGCGCAGCGTGCCCTCCGGAGCAGGGGGCAATCCCGCGAGCGCGTCCAGGTCCGCCGGGGCGCCCGGTGCGAAGCGCTCCGTGTCCACGCCGTTGTAGACGACGTGGACGGGGACTCGGCCAAGCACCGAGCGCGTGTCCTCGCCCACTGCGCGGGAGTTGGCGATGGCCGCCGAGGCCAGCGGCGCCAGCGTGCCCAGCGCGCGTCGCACCAGGGGGCGCTCGCTCAAGAAGTCGTGGATGTGCCAGACGCGCTTGAGCGGCAGGCCCGCCGTGACGGGGCTCAGCAGGTGGGTCTTGATTCCATTGGAGTGCAGCAGGTCCGGCCGCAGCCTCGCGACTTCGTGACGCAGCGCACGGCCGTAACCGGCGAGGAGCGCGGGCGCGGGCAGCAGGCTTCGCGCGAAGCGCCACGCCTCCCCAGGCCCCTGCCCACGCAGTGCGCTGTCGCCCAGGCCGGACAGCCCCGCTGGAAGCGGAAGGAGGCGGGTGTCGACGCCCACGGCCCTGGCCGCGTCCAGCAACGGGCCCTCGGAGCCCGCGAGCAGGTGCAGGGACAGCCCCGCGTCCAACTGGCGCAGGCAGGCCATCAGGTCCAGCAGCGCGCGCTCGGCGCCACCCAGGATGCCCACGGGATTGAGGAAGAGGACGCGCACGCGCCTGGGACCGAAGCAGACCCCTCCGAACCCGTCAATCGCGCCCGTGCGTCGTTTCCGACCGCGTTCTGCTTGGGCGCGGGGGGGCTGAGATGGGTTTGGATGAAGTCAAGCCAGGCAAGTGAATCCAGGAAAGCCGCGTGTTACGGCGTTGCGATTGCCCTCGGTGAGATGGATTCCACCCAGTGGGCCGAGCGATAGTCCGAGAGACGATGAGCCCCTCTCGAAAATGCCCGCGCTGCGGAGCGGACCATCGACCGGGTGTCACGGTGTGCCCGCAGGAGGTGTTTCGCGTCGGAGTCGTGGCGCCGGCCGGTGCGTATCGCCCGGACGCGGAAGAGGACACGGACGAGGCCACGTTCAAGCGCGAGCGGAACATGTTGCCGGAGCCCGTGCGTCCCCTGGTGTCGGGGGTTCCCCCGGCGTACTCGGCGCGGGCGATGAAGTGGGAGGAGTCCGTCACCCGCGACGCGCTGGTGGGCACGAAGGTGGGCGACTACCTCATCAAGCGCCGCATCGGCCGCGGTGGCATGGGCATCGTCTACGAGGGAGAGCACTCGGTCATCGGGCGCAGGGTGGCCGTGAAGGTCATCCGCCCGGACTTCGTCGAAGGTGGCCGCGCGAGAGACCTGGCCACGGAGGCGCGTTCGGCGGCGGCCATCCGTCATCGCGGCATCATCGACATCTTCGGCTTCGGAACCATCCCCGACGTGGGGCAGTACCTGGTGATGGAGTACCTGGAGGGCGCACCGCTGGACGAGGTCATCCACCAGCGCGCCCCCATGTTGGAAGTGGAGGTCATCAGAATCCTCGATGCGCTCTTGAGCGCGCTGGCCGCGGCGCATGGGGTGGGCGTCATCCACCGCGACCTCAAGCCGGGCAACGTCTTCATGGTGCGCGAGGGTGATGGCAGCGAGTCCGTCAAGGTGCTCGACTTCGGCATCGCCAAGCGCAGCGAGGCGCCTTACGGCAGCACGCCCCAGACACACGCCAACGCCCTGGTGGGCACTCCCGAATACATCGCTCCGGAGCAGGCGTGTGGTCATCAAGTCAGCCCGCAGACGGACCTGTATGCCGTGGGGGTCATCGCCTACGAACTCCTGACGCGGCGACTGCCCTTCGAGGGTGAGTCGGCCATGGCCATCATCGTCCACCACGTCCGCACGCCACCTCCGCCGCTCTCCAAGTACCGGGAGGTGAACTCCGCGCTGGAGGCGCTGGTGATGCGGCTGCTGGCGAAGGAACCCACCGAGCGCCCCGCCTCCGCGGAGTCCGTGCGTCGCGAGCTGAAGCACGTCCTCGCGGGGTTCTCCGAGGGCGCCACCCGGCTCTCCGCACCGCCCCCGGAGACGCGCGCGACGGAGTTGCTCCAGGCGATTCCCCAGGTGAAGGGGAAGAAGGGTGGACGGCGAGAGCCTCGCCGCCGGGGGCCCATCTCCGACTCCGAGCGTCCGACGAGCATCATGGTGACGCCCACCATGCTGCTGGAGGCGACGTCGCTGGACCACAAGCCGCTGCGCCCGCTGCGTTCGCGCAAGCTGCTGGTGGGCGGCGCGCTGGCCCTGGTGGTCGTGGTGGGCGGCTGGGCGTTCCTGGCGCAAGCCCGGACGCGCTCACCCCGTCGCGACACGACGCGTGCGCGAGTCCAGAAGACCGCGCCTCGAGGAATGGGCACGGTGGTGCTCAAGGTGAACGGGCCTCCGCTCCAGGACGTGCTCGTGGATGGGAAGAGCCACGGCGAGAAGTACGTGCTGGAGCTGCCCGAGGGCATTCACCAACTGGAGGTGCGGGGCCGCGACCTGGGAAGGCCGCACAGCAGCTCTGTCGACATCCGGGCGGGTGCGTTCATCGAGCACCACGTGACGTTGCCCTCCCTCTTGTGATTCAGCGCGCGAGTCGCTGATACGCATCCAGGATGGCGCGCGTGTGCGCGGTCCAGGTGAAACACGCCGCGCGGGCGAGGCGACGGGTGAGCGGCGGCGGTGACACGCGTCCGGTGAGGAGGGCGTCGACGGTCTCCGTCCACGCGGAGAGGTCTCCGACGGGGCAGTAGAGACAGGTGGATTCGCCCACTTCACGCAGCACGGGCAGGTCGCTGGCCACCACGGGGACGCCGCAGGCCAGGGCTTCGATGAGCGGGAGCCCGAAGCCCTCCGCCTCGCTGGTGATGAGCACGGCCTTCGCGTTGCGGTACAGGCCCGCGAGCGTGGACCGCTGCTGAAAGGGGGGTTGGAACAGGGCGTCGCCGATGCCAAGTCGAGCGACGTGCTCCCGCTGCGCCGAGTTCAACGCGCCCCCCTGCTGGACGAGGCGCAGGTCCGGGTGGCGGGCGCGCAGCGCGGCGAACACGTCGAAGAGCACGTCCAGACGCTTGCGCGGAATCGCGCTGCCGACATGCAGGAGGTAGGGCCGGCCCTCGAGGGGCGCGAGCACTTGCTGGCTCTGGTCTCCCGGGACGGCTTCGACGCGGTACTCGGGAGAGGTGCCCAGCGGGGCCCAGACGAGACGGGCGGGGTCGACCACGCCATGCGTGAGCAACTCGTCCCGGATTGTCTGGGTGTTGTGGAAGACGATGGCGGCGCGCTCGAGCCCTCGAAGCTGGGTCCTGGCCATGAGTCGGAACCACGCGGGCCGGGCTTCGCGGTGAGGTTCCACGACGGAGCGGAACGCATCGAGGTCGTAACAGAAGACGCCGGTGCGCGAGGCCGGGAGCGCGTGGACGAGCTGCGCGTAGCTGTGGTCGACGATGTGGAAGGCGTCGAACCGGGAGCGCGCGAGCAGCGCACGCGCCGGGTAGAGGCCGAAGCGGGTGAGGATGCGGTCGACGTTGAACGCCGCGCGCCGCGAGCCCAGGCGTGGCAGCCGACGGGCCACGGCCGGCAGGGGTGGCCGCAGGCCTTGGGCGGAGACTTCGCCAGGGAAGGCCTCCAGTCCATCGACGAGTGCCTCGCCCACGAGGTCCATGCTGGGCCAGCCCTCTTCGAGAGGGTCCATCAACACCGCGAGTCGGAGGGGCGTCGAGGACGTCACCGAGTGCTCCCTGGCGGGTGCAGGAGTGCTTCCACCGTGCGTTCCAGGGTGAATCGCTCTCGATACAGCCGGGCCGCGCGCGCACCCATTGCGGCGCGTTCCTCCGCGTGGGCCAGGAAGTATTCGGCGCACTCGAGCAGCGCCCCGGCAGTGGTGTCCTCCGCGAGGGCGACGGCCCGCGACTCGCGCCAGAAGGGTTCCGTGAGATGCCCGGTCTGGGTCACCAGGGGACATCCCAGTGCCAGCCCGGCCATGGAGGTCGTCCGGCGCGTGCTCACGCCATCCAGATAGGGCTGTATCAACAGGTCCACGGCCGACAGGTGTGCCGACAGTTCGGCGGGCGCCAGGTCATCCCGCGAGGTGATTCGTGGGGCGAGCTCTGGATGTCGCAGGCCCAGTTCCTGGACGAAGCGTCGGCTGCCCCGTCCCAGCAGCAGGCCCTTGCGGTGTTCGTCCGCGCGCAGCAGTGGGACGAGGACCGTCGACAGGAGCTCGCTGATGGCGGGGTCGTACGTGCCGAAGTGGCCCAGCCAGGGCCCCGTCCCCAGTGACAGCCGTACTGCTTCACGCGTCTGTTCCGGAACTTCTGTTGGAAGCGTGCTGGGAATGGGGCGCCATTCCGCGCGATGTCGGACTCTCGCGGGCAGGTGCTCCGCCCATGACGGGATGGACACGAAGAGTCGCTCCGCCGCGCCGCCCACCATCCCTGCCATCACCCGTGTGACTCCCGCGAGCACTTGATGGCGCAGCGGAGACGTTGGCTTCCACGGGTAGACGATTTCGTGGAAGAAGACCCAGCGCTCGTCCTGGCGACGCGCGGCGAACCAGGCGCAGAACGGAACGTTCATCGCTTTCATGCCCAGGGCGTGCGGGACGTACTGGAGCAGCAGCCGCCTGGGCGTGGGACAGTGATTCAGCTCGCGCGTCAGGTGGCGCAGCCCCATCGGCGTGAAGAGTCCGGGAACGCGGTGCACCGTGACGCCGAGCTCCTCGCGTGCGCCTGACTCTCCCGGTGCCCAGACATGCACCTGCTGCCCTGCGTGGACGAGCGCCTGAGCCACCAGCCGGGTGTAGTCACTGACGCCGCCAGGCTGCGGTGGATACTCCCCGGTGAGCAGGTGCCACGAGACGGGCCTGTCACCGTCCCGTGGTTCGCCGGAGGAGGAGGTCACGGCTCAGGAGGCTTCCAGGTCGCGGACGGCGAGGAGTTGGAAGGCGTGTTGGGGAAAGCGCGTGGCGAAGGGCTCGGTGAGGATGGACAGCCGGCTGCCCAGTCGTGCGGGGCGGAGGCGGGGCAGCGCGAAGTCACCTCGCAGCGGCTTCCAGCCGCTCATGCCGGTGACGCGATAACCCCGCAGCTCGAAGTCATAGACCTCCCAGCCCGAGCGGTGGACCTGATGGACGTTGTTGTCCCATTCATCCTGGGGAAGAAACCCGTTGGGCGTGAAGATGACGACGCGCTTGCGCGCGAGTGACTCCATCATCTCCAGCAGTCGATATCCCTCGGGCTTCTCGAAGTGCTCGATGACGTCCAGCGCGATGACCGCGTCGAAGCTCTTGGGCGCGAAGTGCTTGCCGACCTCGAGCAGGTCCATGCAGTGGTACTCCTGATGGATGTCCGCGGCGCGACTGCGCTCGATGCTCGCCGGGTAGCCATCCACGCCCACGGTGCGCGAGAACAGGTGCGAGATTTTCTTCAGGGGTGAGCCCGAGCCGCAGCCGATATCGAGCACGCTGTCGCACGAGCCCACCAGCGTGTCCCGCAGCGTACGGTGGAAGACCTCGTGCTCGCTGACGAGCACCTCGCGCTTGAGGAACTGGAAGAGGGAGTGGCTCGGTGACATGCCCGGCGGACCGTAGCCCCGGGGCTTCCTGGGTGGCAACCACGCGTCGGGCACCCAAGCAGTCAAGCCGCTGACCCACTGTCCCGACGCCCTCGCATTGCTTGTGAGGGTGGGACGGCCCCGGTAGCATCGAGTGGGCGCCGTCCACCTGGGGCGGCCCTCGTCTTTGCTGCCCGGGAGCGGGCTGTCCCCCTTGCGATGACCGCGACCGCCGCACCCGACGTGGACACTGGCGACGTCAAGGCCCGTGCCCTGAAGGGCATGGTCGTGCTGATAGCGCGGACCGTGGCCTCGCAAGGCTTGCGAGTGGTGAGCGCCCTGGTGCTCTCCCGGCTGCTGTTCCCCGCTGACTACGGTCTGTTTGGCATCGTCGCCTATGCGGCCTCCCTGGGGGTGTTCCTGGGGGACCTGGGGTTGAGCGCGGCGCTGGTGCGTCAGCCCCATGAGCCCACGCGGGATGAGACCTTCACCATCTTCTGGTGCCACCAGGCGCTCACCGCCGTCATCGTCGCCGTCGTCTGCGCGTTGGCCCCCCAGCTCGCGGAGGGCTATGCCCTGGGCGAAGGGGCGGTGCCCATGGTGTGGGTCATGGCCCTGGGGCTGTTCTTGTCCTCGCTGCGCGTGATTCCGCTGATGGCGCTGGAGCGGCGGCTGGCCTTTCCGGCCATCGCGCGGGCGGAGCTGGCGGAGAACATCGCCCAGGTGGCCAGTACGTTGGCCCTGGCGGCGGCGGGCCTGGGGGCGTGGGCGCTGGCGCTAGGGTCCCTGGTTCGCGGCGTGGTGGGGTTGGTGTGCATCGGCTGGGCTTCGCCGTGGCGCCCGCGCGGGACGTTCCGGGTGGACGTGCTGCGGCGGCTCCTGGGCTTCGGACTGGCCTTCCAACTCCCCCCGCTCGTGGCGGCCGTGGTTGCGGGCTGGGTGCCGCTGGTGGTGGGGAGGGTGCTCGGCAAGGATGCCGTGGGGCTGGTGAACTGGGCCGTGGCGCTGGCCTCCACTCCGATGATGCTCAGTGTCGTCCTCAACCGCGTGGCCTTCCCGGCCTATTGCCGGATGCAGGATGACCCGGAGGGCTTCGCGGAGTACCTGCGCACCTCGCTGCGGCGGCTGGCCGTGGTGCTGTTGCTGACGCTCCCCGTGGCGGTGCTCGGGATGCCCGTGCTGGTGCCGCTGTTCTTCGGGCAGCGGTGGGTCGCCGCGGTGCCGTTGGTGCAGTGGTTCAGCCTGGAGTGTCTGCTCATCGTGTTGACGGGCCTGCTCGCCACCGCGCAGAACGCGGGAGGCCGCCCCTGGGAGCGGCTGGCCGTCGTCGTGGGCGTGGGCGTGGTGAAGTGGAGTGTCGGTACGTGGGCCATCCACCGCTTCGGCCTGGCGAGCGTGGGGCCCATCGGGCTGGCGGTGTCGCTGGGGGAGGTCTGGGTGACGGCGTGGCGGGTGTCGCGGCTCAACCCGGCGCTGCGCGGGCTGGTGCTCCAGGTGGTGGAGCCGCTGGTGACCGTGGGGATGGTCGTGGCCGCGGCCTTCCTGGTGGTGCGCCTGTGGATTCGAGACGGTGGCTTGTCGGGCTGGGCGGTGGGGACGGTGGTGTTCGCGCTGCTCATCCTCGTGCGCGAGCGCCTGCCGGGGACGCTCTCGCTCCTGGGCGAGGTGCGGGACATCCTCGCGTTCATCCGGGCGCGGCGGGCCGCTCGGACTGTCCCGGTGAGCCCGGTGTCATGAGAGGGACGTGAGGCATCCGATGACGAAGCCGGACCTGGTCATCTCCATCGTCAACCACAGCAACCCGGAGCTGCTGCACGACTGTCTGCGGACGCTGTACGCGACGACGCGGGAGTGCACCTTCGAGGTGTGGGTGGTGGACAACGCCACGGATGGGCGAGGCGTGGAGGCCATGCGGCGCGACTTCCCCCAGGTGCGCTGGCTCTTCAACTCCGCTCGAAAGGGCTTCTCCGCCAATCACAACCAGGTGTTGCGACAGGCGCGCGGGCGCCACTTCTGCATCTTCAATGACGACACCATCGTCCACGAGGATGCGTTCGATTCGCTCGTCCGTTTCATGGATGAAAATCCGCGAGTGGGCATGGCGGGTGCACGGCTGTTGAACGCGGATGGCACCATCCAGAACTGCACCTTCCGGCCCATGTCGCTGTCCGGGCAATTGTTCGACCTGCTCTTCCTTCCGAGCCCGCTGCACTTCCTGAAGCGCAAGGACATCGACCCCGCGCAGTACGGACACGAGGATGCCCGGGTGAGCTGGGTGCTGGGGGCCTGCATCGTCGTGCGGGAGGAGACGCTGGCGGAGGTGGGGTTGCTCGACGAGGAGCTGTCGCCCCTGGGCAACACGGAGGACACGGACTGGTGTGTCCGGGCGTGGAAGGCGGGCTGGGAGGTGGCGTTCTGTCCGGAGGCGGTGATTACGCACCTGACGAGCCGCTCATTCCGTCCCTCCGCCACGGGGCCTGACAAGGTGCGCATCGAGCTGTGGCGCACACGGGTGGCCTACTTCCGAAAGCACCACGGCCGGCTGCGGGAGTGGATGCTGCGCGCCATCCTGGTGGGGACGCTTCCGTACAACTCGCTGGTGTTGACGCAGACGCTGCTGCGCGGACGCATGGCGCTTCCGGAGTACCGGCGGCAGCTCGCCACCTTCCTGCGCATCTCCGAGATGGGGCTGCGGACGCGACTCTGACATGCCCTTCTTCTCCGTCGTCATCCCCACCTACAACCGGGCGCGGCTGCTGGAGCGGACGCTGGCCTCCGTGTTCGCGCAGGAGGAGCGGGACTTCGAGGTGCTCGTCGTGGACGACGGCTCCCAGGACGACACGCTGGAGGTCCTCGCGCGGCTGGGTGAGCAGGTAAGGGTGCTCCAGCAGTCCAACGCGGGCCCCGGCGCCGCGCGCAACCTGGGCATCCAGGCGGCCCGTGGCGAGTACGTGGTGTTCCTGGACAGCGACGACCTGTGGTTCCCATGGACGCTGGCGTCGTACCGGCAGGTGCTGGAGGAGCACGGTGCGCCGACGGTGGTGATGGGCACGTCGGTGTCTTTCAGTGGCGAGGAAGAGCTGGCCCGGGTGGCTCGGGAGCCCGTGCGGGCCTCGCTGTTCACGGACTACCTGGCGAGCGCCCTGGACCGGACGCCGCGCACGGCGTGTGTGCTGGCGGTGCGGACGGAGGCGCTCAGGCGGGTGGAGGGTTTCACGCCGCTGCGCATCGTCGCGGAGGATTATGACCTCCTGTTCCGGTTGGGGACCGAGCCGGGCTTCGCCTGGGTGAGGACGCCCGTCATGGTGGGCTACCGAAGGCACGACGGGTCCGAGTCGACGATGCTGGAGTCGAGCCACCAAGGCATGGCGTATCAGCTGATGCAGGAGCGACTGGGGCGCTATCCCGGCGGGGGCGAGCGGAGGCGCGAGCGACTGGAGATGTTGCTCTATGCCACGCGGCACGTCTCGCACGTGCTCGTCGAGCACAGGCGGATGGACCTCGCCGTTGACTTGTATCTGCGCGGCCTGCCGTTCCACCTGGAGGTGCCGCGCTGGCGGTACCTGCTGGGCTTCCTTCCGAAGGTGGCGGTGACACAGGTGTTCCGGCGCCTCAGGGGGCGTTGATCGAGGCCGCGCGGGCCCGCCCTCCCGAGCGACTTCCGTGTCGCCGCACGGTCGCACGCTCGCCCTGACCTACCGCTGCGCCAACGACCTGTCAGGCGAGCGGGTCGCGGAGGTCGAGCCGAGACTGCGCATCTTCCATGGGACGTGCGCATGCGCGTGGTTGCCGGAGGCACGACATGGATGAGGTTCGGTCGGTGGGAACGGGGAAGGCTCGCGGAGGGCCGACCCCTGGCACGGCGAAGGCTTGGGGTGGCATCGACCTGGGCGGAACCAAAATCGAGGCGGTCATCATCGATGAGACAGGCAAGCCGATAGGCCATGCGCGCCATCCGACGCCGGTGCAAGGCAAGCCGGAGGAGGTGGTGCGGGAGATGTATGGGACGCTGGAGGAAGCGGCGGTGACGGCGGGGTTGTCCTCTCGGCGCCTCGAGGGTGTGGGAGTGGGGGCGCCCGGCGCGGTGGATGCGAGGGCGGGGACGCTGGCCCGGGTGAGCAACGTGGGGCGTGGATGGACGGAGCCCTACCCCATGGCGAGCGACCTCTCGAATCTGGTGCACGGCCGGGTGGTGTTGGGCAACGACGTCCAGGTTGCGGTTGTCGCGGAGTATCGCCTGGGGGCTGGGAGGCCCTATCGATCGGTGCTGGGGGTGTGGTGGGGCACGGGCGTGGGCGGGGGGCTTGTGTTGAACGGGGTGCCCTGGCGAGGCCGTGGAGCGGCGGGCGAAGTCGGCCACATGGTGGTGAAACAGGGTGGGGCTCGCTGTGGTTGCGGACGGTACGGGTGCCTGGAGGCGTATGCGGGGCGCGCGAGGATGGAACGCGAGGCGCGAAAGGCCGAGGAGGAGGGCAAGAAGACGGTCCTCTTCGAGATGATGAAGAAGAAGCAGCGCACGCGCCTGACGAGCAGCATCTGGAAGAAGGCGCTGAAGGAGAAGGACCCCCTGGCCACGAAGCTCATTGAGCGGGCGCTGCGGATGATGGGCGTGGGGATTGCCTCGGCCATCAATCTGACGGACGTGGACGCGGTCATCCTGGGAGGTGGCCTGGGCACGAGGCTGGGCGAGGAATACGCGGACCGACTGCATGAGGCCATGCGTCCCCACATCTTCATGCCCGGGCGTCAGCCCCCCGTGCTGGCGGCGGAGCTGGGAGAGCTGGCGGGAGCCATTGGTGCGGCCCTGCTCACGGAACCGCCGATGAAATAGCGATTGCCTGCTGTGCTTGCGAGTTGAATCGCACGCAGTGCAGTCTGGAGTTGCGAAAAACGCCAGGCGCTCGATGCTACTGCCCGTACCACGTCCGGCCAGGAGTCGAGGCTTTGGAGTTCAAGGGCTGTGATGGTCGTGTTTGTTGTTTGCCGAGCGCGATGGCTGGCTGCTCGATGTATCTCCAGGACATCATCGCAAGCAGGAGCGTGACAGGGAGGGACAACGCCGCGTTCCACCACCACGGCATGGGGCCTCCCAGCATGGCCGTGACGGTTTGCTGCACGGGAAAGGCGTAGATGTAGAGGCCATACGAGAAGTCCCCGTGGCGTCCGAAGTGCGCGAGCCTGCTCGGGAGGAACGCGAGGTACAGCACGAGGTACGCGCCACAGGAGCCGATGGCGACAGGGAGGCCCTTGCCCGCCATCGACGTGGCGGTGAGCACCAGGACACAGGCCACCGCGAGCCATGGACTCATCCTCACGCGCTCTCTCCAGAGATAGAGCACCAGGCCCCCTCCGAAGTAGAGCCCGAGGACCGGCCAGAAACCCAGGCGTCCGATGTGCAGGAAGGACAGCACCGCCGTGACACACCACCCGGCCAGCGCCAGTTCCTTGCGCAGCAGTCCCGTGACTCCCAATCCCAGCACGAGCAGGTAGAAGCCGACTTCGTACTTCAGCGTCCACAGCGAGCCATTGACGGCGCTGGGATACACGTTCCCTTCGAACACCCCGGGCAGGTTCCACTGCGGATTGATGAGGGTGAAGTTGCGCAGCAGGAAGCGGTACGTGTCGGGCGCCGTGAAGTACTCACCCAGCGGGTAGGTGGTGAACGCGGCGCCGAGCACGAGCGTCGTCAGCAGGAGCGACACCGCCAGCCCCGGGAAGATTCGCAGCGTGCGCGCCAGGACGAAGCTTCGGACGTCGCGCGTCCGCTCCCAGCTTCGGGTGATGAGGACCCCACTGATGACCAGGAACACCGCCACGCAAACCAACCCGAGCGAGACCTGGCCGTGGGTGAAGACGGTCAGCGGCTCGGGGCTCCCCTGAGGGCCCTCGCCCAGCGGAAAGGAGTGGCTGAGGATGACGCCCGTGGCCGCGGCGAAGCGCAGGAAGTCCAGGTTGTTTCCCCGGCCTTCGAGACACTCACTCAACGTGGGACGTGGCCGGGGCGCCATGGGGGAGGGCTGCTCAACGCGTCTCGTGGAGTTGGGGATACGGCCCCTGCACCTGCGCCCAGCGACTCGCCAGCACGAACAGAATCTCTCGCACGGAGTCTCCCCGGAACGCGAGCACGGGACTGGCGAGCCCGGCACCGAGCAGCCGCGCAAACGCCTTCCAACGCGCCATGCCTCCGGAGCGCCGTCCCAGATAACGCGCCTGGAGGGTCTGCTCGCTGCGCACCACGCCCACGATGAGTCGGAAGAAATAGCGCGTCTCGAAGCGCGAGCGCGGAATGACGTGCCACACCTTCAGCGCGGGAGCGTAGAGCCGACGATGGCCTGCCTTGCCGAGCAGGAAGCCCAGCTCGATGTCTCCTCCACTCAGGAGTTGGTTGCCGAGCCGATCCGGCATGAGCTGCTCCGGCGTTCGCCACGGCACGGCCTCCAGGACGGCCGCGCGCCGCAGCCACAGCCCGGCTCCAATCGTGGGTGCGAGCGTGGCTCCCGCCCCGAAGTCGACGAGGTCATCCCCCATCCGGTGATTGATGGCGAGAAGATGCTCGCGCCGGGAGATGCTGGGCGGAGGCGGCGTCTCGTACTGGGGATAGATCCGGGAGACCACCACGCCGACTGCCGCGTCCTCGAAGTGCGCCAGCCCGTCGGCGAGGAAGTTCGGCTCGGGGATGTTGTCGTCGTCCAGGAAGCAGATGACCTCGCGCCGCGCGCTGTGGATTCCGCACAGGCGCGCGAAGAGCAGCCCCTGGCGGGCTTCATGGACCACGCGCACGTCCACGCCTCGGCGACGCAGTCCCGCGACGGCCGGGCTGTCTTCCACCACGCGCGCCGTCCCGTCCGCCGAGTTGTTGTCCACCACCACCACCTCGAAGCACGCGCTCGGCGCCTGCTGCGCGAGCAGGGCTTGAAGCGGCGCTTCCACGCGCCTTGCTCCGTTGTAGGTGGGGATGACCACTGTGACGCCCGCTGAACTCATCGACGTGCCTCGGACTCACGAGGACGCGCCCAGAGCAGCCCGTTCACCTCGCCACTCCAGAGGCCAGGAGTGACTTCATGGCCCAGCGCTTCGAGGGTCTGCTCGCACCAGGCCTTGCCGTCCGGCCTCTCCCGGGTTCGATGCCACTCCATGACGAGCGTGCGAATCCGCAGGCGCGCGAAACGTAGGTCGCGGCGACCCAGCGGCAGCGCCCTCCAGGCGAGGTACCGCGGCTGGCTCAGCGACGTCAGTCGGTCCCTCAGTCGTGCCATGGTGTTCCTACGGGGACAAGACGCCCGGCGGGAGCGCCCCACGCGTCAACAGCCAGTCTCGCAGCTTGAGGCAGGGTTTCTCCACCGTGACATAGGTCACCCAGGCCACGCCCAACGTCAAGGCGAGGTACGCGAAAAGGTCCAGCCCCCAGGCGCCCAGGCTGGTGCCCAGCCGCTCCACCACTCGGACCAGGAGCCCATGCCAGAGGTAGGCGCCGTAGGAGAGCAGCGCGGTCTGATAGACGCCCCAGCGCAGGCCGCGTGGGAGCTGGAGCGACTCGATGCCCACGAGCACCGCGCCGAAACCCACCGCCAGCCCGGCGAAGATCCAGACATGGCTCGACGTCGTCACGATGGCGCCGTAACGCCCCACCGTCAGCGCCAGCACCCCCACTCCCGCGAGGGCACACGCTGTTCGCCGGTGCCGAGACCAACTCCTCCACGTGGGCGCGGTCCGGGCCAGGAACACCCCGATGCCGAGCCCGTCCAGGTGCAGCTCGGTGGACCAGGGCGCGAACGTGGAGAGGCCCGTCACGGGCAGGTCCGCCGGCAGGTTCCTCGAGAAGAGCCAGCGCGCCACGACGCTCACCACCATGGGTGCCAGCCACGCCCAGGCGGGCCAGCGTCGCCCCCCCAGCGCGAAGGCGAGCAGCGGCAGCACGACGTAGAAGTGCTCCTCCACGCACAGCGACCAGCTCTGCACGAAGTCGCGCGGCATCGTGAAGTTCTGGAGGAAGAGCGCGTAGTGCCAGCCTCCGCCCACGAAGGGTGTGCCCACCGTCCAGGGCTTGAGCGCGTAGAACGCGAGCACGACGAAATACAGCGGCAGGGTGCGCATCCAGCGCTTCAGCCAGAAGGTGCGCAGCCGGGAGCCCAGGGGAGGTTCGCCATCCTCGGCGAAGACCTGCCGGCCGACGAGGTATCCCGAGAGGACGAAGAAGAGGTCCACGCCCATCCACCCATGCGCGAAGGCGAAGCGCACCGGGAGCGGCACGGCGTCATGGATGACCGCGGGCGCGTGGAAGACCAGCACTCCGAGGATGGCGAAGGCCCTCAGGACATCCAGCCCATCCATGCGCCGCGCGGAAGCAGTGTCGGCGCTCAACGCGTGACTCCGCGCGGTTGACGCTCGCGGGCTCGTGGGAAGGGGGAAGACCTGGTGGGGCACATGCGGGTGGTGGGTGCATTGTGTCCCCCGTCCCCGGGGCGTCAACAACGGACCGCGAAGGGCCTGGCCGCAGGGCAGGCGTGGCACTGAGGTCAGCCATGACACTTCCAGGCCGCGCCAAAGCCCGCATGGTCGCTCGCTGGGGGACGACTCGGGCGACATCGGGGTGTCGGACAGGAACGCTCATTGACGCGCCGTGACGCTCACCGTCAGCATGGTGGGAGCGGCCCTTCTCGATGATCACCTTCTTCGTCGCGTTCCTTGTCTCGTTGATGGTGGCCCTGGGCCTCACGTATGTCGTGCGCAACCAGGCGCTGGCGTGGGGTTGGCTGGACCAGGCCAACTCGAGTCGCAAGGTCCACGTCCGGCCCATCCCTCGGCTGGGTGGAATCGGCATCGTGGCGGGGTTCTTCGCCCCCCTGTGCGCGCTGTTCCTGGTGGACTCCGGCGTGGGACACCACTTCCGGCTCCACACCGAGCTGATTTCGGGCCTGTTCATGGGGGGCGCGGCCATCGCCGCGCTCGGGCTGTATGACGACCTGCGAGGCGCGGGCGCACGGCTCAAGTTCAGCGTGCAGCTCATCGTGGCGCTCGGGCTCTACCACCTGGGCTTTCGCATCGAGGTCATCGCCAATCCGTTCGGCCCCGAGCTGACACTGGGCGCGCTGAGCCTGCCGTTCACCGTGCTGTGGATGGTGGGCGTCATCAACGCGCTCAACCTGATTGATGGCCTCGACGGGCTCGCGGGCGGCGTGGCGTTCTTCGGCGTGAGCACCAACTTCATCCTCGCGCTGTCGCGAGGAGACGTGCTGCTGTGCCTGCTGATGGCGGCGCTCGCGGGCGCCATCCTCGGGTTCCTCGTCTTCAACTTCAACCCGGCCTCCATCTTCATGGGGGACACCGGCAGCATGTTCCTCGGCTTCGTGCTGGCGGCGGTGGCCATCAAGACGAGCACCAAGAGCGGCACGGCCGTGGCCATGCTCGTGCCGGTGATGGCGCTGGGCCTGCCCCTCATGGACACGCTGCTCGCGGTGGTGCGCCGCTCGCTCCTCGGGCGACCGCTGTTCAGCGCCGACAAGGAGCACATCCATCACCGGGTGATGAGCCGCATGGTGCTCAGCCACCGCTCCGCCGTGCTGGTGCTGTACGGCCTGTGCGGCCTCTTCATGTTGACGGCCCTGGGCCTCAACTTCGCCAACAGCGCGCAGAGCGCCTTGCTGTTGTGTGGCATGGGCGTGGTCATCGCGGTGATGATGCGCAAGCTGGGCTATCTGGACCTGGGTCGCGCGGGCGACATGCAGCAGCGCCGCCAGAGAAACATCCGGCTGCGCTCGCTGGTGAAGGAGGTCATTGGCGCCGTGCGCGAGGCGAGGTCCCTTCAAGAGGTCTGGGGCGCCGTGCGGCTCCTATCGGAGGTGCTGGACGTGTCGCGGCAGGAGCTGCGCTTCCAGCACCTGCGCGACGGACTCCTGGACGGCGTTGTCTTCGAGACCCAGCGTGCCGCGGGCCTGTCGATGCCCTTCGAGCTGCGCCTGGAAGTGAAGGACGAAGAAGTGGTGCTCGGCTCGCTGCTGCTCGTCTGGCGCGATGGCCGCACTGCCATCGACCGGGACGAGGAGCTGGCGCTGGAGCTGGTGGCGGACGCCGTCGCCGAACGCGCCGCGAGGCTCCTGGCGGTGGCGGATGCCGACCCCGCGCGCGTCGTCGTCCTGAGAAGATGACCACGACGGTGGGTTCAAGCGCTCTCGTCGCGCTGCTGCGCTCCTGGCCCCTGCCCCCCGCGAGAGGGGCTCCCGAAGGCGACGAGGCCACTGCCTTCGTGCGCGGGGCCGTCCGCCACGGGCTCGCCGGGTTCGTGGCTCACGCGGTGGGGCAGGTGGGTTGGGAGCTGCCCGCCGATTCGGGCGCACTGTTGCGCCGCGAGTCCCTGACGGGCGCGGCCCGCTCGCTCCAGGTGAAGGCCCTGCTGCTCAAAAGCCTGGAGGCCCTGGCCTCCGAGGGCATCGTCCCCGTGTCGCTCAAGGGGTACGGACTGGCGCTGCGGCTGTATCCGGACCCGCTCCAGCGCGCCACCCGCGACGTGGACCTGCTGGTGTCTCGGAGCGAGGTCGAGACCGCCGTGCGCATCCTCACCGGGCTGGGACTGACGGCGCGTCCGACGCGCGATGGGCGCCACGCGGACATGGACTCGCACCACCTGGAGCTGGAGGGAAAGGCGGGGCTCGTGGAGCTGCACTTCCGTGCCCTCGCGGGCTGGGGACGGACGCTGGAAGGTGATGCGCTGGTGTCGCGCGCGGTGGAGGGCGCACTGGAGGGCCAGCGGGTGCGGTGGCTCTGTCCCGAGGACGAGGCGGTGTACCTGGCCCTTCACGCGAGCCACCACTTGTTGCAGCGCCTGGCGTGGCTGTTCGACCTGAAGCTCCTGGCGGCGCGGGGACTGGACTGGGACCGCGTCGTCGAGGGGGCTCGTGGAACGGGCCTGCCACAGCTCGTGTTTCACGGCTGGGAGGTCGCGAGGAGGCTCCTGGGCGCACCGGTGCCGGAGGCCGCGCTGGAAGCCCTGGCGCCTCCCTGGTGGCAGCGGCGGCTCGCGCGAAGGTTCTTCACGGAAGAACGACTGGTGGAAACGGAGCTGGTGCGCAGCCGGCCGCGCTGGATGGCGGCGAAGCTGCTGCTGGCGCCCGAGCCGGGGGCGATGCTCCGCTATGCGCTGCGGCGCCTGGACACCGCGATTCGCCCCCCTTCGGACAGATGAACCGTCGCCCCCAGGGGCGGGCCTTTGTCCTGTGTCCACCACGCCGTCATCCCGTGGGGCTCAGGCAGTGATTGCAGGCGATGCGGTGGGCCCGTTAAAGGGGGCCACCATGCCGCTCAGCCTGCTCGACACCTTCCGCGTCCTCGCCTCGTTCGAACCACCGCGAGGAGCCCTCAAGGGCGCGCCCTGGGAGGAATACGTCGACTGGGCCATCGCCCAGGGCCTGGCCCCGCTGGCGGCCTACAACCTGGAGTACCGCCTGGGCGCCAGCGCCGCGCCCGAGTGGGCCCGAGACAGGCTGCTCGCCATCTACCAGGGCTCCGTCAACGACAACGTGATGAAGCTCGTCAACTTCAAGCAGGTGGTGGACGAGCTGCAAGGCCGCAAGCTGGTGCTCATCGGCTCCGCCGCCTTCGCCGAGGCCCTCTACCCGCACATCGGCTTCCGCCCCGTGCTGGACCTCCAGCTCCTCATGCGCCGCATGGACGTGGACGGCTTCGCGGGCTTCCTCTCCAACCACGAGTTCAAGCCGGAGACGGACACCTCCCACAGCGGCGCCACGAAGCTCGTCTCCGACGGGCGCACCGCCATCTACCTCTACTCCGACATCCTGGGTCCCCAGCGCCGCGAGCAGACCGCCGGCATCATCGAGCGCGCCAAACCCATGAAGGTCTACGGCCCGTCCATGTTCCGGGCCGACCTGGAGGATTCGGTCCTCCTCGTGTGCCTGGAGCACGCGCGTCAGGGGTATGACGTACCCTGGCTGTCCTTCATCGACCTGCGAGAGCTCGTCACCGGCGCCAAGTGGATGGGCGGCGTGTACTCCCGGCCGCTCGACATCCCCGCGCTGCTCGCCCGGGCCGCGGAGTGGCGCCTGGAGCGCGCCCTCTACACGTCGCTGTCCATCGTCGCCCGGCTCTTCCCGGAGGCCGCCGCGGAGGCCACCGCCGCCTTGCCGCCGCTGCGTCGGGCGACTCGGGAGCTGCTGGACCGGACGGTGGTGGGTCCAGTCAGCACCCCCGGGCGCACTTCGGCTCTCAGAGGGTTGGAAAGAGTGCGCCGTCTGCTCACGGGGCAGTGAGGCTGCCCGGCCGCTGTGCGGGCCCCTGGGACGGGCTTTCTTTCCGAGCGCGTCCCGGCGTATGAGTTCTGGTCAAGACACCTCCCCACTGGGACTCTTTCAATGCGTATCGCCATCATCGGAACGGGCTACGTCGGCCTGGTCGCGGGCACCTGCTTCGCGGACTCGGGCAACGACGTCACGTGCGTGGACATCGACGAGCGGAAGATCCGGATGCTCCAGGCGGGCGAGGTGCCCATCTACGAGCCCGGCCTCGAGGAGCTCATCAAGAAGAACGTCCGCGAGAAGCGCCTGTCCTTCACGCGCGACCTGCCGGAGGCGGTCTCCAACGCGCACGTCGTCTTCATCGCCGTGGGCACGCCCGAGGGTGAGAGCGGCGACGCCGACCTCCAGTACGTGCTGGCCGCCGCCGAGCAGATTGGCAAGGCGATGAAGCAGTACACCGTCGTCGTGGACAAGAGCACCGTGCCGGTGGGCACCGCGGACAAGGTGCGCGACGCCATCCGCAAGGTGACGAGCGTCGAGTTCGACGTCGTCTCCAACCCGGAGTTCCTCAAGGAAGGCGCCGCGCTGGACGACTTCCTCAAGCCGGACCGCGTCGTCATCGGCGTGGACTCCGAGCGCGGCCGCAAGGTCATGGGCGAGCTGTACGCGCCCTTCGTGCGCACCGAGAACCCCGTGCTGTTCATGGACACGCGCTCGGCGGAGCTGACCAAGTACGCCGCCAACGCGATGCTCGCCACGCGCATCTCGTTCATGAACGACATCTCCGCGCTGTGCGAGAAGGTCGGCGCGGACGTGGACTTCGTGCGCAAGGGCCTGGGCTCCGACAAGCGCATCGGCTACCCGTTCCTCTTCCCGGGCGTGGGTTACGGCGGCTCGTGCTTCCCCAAGGACGTGAAGGCGCTGGGTGCCACCGCGCGTGAGTTCGGCCTGGAGCTGGACCTGCTGCGCGCCGTGGAGCGCACCAACGAGCGGCAGAAGAAGCTCCTGGTGAACAAGGCGACCAAGCACTTCGGCGGCTCGCTGGAGGGCAAGAAGTTCGGCGTGTGGGGCCTGGCCTTCAAGCCGAAGACGGACGACATGCGCGAGGCGCCGTCCATCGACGTCATCGAGGGCCTCATCGGCAAGGGCGCGTCGGTGGTGGCGCACGACCCGGTGTCCACGCACACCGCGAAGCGCGTCTTCGGTGACCGCATCCGCTACGCCAGCGTGCCGTACGAGGCGCTGGAGGGCGTGGACGCGCTCTTCGTCGTCACGGAGTGGAACGAGTTCCGCCACCCGGACTTCGAGCGCATGAAGTCGCTGATGAAGGCGCCGGTCATCTTCGACGGCCGCAACGTGTTCGACCCGGTGCGCATCCGCGAGCTGGGCTTCACGTACTACGGCATCGGCCGCCGGTGAGCCGAGGCGGTTCGCTCGATGCCCTGACGGGGCTGCGTTTCTTCGCGGCCCTGCATGTCGTGTTGTTCCACTTCGCGCGCCCGGCCCTGGAGCCGGCGCCGGAGTGGCTGCGGAACTTCGTGGGCGCGGGCTACTCCGCCGTGGGCGTCTTCTTCGTCCTGTCCGGCTTCGTCCTCGCCTGGAACTACCTGGACGTCGACGGGCGGATGGAGACCGGGACGCGCGCCTTCCTCGTCGCCCGTGCCGCCCGCGTCTATCCCGTCTATCTGCTGACCTTCCTGCTGTCCGCGCCGCCCACCGTCCTCGCGTCGGTGGCGGACAACGGCTGGAAGCTCGCCTGCGTGAAGCTCGCGGTGGGCGCGGTGGCGACGCTGGCGCTGGTGCAGGCCTGGGTGCCCCGGCTGACGCTGTACTGGAATCCCCCGGGCTGGTCCGTGGCGGTGGAGGGGTTCTTCTATGCCCTCTTCCCCCGGCTCGCGCGGTGGCTGCCCACGCTGCGTCCCTCGCGGCTGCCCATGTTGATGGGCGCGGTCTGGGTGCTGGGGCTGACGCCGCCGGTGCTCTACCTCGCGCTGCGGCCGGACGGGCCGGGGGCGCTGGACGCGCACTCGGGAGGCGTGTGGCTGTCGGTGGTGAAGTTCACCCCGCTGGCGCGGCTGCCGGAGTTCCTCTTCGGGGTGCTGCTGGGCTGGTGCTTCGTGCGCGAGCGCGCGGCGGGTGGGACGAAGGGCTCGGGCGCGGTGCTGGCTTCAATCGGCGCGGCGCTGCTGGTGGCGGCCGGCGCGGCGGGGGAGTGGATTCCCTATCCGCTGATGCACAACGCGCTGCTGGCGCCCGCGTCGGGGCTGCTGGTGTACGGGCTGGCGCGCGGGGGAGGGTGGCTCGGCTGGGGGCTGTCGCGCCCGCTGGTGGTGCACCTGGGGGCGGCGAGCTACGCGCTGTACCTGCTGCAGTACCCCGCGGGCGAGGCGGCCATGAAGCTGGAGCGCGTGCTGTCGCCCTGGGTGGACCTCAACACGCCGCTGGGGTGGTTGGGCTCGGTGCTGCTCTTGGCGGTCCCGACGTCCGTGCTGGTGCACCGGTACGTCGAGACGCCGCTTCGCTCCCGGGTGCGCAAGGCGCTTCAGCCCTGGGTGGACGCGGAGGGTGCTGCTGGCGCGGCCCGGACTGGGGTGTCGGGGGCCTGAGCCAGCCACGTCAGTCGACGCCGCCCGGACGGGCGATGCCGCACTCGCGCTTGCCTTCGGGGGTTTCAATCTTCTTGCAGTCGCAGCCCTCGAGCTTCGCCTCGCAGACGACCTCGTCCTCGGGCGTGGGCTCCACGCGGCTCTCGTCGAGCGAGGCGTTCTGGAGGCACAGCTCCTTCTCCACGGAGTTGATGGAGCAGTCGCACAGCTTCTCGGACAGCTCGCGGCAGGCCCCCTTGCAGCCGGTGAGACCGGACAGGGTGGAGCAGAGGAGGGCGGCGGTGAGGAGGAAGCGGCGCATGGGTGCGGCGAACATGCCAGAAGGTCTTCCGGATGCAAGCCAACTCCGGGCCCGGGCGTGCATGAACGGATGCCGGACAGGCCCGCTCGCTCGTCCTGACTCCCGGGCCTGGGAGGGCCGGCGAGCCGAGGGGCCCCTGCGTCCCGAGGGCAGCGCGGATTTCAACGCCTGACAGAGGGGGCTGGTTCTCCCCCTGGTGCCACCTGACGCCCGCGCCGGTCCTCGACAGCGCCCGAGATGCGGGCCTCGACCGGTGGACCCGCGAGCCCTGTGAGGAATGTGGCCGGGGGCCCACGGGCTTCGAGCTTGCCGGCTCTGTCAGCCGCCGAGCGGGAACCCGGGACGGAAAGAAGAGGCCTCCGAGGCTCGTGTCATACTCTCCGCCCCGCTCCGAATGGCCCCCTCGCATCGCAGCTGCTCCCGGTACACCCGGCTCGCCGAAGTGGCCCTGGCCACTCTTGTCGTGGTGTGTCCGCTGGCGCTCGGCGGCGCGGCGCGGTGGGTGGCCTGGCCGCTGATGGGGCTCGCGGGCGCGGCGGCGCTGCTCGCGGGAATCGGGGCCCGGCGCCAGGGCCAGTCGCTGCGTGTTCCCCTACTGGCCGTGCCCCTGGCGGCGAGCGTGGTGCTGTGCGCGGTGCAACTCGTCCCCCTGCCGGAGGGGGTGCTGCGCGTGCTGAGTCCGGAGGCCGCCGCGCTGCGCGAGTTCGCGCTGGAGCCGCTGGGCCTCACGGGCGCGCGGCCAGTGTCGTTGGACTCCTCGGCCACGTGGCGCGAGCTGTCCAAGCACCTCGCATATCTCATGACCTTCCTCGCCGCGGTCCAGGTGTGTCGGGCCCGGGACAGCCGTCGGCGCCTGCTCGCGGTGGTGGCCTTCAGTGGCGCGGCGGTGGTTGTCGTCGGCCTGGGACATGCGCTGCTCGGCATGCACTCCCTCTTCGGGATGATGCCCTGGGTGCATGCGCGGCCCCCGCTGGTGACGTTCTTCGCCAACCCCAACCACCTCGCGGGCTTCCTCGGGCTCGCGGCCTCGGTGGGCGTGGGGCTGGCCCTCACCACGCGGCCTCGCTCGAAAGCGCTGCCCTTCGCGCTGGCGGCGGGCGCCAGTGGCCTGGGGGTGCTGCTGTCGCTCTCGCGCGGGGGCATCGCCTTCTTCCTCTTCGGACAGGCGCTGTTGATGCTGTGGCTGGTGCGTCAGCGCCGCGAGGGCGGCGCGCCCCGGTGGGCCCGGAGCACCGCCGCCCTGCTGGGTCTGCTGGCGGTGCTGGCGGTGGGCGCCTACGTCGCGGCGGACTCGCTGTGGGCCGAGGCACGCTCCGCGAACAGCATCGAGAAGCTGAGTCAGTCCAAGGTGGCGCTGTGGCCGATGATGGCGCAAGCCGCGCGAGCCTTCCCCGTGCTGGGCATGGGGCGCGGCGCGTTCGAGGCGGTCTTCCCTCGCTACCAGTCCGAGCCCAACCCGAACACGCTCACGCATCCGGAGAACGCGGTGCTCCAGGCTGCGACGGAGCTGGGCCTCCCAGGGCTGTTGCTGCTGGCCGTGGCGCTCTGGGGCTTCGTGCGGCTGGTGCGCCGCGAGGACCTGGATGCGCTGGAGCTGGCGGTGCTTTCGGGCGTGGCGGCGCTGGGGCTGCATAACCTCTTCGACTTCAGTTGGGAGCTGCCGGCCTGCGCGGTGGCCACGCTGCTCGTGCTGGGCGCGGTGGCCCGGCCTCGGGAGCGCGGCAGGGCAACGGAGGGAGCGCGGCAGGGACTGACGCCATCGCCGGTGTTGCTGGGCGCAAGCGTCGCGCTGACGGTTTTGGGGTTGCTGGCGCTCGTGCCGGGGGCGCACCGTCTGGCGGACGCGGAGGCGGAGCTGGCGGCGCTCGTCAGTGCCCGAGCGCCCGTGGACGTGGTGCACGCCAAGGGCCTGGAGCTCATCGCCCGGCACCCCTCGGACTATCTGCTGTATCGGCTGGTGGCTTCGGCCCATGCCTCGCGCGGAGGTGAAGGCGCGGGGGACACGCTGGCCTTCGTCAATCGCGCGCTGTACCTGGCCCCTCGGGATGCCGTGTCCCATCGAGTCGCTGGGCGCGCGTTGCTGGCCCTGGGCCGCCGCTCGCAAGGCTTCCTGGAGTACCGGCTGGCGCACGAGGCGGGTGATGCCGGTGCGCTCCTGGGAGAAGCGGTGCGCCGGGCGCATTCGGTGGAAGAGCTGGCGACGATGACGCCGGACTCGCCGGAGGTGGCGGGCCGACTCATGGACGCGCTGAGCAACACGCCCGGGCGTCAGGAACTGGCGCTGGCCTACGGGGCCTGGGCCCGGGAGCACTTCGAGGGACGGCACGGCGTGACGGAGCTGTGGACGCGCGAGGCGCGGCTGCGCCTGCTGCGCAAGGAGCTGCTGGAAGCGGAGGCCGCCTGCGCGCAGGTCGAGCGTCGTGAGCCGGAGCGACTGGACACCGCGCTGTTGCGCGCGGAGGTGCTCAAGGGCCGGGGCGAACTCGACGCCTCGCTCGGGGTCGTGGAGGCGCTGCGGGCCCGTCACCCGGGAAACGTGGAGCTGGCCTTCACCCTGGCCTCCTGGCAGTTGGAGGCGGGGCTGACGCGGCGCGCTCGCGAGACGCTCCAGTCGGTGGGCGGCCTCATCTCGGACTACCGCCAGCGGGCGCGGATGCTGTCGATGGAGGCGGACGGCCTGGAGCGTGAGGGGCTGCTGTCTCGCGCGGTGGAGCGACGACAGACGGCGGCGCGGCTGGTGCCGAGCGCGGAGGGGTACTTCGCGGTGGCGCGGTTGCAGGAGTCACTGCGTCGCTATGACGCCGCGGCGCGCTCCGTGCGCGAGGGGCTGGGATTGCTACCGCCCGACTCCCGCGAGGCCGCGCGGGCGTGGATGACGCGCCTGGAGTCCGCCGAGCGCACCCGGGTGGACACCCGTCGCAAGGAGTTGATGGACGACCCGAGGGCCCAGGAGCTGGAGCACCTGTTGGGAGGGCCGAGAGAGCCGCCCGTGGAGCCCTAGCGTCCACGGACGGCGCGTCATGCGGGCATCGGTGCTTCCTGCTCCATCAGCAGCGGAGTGATGGGAGTCACCGACGGGACGGGTTGCTGCAGTCCCTCGTGGATGAAGGAGGCCACCAGCGGCCACTCCAGCGTGGCGAAGTCCTGGAAGCGCATCTCCAGGGCCTCTTCGTGAGAGCCCGCGCGGATGAGCAGGTGCTCCGTCAGGCTGAGCGTCTCGTCCACCGCGACCGGGAGCCCATACAGCTCGCCGAAGGGCGGCTCGGCCCCCAGCTCGCAGTCCGGGAAGTGCTCGGAGAACTCCCGCTCCGTGGCGAGCCTCGCCGTGCGACAGCCCAGAAGCTCCTGGACGCGCGCCAGGTCCACGGTGCCCGCGGCGGGCACGACGAAAATCCAGGGCTGTCGGTCCGCCATGACGATGACGGACTTGGCCACGCGCCAACCCGAGACATGGAGCGCCTGGGCCAGCTCCTGCGCGGTGACCGCACGCGGGTGCCAGTAGCGCTCATAGAGGACACGGTTGTGTTGCAGATAGTGCTGGATGGATGCCGGAATCACGAAGCGTCACCTCCTTGATGGAAAGGTGCTCACCCCGACGGTTCCGACCACCACACCCCACGCCCCTCGGCACCATGGCCGTCCGAGGGGCGCCCGCCGACTCGTCGCTGGAGCAGGCGAGCGGGCTTCCGCCCCTCACTGCTGGAAGTCGTAGACGCTTCCCAGCTTGAGGATGCGCGTGAGCTCATCCAGCGCGGTCATCGTCTCGCGCGCCAGCTGCGGGTCCTGCAGGTCGCGCGGGCGCAGCACCTCGCGGTAGTGGCGGCGCACCCATGCGGCCAGGGACTCGTGCAGGGCGGGCGTGTAGAAGACGTCGGCGTCGATGGCCCGGCGCTCGGTGTCCGTCAGCCACACGCGCTGGCGCAGGCACGCGGGGCCTCCGCCGTTGTTCATGGACTGGCGCACGTCCAGGTAGTGCACGGCCTTCACCGGGGTGTCCTCGGCGAGGATGCGCTCCAGGAAGCCGCGCGCGGCGGGCGTCTCGCGGCTCTCCACCGGGGCCACAATCGCCATCGTCCCATCCGGCAGCGTCAGCACCTGCGAGTTGAACGGGTACGCCTTCACCGCGTCCTTGGGCGGCAGCTCCGCGCTGCTGGCCACCACCGCGCGGAAGTCCGACCCCAGCTTCTCGCGCAGCACCTGGAGCAGGCCCGGGTAATCCACGAACGCCAGCTCGTGCAGCATGAGGAAGCGCTCGTTGCCCACCGCGAGCACGTCCGTGTGGAAGGCGCCCGCGTCGATGCCATCCGGGTGTTGCTGCGGGAAGAGCACGCAGCGCGCGTCCAACTGGTGCAGCCGCGCCAGCGCCTGGCTCGACTCCAGCGTCTGCCGGGCGGGGAAGCGCTTGGGGCCGGGGACGTCCTGCCACGCGCTGCGCCCCCAGGCGAGCAGGTGCACGCCCGCGTGTCCCGGAGTGGCCAGCCGTGTGTGGTTGGCCGCGCCCTCGTCCGCGAAGTGGCTGCCGGGCGGCAGCGGCGCATGCACCGCGAAGTGCTTCTCGTTGGCGAAGATGGCGCGCAGCACCGAGTGCGTCGTCTCCGCCTCCAGCGCGCGGTGGAACATCTGCGACAGGTTGGCGGGCGTCAGGTGGACGCGCCCGTCGGCCGTGTCCGTGCTCGGCGCCACGGTGGCGGCGTTGGCCGTCCACATGGAGGAAGCGCTGGAGGTGAGCCGCAGCAGGTGCTCGCCCTCGCGCGCGGCGCGGGTGATGACCTCCTCGTCCGTGCCGGTGAAGCCCAGGGCGCGCAGGGCGCGCAGCGAGGGGCGCGGCTGGGGAGGCAGCACCGCCTGGCCCACCCCCAGGCTGGAGACGAAGCGCATCTTCTCCAGGCCTTGGAGCGCGGCTTCGCGGGGATGGCTCGGCTCTCCGACATGGCTCTGCGACGCCAGGTTACCGGGCGACAGGCCAGCGTAGTTGTGAGTAGGACCGACGAGCCCGTCGAAGTTGTATTCGCGCATGGGGTATGGAGCGACTGTGGAGCATCCCCCCTTAGCAAAGCGCCTGAAACGTTTCCTCCGGTACCTGCTCATCCGCAGCGTCCTGTTGTGCCTTCAACCCCTCCCCCTGGGTTGGGCCCGGGCCCTGGGCTTCCGCCTGGGCGGACTTGCCTACACGCTGGCCGGTGGGGAGCGTCGCAAGGCCTTGAAGTCCCTGACCGTGGCCTTCCCGGAAAAGTCCGACGCGGAGCGGCAGGCCCTGGGCCGCGCCTCCTTCCGGCACCTGGGCGCCGCGGCGCTGGAGGTGGCCTGTACGGGCGCCCTGGACCGGGGGCTGGAAGAGCTGGTGGCCTGGCCGGACGCAGACCGGGCCGTGCTGGACGCGGCCCTGGCGAAGGGCAAGGGCGTGGTCTTCATCACCGGCCACGTGGGCAACTGGGAGCTGCTCGCCCGCCGGGTGGCCCGCGCGGGCTACCCCAGCCAGAGCATCGCGAAGGAGACCACCGACCCCCGGCTCACCGTGTTGGTGGAGCGCTTCCGGGCGCGGGGCGGGGTGCGCAGCATCTGGCGCGGCCAGGACGGGGCGGCGCGGGCCATGCTGCGCGCGCTGCGTGCCGGGGAAATCCTGGGCCTGCTCATCGACCAGGACACGAAGGTGCAGTCGCTCTTCGTGCCCTTCTTCGGGGAGCTGGCGGCCACGCCCCGCGCGCCGGCGGACCTGGCGGTGCGCACGGGCGCGGCGGTGGTGACGGGCTTCTGCCACCGCGTGGAGGGTGGGGGCTACCGGCTGTCGATGGAGGAGGTGCCCGTGCCCGTGAGCGAGGACCGCGAAGTCGCGGCGCTGGAGCTCACCCAGGCCCTGTCCGCGCGCATCGAAGCGGCCATCCGGCGCACCCCCGAGCAGTGGGTGTGGATGCACCAGCGCTGGAAGACGCGCCCTCCGGTGGCCCCCCAACCCGTGCTCGCCGAGGCGGCGCACGCCACCGCCCGGTGATAGAAGGCACCCGTGCCGCGCCTGTCCGTCCGACTCCTCGCCGCCTGCCTGCTCGTCGCCGCGTGCTCTCCGCGCCGCCCGGCGGAGGCGCCCCCACAGCAGCCTCCGCCCCAGGTGGTGCTCCATGGGGCCCGCCTGATGTCCTACGAGGGCGAGCGCCTCACGCTGTCGGGTGAGGCCGAGCAGTTGACGTACCAGCGCGCGGGGGGCGACGTGCAGGCCTCCAACGCGACGCTGCGCATCCCCCCGGGCAGCGCCGAGGAGGGCATGTCGGTGGGCACCGCCGCGGGCATGGACATCAGCGCCCCGAATATGGAGGGCAGCCTCGCGTCCAAGCAGCTGGTGGCCTCCGGAGGCGTGGTGGTGCGCACGGGTGAAGGCATGGTGGTGAACACGCCCCGGTTGACCTACGACGCCATCCAGAAGGGCGCGCATGGCAACGAGGGCGTGCAGGTGCGAGGGCCGGCGTACCGGTTGCGGGCGGACCGTTTCTCACTGTCCTTCCCGGATGAGACATTCAACTTCGAAGGCTCGGTGGAGACCGTGCTGGGAGCGGCTGAGCGTGATTGAGTTCCTCGTGATGGCCTTCTTCGTGGCGCAGCCCCTGCCCGCGGCCGCGGCCACGCCCGTCGATGGCGGGACGCCTCCGGTGGCCGATGCCGGCACCGCGAGTCCAAGCCCGAACCCGCTGGGCCCGGTGGACCTGAAGGAGCCGGTTCAAATCAACGCCGACCTCATCGAGGGCGGCAAGTCGCAGGCGACGCTCACCGGCAACGTGAAGGTGAAGCACCGCACCCTGGATTTGAAGTGCGACCGGATGATTGCCTACTTCGCGGAGACACGCGTGGTGACGCGCGTGGTGTGTACGGGCGGAGTGCATGCGGTGGATGGCGACCGCATGGCCCGGGGTGAGCGCGCCGAGTACGACGTGGCCAGCGGAGTCCTGGTCGTCACGGGCACGCCCGAGGCGCGCCAGGGGACGACGTACATGCGCGGGACGAAGGTGCGCCTCACGTTGGGGAGCGAGCGGCTCGACGTGGAGAACGCCGTCATCATCTTCGAGTCCCCGCCGTCGGCCCCCGCGCCCGCCCGGCGGAAGGCCGCGCCCGCTCGCACGACGCCCGCGCAGCCGCAGGAGGCGAAGCCGCGATGAGCGACGGGAAGCTGCACGCCGATGGCCTGAAGAAGGCCTATCGCGGGCGCCAGGTCGTCAACGGCGTCTCCTTCACCGTGGCCCCGGGCGAAGTGGTGGGCCTCTTGGGCCCCAACGGCGCCGGCAAGACGACGAGCTTCAACATGGTGGTGGGCCTGGTGACGCCCGACGCGGGCCGCGTGCGCGTGGGCGACGAGGACCTCACGCACCTGCCCATGCACCGCCGCGCCCGCCGGGGCGTGGGCTATCTGCCCCAGGAAGCCTCCGTCTTCCGCAAGCTCACCGTGCGCGACAACTTCCTGTCCGTGCTGGAGCTCCAGAAGGGCCTGGACAAGCGCGCCCGCGAGACACGCGCCAACGCCATCCTGGAGGAGTTCGGCCTCACCCACGTCTCCGAGTCCCTGGGCGGCACCCTTTCCGGTGGCGAGCGCCGCCGCGCGGAGATTGCCCGGAGCCTGTTGCCCGAGCCCCGCTTCATCCTCTTCGACGAGCCCTTCGCCGGCGTGGACCCCATCAACGTCGGTGATTTGCAGCGGCAGATATTCCTGCTCCGGGAGCGCGGACTGGGCGTCCTCATCACCGACCACAACGTCCAGGACACCCTGGGCATCTGCGATCGCGCCTACATCATCACACAGGGGCAGATCCTCGAAGAGGGGACACCCGCCGAGATTGCCGCCTCTCCCCGGGCCCGAGCCGTCTACCTGGGAGAACGGTTCCGTCTCCAGCAGCCCTTGTGAGGACGACTGGCCTTCGGCCAACCGAATGCATAGACTGCGTTGGCCCCGCTTTTGCGTCGACAGGTCAACACGGCCGAGTCACGCCCAGTGCGTGTAAGCTCTTGGTTTCCTTGTGGAATTTTGAATATGCAAGCAAGGGACCACGATTGCGCCACTAGACGTCGTCAGGGTGCCTTGTTACGTTGGCACGGTCTTTGATTGGTCCCGTGTTGTGTAGGGACTGAATCACTCGGGGAGACCCTGTCTCATGGCGATGGAACTCAAACAAAGCCTGAAGCTTGCGCAGCAGCTGGTGATGACGCCCCAGCTGCAGCAGGCCATCAAGCTGCTTCAGCTCTCCCGCATGGAGCTGTTGGAGCAGGTCCGCGAGGAGATGGATCAGAATCCACTCCTGGAGCAGCCGGACGAGCAGGCACCGGGCGACGTGGGGGACAAGGAGCCCGGGGAAGCGTCGCTGGAGGCGGACAACGTCGAGATGCCGCGCGACGGGGACATGCCGGCGGCCACGAGCGACACGGCCACGGAGTTCAAGGCGGACGGCGACGGCCCCCCGGAAATCGACTGGGAGGCGTACCTCAACAGCTACCAGTTCAACGAGCAGACCACCGCCTCCAACAAGGGGAACGTGGCCACGGACGACCTGCCGTCGTTCGAGGCCAACCTCGTCAAGAAGGAGGACCTGGTCGACCAGCTCCAGGAGCAGCTCGGCACGCTGCGCCTGAACGACGCCGAGCGCCGCGTCGCCATGCTCATCCTCGGCAACCTGGATGACGACGGCTACCTGAAGCTGCCGGACGTGGAGGGCGACCCGCTCATCCGCCTGTGCAACGAGGCGGACGTGCCCATGCACGTGGCCGAGCGCACCCTGCGGCGCATCCAGATGCTGGAGCCCCGGGGCTGCGGCGCGCGTGATTTGCAGGAGTGCCTGCTTATCCAGCTGCAGGGGATGAAGGAGCCGCACGCGCCGCTCCTGGGCCTCATCATCAAGCGGCACATGAAGTACCTGGAGAGCAAGAACCTGCCGGCCATCGCCAAGGACCTGAAGGTCACCTTGGAAGAGGTGGTGGAGGCGGTGAAGCTGCTCCCCAAGCTGGACCCCAAGCCGGGCCGCAACTTCAGCGGCGACGACGCGCAGTACATCACCCCCGACGTGTTCGTTTACAAGATGGGGGAAGAGTACACGGTGGTGCTCAACGATGACGGCCTGTCCAAGCTGCGCATCTCCGGCACCTATCGGAACGCGCTGAAGACGGGCGCGGTGGGCCCTGGCCAGACGAAGGACTTCATCCAGGACAAGCTGCGCAGCGCGGTGTGGCTCATCCGCTCCATCCACCAGCGGCAGCGGACCATCTACAAAGTCACCGAGAGCATCGTGAAGTTCCAGAAGGACTTCCTGGACAAGGGCATCGCGCACTTGAAGCCGCTCATCCTCCGGGACGTGGCCGAGGACATCGGCATGCACGAGTCCACGGTGAGCCGCGTGACGACGAGCAAGTACGTGCACACGCCGCAGGGCATCTTCGAGCTGAAGTACTTCTTCAACTCGTCCATCTCCCGCGTGTCCGGCGAGGACACCGCGAGCGAGGCGGTGAAGCACCACATCAAGCAGCTCGTGTCGCAAGAGGACGCGCGCAACCCGTACTCGGACCAGAAGATCGTGGAGCTCCTGCGCTCGCAGGGCACCGAAATCGCGCGCCGCACGGTGGCCAAGTACCGCGAGGTGCTGGGCATCCTCCCGAGCAGCAAGCGCAAGCGGTACTACTGAGCCCGCGACAAGTGGCTCTTTCCCCCGGCTCTCCGGGGGATGAGATTCAGGGGCGCCATGAGCGCCCCTTTTTCTTTCCCCTCCGATGCCGCCGCCCCTCGCCGGGCGCTTCTGCCCCTCGTCGTGCCGCCCGTCGTCCTGGAGGGGCGCACGGTGCGCCTGGAGCCCATGGCGCTCGAGCACGCCCCGGCCCTGGCCGCGCTGTGCGAGGACGACATCTTCACCCACTTCTCGGTGGTGCTGCGCACCCAGGAGGACGTGGAGCGCTACATCACCCGGGCGCTCGGGGCGGCGGAGCGGGGCACGGAACGCCCGTTCGTCATCGTGGAGCGCGAGACGGGGGAGGTCCTGGGCACCACCAGCTACCTGGACATCCAGCGAGAGCACCGGACGCTGGAGATTGGCTGGACGTGGCTGGGCCGCCGGGCGTGGCGCACGCGCGTGAATACCGAGTGCAAGTACCTGCTGCTGTGCCTGGCCTTCGAGACGCTCGGAGTCATGCGCGTGCAGCTCAAGACGGACCGGCGCAACGCGCGCTCTCGCGCGGCGATTGAGCGGATGGGCGCGAAGTTCGAGGGCATCCTCCGCAACCACGTCCTGGTGCGCGGCGGGGTGGTGCGCGACAGCGCGTACTACGGCGTCATCGACACGGAGTGGCCGGAAGTGAAAGCTCGGCTGGAGGGCTTCCTCCAGCAAGCGGGCTAGCGGACAGGCGGGCGTGCGCGGGGGTGGGAAAGGTGACGGCCCGGCGCCGTTCTGCTCCCAGTCCTCAGGGGTGGCGGGTATAGGGTGCGGCCTGTATGCACTCTTCCTCTCGTTTCCCTGGTGGCGCGGTATCGGGAGTCCTTGTCGCGCTCGGACTGCTGGCGGGCTGTGGTGACTCCCTCACCACCGAGTCGGTGGACCTCGTGGCGCTCGCGGACCGCACGCTGACGTACTCGCACGCGGACGTGGACCTGTTCGAAGTGGAGCAGGCCCCGGGCTCCCACCGCGTCACCGTGACATTTTCCCAGGCGGGTGGAGACCGCTGCACCCGCCTGAATGACGGCGCCACCGCGACGTTCAACGGCCAGGCCATGCTCCTGGAGCAGGGCGGCGTCGATGCCACGGCGGGCCGCGACGTGTGCCTGCCCACGCGGGTCTTCTACGAGTTCGACCCCGATGCCTGGGCGGCGATGGGCCCGACGGACGCGCGCGTCGTCATCCAGGATGCGAGCCACACCGTCGTCCTCACGATGAAGGAGGGCCAGGCGAAGCGCTCCTTCACGGGGCCGACGATGCGACTGCTGCGGGGACAGACGTACTCGTTCCAGTGGAACCCGACGACCGAGTCGCTCAACGCCGCCGCCGCCACGCTCCTGCCCGAGGGCGGCACCGTCACCGCGGGGATGGCCGTCACGCGCGAGGGGGGAAAAATCACCTTCACCGTGCCCGGCCAGCTGGGCGCGGCCACGCATCTCTTGACCTTGAGCGGCACCGTCCAGGGCGAGGTGGTGGAGTGCCAGGGAGTGGCTGCCTGCAGGGGCACCTACTTCCACTCGCAGGAGCAGGTGGTTTCGGTGCAGTGAGCAGGCTGCTCGCCTGAGCCCGTGTCTCACGATACCCGGCTTGAGACACACGGCGTGGCGCAGCGCGTGATTCCGAGGGGTTGAAGAGTCTGGTGCCCCGCATGAATGCGGGCCAGCGACGCCGGGTTGTCAGCCCCCGGACGCGTGGTGCGCTCGGGAAGAGGCAACGTGGGGAGACGGGTTGCTTTCCCGAGGTCAGAAGTTTCTGATCTGTCACGCAGCTCCCCTCACCCTAGGAGGCAGCCACGCATGCAGTTCAACATCACCTTCCGTCAGTTCGGGGCGTCGGATTCCCTTAAAGAATACGCACGCGAGAAGGTCGAGCGGGTGAACAAGCTGTTGGACAGAGCAGGAGAGGCACACGTCGTCTTGTCACTGGAGCGTTACCTCCACCACGCGGACATCACCATCCAATCCGGCGCCTGGGTGCTGCGCGGGCGGGAGAAGAGCGATGACATGTACGCGTCCATCGACCTGGCGATGGACAAAATCGAGCGCCAGCTGCGCCGCTACCGCGACAAGCTGAAGATGCATCACGGTCGAGATCGCGTCCATCACCGCCAGGACCTGGTGAACAGCCTGAAGGTGCGTCACGCCGTCTTCGAGGTGCCAGAAGCGGAGGAGCTGGCCGTCATCGCCGCGACGTCCACGTCGGAGCCGTCCACGACGACGAAGGCCGCGGACCCCGTGGACACGGCCGCCAGCGCCGCGACGCGCGTGGTGCGCGCCACCCAGCTCACCGTCAAGCAGCTGTCGGTGGATGAGGCGGTGATGCAGATGAACCTCATGGACAACGACTTCTACGTCTTCCACAACGTGGAGTCGGACGCGCTGGGCATCGTCTACCGGCGCAAGGATGGCCAGTACGGCCTCATTGAACCCCACGAGCCGCCGGCCCTGGCCGTCGCCGCGGGGACCTGAGCCCGCCCGCCGTCACAGTCCGGTCTGGAAGAGTCGCGCTCCGCCACCCCCCTCGAGGAGGCGGAGCGCGAACACCCCCGTCCGGTGTGGGACGGGGGCGTTGCCGTTCCTTCATGGATGCCGCATCCAGTGCCCGTGGTCGGCCACGTGCACCAGTGTCCCCCCAGCCACCCGGAATGGCGGCTGGCGCATCCATCGCCAGGAACGACGGCGCGCTCGGCGCATATCGGTCCGAAAAAAGACGGCGCGCTCCACCTCTCCCCCGAAAGGTGGACCGCGCCCGGTGGGGCCTGCTGGGCCGAGGCCCCCTTCAGTAGAACTTCTTGCAGGAGTCGGCCTTCTGCTCGTTGCGCGCGTCGCCGCCCGACAGGCTGGAGATGGTCATCGAGGTCGTGACGAGGGGCGCCCGGGTGTTGACGAGCGCCAGCGTCATCAGCGCGGCCCGCTCGCCCAGGGGGCGCTGGTGGAGCGTCGCGGGGAAGGCCAGGGTGACGTCCTTCTCCAGCGCGCTGCCGCACTCGCGCACCCCCGTCAGGGTGTCACCCTCGCGCTTCAGGACGTAGGCGCAGGGCCCCACGCGTCCGTGCAGGTACGTGCCGTCCTCCGTGAGGTCCACCGTCATTCCGCCGAAGGTGCCCCAGACGCGGGTGTCATCCCCCTCCGCCAGCTCCAGCCGAGTCGCCCGGTAGCCCACCGAGCCCGTCATCTTCTGGTAGTCCCATTCGAGCGACACGGGGTCGCGACGGTAGCGGCCGTGCATGGCGTTCTCGGTGATGCTCAGCGTGGAGCTGGGCCCGGTGATGGCGCCGCCTTCCAGGCGCAGGGACTCCTCGGCGGCGTCTCCCAGGGCCACGCCCCGCGCGGTGGTGGCGCAGCCGGTGGTCAGCGCCGAGATGAGGACAAGGCTCGAGCACAGCGTTCGCTTCATGGCGGTCGCTCTCTTCCTGATTCAGTTTCAGTGTGGAGGGTTCACGACGGAAAACGGTCGCCTGGGCGGCGCATATCGCCCCAGGGGACGACCGGGGAGGGTGGCCTGGGGGCGACCCAAGGCCCCCAGGGCCCTGATGCGCAGTGAGCGGCCGTGGGGCCAGGACGACAGGCGACCCTTGCGCGAATCGAGGGTGAGGAGTAATTGCCGCCATCTCAGGAGCGCCAGCGCGGGAGCGTCAGTGAGAATCGCCGAGTTCCTCAGCCCCCAAGCCGTCATCGCGGACATGCAGTCGCGGACGAAGCCGGAGGTGTTGCGCGAGCTGAGCGCCACGTTGGTGCGAGCCCACCCCCTGCTTCAGGAAGACCGGCTGGTGGAGGTGCTGCGCGAGCGCGAGAAGCTGGGCAGCACCGGCATCGGCGAGGGCGTGGCCATCCCCCACGGCAAGCTGCCGGGCATGACGCAGCTCCAGGCGGCCTTCGGCGTGTCCCGGGCGGGCGTGGACTTCGAGGCCATCGACGGGAAGGCCACCCACCTGTTCTTCGCGCTGGTGGCCCCCGAGAACAGCGCGGGCGTGCACCTCAAGGCGCTGGCCCGCATCTCCCGCCTCTTCAAGAATCCCCGCTTCCGGGCCTCCATCCTGGAAGCGCCCACGGCCGCGGACATCCACGCGCTCATCATCCAGGAAGACGCACGGCCCTGAAGTGCCGTGTCCCAACGGGGGGACCCCATGGACGTGGTGTTGCGGCCCATCAACGACCGGTTCTTCCACGAGCAGGTGCTCCCGTTCCTCTCGCGCGCCATGGGCGACGCGAGCGGGGCCCTGGAGTCGCTGCTGGAGACGCTGGGGGACGGGCAGGCGCGGATGCTGTGCGAGCGGATGCTGGCCACGGCGGTGCCCGGGGGCCTGGGCTCCGTGGACGCCGACCCCTGGTCGGACCTGGTGGACCGGCTCGCCTTCCTTCCCTGGAAGGAGGGCCCCACGGGCTGGGAGGTGGGCGCGCAGCACGCCGGCTACGCGGACGCCTGGGACGAGGCGCTGCACCTGTCGCTGATGCTGGAGGAGCCCAACTACCCGTATTGGGACTCGAAGGGCGCCCGCGAGGTGCGCGACGGCTTCCGCTTCAGGCCCCTGGCGGACATGGGGCTGGCCTCGCTCCTGGCGGGACACTGGGACCCGTTCCCGGAGTTCCCTCCGGACCGCGTCTTCGTCACCCAGGGCCGGGGCGAGTATTTCCCCACCGAGCGCTTCGCCTTCGCCGACTGGGCCTGGCGCCCGGCCCGCGCGGTGGCGCACTGGCAGGTGAACCTGCCGCGCAAGCTGGAGCGGCTCATCGCCCGCGAGCAGGAGCGCATGAGGCTGCCGTCGCTGCCGGAGAAGGACGAGGTGCTCGGCTACTGGCTGGGCAAGCTGCCTCAGCCTCCGCCGCTGACCGTCGCCTTCTCCGGGCTGGGGCCGCGCGCGGCCAGCTGGATTCGGGAGCTGGGCGCGCTCACCACGCACATCCGCCAGGCGGCGATGGCCAGGCAGGGCCTGGCCGCGCTTGTCACCAAGGGCAGCACCGTCCGCGTCTAGGGTCTGGGTGGCGCCGGAGCCGGAACCGGGCTGTCCAGGATGAGGGTGACAGGCCCGTCGTTGACGAGCGCGACCTTCATGTCGGCCGCGAAGATGCCGGTGCCCACGGTGAGGCCGCGCTGGCGGAGGCCCTCGCAGGCGCGCTCGTACAGGGCCTTGGCGACGGCGGGCTCCATGGCGTCGATGAAGCTGGGGCGCCGGCCCTTGCGCGCGTCTCCGTAGAGGGTGAACTGGCTGACGACGATGAGCTGACGGGAGGTGTCCTCCAGGGACAGGTTCATCTTCCCGGCGGCGTCCTCGAAGATTCGCAAGCTGGCGAGTTTCTCCACCATCCACGCGACGTCCGCTTCCGTATCGCCCTTGCCCACGCCCAGGAGCACCAGCAGGCCGGGGCCCATGTCACTCACCCGTTGCCCGTCCACCGTCACCGAGGCCTCCAGCACCCGCTGCACCACCGCTCTCATCGAAGTTTCCTCCAGGGCTGTCAGGGGCACCCCTCATGATGCGCCCAGGCTTTATCGGCATCTTGGGCGCTGAGAGGACCGCAGTGAAAAGAAGTCCACATGTGAGGGGTGCCAATTTCCACTTGGCGGTAGAGCGAGCGCCCAACCGTGGACTCCCGCACCCCCTCTCCCTTGCCGTGCTTTCGCGCCCTTCCCCATAATGGCCGCCGACTTCCCCGGAGCGTGCGTGCAGGTTCTTCGAGCCAGACACCTCTTGGCCGCGACGGCCATCGTTTCCCTGCTGCTTCCATACGGCGCCGTCGCGGCGCCGCCTTCCTCCGCCGAGAAGCGCGCGGACCGCGAAGCCCTGCGGACCGCCTTGCTCGAAGTGCTCCAACGCGCCCCGCTCAAGGTGAGCCGGGTGGGCGTGCACATGCAGAGCCTTGATGACGGCACGGTGGTGTTCACCCACAACGCGGACGAGCTGCTCAACCCGGCGTCGAACGTGAAGCTCGTCACGTCCGCGGCGGCGCTGGCGACGCTCGGGCCGGAGTTCCGCTACGACACGGAGTTCCTCGTCGAGCCGGAGCTGCCCGCGGACGGCAAGGTGAAGACGCTCTACGTGCGCGGCAAGGGTGATCCGTCCATCACGACCGAGCGCCTGTGGGGCGTGGTGTCGGAGCTGTGGCACTCGGGTCTGCGCGAGGTGGGGGACATCGTCGTGGACGACTCCTGGTTCGACGCCGAGCGCACGCCGCCCGGGTATGACCAGGAGGACTCGGACCGGGCCTATATGGCGCCCACCGGCGCGCTGAGCCTCAACTGGAACGCGGTGGCCATCTTCCTGCGCCCTGGCGCGAGCCCCGGCGCCAAGGGCACCGTGGAGATGGAGCCGCCGAGCGACTACTTCATCGTGGACAACCAGCTGTCCACCGGCGCGCGGCGCGCGCGGCGCGTCTCCGTGACGTCGGACCCGTCCGGCGCCCAGCAGAAAATCGTCGTGCGCGGGCAGGTGCCGGCCGAGCGCGGCGGGGCCGTCAGCGTCTGGAAGAAGATCGACAACCCTCCCATGTACTTCGGCCAGACGCTCAAGCAGCTGTTGAGCACGCGGGGCATGAAGGTGAAGGGCCGGGTGAAGGTGGGCCTGACGCCGTCCAAGGCGCGCACGGTGCACGTGGCCCAGTCGGACACGTTCGACGTGCTGCTCAAGCGCCTCAACAAGCTCTCCAGCAACTTCGTCGCCGAGCAGCTGCTCAAGACGATGGGCGCGGAAGGGCGAGGCCAGCCGGGCTCCTTCACCAAGGGCGTGGAGGTGGTGGAGCAGTTCCTGGAGCGCGACGTGGGCATCTCCCGCGGCACATACGTGATGAAGAACGGCAGCGGCCTGAACGACGCGAACCGCTTCTCCGCAGCCCAGCTCAACAAGCTGCTCCGTCACATGTCCATCCGCTTCCCCTTCGCGCCGGAGTACCTGTCCTCGGTGCCCATCGCCGGCAAGGACGGCACGTTGAAGTACCGCTTCGAGGGCAGCGACGCGGTGGGCAAGCTGCGCGCGAAGACAGGCACGCTGGAGGGCGTCTCCGCGCTGAGCGGCTACGTGACGAGCGCGGGCGGTGAGCGCTTCTCCTTCTCCATGATGGTGAACGACTTCGCCGGCCGTGCCGGGCCCATCGTCGCGGGCCTGGATGCGCTGGGCGCGGCGGTGGCGGCCACTGGCTCCAGCCTGGGGCCTTCCAGCGCGGTGGCTTCCCTGGCGGACGGGGGCAAGCCGTCGGGCGCCATCGACGACGTGGCCGCCCGCATCAAGACGTACCTGGACCTGGGCCGGCAGAGGGACCAGCGCAACCTGGGCTTCCTGCGCACGGCGTGGCGCAGCGAGAGAGACCCGGCGGTGCGCGCGGTGCTGGCGGAGAGCCTCTACCAGTCCAACCCGCATGACTACCTGGGCGCGCGCACGCTCCTGGACAGCTACTCGGCGGGCAACGACGTGTATGGCCGGCTGAGGGAAGTGGCGCGGGTGTTGTCCGTGGAGGTGCCCGGCGTCACCAGCATGGTGGAGCTGGCGGCGGGCGGTAACACGGAGGCGCTGGCCCGGGTGCTGGAGCTCGCGGGCGCCACGGGTGTGGATGCCCAGGCGCAGGCGGAGATGTCCGTCGCGCTGGGCGAGGTGGCTCGCACGGCGCCGGAGGAGCTGGTGGTGGCGCTGCGCGCGTCTTCGCCGGCGGACCGTGAGGCGGCCTCGACGCTGCTGGCCCGCGCGCTGGTGCAGGCGGGGCAGGCGGACCATCCCTTCTGGAAGTCGCTGCGCCGGCTGCAGGGCGCGGCGGACCCCCAGGTGGCCGCCTTCTCCAAGGGGCTGGACTCCACGCTGTCGCAGAAGGTGGCGGAGGCCAAGGCGCCCCGTCCGTCCGAGGGCGGCGCTCCGGTGCAGGTGGTGGCGCCGGCGGGAGGCGCCTCGTCTCCTACGCCCCCTCGTTCCACGGGCAGTGCCCCTGATGCGTCGCGCACCGCGGAGACGCGTCCGGGCGGGTAGCACCCGGTGGGCGGGTGCCACCTCCCAGGTGGTGCCCTCCCGCACCTTTCCACCGTCGCCTCCCTGCCTGCGGGGCCGCCGTCCGGGCGGGCCCGGGGCCCGGGGTCCGCCTTCTGGAAATGTCAGGCCGCACTGCTATACGTCGGAGGCAACCTGCCAGGGCTGATGCTCGGCGGGCAGTTTCCCCGCCGTGGTGGTGGGGAACTCGACGGAAAGACAGAGGGAGCAGTCATGGCTGGAGGCGTGAACAAGGTCATCCTCATCGGCAACCTGGGTGCGGACCCCGAAGTGCGGTTCACCCCGGGCGGTCAGGCGGTCGCGAACTTCCGCATCGCCACCAGCGAGAGCTGGCAGGACAAGAACGGCCAGAAGCAGGAGCGGACCGAGTGGCACCGCATCGTCGTCTGGGGAAAGCTCGCGGAGCTCTGCGGCGAGTACTTGAAGAAGGGACGGCAGTGCTACGTCGAGGGCCGCCTGCAGACTCGCGAGTGGATGGATAAGGAGAACCGGAAGAACTACACCACGGAAGTCGTGGCCAACGCGGTGACGTTCCTGGGCGGTCGTGACGCCGGGGAAGGCGCGGGTGGCGGTGGTGGGGGTCGCCGGCAGTCTGGTGGTGGCGGGCAGCCGCGCGGCATGGACAACAACGACTACGGCCAGCCGCCTCCGATGGATGACGGCATGGGCGGTCCCTCCGGCGGTGGCGGCGGCAACAACGAGGACGACATCCCGTTCTGAGCGCCGCCCGTCGCGCGGCACTCCAGAAACGAACCGGCCGCTCCCCAGAAAGACTTGGGGGCGGCCGGTGTGCTTTTCAGGGCTGGAACGACGGGAGCGGGTGCGCCCGCGCGAGGGGCTTCCCGCTCCGGAGCTTTACGAGCCCGAGGGGCCGAAGGCGGCGCCCGCGGTGTAGAGCGCGTAGATGACGCTCCAGCTCATCGCCGTCAGCAGCAGGAAGAGGATGATGGAGACGGGCTCGAAGCGGCGCATGGCGCGCTCGCTGCCCAAGAGGCCCCAGCCCATGGCGAAGCCCTGGAGGCCGTTGGCCAGGTGGTACGCGGTGCCCAGCGTGCCCAGCAGGTAGACGATGAGCGTGGGGCCGTGGAAGCGCATCTCCCGGGCGATGTCGGAGAACGCCTCCGGGTGTCCCGCCACCAGCCGGGGCTGCAGGAAGGCCAGCCAGATGTGCGCGCCGAGGAAGGCGAGCACGCCCAGGGCGCTCACGCGCTGGAGGATGAACTTGAAGTTGCCGTAGTTGTTGTACCGGTTGTTGTTCGGCCGGAAGCTGAAGAGCCGGACCAGGCCCCAGCCGGTGTGGAACAGCAGCGGCAGCATGACGATGATGAACGTCAGGGCCTGCGAGTACGGGTTGGCGTACGTGGTGACGGACTTCTCCCACGCGGCCGCGCCGTTGAACGCGGAGAGGTTGTCCCACAGGTGGTTGACGACCCAGAACGTCAGGGGCACCACCGCGAGGAACGAGCCCAGGCGGGACTTGAGGAGCGGAGTCTTCGTTGAAACGGCGTCGGCTGTGGCGGCCTGGGTGCTCATCGGGTCTCCAGCGATGGCGCGCGGGCAAGTGGCCGCGCCCCAAGTCAAAGTCGGGTGACTGTCGGAGGGCGGTTTATAACCGTTCCGGCCAGGACGCTGGATTTCTTCCGCCTCCCCGCATGGCAGCCGTCGCGCATGGAGGCATAAGCCTGGCCTTATGCGTCACCCTGGGTGGCCCTGCTGCCGGGCCGGCATGCGACGGGGCGTCCGCCTTCCGACGTTGGCGGGCACGAAGGGCTCGGGCACGCTAAGTCGCTCTGCCATGTCCGATGAGCTCGTCAGTGGATTGCTGAAGAAGTCCGATGTGCGCGTGGTGCTGGCGCTCACCACGGACCTGTCCCGCCAGGCCCGCGCCACCCACCACACCGCCCCCGCCGCCGCGGCGCTGCTGTCCCAGGCGCTCACCGCCGCCGCCCTCCTGGGCGCGCTCCAGAAGGGCGACTCCCGCGTCAACCTCCAGGTGGAGTGTGACGGGCCGCTGCGGGGCCTCTTCGTGGACGGCGACACGTCCGGCCTCGTGCGGGGCTACGTGAAGAACACCCTCGTGGAGTACGTGGGTGGTGGCGGCGACCAGTACCTCTGGCGCCCCGTGCTGGGGAACAAGGGCTTCCTGTCCGTGCTGCGGGATTTGGGCGGAGGCGAGCACTACCGCTCGTCGGTGGAGCTGGAGCACTTCGACCTCGCCGCCGACCTGGAGCGCTACTTCCATCAGTCGGATCAGCTCCCCTCGCGCCTGGTGCTGGCGCAGCTGCCGGCCCAGGTCGACGGCAAGACGGAGTCCCTGGGCGTGGTGGCCGGCCTGCTCATCCAGCCCCTGCCCGGCGCGGACCTGGAGGCCTTCCAGGCGCTCGGTGAGCGGCTGCGTCATGCCGCCCCGTCGGTGCTCCTGGCGCACGCGGCGTCGGGTGGGGCCGCCGTGTTGCGCGCACTGTTGCCGGAGGCGGACTTCGAGGTGATGTCCCGCTATCCGCTGCGCTTCGGCTGCTCGTGCAGCGAGGACCGCGTGAAGCGCGCGCTGCTCGCGATGGGACGCGAGGAGCTGCAGGACCTCCTGGAGAAAGAAGGGCAAGCGGAAGCAACGTGTCAATTCTGTACGACGCGCTATGTCATTCCAGGAGAGGAAATTCGAAGCATGCTGGCGAGCGGCACGGTTTGACTTGGGTGCGTGGCCTCGGTAGAGGCCGCGCGCCATGAGTTACTTCACGCAATTGCTCGAGGGCGGCTACGAAGCCGTCCATCTGCTCAGCGACTCCCGGACGGGCCTGAGGGCCATCGTCGGAATGCACAACACGCGGCTCGGTCCCGGGCTGGGGGGTACGCGCGCGTTGGCGACGTACACCAGCGAGGAGGAGGCCGTCGCGGACGCGCTCCGGCTGGCGCGAGGCATGACCTACAAGGCGGCGCTGGCGGGCCTGCCGCACGGCGGTGGCAAGGCCGTCATCATGCTGCCGCGCGGCAACTTCGACCGGGCGAAGCTGTTCGAGTCCTTTGGTCGCGCGGTGGAGTCGCTCGGCGGCCGCTACATCACCACCGAGGACAGCGGCACCAGCACGGACGACATGGAGCACGTGCGCAAGCACACGAAGAATGTCGTCGGCCTGAAGGAGCGCAGCGGAGACCCGTCGCCGGTGACGGCGTACGGCGTGGCGCGCGCGATGGAGGCCACGGCGAAGCACGTCTTCGGCCGGCCGGACCTCAAGGGGCTGCGCGTCACGGTGCTGGGCGTGGGCCACGTGGGCATGTACCTGGTGAAGGAGCTGCACGAGCGCGGCGCGAAGGTCTGGGTGAGCGACATCAACGCCCAGAGCGTGGCGCACGCGGTGAAGGAGTACGGCGCCACGGCGGTGGACGCGGACACCCTGCACCGCATGGAGGCGGACGTGTACGCGCCCTGCGCGCTGGGCGGCGCCATCAACGACGCCACGCTGCCGCTCTTGAAGGTGAAGGCGGTGTGTGGAGCGGCGAACAATCAGCTGCTCACCATGCGACACGGCGAGCAGCTCGCCAGCCGGGGCATCCTCTACGTGCCGGACTACGCGGCCAACGCCGGGGGCCTCATCAACGTGGCCCAGGAGTGGGCGGGGTATGACCGGGAGAAGGCGTATGCCCGGGCGGCGAACATCTTCGACACCATCGACACGGTGCTGCGGCGCGCGAAGGAGTCCGGTCTTCGTCCGGAGCAGGTCGCCGACCGGATGGTGGAGGAGAAGCTGGCGGCCTGAGCTGGGCCGGCGCCTCGACGTGTCTTCGGACGCGTCGAGGACGGGGACTTCAGCGGGATGTGGCCAGGGCGCGGTCCTCGGGGTATGACGGGGCCGCACCCCAGCCGGAGCTCACCGCCGTGGCCACCAAGCGGGCAGCGCCCGGGCCCAAGGCCCAGGGCAAGCGCAAGCCCACCGCGAAGTCCTCCTCGAAGAAGACTTCTCCGAAGTCTCGTGTCGCGCCGTCGTCGGCGTCGTTGTCCGCCGCGGAGCGCAAGCAGGCGCAGAAGCTCGTCTCCATTCCCGTGGACCTGGTGTTGGCGCCGCAGGTGGAAGCGCCGCGTCAGCCCACTGGCAAGGACCAGTCGCGCAAGCGCTCCGCGGGCGTGAAGGAGCTGACGTGGGCGGACTTCGACCGCGCCGTGCACCACCTGGCCGACGCCATCCGCAAGACGTTCAAGCCGGAGGCGGTGGTGGGTGTGGCCCACGGCGGCGTCTTCGTCGGGGGCGCGCTGTCCTCGGCGTTGGGCTGCGCGTTCTTCCCGGTGCGCATCAGCCGTCGCAGCCGGGACAGGGGTGACGAGGGGCGTCCGAAGGGCGGGCCCAAGACGAGCGGGGAGATGCCGCGCGAGCTGAAGGGCAAGCGCGTGCTCATCGTCGACGACGTGGCGTCCAGCGGCGACACGCTGTCGCTGGCCACGGCGCTGGCGCGTGAGGCGGGCGCCACCAAGGTGTCGACGGCGTGCCTCATCGCGAAGCCGGAGGGTTTCGCCCCGGACTTCGCCGGGCTGACCACGGGCTCGCTCGTCGTCTTCCCGTGGGACTACGCGCCTGGCGCGGGCGACGCGCGCTTCGAAGAGGACCCGGACAAGGCGGGGGCGTGAGCGGTGCCGTGGTGAGGCGATGATTGTCGGCACCGCGGGCCACATCGACCACGGCAAGACGTCGTTGGTGAAGGCCCTCACCGGCATCGACACGGACAGGCTCCAGGAAGAGAAGCGCCGGGGCATCACCCTGGAGCTGGGCTTCGCGCACCTGACGCTGGATGACGGCACGGTGGCGGGCGTGGTGGACGTGCCCGGCCACGAGCGCTTCGTGAAGGCGATGGCCGCGGGTGCTGGCGGCGTGGACCTGGCCGTGCTGGTGGTGGCGTCGGACGAGGGCGTGATGCCCCAGACGCGCGAGCACCTGGACATCTGCCGGCTCCTGGGCGTGCGCGCCGGTGTCGTCGCCCTCACCAAGTCGGACCTGTTGGCGGAGCCTGGGCCGGAGTGGCGCGCGCTGGTGGAGGCGGACCTCGCCGCGCTCACCACGGGCTCTTTCCTGGAGGGGGCGCCGGTGGTGCCCTGCTCGACGCGCACGGGGGAGGGACTGGACGCGCTGCGCACCGCGCTCAGCCGCGCCGCCGGGGCGCTGGCGAAGCGTCCCTCCGAGGGGCCGACGTTCCTCCCGGTGGACCGGGTCTTCACGCTGAAGGGCTTCGGCACGGTGGTGACGGGCACGTTGCTGTCGGGCACGGTGGCGGTGGACGACGCGGTGTCGCTGTTGCCGGGACAGCCGGGCCCGTTGCGCGTGCGCGGCGTGCAGGTGCACGGGCGGGCGGTGGAGAAGGTGGAGGCCGGGCAGCGCGCGGCGGTGAACCTGCCGGGCGTGGAGGCGGAGTCACTCCACCGAGGGCAGGTGCTGACGCGCGCGGGAGAGCTGCCCGAGACGCGCATGCTGGACGTGGAGTTGACGCTGCTGCCGACGGCGGAGTCACCGCTGCCGCGTCGCCGGAAGCTGCTGTTGCACCTGGGCACCTCCCAGGTGGAGGCCACGGTGGCGCTGCTGGACGTGGAGCGGCTGGAGCCTGGCGAGACGACGCTGGCGCAGCTCCGGTTGGAGGCTCCGGTGGCGGCGCTCGTGGGCCAGCGCTTCATCCTCCGGGGCTCGCGCGCGCTGCCGGGGCGGGGCGCGACGCTCGCGGGCGGACGCGTGCTGTCGATTGTGCCCCCCCGGCGCCGCAAGGGGGGCTCGGCGGTGGTGGCGCCGTTGCGAGAGGCGGACCCGGCGGGGCAGGTGGCCTGGTTGCTGCGGCAGGCGGGCTATCGCGGACTGACGCAGCAGGAGCTGTTCGGCCGCTCCGGGCTGGGGCCTCGGGTGCTGACGCGCGCGCTGGAGCTGTCGGGCACGCGGGGCTCGGCGTTGTTGGTGGACCGCGAGAAGCGGCTGTATCTGTCCGGCGAGGTGTTCGAGGGACTGCAGGGGCGAGCGCTCGCATTGCTGGCCGCATTCCATGAGCGCGAGCCCTTGCGCGAGGGCCTGTCCCGAGAGGAGCTGCGGCAGCGCCTGTCGTCCGAGCTGGACGCTCGCGCCTTCCAGCGGGTGTTGCAGGGACTGGGGGACACCGGGAAGCTGGAGGTGGACCGGGACCTCGTGCGTCTGAAGGGGCGCGGCCGTGCATTGTCGCTGGGGGACGAGGCGGCCCGGGCGCGGCTCGCCGCGGAGCTGTCCGCGACGGGACTGGCCCCGCCCACGGAGGGCGAGCTGTCCCAGAAGCTCCAGCTCCCGGTGCCCCGCCTGCGAGAGCTGATGAAGGTGCTGGTGGCCGAGGGGAGGGTGGTGAAGGTCAGCGAGGAGCTGTGCTTCGACGCGGCGGCGCTGGGCGCTCTTCGGGAGCGGCTGGTTGCCCACCTGCGCGAGAAGAAGGAAATTACCACCCAGGCCTTCAAGGAACTGGTGGGACAGAGCCGCAAGTTCGTCATCCCTCTGTCCGAGTACTTCGACCGGGAGAAGGTGACGCTCCGGGTGGGCGAGAAGCGGGTGCTGCGTCGCGGATGAGCACGAGGCATTACAGCGAGGCGTCGCTGCGCGCCTTCATCGAGCCCTTCGCCAACCCCGTGCTCGCGGTGGTGGACGGACGGGTGTTCGCCGCGAACGACGCGTACCTCGCGCTCCTGGGGCTTCCCCGGGAGCGAGTCGAGGGGCGCTCCATCATGGACTTCGTCCAGCCGGAGGACCGCAGCAGGCTGGTCGAGCGCTACCGCCTGCTGGAGTCCGGCGTGCCCATGGAGGCGGCGACGCAGCTGTACCAGGTTCCCTCGGCGGACGGCGTCACCCGCGAGGTGGCCCTCTACGCGTCCCATCTCTCGCTCGAGAGCGGGGGGCGGGCGCTGCTGCTCAACCTGCTTCCCATGGTGGACCGGCCCACCGAGCTGTCCGTGGCCGAGCGACTGGTGGAGACCTCCGCGGGCCTCGTGTCCGCGCACTCCGAGGACGCGGTGCGCCGCGTCGCGCTCAAGGGCCTGGAGGCCGCGGGCTTCCGGGTGCGGCTGTTGCGGTGGGACGGCATGCGGCTGCATGCGCTCGACGGGGGGCCTCCTCCGGTGGACGTGTACCTGGGGCTGGAGGCGCTGTCGGACGGGCGCCCTGTCTTCGGTGGCGCGGAGCGGGCCTCGCCCACGCACGTGTACCTGCCGGTGGGGGGGCCCCAGGTGGAGGTGCTGCGCGTGGAGGGCCCGTGGGTGGCGCCTCGCCACGGCTCGGTGCTGACGCTCTTCGCCAAGGTGGTGGGGGCGGCGCTGACGGACGCGCGTGTGCAGGCGGACAGCACCCGCAGCCGGTGGGAAGTGGGCGCCGTCGCGGAGATGGCGCGCTTCGTGGCGCGGCCGATTCCCCCCACGCCAGAGGACTTCCTGTCGCGCGTGTCGGAGCTGCTGCTGGCGGAGGCCGCCGTGCTGCACCTGACGAGCGGCGAGGAGGGGCCGCTGGAGCTGACCGCCCACTTCGGGCTGGCGGAGAGCGGTGTCTCCCCGGGGGCCGTGGACCGCCTGAGCCGGGTGATGGGGGCCTCGGTGCCGGACGCCCTGGATGGAGACCTCACCACGGAGGCCCAGGCGGCGGTGCTGCGCGAGGTCTCCGGCGGCGCGCTGGGCAGTGGCGCGGCGGTGCGGCTGGCTCGGGGCGGAGAAATCTGTGGGGTGCTCCAGGTCCTTCGTGCTCCGGACCGGCCCTTCGACGCGCGGGATGTGCGGCTGCTCGGGACGTTGTCGGAGTTGCTGGTGACGCTGCTGGAGCAGCGGCGGCTGCGCTCGGAGTCCGGGCGGCAGCTCACGGAGACGCGCCTGCTGTTGGACCTGGCCCGCACCACGTCGGGCGTGCTGGAGACCTCCAGCATCCTCGACGTGGCCTCGGACTTCCTGGTCCACCTGCTGGACGTGTCCAACTGCTACATCATGCTGTACGACGAGAGCGCCAAGGTGCTCCGGGGCGCCGCGGCCTCCGCGGCCCATCGCGACTTCTTCCGCACGGTGGTGTTGTCGCTGAGCAGTGACAGCGTGGCGGCCCGGGCCGCGCGCGAGCGGCGGCCGGTGGCCATCGAGGACGTGGAGGCCTCTGGCGGAGGCTTCAACCCGCAGCTCGTCCAGCGCTTCGGCGAGAAGGCGCTCCTGGCGTTGCCGCTCACCTCGCGCGAGGAGCTCATTGGCGTGGTGTTGGTGGACGACACGCGGCGCACCCGGGGCTTCAGCCCCCAGCTCGTCGAGCTGGCGGAGGCCACGTGTGGCCAGCTGGCGCTCTCCATCGCCAACGCGCGCCTGTACGAATCGCTGTGGGCCAGCTACGCGGAGCTGGCCGCCACGCGCGCGGAGATGGTGAAGCGCGAGCGACTGGCGGCGCTGGGCGAGCTGTCCGCGATTGTCGCGCACGAGGTGCGCAACCCGCTGGGCGTCATCTTCAACGCGGTGGCGTCGCTGCGCCGGCTGCTGGAGCCCGCGGGTGACGCGGGCATGCTGCTGGACATCCTGGGCGAGGAGAGCGACCGCCTCAACCGCATCGTCGGCGACCTGCTGGACTACACGCGCCCCAGGAACCCGGTGCTCCAGCACGAGGACCTGGGCCGCGTGCTCCAGGACTCACTGGAGGCGGCGCGCGTGCAGGGCGGTGGCACGGACCGGCCCGTGCAAATCGATTCGGAGGTGGAGCCCGGCTTGCCGCCGGTGCCCATGGACCGCAGGCTCATCCGCCAGGCGCTCGTCAACGTGGCCGTCAACGCGATTCAGTCCATGCCGCAGGGCGGGAGGGTGCAGGTGCGGGCTCGACGGGAGGCGCATGGTGGGCGTGAGCAGCTGCGCATCGACGTGGCGGACCAGGGGCTGGGCATTCCCGCCGAGCTGCTCCACCGCGTCTTCGAGCCCTTCTTCACCACCAAGGCGCAGGGCACGGGCCTGGGCCTGGCTGTCGTCAAACGTATCCTCGAGGAACATCGAGGCGAAATCGCCGTGGACAGCGTCCCCGGTCGCGGTACCACCTTCACTTTCCGCCTTCCCCTCTCGCAGCCCCCGTCCTTCCCATGACTGACGCGAACACCCCGCCGTCCCGTGGACGCATCCTCGTCGTGGACGACCAGCGCAACATGCGCGCGACCACCGCGTTGCTTCTGCGCGCCGAGCACTACACCGTCTTCGAGGCGGGCACGGGTGAGGAGGCCCTGGCCCACCTGTCGGGCGGCAGCATGGACCTGCTGCTGACGGACTTGAAGATGGAGCCCATGGACGGGCTGACGCTGCTCAGGCGCGCGCTGGAGGTGGCCCCCCGTCTCCAGGTCATCATGATGACGGCCTTCGGCTCCATCGAGAGCGCGGTGGAGGCGATGCGGCTGGGCGCCTACGACTACGTCACCAAGCCCTTCAAGGAGAGCGAGCTGCGCTACCGCGTGGAGCGCGCCCTGGAGCGCGCGCGCCTCCTGCGCGACGTGGACAACCTCGCCACCGACTTCAACCAGCGCCACGGCCTGTCCGCGCTGGTGGGACGCAGCGCGGCCATGAGGGACCTCACCTCGCGGCTGATGCGCGTGGCGCAGAGCGACGCCACCGTGCTCATCCAGGGCGAAAGCGGCACCGGCAAGGAGCTGGTGGCCCGGGCGCTCCACGCGCACAGCCGTCGCAAGAGCCGCTCCTTCGTGCCCGTCAACTGCGCCGCCATCAGCGAGTCCCTGCTGGAGAGCGAGCTGTTCGGCCATGCGAAGGGCGCCTTCACGGGCGCGGTGAAGGCGCGCCGCGGCCTCTTCGAGGAGGCCGATGGCGGCACGCTCTTCATCGACGAGGTGACGGAGACGAGCCCCACCTTCCAGTCCAAGCTGCTGCGCGCCCTCCAGGAGGGTGAAGTCCGCCGCGTGGGCGAATCCACCGCGCTGCGCGTGGACGTGCGCACCGTCGCCGCCACCAACCGAGATATCGAAGTGGAGGTGCGCGAGAAGCGCTTCCGCCAGGACCTCTACTACCGCCTCAACGTGGTGACGCTGCGCGTGCCCCCCCTGCGCGAGCGTCTGGAGGACGTGCCCGCGCTCGCCGAGCACTTCCTGGAGCGCGCCAACGCCCGCAGCCCCAACCCCCGGCGCCTGTCCGCCTCCGCCGTGACGCACCTGATGGGCTACGACTTCCCTGGCAACGTGCGCGAGCTGGAGAACCTGGTGGAGCAGGCCGCCGCGCTCGCCGAAAGCGACGAGCTGCTGCCCGAGGACTTCCCGCTGCGCCAGGCCCGCCTGCCGCCCGCGCACGGCTCATCTGGCCTCAGTTCCCTGGACGGGCAACTGGGCCTGGGCTCGGGCACGAGCGGAGGCCCCACGCTGGCCCAGGTGGTGGAAGAGGCCGAGCGCCGCGCCATCGCCCAATCCCTGGAGCGCCATGGCGTGGACCTTGCCCGTGTCGCGGACGAGCTGGGCGTCTCCTCCACCACGCTGTGGCGGAAGATGAAGCGCCTCAACCTCCGCCCGCCCAGCGAGGCGGTCCGGGAGTAGGGTGGAGTTGGACGTGTAACTTTTGCGCACCTGTGGATTCAGATCCGAAATGAACGAGGTTCATCGGTGAAAAACACAGGCGCTTGAAATCATTGAGAATTTTCAGTTCTGCAAGTCGATTTCAGGGCTGCAATGCAATCGCCGAGGTTGGCCAGTGTCGGGTGGACCTCTAAGTGCCTGAGAAAACTGGAGTTTGTCTCAAAACGACTCTTGGCACGACGACTGCTATAGCTCCACGCGGGACACATCGAAGCGAGGCTGAAGGCGGTTCCCCCCCACCCCTTCAGCACTTCCGGTGAGTCACCTTCAGAAGACCCGCGGCCCGACCCTCCCCTGTGGAGTGTCGGGCCGCCTTCTTTTGTGCTGTTGGCCGTTGAAATCCGCCCGCGTCGGTGTTCGCTCCATCCTTCTGCGGAGGAATGCCTGATGGCGGTGGAAGCGCGACGGCAGCCGAGTGCGTGGGCCCTGAGGCCTGGCCGGGCCTCTGACTACGAAACCTACGTGAGGTTGTTCGCGGAGCTGGGGGTGGACGAACCACCTCCGTCCGCCTCCATGTGGGCCCATGAGGTGGCCCCCCGCACCCTGCTGGTCGACGGGCCGGGTGGGGTGGAGGGGTACACGTCGACGGACGCGCTGGGAGAGCTGGGCTACGTGGGGCAGTTGGTGGTGGCGCCCTCCGCGCGTCGGCGGGGGTTGGGGCGCTGGTTGATGGAGCGGGTGGCGGAGCGCTTCCGGGAGCAGGGCTGTCGGAGCTGGGCCCTCAACGTGAAGCGGGACAACGTCGCGGCCCTGGGGCTGTACACCTCGCTGGGCATGAGGCGCGCGCGCCAGGGCATCAACCTGAAGGTGACGCGAGCCCAGGTGGCCGCGCTTCCGCCCGTGCCTGGCGGGCTGGTGGTGGTGCCCCTGGAGGCAGGTGACTGGGCGCCGCTGACGGGGGCCTTCGGGATGATGCCGGGCAAGCTGGCGCGCTACGCGACGCTGGCCTCGCACCGACTGCTGCGGCTGGCGCGCGAGGATGGTGTGGAGGAGGCGCCGCTCGGGATGATGGACGTGCGCTCGGGTGGCGCGGTGTTGTTTCCCTTCTTCGCGGCCTCACTGCCTCATGCGCGGGCGCTGCTGGAGGGCGCCTTCTCGCTGTTGGGGGCCTCTCGCGAGTCGATGGGCGTGGTGGTGACGGATGACGCGCCACTGGAGCGACTCCTGCGCGACGCGGGAGCCGCCGTGAGCCTGGAGACCTTCGAGCTGCGTGGAGCGCTTCCGGAGCCGTAGCGCGCGCTTCGTCGCGGGCCCCGGAAAAGACGACGCCCGCCCGAGCACGAGGCCGGGGCGGGCGTGGGAACAACCACGGGGCAGGCAGCCCCGCGAGGGCTACTGGCCGAAGATGCTGCTGGCCTGCTCCAGCCACGCGGTGATGGGGCCGGGGAGGATACCGAACACCACCACGGCGGCGGTGGAGAGGACCAGCGCCAGCTCCGTGGACCAGCTCCGCTCGAGCGGCTGGGCGCCCTCGGGCACGGGCCGCATGAACATGTAGACCACCACGCGCAGGTAGTAATAGGCGCCCGCCGCGCTGGCGAGCACGCCGACGATGGCCAGGCCGATGAGGCCCGAGTCCACCGCGCTCTGGAAGATGAGCAGCTTGCTCATGAAGCCGATGGTGGGAGGAATCCCGCCCAGCGACAGCATGAAGGTGGCCATGGCCACGGCCCAGCCCGGACGGCGCTGCGCCAGCCCGCTGAACCGCTCCAGGTCCCACGCGGTTCCCTTCTCCTCGTCCTCGCGGCGCTCCAGCACGGACACCAGGGTGAAGGCACCCACGGCGCTGAAGGTGTAGGCGAGCAGATAGAAGAGGATGCCGCGCAGCGCCTGCGAGCGGGCCAGCTCCACCGGCGAGCCACCCGTCAGCTCGGACGGGCCGAGCAGGCGGAACTGCTCGCCCGGCGCGGTGACGAACAAGGCCGCCACGCCCACCAGGAGGTATCCGGCGTGGGCGATGGACGAGTACGCCAGCATGCGCTTCACGTTGCGCTGCGGAATCGCCAGCAGGTTGCCCACCACCATGGTGAGGAAGGCGAGGGTGGAGAACAGCACCAGCGGCAGGTGCGGGTCGATTCCCTTGCCCAGCGTGAGGAACACGCGCACCAGCGCCGCGAAGGCCGCGGCCTTCACGCCCGCGCTCATCAGCGCGGTGACGGGGGTGGGGGCACCCTCGTACACGTCCGGCGTCCACATGTGGAAGGGCACCGCGGCGACCTTGAAGGCGAAGCCGGAGCCCAGGAGGATGAGGCCCGCGTAGACCAGCGCCGGCTGGGTGGCGAGCGCGCCGGACAGCGGGCCCACCATGGCCGTCAGCTTCGTGGTGCCGGTGGCGCCGTACAGGAGCGCCGCGCCGTACAGCAGCACTGCGGAGGAGAAGGCGCCGAGGATGAAGTACTTGAAGCCCGCCTCGCTCGGCCGCGTGCCACGTCGCAGGTACGACGTGAGCGCGTAGGTCGCGATGGAGAGGACCTCCAGGTTGACGAAGAGGGTGATGAGCTCGTTGGACATCGCCAGCAGGCTCATGCCCGCCGCGGCGAAGAGCATCAACGCGTAGAACTCACCGCGCTCCGCCCCGCGCTTGCGCAGGAAGCTCACCGAGCTCAGCGCCGCCAGGCCCAGGCCCACGCACACCACGAAGGTGAGGAAGCTGGAGAAGGGGTCCAGCACGCCGAAGCCGAGGAACGCCTCGTGCGCCGGCTCGAACATGGAGGCCACGGCCACGGCGCCCGCCGCCACCGCCGCCACCACGGTGAGCACGGCCTGGTAGGAGCGCGACGCGGTGGCGCTGAGGAACACCTCCGACAGGAGCAGGATGCAGGCTCCCACCACCAGGATGATGGCGGGAATCAGCGGGAGGAAGTCTGCCAGGGTGAGATTGGGCAGGATCATGTCGTGGGCTCAGGCGGCTTACGGCCGAGACGAGGGGACGGCCCGGGCGGCGAGCGGGGTGGGGGCGCTCGGAGCAGCCACGGTGGGGTGGGCCGGCAGCGCCATCACCTCCACGCGCACCTGGTCCTCCTGCACGGTGGCTCCCGGGGTGCCCACGCGAGCGCGGGCGAGGAAGCGGCCAGTGGACGGCTCGATGCGGTCGAGGAACGGCTGCGGCATCAGGCCCATCACTCCGACGAGGATGATGAAGGGCAGCACCGTGAGCATCTCCCGCAGGTTCATGTCGGTCAGGTGCTGGTTCTCGCGGTGCGTGAGGCCGCCGAAGAACACCTTCTGCACCATCCACAGCATGTACGCGGCGCCCAGGATGACGCCCAGGGTGGCGAACGCGCCGAACACCATCGTCAGGTGCGGGTTGCCCGCGGCCGCGCCCAGGTCCGACTTGAACGTGCCCAGCAGGACGAGGAACTCACCGATGAAGCCGTTGGTGCCCGGCACCGCCACCGACGAGAAGGTGATGATGACGAAGGCCACCGTGAACACCGGCATGACCTTGGCGATGCCGCCGAAGTCCGCCATCAGTCGCGTGTGGCGCCGCTCGTAGAGGAAGCCGAACAGGAGGAACAGCGCGCCCGTGGAGATGCCGTGGTTGAGCATCTGGTACGCGCTGCCCGTGGCGCCCTCCGCCGTCAGGGCGAAGATGCCCAGCATGCAGTAGCCCAGGTGGCTCACGGACGAGTAGGCAATCAGCTTCTTGATGTCCCGCTGCGCCAGACACATCAGCGCGCCGTACACGATGCCGATGACGGCCAGCGTCGCCAGGAAGGGCCGGGCGTTCTGCGCGGCCACCGGGAAGAACGGAATCGCGTACCGCCAGAAGCCGAACGTGCCCATCTTCAGCATGACGCCGGCCAGAATCATGGAGCCGGCCACCGGCGCCTGCACGTGCGCGTCCGGCAACCACGTGTGCACCGGCCACATGGGCACCTTGATGGCGAACGCCAGCGCGAAGGCGGCGAAGAGCCACGGGCCATAGGTGTGCAGCGTCGCGGCCAGTCCCGTGAGCGAGTCACACGCTCCGGGGGGTCCCGCGTTGCAGGCGGACAGCTGCCGGTTCGCGTCCAGCAGGCCGTTGTACAGGGTGGAGTAGTCGAACGAGCGCGCGCCCGCGGGCGAGCTGATGAAGTACACGGCGATGAGCGCCACCAGCATCAGCAGCGAGCCGACCAGCGTGTAGAGGAAGAACTTCACCGCCGCCATCTGGCGGTCCTCGGCGCCCCACACACCCACCAGGAGGTACATGGGGATGAGCATGGCCTCGAAGAAGATGTAGAAGAGCAGCACGTCCAGCGACACCAGCGCGCCCAGCATCGTCGTCTGGAGCACCAGCAGCGCCAGATGGAACTCCTTGATGCGGTGGCTGATGTACGTGGTGGAGGCCATCACCACCAGCGGGCCCAGGAACACCGTGAGCAGGAGCAGGCTCACCGCCAGGCCATCCACGCCCAGGTGGTAGCTGAGCCCGAACTCCTTGAACCAGGACACCCGGTACTCGAGCTGGAACTCCGGGCCGCCCGGCTCGAAGCGCATGTACGCCCACACGCCGAACACGAGGTCCACCAGCATGGCGATGAGCGTGACGGTGCGAATCTGTCCCGACTCGCCCGCCGGCAGCATCAACACCAGCACCGCGAAGATGAGGGGCAGGAAGACGACGAGGTTGAGCAGGTGGGTGTCGAAGAAGCTCATTGCAGCACCTGGATGAGGGCGTAGGCGACTCCGCCCAGCAGGGCGAGGGCCATCACTGCGGCGTAGGCCTGGGCGTCGCCCGACTGGACGTAGCGCAGCGCGCTGCCCACTCGCGCCGTCACCCACGCCGTGCCGCGGACCGCCACGGTGTCGATGAGGAGCGCGTCCACCACGCGGAAGAGGATGAAGCTCATGAACTTCACCGGCCGGATGATGGCCAGCTCGTACAGCTCATCCACGTAGAACTTGTTCTGCGCCGTGCGGCGCACCGCCCGGGCGAACGCGGGAACCGGCTGGCCCACGCGCGCCGGGAAGAAGCGCAGGTACAGGAAGCCCGCCAGCGCGCCGCCAGAGACGGCGACGAGCCACGCGAAGACGTAGTCGCCCATCGCGGGGACGCTGGTGTCCAGCGCCACCGTCTTGCCCGACGCCACGATGCGGTTCATCGCCGCGAACACCGGGCTCAGGAAGTTCTCGAACACCGGCTGAGGCCGGCCGTCGCCCGGCGCCTTCATCAGCGGCCACGCGTACACCGCGGACACCACGCTGAGCACCGCCAGCACCACCAGGGGCAGCGTCATCTGCCACGCGCTCTCGTGAGCGTGCGCCAGCTTCGCCTCCTTGGAGCGCTGACCCTCGAAGGTCAGCAGGTACACGCGCGTCATGTAGAACGCGGTGCAGGCGGCGATGAGCAGGCCCAGGTAGTAGACGACGCTGGACACCCAGTGCAGCCCTTCCAGGTGGTTGTGGTGCACGCCGTGGAAGATGGCGTCCTTCGAGAAGAAGCCGGACAGCGGGATGATGCCGGTGATGGCCAGCGTGGCGACGAAGAACGTGCCCCACGTCCACTTCATCTCGTGGCGCAGGCCGCCCAGCTTCTTGATGTCCGTCTCGTCCCCGTTGCCGTGCATCACGCTGCCGGCGCCCAGGAAGAGGCAGGCCTTGAAGAACGCGTGCGTGACGAGGTGGAGCACCGCCGCCCAGAACACGCCCATGCCCACGCCCATGAACATGATGCCCAGCTGGGACACCGTGGAGTAGGCGAGCACCTTCTTGATGTCGTCCTGCGCGAAGGCGATGAGCGCCGCGAGCAGCGAGGTCAGCGCGCCGATGATGGCCACCGTGGCCATGGCCGTGGGGCTGAGCACCAGCAGCGCGGACATGCGGCTGAACAGGTAGATGCCGGCGGTGACCATCGTCGCCGCGTGGATGAGGGCGGAGACGGGCGTCGGGCCCGCCATCGCGTCCGGCAGCCACACGTAGAGGGGCAACTGCGCGCTCTTGCCCGCGGCTCCCAGCAGGAACAGCAGCATCGCCGCCGTCATCACCCCGCCGAACGTGTAGCCCTCCAACGGGCCCGCGGCGATGGGGGTGGACAGCGTCACCTTGCCGCCGCCCTCGGGCAGCGCCTCGGCCATCTTCTGCAGGCCCAGGAAGGTGACGGGGCCCTTGTCCTGGAGCGCGGACGCGTAGCGCTGGCTGCTGCTGCCCGCCACCGTGTAGTCGCGCTCGTCGGCCTGCTTGTTGAAGGCGCCCACCAGGAGCACCATCAGGAACGTGGCGATGAGGAACGCGAAGTCACCGATGCGGTTGGTGACGAACGCCTTGCGGCCCGCCCACGCCTTGGCCGGGTCCGTGTACCAGAAGCCGATGAGCAGGTAGCTGGCCATGCCCACGCCTTCCCAGCCCACGAAGAGCAGGACCAGGTTGTCGGCCAGCACCAGCGTCAGCATCGCCGCGACGAACAGGTTCAGGTACGCGAAGTACCGCCAGTAGGACTCGTCGTGCTCCATGTAGCTGGTGGAGTACAGGTGGATGAGGAACCCGACGCCGGTGATGACCAGCAGCAGGGTGCCCGACAGGTGGTCCACCATCAGCCCGAAGTTCACCCGGAAGTCGCCCACGGCGAACCAGGTGCCGTAGTCGTGCGCCAGGGCGTAGCGCACGTAGTCGCGCTCGTTGCCGAACGGGTTCACGAGGAAGGACAGGAGCCGGCGGGTCTCCGGGTCCGTGGCGCTGGTGGCCCAGAAGGCCAGCACGCTGAGCACGAACGCGCCGCCCACCGCCGAGCAGGCGACCAGGTTCACGTTGGCCCGGCCCAGCATCTTGCCGAACACGCCGCAGATGAACGCGCCGAGCAGCGGCAGGGCGATGATGAGCCACAGGGAGGGCGCCATCACGTCGGGAGCGACGGGCGCCGTCGTCAGGAATTGCGAGAGGGTCATGACAGGGCTCCTGGCGGGTCCGTCAGTGCTTCATGGTCCGGATGTCTTCCACCAGGACGCTGCCTCGGCTCCGGAAGACGGCGATGACGATGGCGAGGCCAATGGCCGCTTCCGCCGCCGCGACGGCGATGACGAAGAAGGCGGAGACATGGCCAACGCTGTCTCCGTGCATTCGGGCGAACGCGAGGAAGGTCAGGTTCGCGGCGTTGAGCATCAGCTCCACGCACATGAAGATGACCAGCGCGTTGCGGCGCACCATCACGCCAAACATGCCCATGCAGAACAGGGCGGCGGCAAGCAGGAGGTAGTAGGAGATGGGGACCATGGGCCGATTCGGGGCCTCGCGGGCGACGACCTGCGCCGCCATCTAACACAGAAAGTTGGGGGGAGTCGGCAGCGATCAGATTCGCGACTTGGCCACCACCACGGCGCCCACCATGGCCACCAGCAGCAGCAAGCTCACCGCTTCGAAGGGAAGCAGCCACTGGGTGAAGATGACCTGACCCAGGGTCGCCATGGTGCCGAAGGTCGCCTGCCCCTCCAGGCCCAGCGAGGGAGGCGGCCCGGAAGGCAGCTTCGACAGGGCGATGCCCAGCACCACCAGCAGGCCCACAGTGGAGGCGCCACCCACGATTCGCGCCAGCGTGGGCCGGCCCCGCGTGGGGGACTCGCCCAGGTTGAGCAGCATGATGACGAAGAGGAAGAGCACCATGATGGCGCCCGCGTAGACGAGCACCTGGAGCACCGCCACCGTGTGCGCCCAGAGCAGGATGTACAGGCCCGCCAGGAAGAAGAAGGTGGAGACCAGGGCCATGGCGGAGTTGATGGGGCTCCGCGCGAAGATGACCGTCCCGGCCGACAGCAGCGTCAGGAGCGCGAACGCCCCGAAGAGGATGAGCTCGATGTTCAAGACCAGTCTCCGAACGAACCCCAGGGCTTGTCGCCGAACGGGCAGCGGTGCTCGCGGATGTGGGCCTCGAACTCGTCCTTGTACCGCATCAGGAACGAGTGCGTGGGCAGCGCCGCCGCGTCACCCAGCGCGCAGATGGTGTTGCCCAGGCCGATGGGCGGGTAGGGGGCAATCGAGGACGCCACGTTGGACAGCATCTCGATGTCGCCCGGCTCGCCGCGGCCCTCTTCAATCTTGCGCAGAAGCCGCGTCTGCCACGGCGTGCCCTCGCGGCACGGCGTGCACTGGCCGCAGGACTCCTCCGCGTAGAAGCGCGCCACGCGCCACAGGCTGCGCACCATGCAGGTGGAGTCGTCCATGACGATGACGCCGCCGGAGCCCGCCATGGTCTGCTTGACCTTGAGGGCCTCGAACTCCATGGCCACGTCCAGCTCGTCCGCGCCCAGCACCGGCGCCGAGGACCCGCCCGGAATCACGGCCTTCACCTTGCGACCCGCCGGCAGACCCCGGCCGAACTTGTCGTCGTAGATGAGCTCCGCGAGCGTGGTGAACATGGACACTTCGTAGACGCCGGGGCGGTTCACGGAGCCCGACAGGCAGACCAGGCGCGTGCCGCCCGACTTGTCCGTGCCCAGCTTCGCGTACCAGTCCGAGCCCCCCGTGAAGACGTGCGGCACGCTGGCGAGCGTCTCCACGTTGTTCACCACCGTGGGGCTGCCGAACAGGCCGACCACCGCGGGGAAGGGGGGCTTCAAGCGCGGCCAGCCCTTCTTGCCTTCCAGGCTCTCCAGGAGGGCCGTCTCCTCACCGCAGATGTAGGCGCCAGCGCCACGGACCAGGTAGCAGTTGAGCTCGAAGTCCTTGCCCAGCATCTTCTTGCCGAAGATGCCCGCCTTGTAGGCCTCGTCGATGGCCGCCTGGCAGCGCTCCGCGGGGAACTTGAACTCGCCGCGCAGGTACACGTAGCAGGTGTGCACGCCCAGCGCGTACGACGCGATGGCGATGCCCTCCAGCATCATGTGCGGGTCATCTTCCAGGATGTAGCGGTCCTTGAAGGTGCCCGGCTCGGACTCGTCGCCGTTGACGGCCAGGTACTTGGGCTTGGGGCTGTCCTTGGGGACGAAGCTCCACTTCAGGCCCGTGGGGAAGCCGGCGCCGCCGCGCCCTCGGAGGTTGGACTTCTTCACCTCGTCGATGATGGCCGCCGGCTGCATCTCCAGCGCCTTCTTGAGGCCCTCGTAGCCACCGCGCTTCTTGTAGCTGTCCAGGGTCCAGGACTGCGGCTTGCCCCAGGCCGCCGAGATGATCGGGTCGATCGTCTTTGCCGTAGCGGTCATGTGATGACGTCCTACCGGAGTAAAAGGGGTGGGCTCAGCTCAGCTTGGCCAGGATGGCGTCCAGCTTGGCGCGGGTGAGGCTCTCGTGATGATCCTCGTTGATCTGCAGGCACGGTGCGGTGCCGCAGGAGGCCAGGCACTCGGTCTCGCGCAAGGTGAACTTCTCGTTGGCTTCACCTGCCTTGAGGCCGAGCTTCTCCTCCAGGTAGGCGAGCATCTTCTCCGCTCCCCAGAGCGAGCAGGACAGGTTCGTGCAGACGTCGATGACGTACTTGCCCGGCTTCTTCAGGTGGTACATCACGTAGAAGCTGGCGACCTCGTAGGCGCGCTCCGGCGTGACTTCCAGGCTCTTGGCGACCAGCCGCAGTCCTTCGGGCGGCAACCAGCCCTTGATCTCCTGGAGCACGCGCAGCGCCGGGAGCATGCCCGCGCTTTTGCGATCAGGGGGGTAGTGGGAGATGATCTCCGCGATACCCGCGTCGAACTTCTTCTGCTCTTCAGGAGTGAACAGGGGCTCCGCCATGGCGGGGGGCTACGTATTGCTCCCATGGCCGCGTTGTCAACATAAACCCTCGACGGTACACTGGGCCGCCATCAGCAAATTGCCGAGCGATTTCAACCCCTTGTTATGACCCCGGGCCCAGAGAACAAGCGCCAGCACCCCCGGATCCCGGCCGTGCTGAAGGTGGAGTACGCGGACGGACGCCATGCGCGTGACGTCACGGAGAACCTGTCCCATGCGGGGCTCTTCGTGCAGACCGAGCAGGCCTTCACATTGGGGGAGGATGTCCGGCTCGCACTTTCTTTCCCGGGACTGCTGGATCCGGTAGAAGTCAGCGGCATCGTGGCCTGGGTCAGGCCGGCGAGCTTCGATCAGCCCGGAGGTGTCGGCGTCCGAGTGGAGCGCGCAGAAGACCGGCGGAGACTGGGTGACATCTTGAGTGCGGCAGGTCCAGACAGCCAGGAGTCCACCGGCGAGCACGAGGGGTACCGTGTGCTCATCGTCGAGGACAACCCGCACATCATCGAGATGTACAGCTACGTCCTGAAGAAGCTGGCCAGCGGGGAGCTGCACGGGAAGGTGCCCCTGGAGGTCCACTTCGCGCCGGACGGTCACCACGCGCTCCTGATGCTGCGCGAGGGCCGCTTCAGCCTCGTCATGACGGACCTGTACATGCCGGTGATGGACGGCTTCGCCCTGGTGGAGCGCATCCGCGAGGAAGAAGCGCTCCGGGCCATCCCCGTCATCGCCATCTCCGCGGGCGGCAAGGAAGCCCAGGACCGCGCCCTGCAGCTCGGCGTCGACATCTACCTGCGCAAGCCGGTGAAGTTCGTCGAGGTGCTGGAGACGGTGAAGCAGCTCTTGCGCATCAAGTAGCCGCCCCCCGGGTTCTGGCAGTCCCACGTTGAGTGAGGACGGGGGGACGTCGTAGAGTCGCCCACCCATGCCGAAGGCCGCCATCAACCGCGACGCCGTCAGTGGCGAGGCGCTGTTCATCCTCCGTAACCTGAGGGAGAACGGCCGACTTGGACGCTCGAACAAGCTGGCCGATGTGAAGGCCGCTCTCGAACCGTCCGTCTCGCTCGAGTTCGACAACTACTTCTTCTTCCTGCGCAAGTTCCACTACATCGCCATGGACCGCGAGGCCCAGCTCAAGCTCACCGACCAGGGTGAGCGCGTGGCGGGCGGGGAACTTGGGGACAAGTTCTCCACGGAGGTGGGCGAGTTCTTCGCCGAGCAGCTCGCCTCCGCCGAGGACGAGCCGCCGGTGGCCCAGGGCACCGAGGAGCCCATGCAGCTGCCGCCGCCCCCGCCAGAGCTGCTGCTGGACGAGGCGGAGGTGGTGCCCACCGGGGCCACGCAAATCGCGCCGCCTCCCTCGCCTCCGTCCATGGCGCCCATGCGGGCCGCGCGCTCGGCCATGCCCGCGCTGGAGTTGACGCCCCCGCCGGGGGCGGCGCAGGTGCCGTCGTCCGTCGGCTCGCCTTCGCCCGTGGCGCTCATCACCCCCGCGGTCCCCGAGCCTCGCCGGGAGACGTCCATCGGCCCCGCTCCCGTCGCTCCCGCGCCGCTGCCCTTCGCTCCTCCTGCGTCGTCCGTTTCCTCCATGCCCCCTCCCGCCGCCACTCCTGTCGCCGCCGCGCCCGTCGCTTCCAAGGGCACCGAGCTGGACCTGCGCTACCAGAAGTTCGACCCCATTGGCACGGGCCCCCTGGGCACCGTCTTCAAGGGTCGCTTCACGGCGCTCGGGCTGGACATCTGCCTGAAGGAGCTCAAGGACATCTTCGGCTACTTCTCCTTCCTGCAGCGCGGGGAGGTGCTCAAGCGGCTGAAGAAGGAGCTGTGCGCGCAGGCCCAGGTGCGCCACCCCGGCATCGTCCATGTGGTGGATCAGAACGTGGACGCGAGCCGGCCCTACTTCGTGCTGGAGTTGATGAACGGCAGCCTGAAGGAGCGGCTGGAGGCGGGCGGTGGCAGCGGCGTGCCGGTGCCCTTCGCGCTGCGCACCTTCCTGCAGATGGCCTACGGCCTGCGCGCCGCGCACGCCACGGGCCTGACGCACCACAACCTCAAGCCGGAGAACGTCCTCTTCGACGCGTACGGCAACGCGAAGCTCGCCGACTTCGGCCTGGGCCGCGTGGTGGAGGTGGACTCCACCAAGGGCATGCCCCAGGTCTTCGTGGGCACCGGCGGAATGCCCTACATGGCCCCGGAGCTGATGAACCGCGGCGCCAAGGAGCCGGGCCCGTCCGCGGACGTCTACGGGCTGGGCATCCTGCTCTACGAGATGCTCACCGGGCAGATTCCCGGCCGCCGCTCGCCCCTGCCCTCGGAGGTGAATCCCGAGGCGCCCAGCGGCCTGGACCAGCTCTTCGACAAGGCCACCCAGGACAAGCGCGAGCAGCGCTACCCGGACGTGGATGCGATGCTCGAGGACTTCTACAAGGCCTTCCCGGACAAGGAGTTCCTCGTCCGGGGCGACCTCGTCCTCTCCTCGGACGCGCCGCAGCCGTGATTCACCGGTGGGCGCGGGCCGCATGAGGCCCGCCCCGCCCGCGCGCGGTCGTGGCATCGTCCGGGGGACATGACCCCGACTTCTTCCGGCTGCGTGCTCGTCACCGTCACGGGCAAGGACCACCCTGGCATCACCGCCCGCCTCACCGGCCTGCTCGCGGAGGCGGGCGCGGAGCTGCTCGACGTGGAGCAGGTGGTGGTGCAGGGCCGCCTCACGCTCTGCCTGCTGGTGCGCCTGCCCGACGCGCGCGGCATCCCCAGCGCGCTGCTCTTCGCCGCCCGGGAGCTGGGCGTGGACCTGGACTTCCAGGCGGTGGAATCGCCGGACGCGAGCGCCCCCGCGAAGTCCTCGCCCGCGCGCTACGTCGTCACGGCGGTGGGCCGCGCGCTGGGCGCCCGCGAGCTGCATGCGTTGTCCTCGCACCTGGCGGGGCAGGGCGCGAACCTGGAGCGCATCGTCCGGCTGACACACACGCACCTGGGCTCGGTGGAGCTGCACGTCACCCTGCCTGACTCCGTGGAGCCGGAGGCGCTGAAGCGCTCCCTGCTGGCGCTGTCCATGCGCGACAACACCTTCGACGTGGCGCTGCAGCGCGAGAGCCTGTTTCGCCGCAGCAAGAGGATGGTGGTGATGGATATGGACTCCACGCTCATCCGCATCGAGGTCATCGACGAACTGGCGCGCGCGCACGGCGTGGGCGAGCAGGTGTCGCGCATCACCGAGCGCGCCATGCACGGGGAGATGGACTACGACGAGTCGCTGCGCCAGCGCGTGGCGCTGCTGGCGGGGCTGGACGTGGCCGTGCTGCACCAGCTCGCGGCGAACCTGCCGCTGACGGAGGGCGCACAGACGCTGGTGCGCGTGCTGCGGCGCCTGGGCTACCGCACCGCGGTCATCAGCGGAGGCTTCTCCGTGGCCGCCGAGGCGCTCAAGGCGCGCCTGGGCATCGACCATGCCTTCTCCAACGTGCTGGAGGAGGAGGGCGGGAAGCTCACCGGGCGCACCGTGGGGCCCATCGTCAACGCGCTCCGGAAGGCGGAGCTGCTGGAGCAGCTGGCGAAAGAGGAGGGCATCCTGCTCGAGCAGGTTATCGCGGTGGGCGATGGCGCCAATGACTTGCTGATGCTGGAGCGCGCGGGGCTGGGCATCGCCTTCCGCGCCAAGCCCCGGCTGCGCGAGGCGGCTGATACCTCCATCTCCGCAGGCGGCCTGGACGCCATCCTCTACCTCTTGGGGCTCACCGGTCGCGAGCTCGAGGAAGCCGGCTGACGACTACAGCCGCATCTTCGCGGCCAGCTCCCGCTGCTGCAGCTTGCCCTTCTCCAGCAGCAGCTCCAGCAGGGCGCGCAGAATCTTGGAGCTCTTCTCCTGGTTCTGCTGGAGCGTCTGCAGGCGCTGCAGGTCCTCGTCCGTCCACTCGGAGGCAGGGACGCCGCCGGCCAGGATTTCATCCAGGATGTCCGCCGCGCTGGAGGAGCCATTGGCCACGGGCGGTGCGGGCTTGTCCGCGGCACGGGGCGCCGCGGGCGCGGTGGCGGGAGAGCCCGGCGGGACGATGTCGGCGATTCGCTTCACCACCGTGTTGCCGCTCATGTCGACGACCTTGAATTCGTCCTCCTCATGCTGCTCCTCGTCGACGGTGGAGGGCGTGTTGGCGGACTGGCTGCGCGACGGCGCGAAGCGGCTGCTCGCCACCGGCTCCTGGTTCCGGTAGTGCCGCAGGATGGCGTGCTCGATTTCGCGCTCGCCCGCCACCATGGGCACCACGCGAGCGCGGCTGCGGGCCGCCACCTGGTCCAGCGTGGCCAGGTCCGTGGGGTCCGCCATCGCCAGCACCAGCGTCTTGCCGTTGTCCTTGAGCGACACGGGGAAGACCGCCTTCTGCTCGGCCAGGCCCACCTCCACGCGCGCCAGCGCGCTCGCGTCGCGGCTGATGTTGCCCAACTGCACCCGCTGCATCCCCAGACCCTGGCAGATGGCCTCCGTGACGATGTCCTCGCTGGCCAGCCCCAGGTCCGCCACCACGCGCGACAGCCGCCCGCCCCACTGGTCCAGGGTGGCCATGGCGCTGCGCAGCTGGAGGTCGTCGATGACGCGGGCCTTGACGAGGATGTCACCAATACGATTGCGGGAAGGAGAAGCCATGGCTCGGGAGTCTACCGTCTGAATGCGCGGACGCTCAGTCCGCGACGCAATCGCCCGCTTCGAGGGCGAGGAGGCACCACCATGCAGCCCTTCGCGGAAACCGCCATCCAGCAGTGCCCCTACTGCGGCGAGGAGGTAGAGGTCGACGTGGACCCCATCGGCGCCAGCGCGGAGCACTACATCGAGGACTGCCCCGTGTGCTGCCGTCCCTGGACGGTGCACGTCGCCCGTGACGAGGAAGCCGTCTCCGTGTCCCTGGGCCGCGAGGACGACTGACGCCGCGGTACCCGTCCTGGAAGGCGCCTTCCCGGTGCGCAGGAGGGCAGGCAGGCGGGCTTGTGGGGACGGGCGCGGCGGGGCCGGGGGCGTTGCTTGACACGTCCCGGAGCATGGTTCTCTTGAGTCTTGTGAGGCGGCGCTGGAGTGGAGCCCCGATGGGGCCCCCGAGGCGACCGCCGACTACGACAACGTCTGTGATTCACACACCGTGCACCCTGCCCAGGGTGGCACGCACAGGAGAAGACCATGCAAAGCCGAAACCCGTTCAACTCCGCCGTGGTGGTGAACCCCCTGATGCGCGACTTCGACGCGCTCTTCCGTGAGCTGGGGCAGCCGGGCTTGTTCCGTCAGTCCGCGCGGAGCACCGAGCGCGCTCCCGCGGCCGACATCCTCGAGTCCGAGGCCGGCGTCACGTTGCACCTCGACATCCCTGGCGTGGACGTGAAGGACATCCAGGTGACGGTGGAGCGCGACGTGCTCACCGTGAAGGCCGAACGCAAGGCGCAGCCGCTCGCCGAAGGCGTCAGCGTGCGTCGTCAGGAGCGCGGCCAGGGCAGCTTCACGCGCTCGTTCTCCCTTCCGGAGACCGTGGACGCCACCCAGGTGGAGGCGCGCTACGAGCAAGGCGTGCTGACGCTGACGCTGCCTCGGCGCGAGGAGTCCAAGCCCCGAGTCATCGAGGTCAAGGTCCAGAGCTGAACCGCGCGCACACCCCTCCTGGGAGGCCGCTGTCCGCCGAAAACGGCGCGGCTTCCTGCTGACTTCACCCCTGTCGAGGGCTTCCGCGAGGGGGTGGCGGAAGCCCTCCGCGCTTCAGCGCTTGGCGCTGAGCGAGATGGGCACGCGGAACAGCTCCAGCACCTGCTGTACATCCAGCGGCTTGGCGAGGCACGCGAGCGCGCCGGCCTGCTTCGACTGCTCCACCACATCGGCGGTGTGCACGGACGTCATCGTGATGAGACGCACGCCCTCCATCTGCTTGCGCTGACGAATACGACGGCACACCTCCAGGCCATCGATGTCCGGCATGTTGAGGTCGATGATCATGCCGTGCGGCTTCTGCTCGGACACCAGCAGCAACGCCTCCACGCCACTGGTCGTCGTCTGCAACTCCACCTGCGCCGCGAACGGCTTGAACGCGCGCTTGATGGCGTCCAGCACCGCGCGCTCGTCGTCCACCACCAACAGGCGCACCGTGCCGCTGCCCAACTCCTCCGGCACCGGCATCTGGTGGGTGATGAGGAACGTGCGCAGGTCCGCCGACCGCACCCGGCGGTGACCGCCCGGCGTCCTGAAAGCCATCAGGATGCCCCGGTCAATCCACTTGCTCACCGTGGACGGATCCACCTGAAGCAAGCGACTGATGTCGTGCGTCGTGTAGAGCTGGTCCGTCATCGCCGTACTCCCCTCTTGCTGCATCATTCCGCTGCCCATGGAATCAACCACCTACCTTGAATACGGGGTTTCCTTCAACCTCTCTGCGCACTGCGTCCATCAGTCCCCCTCATCAGACCCACGGCGTTCTCCCACCGTCCACTGGCCTTGAGGCACAGCTCGACGAGCTCTCGGGCGGCGCCACGGCCGCCCGGACTCTGGGTGATGAAGTGAACCTCCTGACGCACCTCGGGAACAGCATCCGCGGGACACGCGGACAAGCCCACCCTCGAAAGAGGGGCCAGGTCATTGTGGTCGTCACCCATGTAGGCACACGCCTCCAGGGGAACGGCCAGTTGCTGGAGCAGCTCGTCCAGTGCGGCACCCTTGTCGCGGCGGCCTTGAAACACAGCCGCCAGCCCGAGCTCCCTCCCGCGAGCCTCCACGATTCCTGAGGTGCGGGCGGTGAGGATGGCGGCGGGCAGGCCCGACAACCGGGCCATGACCAGGGCGTGGCCATCCTTCACATCGAAGCGCTTCATGAGCTCCCCGCCGTCGCCGTAATACAGGCCGCCGTCGGTGAGCACCCCGTCCACGTCGAAGACAAGCAGCCGCACGCGTGCCGCGCGAGACGTCAGCTCTTCCTTTCCAGGCTTGGAAGGTGCTTCCGTCGACATGACTCGCTCGGCTCCTCCCCTCGTCGTGTCCATCAACCGGGCTCGTGTCCCAACACCCGGCGGATGTTCAGCACATTTCGTACCACGTCCTCGAACATCTGTGGATTGAGGGAGCACGGACCGTCACACAGGGCACGATCAGGGTCCTCATGGACTTCCGTGAACAATGCATCAATCCCGGCCGCCGCGGCGGCATGGGCGAGCAGTGAGACGAACCTGCGCTCGCCCCCCGTCACTCCGTCGCCGGAGCTGGGCTGCTGCACGGAATGCGTGGCGTCGAAGCACACGGCCAGGCCCGCCTCGCGCATGTGGGCGAGCCCTCGCATGTCCACCACCAGGTTGTTGTAGCCGAACGTGGACCCCCGCTCCGTGACGAGCACGTTGGGGTTGCCCGACTCGAACGCCTTGCGCGCCGAGTGGACGATGTCCCTGGGGGCTACGAACTGTCCCTTCTTCAAGTTCACGCCCTTCCCCGTGCGAGCCACGGCCTCCACCAAGTCTGTCTGCCGGCACAGGAACGCCGGTATCTGGATGATATCCACAACTTCCGAGGCAGGACCTACGTGGCTGGTTTCATGGACGTCCGTGAGGACCGGGACGCCCACTTCATCCCTGATACGCGCTAGAATACGCAGCCCTTCCCGGAGGCCAGGACCTCGGAAGGACTTCCCGCTTGTCCGGTTGGCCTTGTCGTAGGAGCACTTGAACGCGTAGGGCACGCCCAGTCGGCTGGTGATGCCCTTGAGCAAGTGAGCATGTTTCAGCGCCATCTCCTCGGACTCGATGCTGTCCGGGCCGGCGATGACGAAGAGCTTCTGCCCGGGGCCGACCTTGTAACCACACAGGTTGATGGGGAGGCTGCTGGCGCTCATGCGCGCACCTGACCGGCCGTGGCGTCACGCTGCTCGAGCGCCGCCTTGATGAAGCCGGAGAAAAGGGGGTGAGGAGCAAAGGGCTTGCTCTTGAACTCGGGATGGAACTGGCAGCCGACGAAGTACGGGTGGTCCGACAATTCAATCATCTCCACGAGGTTCAGCTCCGGATTATGCCCGGAGATGACGAGTCCCGCCTCCTGAAGCCGGCCCCGGTAGGCGTTGTTCACCTCGAAGCGGTGGCGATGACGCTCCTGGATGGTGTCCTGGCCATACAGCTGGTGTGCCCGTGAGCCGGGCTTGAGCGCGCAGGCGTAGCTGCCCAGACGCATGGTGCCGCCCTTGTCCTGCACCGTGACCTGGCTCTCCATGAGCGTCACGACGGGGTGCGGGGTGTGCTCGTTGAACTCCAGGCTGTTGGCCGCGGGGAGGCCCAGCACGCTGCGGCTGAACTCCACGACGGCCATCTGCAGGCCCAGGCAGATGCCGAAGAAGGGGATTTTCTTTTCCCGCGCGTAGCGGACCGCGGCGATTTTGCCCTCGGTGCCACGCACGCCGAAGCCGCCGGGCACGAGGATGGCGTCCACGCCCGCCAGCAGCTTCTCCGGGCCTTGCGCCTCCACGTCCTGGCTGTCCACGAAGTGCAGGTTCACCTTCACGTCGTTGGCGATGCCGCCGTGCAAGAGCGCCTCGTTGAGGCTCTTGTAGCTCTCCGTCAGGTTCACGTACTTGCCGACGATGGCGACCTGGACCTGGCCGCGCGCGGGCTCGTACACCTTGCGGATGATGTTCTCCCAGCGCTCCAGGTGCGGCGCGCGGCTCCAGATGTTGAGCACCTCCGCGAGCCGGTCATCCAGACCCTGGCGGTGCAGCTCCAGCGGCAGCTCGTAGATGCTGCGCACGTCCGGCGAGGTGAACACGTTGCCCGTGTCCACGTTGCAGAACATGGCGATCTTGTCCTTGATCTCCCGAGACACCTCGCGGTCCGTGCGACACACGAGGAAGTCGGGCTGGATGCCAATCTCCCGCAGCTTCATCACCGAGTGCTGCGTGGGCTTGGTCTTCACCTCGCCCGCCGCGCCGATGTACGGCAGGAGCGTCAGGTGCACGTAGACGGCGTTCTGGCTGCCCACGTCGTAGCGCATCTGCCGGATGGCCTCGAGGAACGGCAGCGACTCGATGTCGCCCACCGTGCCACCGACCTCCACAATCACCACGTCCGCGTCCTGGGCCGCCTGACGGACGCTCGCCTTGATTTCATCGGTGATGTGCGGAATCACCTGCACCGTCTTGCCCAGGTACTCGCCGCGGCGCTCCTTCATGATGACCGCGTGGTAGATGCGGCCCGACGTGAAATTGTTGAGCCGGCTCATCCGAGCGTTGGTGAACCGCTCGTAGTGGCCCAGGTCCATGTCCGTCTCGCCACCATCCTCCGTGACGAAGACCTCGCCGTGCTGGAACGGGCTCATCGTGCCCGGGTCCACGTTGATGTACGGGTCCAGCTTGAGCAGCGTGACGGCGAGCCCACGGTTCTCGAGCAGGGCGCCGATGGATGCCGAAGCGAGGCCCTTGCCGAGGGAGCTGACCACTCCGCCCGTCACGAAAATGAACTTGGTTTTCTTGGAGCGCATATCCCGTTCTGCCAAGTAGGGCAGGGATGCGTCAATTATTCTGAGTAGGACGTGCGGCCGGTCGGCGCCCCGGCTGACACCTTCTCAGTTGCCGTCCCAACCACCCGGGCGAGACACGGCGAACTCCCGGACGTCGGGTTGTCCGACCCGGAAGGCGCGCAGATCGCAATTGCGGCAGCTCCACCCCTCCCAGCCGCGCTTGACGACCATGTGCAGGCAGGCGTCGTAGTTGGGGCAGTAGAGGTTGCGCTGCGCATCGACAGCCTCTTCGTCGCGCAGGGCGGTGGGCAGAGGGCTGGGGCACGGGGTGATGGACACGGCGAATCTCCCGGATGGGTACGAAAAGGGTCGGCCACTCCCCCCGGCGGGTCGGAACAGGTCGCTTACGACTCCATTCCCGGGAGAAAGTAAAAGACCCGTCCCCGCGCGAACGCGGAAACGGGCCCTTGAAACCTTCAGCGTCTGCCACCGCCGCGGTGACCCTCTTCAGGCCGCCGTGGCGGAGGTGGACGCCTGATTCTTGCTGTCAATCAAGGCATCACCTCCTTTCTTGAGGATGGAAGAGCTAATCACCGGCTTGATTCCGCGCCACTTTCCAGAGCGATAAGCGCGGGCTCGGGTGGTGGCCAGCCGTTCAGGCGGCGACGAACTGGCGCTCCACCAGCCGGCGGTAGAGGCCTTCCTGGCTCATGAGGCTCGCGTGGGTGCCGCTCTGGACGATGCGGCCGCCCTCCAGCACGAGCACCCGGTCCACGTTGGCCACGGTGGACAGGCGGTGGGCGATGATGAGCGTGGTGCGGCCCTTCATCAGGCGCTCCAGCGCGTCCTTCACCAGGTGTTCGCTCTCCGCATCCAGGGCGCTCGTCGCCTCGTCGAGGATCAGCAGGCGGGGGTCCTTCAGCACGGCGCGGGCGATGGCCACGCGCTGCTTCTGGCCTCCGGAGAGCTGGACGCCGCGCTCGCCCACCTGGGTGCCGTAGGCTTCCGGGAAGCGCTGGATGAAGTCGTGGGCATTGGCGGCGCGCGCGGCCTCTTCCACCTGGGCGTCGGTGGCGTCCGGCTTCGCGTAGCGGATGTTGTCCGCGATGGAGCAGGAGAACAGCTGCGGCTCCTGCGCCACCATGCCGATGTTGCGGCGCAGCCACTCCGGCTCCAGCGTGGTGAGCGCATGTCCGTCCAGGGCGACGGCGCCCCCTTGCGGGTCATAGAAGCGGGACAGCAGTGACGCGAGGGTGGACTTGCCCGCACCGGACGGGCCCACCACGGCGACGACCTCGCCGGGCCGCAGCTCCAGGTCCAGGCCCTGGAGCACTGGCACGTCGGGGCGCGTGGGGTAGGAGAAGCGCACGGCGCGGAACTCCACGTGTCCCTTCACCGAGGCCAGCCGCTCTCCGCCGGCGGGAATCGCGGGCTCGCGGTCCACCAGCTCGAAGACGCGCTCGGCGGCGCCGGTGGCACGCATGACGTCCGCCCACACCTCCGTCACGGCGCTCAGCGAGAGCGCCACCAGCGAGGTGTAGATGAGGAACGACGTGAGCGCGCCGGCGCTGAGCTCACCGTCCACCACCATCCGGCCGCCGTACCAGAGCATCGCCGCGGTGGAGCCGTACATGGCGATGGAGGCGCTGCCCATGAAGAGCGCACCCTGCCGCGCGCGCTCCTTCGCGAGCTGGAGCGCCCGGTCCACCGCCGCGCCGTAGCGTTCGACTTCATGGCTCTCCGCGGCGAAGGAGCGCACCGTGCGGATGCCGGAGAGGTCCTCCTCGGCCACCTCGCTGGAGGCCGCGAGCGCGTCCTGTGCCGCCTTGGCGAGCACGCGCACGCGACGGCCATACACCACCGCGCCAATGGCCACCGCGGGGATGAGGGCGAGCATCACCATCGTCAGGCGCGGGGACGTCAAGAAGAGCAGCACCACGCCGCCGAGCCCCTGGCAGGCGTAGCGCAGCATCATGGAGACATTGGTGGTGACGGTGCTCTGCAGGATGCTCGTGTCCGAGGCGAGCCGGCTGGTGAGCTCACCGGTGCGGCGCTCGTCGAAGAAGGCCACCTCCTGGGAGAGCAGGCTCTGGAACAGGCGCTTGCGCAGCCGCGTCACCACGCGCTCGCCCGCGTTGCTGAAGAGGTAGACGCGCAACGCCATGGCCACCGACTGCACGACGAAGACGCCGAACATCACCAGGGCGATGGTGTCGAGCCGCGAGCGATTGCGGGCGCCGAGCGCCTCGTCCACCAGGTCTCCGATGGCGCGCGGAAACACCAGCGTGGCCGCGCTGCTGACGAGCAGGAAGAACGTGCCCACGACGAGCGTGGGGACCTCCGGCTTCGCGAGGGTGAGCAGGCGGCCCAGCGTCAACCGCGAGGGGAGATGGGGCTTGGAGGCGGTCGAGGTGGGGGACACGCGCGGAGACTAGCGCGGAGCCCCTCGCTTCGCACGGTCGCGGGCTGTCGGAGCGGGTGGGAGGTGCTAATCCTTCGGGGCACGGAGGTAGGCCATGGAGCAGCGTGTTTTCGGTGGCACCGGGAAGCAGGTCCCCGTCCTCGGTCAGGGCACGTGGCAGATGGAGGAGGATGACCGCGAGGAGGCCATCCGCTCCCTGCGCGCGGGGTTGGACCTGGGGCTCACCCAAGTCGACACCGCCGAGTTGTACGGCCATGGCCGCGTGGAGGAGTCCATCGTCTCCGAGGCCATCGCCGGACGACGCGAGGGGGTCTTCCTCGTGTCGAAGGTCATGCCCTCCAATGCCACCTACGCGGGCACGCTGACCGCGTGCGAGCGGAGCCTGAAGCGACTGCGCACCGACTGGCTCGACTGCTATCTGCTGCACTGGCCCGGCTCGCACCCGCTGGCGGAGACGGTGCGCGCCTTCGAGAAGCTGGTCGCGGACGGGAAGATTCGCTCCTGGGGCGTGAGCAACTTCGCGGTGTCGGATTTGGACGAACTGCTGACGCTCACGAAGCCCGAGCGCATCGCCTGCAACCAGGTCCTCTACCACCTGGAGGAGCGGGCCATCGAACACGCCGTCCTCCCGTGGTGCGAGGAGCAGGGTGTGGCGGTGGTGGGCTACAGCCCCTTCGGCAACGGCCGCTTCCCCAAGCCCCAGAGTCCGGGAGGGCGCGTGCTGGAGGCCATCGCCCGGGCGCATGACGCCACGGCCCGGCAGGTGGCGCTCCAGTTCCTCGTGCGGCGGCCCTCGTTGTTCGCCATTCCCAAGGCGAGCCGCGTGGCCCACCTGCGCGACAACGCGGCCGCCGTGTCGCTGAAGCTCTCCTCGGACGAGCTGGCGCGCATCGACGCCGCGTTCCCCAAGGGCGCCTACAGCGACGAGCTGCCCGTCATTTGAGGCCGGAGGCGAAGGCCTTGCGGAAGGCGGACACGGTGGGCTCTCCCTCGCCCACCGTCACCGTGCCCGTCTCGCCCTCCAACGCGGCTCGCATGCCCTTGCCTCGGACGAAGCGCACCGTGGCGATGCGGCGCATCACCTCGCGTCCCTGCTCCTGCGCGAGCGCGCGCAACGCGTGGCCCGTGACATTCACCGCGGCCTCCAGCGCGCGACGTCCGGGCTCGTCATCCAACCCCACCCAGTCCACCTCGAAGCGCAGCGGCCTGCCACCCAGTGCCTTCTCGCCCGGCCAGAACTGCTCGGTGAGGGCGTGCGGCAGCTTCTCCACCAACGTCGCCACGTCCTGACGCGTGGGCGTGGGGCGCACCAGTTGCGTCAGCTCGAGCAGCTTGCTGGCCTGGCCCACCGTCACCGCGACCACCGTCGCCAGGTCCACGTACGTCACCGACTCCGAGCCGAGCAGGCCCTCCTTGCCGAGCGCCAGCAGCACCGAGTCTCGCGGCGCGTAGTCCACCACCGTGCCCGTCACGGTGTGCCCGTGGGCCAGGTGCAGCGTGACGGTGACGGTGGGGACCTCCTCGCCCGTGCGGGCTCGTATCGCGAGCGTCCCGAGTTGCTCCAGCACCCGCTCCACCTTGCGCGACACCAGTCGCTGCACGCCCTCCATCTGGTGCTCCTCGTCGTCCGCCCACTTGCGTCGGCGCGGGTCGTTCCTCGGCGTCGGTGCGGGCGCGGGCGTTGGCGCGGGCGTCGGTGCCGCCGCCGCGACGTGGGGATTCGCGGGGACTTCCTTCGCGGGCTCCGGGGGCGTGGCGGCGGGGGCCTCCGGCGTCTCGTCCTTCGCCTTGGTGTCGTTTCCGCCAAACAGGTCCTGGAAGATGCCCATGGCTACAGTCCTTTCTCGCGCATGACGGCTTCAACCTTCGCGACGTCTCCGGGGACATCCACCGCGACTGTGCGCCAGGAGACTCGGGCGCAGCGGATGGAGATGCCGTGCTCCAGCGCGCGGAGCTGCTCCAGCTTCTCCGTCTCCTCGAGCGGAGTGGGCGCCAGCTCCGCGAGCCGCAACAAGACGTCCCGCCGGTAACCATACAGGCCGATGTGGCCCCAGCGGGGGACGGGAGTCCCGGTCTCCCGTGCGTGGGGGACGAGGCTGCGGCTGAAGTAGAGCGCGTCGCCGTTGAGCGCGAGCACCGCCTTCACCACGTGCGGGCTGTCCGCTTCGTCCGCCTCCAGGGGCCTGACGAGTGTGCCCATGCACACGGTGGTGTCCGTGAAGAGTCCGGCGAGCGACTTGAGCGCCTCCGGGTCCACCAGGGGCTCGTCACCCTGGACGTTCACCCACACGTCCACGTCGGGCCGCTCGCGCGCCACCTCCGCCACCCGGTCCGTCCCCGTGGCGCAGGCGGGGCTGGTCATCACCGCGCGGCCTCCGAAGCCCTCCACGGTGGCGCGGATGCGCTCGTCGTCCGTGGCCACCCAGACCTCGTCGAAGACGCCCGCCTCCTGACAGCGGAGCCACACGTGCTCCACCATGGGCTTGCCGGCGATGAGGACGAGCGGCTTGCCGGGGAAGCGGGTGCTGGCATGACGGGCGGGGATGACGGCGATGGTGCGTGAGGAGGGCATGGCACACTCGGTCTATCAGATTCAGGACGGACGCTGGCTCCGCGGAGACGAGTCGCCCCGCAGCCACTAGGCATCCGACTCGCCGTGCCTAGCTTGGCTGGCGACATGAAGAAGGTCATCCATATCGTCGGTGCGCGGCCCAATTTCATGAAGGTCGCGCCCATCCACCGGGCCATCGCCGCGCGCACCCCGCTCCAGCAGATCCTCATCCACACGGGGCAGCACTACGACGTCAAGATGAGCGACGTCTTCTTCTCCGACCTGGGCCTGCCCGCGCCGGACGTGCACCTGGGCATCGGCTCCGGCAGCCACGCACAGCAGACGGCCCGGACGATGGTGGAGCTGGAGAAGGTCTTCCTGGAGCACAAGCCGGACCTCGTCTCCGTCGTGGGTGACGTGAACAGCACTGTCGCCGCCGCGCTCGTGTCGTCGAAGCTGGCGATTCCCCTGGCCCACGTCGAGGCCGGCCTGCGCAGCTACTCCCGGCACCAGCCGGAGGAAATCAACCGCGTCGTCACCGACCGGCTGGCCGACCTGCTCCTCACGCCCTCGCGCGACGCGGATGCCAACCTGCTCAAGGAAGGGCTGGAGCCGGACCGCATCCACTTCGTGGGCAACGTGATGATCGACTCACTGCTCGCCTCGAAGGAGCGGGCGGAGCAGCTACCCGTGCTGAAGAGCCTGGGCCTTGCGCCTCATGGCTACGCGGTGTGCACGCTCCACCGGCCGTCCAACGTGGATGACCCGCGCGTGCTCGGCGGGCTGCTGTCCGCGATTGCTCACGTGGCCTCCCGCATCCCGGTCGTCTTCCCGGTGCACCCGCGCACTCGGAAGATGATCTCCGAGCAGGGCCTGGGCTCCGCGTTCGAGCGCAATCCGAACCTGCGCCCCGTGGACCCCATGGGCTACCTGGAGTTCCTCGCGCTGACGTCGCAGGCCCGGCTCATCCTCACCGACTCGGGCGGACTCCAGGAGGAGACCACTGCGCTGGGCGTGCCGTGCCTCACCCTGCGCGAACAGACCGAGCGCCCCATCACCGTCGAGGAAGGGACCAACGAGGTGGTGGGCACCGACCCGGACCGCATCCGCGAGGCCGCCGACCGCGCGCTCAACGGGCAGGGCAAGAAGGGCCGCGTGCCGGAGTACTGGGATGGTCGCTCGGGTGAGCGCATCGCGGACCTGTTCGCGCGCTTCCTCTCCGTCGAGCAGGGCTCGCTTCGCGCTGTCTCCGCTTGATGGAGGTGACGAGGGGCCGCGACACCTGTGTGACGGTGCCTCGTGGCCGTGCTCGTTCCGACTGTGCGTGCTTCCGCTCCATGTTAGAGCTGGGAGGTCATGCGCGGCGATGAGGACGCATCGGCGGAGGTCTCCGCCTCCGAGAAGGACCCGGCCCCCGAGGGCTTCGTCGACATCCCCTTCGTCGTCGAGCCCAACTATGCGGGCTGGCGCCTGGAGGACTACCTGGGCCAGAAGCTGCGCCGAATGCCTCGGGAGCGCCTGGCCGGAATCATCCTGCGCGGTGTTCGCTGTGACGAGCAGCGGCTGAAGCCCTCCACGCCTGTGTATCCCGGCATGGCCTTCCGACTGCGCCGTCCCGGTACCGAAGAACCCGAGACGCCCACGGCGCTCCCTGTTGTCTTCCAGGATGACTGGCTGCTCGTGCTCGACAAGCCCGCGGGACTGCCCATCCATCCCACCGCGCGCTACCACAAGGGCACCCTCGTCTCCATCCTGCGCGAGCGCTTCGGTGAGCGCTTCGCCGAGCCCGCGCACCGACTGGACCGGGAGACCAGCGGGCTCGTCGTCTGCGGACGCACCACCGAGTCCTGCCGGATGCTGGGACGACTCTTCGTCTCGCGCGACGTGCACAAGGAGTACCTCGCCGTCTGCGAGGGCCATCCCTCCGAGGACTCCTTCGTTGTCGACGCGCCCATCGCCGAGGGCACCGAACTCATCCGCATCGCCGTGCGCATCGACCCCGTGGAGGGCAAGCCGAGCCGCACCCGGTTCCAGGTGCTCCAGCGCTTCACTCGCGATGGCGCCCCCTTCGCGCTGCTGCGCTGCTTTCCGGAGACAGGTCGTCAGCATCAGATTCGCATCCACCTGCACGTCGCGGGCTTCCCGCTGGTGGGCGACAAGATGTACGGGCCGGACCCCGGCTATTTTGATCGCTTCAGCAAGCACAGCCTGGAGCCCGAGGCGTGGACCCGGCTGCGGCTGCCACGACATGCGCTGCATGCCGCGCGCATCGTCTTCCCGCATCCTGGCACCGGTGTGGAAGTTGCCTTCGAGGCTCCGCTTCCCTCCGACCTCACGGACTTCATCGCGGGGGCTTCGCTGCCGCCCGCGCCTCCCGTGAAGAGCGGCGGGAAGGTTTAGCCGGGGCCCCGCAACTTCCGGGCGGCTCCTGGGTTCCAGAGGGAAACACCCTCCTCGCGTCACTGACGCGTCCTCCTCGGGAGCCTTTCATGCGCCGCACCGTCCTCGCCGCCACTGTCGCCTTCTTCCTCGGCGGTTTCGTCAACCAGGCCCAGGCGGAGCGTCAGCCGCGCATGCGTGACGCCTTGGTGCATCTGGAGAAGGCGCTCTCCACCCTGAAGAACGCGTCCCCCGACAAGGGCGGCCACCGCGTGAAGGCCATCGGCCTCACCGAGCAGGCGCTCGGCGAGGTTCGCGAGGGCATCCAGTTCGACAACCGCCACTGACGCGCGAAGGGAGTGAGGCGCCTGCCCAGAGGTCTGTGCGCGGCGCCTCGCTGGCGTGGCGTCTCGACTGACGCCCGGAGTGACCACGGCCCTGGTCCATGGGCGAGGGGCCTCGCTGAAGCGAGGTCTCGACCGCCACCTGGAACGAGCAAGGCCCCCGACCCGAAGAGAGGGCAGGGGGCCTTGTGCTGGTACGTCCCGTCAACGCCCGGTCAGGCGGTGAGCTTGTTCGCTTCCGGCGCGGAGGGTGACAGCTCTCCGATGAGATACTCGCCCGAGAAACACGCCGTGCAGAAGCTGCCTCGGCTGGGGTCTCCCACCGCCGTGCCCAGCCCCTCCAGCGAGATGTAGCCCAGCGTGTCCGCCGTGACGTACTTCGCGATTTCGTCCGTGCTGTGGGTCGCCGCGATGAGCTCCTGACGGCTCGGCGTGTCGATGCCGTAGAAGCAGGGCCACTTCGTCGGCGGCGAGGAGATGCGCAGATGCACCTCCAGCGCTCCCGCGGCCTTGATCATCTTCACGATTTTGCGGCTCGTGGTGCCCCGGACGATGGAGTCGTCCACCACCACCACGCGCTTGCCCTTGAGCACGTGCCGCACCGCCGACAGCTTCAGCTTCACGCCGAAGTGACGGATGGACTGCTGCGGCTCGATGAACGTGCGGCCCACGTAGTGGCTGCGGATGAGGCCCACGTCATACGGAATCCCGCTCTGCTGCGAGAAGCCGATGGCCGCCGCCACGCCCGAGTCCGGCACCGCGATGACCAGGTCCGCGTCGGGCGCCGGCTGCTCGCGCGCCAGCTGCATGCCCATCTGCTTGCGCACCTCGTACACGCTGTTGCCGAACAACACCGAGTCCGGACGCGCGAAGTACACCTGCTCGAAGATGCAGCGCCCCAGGCGCGGAGGCTCCGCGAAGGGCCTGCTGGTGCGCAGCACGCCGTTCTCGATGACCAGCAGCTCGCCCGGCTCCAGCTCGCGCACCACATCCGCTTCGATGAGGTCCAACGCGGTCGTCTCGCTGGCGACCACGTACGCGCCTTCCTTCATCCGCCCCAACACCAGCGGCCGGATGCCCAGCGGGTCCCTCACCGCGACCAGCTTGTTCTGCGTGAGCACCAGCAGGCTGTAGGCGCCTTCCACCTTGCGCAGCGCTTCCACGAGCTTCTGCTCGAAGCTCACCTGCTTGGAGCGCGCCAGGAGGTGCATGATGACCTCCGTGTCCGCGTCCGACTGGAAGATGGCTCCGTCGGCCTCCAGCTTCTCCTTCAGCGCTCCCGCGTTCACCAGGTTGCCATTGTGCGCGACGGCGACCTGTCCTCCCGCGTACGCCACGAAGAGCGGCTGAGCGTTCTTGAGCTGGCTGCCACCGGCCGTCGAGTACCGCACGTGTCCGATGGCCGACTGGCCAGGCAGGCCGGCGAGCACCGGCGCGTCGAAAATATCAGCCACCAACCCCATCTGACGGTGCGCCCGAAGACCGTGGCCGTCGGAGGCGACGATGCCAGCGGACTCCTGACCGCGGTGCTGCAGGGCGTGCAGCCCCAGGTACGTCAGGTTAGAGGCCTCGGCGTGTCCCGTGATTCCGAAGATGCCGCACATGGCGCGGTGCCTTACTCCTTTCGGGCGATGAGCGGAACAGGAACGCACGCCCCTCTGGTGGGTATTCCACCCGCCACCGGAGTCGGCCCATGTGGGCACACGAGCCTCGCGGTACGAGCACCGTCCCGTTAGTCTCGCCACCGCATGGCTTCCCCGCGACGAGCCTCCTGGCGTTCCCTGTTTCCCCTGGTCCTGCTCACCGTGGGTGCCGCTTATTCATTGGGTTCATGGAACTGGTGTGGCACCTGGGCGGAGCGCGCGCCCGTGCTGCTGTCTCAGGTGAAAACAGAAGGTGCGTTGCGCGCGGGCGCGGCGAAGGTGCCGCTCGTGCCGCCGTTTCCGGTGGTGGTCGCGGGGTACTCGCCTCCGCGTCCGGATGCGAGCCAGTCCGACCCGCCGCTCCATGCTCGCGCGGTGGTGCTGGAGTCGGGGAACACGCGGGTGGGGTTGGTGTCGCTCGAGTTGCTGCTCGTCACGGATGCGGTGACCGCCAAGGTGCGCGAGCGAGCGCTCGCCGCCGGATTGCAGGACGTGCTGGTGCTGGCCACGCACACGCACTCCTCGCTGGGAGGTTATGACAGCCGCCTGGTGTCACAGCTCGTCGGGACGGGGCGCTACCGGGAGGACTCGCTGGAGGCCGTCGTCGCCGCCGCGAGCGCCGCGCTGCAACAGGCCGCCGCCGCGCTCACCGACGTGACGCTGGAGCTGGGCGAGGCGAAGGAGCCCTCCTTCGTCTACACGCGCAGCGGTGGCACCGCGCCGGATGGCTCCTTGACTCGCGCGGTGCTGCGCGGCGCCTCGGCCCCGGTGGCGGAGCTGCTCTTCTTCGCCGCGCATCCCGCGATGGTGCCCCGGCAGCGCGCGTACGTGGACCCGGACTACCCGGGGCGACTCAGCTCGCTGCGCGAGTCCGAGGGCAGCGGCGTGACGCTGCTGTTGCAAGGCGCGGTCGGCAACGCCTCGGTGGCCTTCTCCGAAGGGCAGGGGCTGGAGCGTGTGTCCGCCTTTGCTCGGGCCTTGTCCGACCTCGCGGGCAAGGTGCCCATGGCTTCCGTGGGGCCTTCGGTCCGGCTGTCATTGGTGCGCGCGGAGGCGGTGATGCCTCGGCCGGATGCGTCGCGGCTGGTGCCGTCATTCACTCGCGCCGCGGGTGACAACCTGCTGTGCGGTTCCTCCGAGCGCGTGGCGGAAGTGGCGGCGTTGGTGCTGGGGCCGCTGGAGCTGGTGACGGTGCCGGGTGAGCCCACCGTCGACGCGGGCGCGGTGCTGGTGGGACGCACCGGGGCCTCGGGGGTGCTGGGGCTCGCGGGTGGATACGTGGGCTATGTGGAGACGCCGGAGTTGGTGCGCGTGAGCGGCGGTGAGTCGCGACGGCAGTACTTCGGTCCCTCGCTGCTGGAGCGACTGGGCGAAGCGGCGGAGCTTGCCGCCAGCACCGCGGGCTTCACGCGCTGATGTCGCCCGCGGTGGCTGGATGCGCGGGCCTCGTCGGCGGCCTGTCGGGACGGTCCTGAACGTCCTTTGCTGGACGGCGGGGCGAGCGTGATGGCGTCGCCAGGGCCGCATGGCGGAAACTGGCGCTCCCTTCTTCACCGTGGAGCGCCCCATGAGCCCATCGGATCCTCGCATCACCCTGGAAGTGCGCGGTCACCTCGCCCTCATCGGCATCCACCGGCCGGAGAAGCGCAATGCGTTCGACGTCGGCATGTTGCGGGGACTGTCGTCCGCGGTGACCGAGGCGGACCGTCATCCGGACGTGCGGTGCATGGTCATCTTCGCGGTGGGCGACCACTTCTCCGCGGGCCTGGACCTGGCGAGCGTCGCGCCCGCCCTCTCCAGTGGCGAGCCGCTCTACTCCGAGGGCGCCATCGACCCGTGGGGCATCCAGGGAGCGCTGAGGACCAAGCCGCTCATCGTCGCCGTCCAGGGCCTGTGCCTCACGCTGTCCATCGAACTCATCCTCGCGGCGGACATCGCGGTGGCCTCCGAGGACGCACGCTTCGGACAGATTGAAATCAAGCGCGGCATCTTCCCGTTCGGCGGCGCCACCCTGCGCTTCCCGCAGCGGGCGGGATGGGGCAATGCCATGCGCTGGCTGCTCACGGGCGACGAGTTCGACGCGCGCGAGGCCTACCGGATGGGACTGGTGCAGGAAGTCGTCGAGCGCGGCCGTCACCTGGAGCGCGCGCTGGCCCTGGCGGAGACGGTGTCGAAGCAGGCGCCGCTGGGGGTCCAGGCGACGCTCGCGTCCGCGCGACAGGCGGTGCACGAGGGGCCCGAGGCGGCGGCGCGCGCGCTGCTGCCCCAACTGCTGCGGCTGGCGGGAACGGAGGACGCCGCCGAGGGCGTCCAGTCCTTCCTTGAGCGCCGCGAGGCCCGCTTCACCGGCAAGTGAGGCGGCCCCGGGCGCGGTCCGTCAGAACTTCTCGAACTTGGAGTCCTCTTTGCGCTTCTTGAAGAACAGGGCGGTGCGGCCCAGGAGCTGGGCCTGGTCGGCGCCCGTGCCCTCGGCGATGCGCGCGGAGGCTTCCTGGCGCGTCTCCGGACCGTCGTTGATCTTCACCTTGATGAGCTCGTGGTCATGCAGCGCCTGCTCGACGGCGGCGATGACGCCCTCGGTGACGCCGGATTGACCGACGATGACCACCGGCTCCAGGTGGTGTCCGAGCGCGCGCAGATGGCGGCGTTGCTTCCCGGTGAGCGGCACGTTGCTATCTCCTTCGACTCGTCCGGCGGGGCCCCAGGCCCCTCCCGGACGGGGGGCGCACCCTACTTCTTCTGGGCCGCCATGCGAATCTCCCGCTGCGCGTCGATGTGGTCTGGCTGAAGCTCCACTGTCCGCTTGAAGTGCTTGAGCGAGCCCGGAACGTCCCCCGACAGCTTCGCAATCACCCCGAGGAAGTAGTGCGCGGGCGCACAGCGCTCATTGCGCTTGATGGCGTTCTGGATTTCCCGGAACGCCTCCGGCTGCGCCGCCTTCTTGTCCGCCGCCGTGAAGAACCGCGCATAGCCCCGCCACGCGTAGAACTCGGCCTCCTCCGCGTTGAGCTGGATGGCCTCGTTCAACATCTTCACGGCCTCGGGGAACTTGCGCGCCTTCACGAGAATGCACGCCTTCTGGAAGAGCTCTTCGGCCTGCAGGATGGCGTTGATGTCGACTTCCGCTCCCGCGCCGCCGCTCTTGACCTCCTCCAGATAGGACGCACGGCTCTTGTCGTCGGACAGCATCCGGTAGGCATCGCCGATGTAGGCGAACACCTCGGCCTTGAGCTTCTCCAGCTCCGGAGGCGCGCCCTGCGGCAGCGTGTCCGGGTGGTAGAGCTTGGCGAGCCGGAAGTAGGCGACCTTCACGGCACTCGAGTCCGCCTGCTCCGAGAGCCCCAGCCGCTGGAAGTGGTTCTGCTGCTTGAGCGCCATGACGAGCTGGCGCAGCGACGGAATCTCGTCCGAGCCCGGGGCATTGGCGGTGACGGTGGGCGGCGCCGGACGGGCCGTGCCTGGGCCCGCCGTGGGCGCCGCTGAACCGACGACCGGAGGACCCGCGGGACGGGGCGCGGCTCCTGGGGGATTGCCGGGACGCGCGGCCCCGGCGGCGGCGGTGCCCACGCCGGGAGGATTGCCGGGACGGGCGGCTCCGGCCGGGGCTGCTCCAACGCCTGGAGGATTGCCGGGGCGAGCGGCTCCAGCCGGGGCTGCTCCAACGCCTGGAGGATTGCCGGGACGGGCGGCTCCAGCAGGGGCGGTGCCCACGCCGGGAGGATTGCCGGGGCGAGCGGCTCCGGCCGGGGCCGCTCCAACGCCGGGAGGATTGCCAGGAGTCGCCGCTCCCGAAGGGGCGGTGCCGACGCCGGGAGGATTGCCAGGGCGGGCTGCTCCAGTCGGGGCCGCTCCAACACCTGGAGGGTTTCCGGGACGAGGCGCCTGGGCCGTGGGTGCGGGACCGGTCGGGGCGGCCTGTGGACTCGCGGCAGCAGGACCGGGGTGCGCCCCGGCTCCTGGCTGCGGGGCCACGGCGGCGAAGGACACGGCGTCCAGCTCTCGCAGCAGGAACGCGAGGCGCAGCAGGTGGTCGGCGTCCTGCGGGAAGTCGGTGAGGAGCTGGTTCACCGAGCGCACGCCGTCGATGACGGTGAGGGCCCGGACTTCATGCGGGGTGAGGCGCAGCTCGCTCGCGGCGACCATGCCCCCCGACTTCATGATGGGCAGTTGGAGCACCGGCATGAGCCGGCGCTTGAGCTCCGTGGACGGCATGCGGCGCACGGTGTCGCTGAGCACGGCCCACCGGTTGCCGAGCGGCATGGCCTTGTTGCCAGCCAGCTCGCGGACCTCGAAGGTGAACGTGCCCGCCTCGGTGCGCAGGGCCTTGAACAGGATGCTGGCGGCGCGCTGCGCCAGGATGGCGAAGGCGCTGGCGGGTTGCAGCAGTCCCAGACCAAAGAGCGCGGCGAGCAGGTCTCCACCGAAGCGGTCCTTCGCGGACTCGGCCTGCTGGAGCTGCTCGGGCGTGAGCAGTCGCCCACCCATCAGCGACGTGCCCAGCGCATCCTCGGGATGGGTCGAGTCGACGAACTCCGGGTTGCCCTTGCGGAAGTGAATCAGGGCGACGCGGTCCGAGAGCGTCAGCGTGAGCAAGCCCGTCTGCTCCGCCATGGCGACGCGCCCGTAGAGGTTCAGCGGCGAGGTCTGCTCGAGCTGTCCCTGGGCTGGCACCGCGTAGGGTGCGGCCTCCGTTGCAACGGCCGCGACGGGGCGCGCGCCAGCAGCGGGAACTCCTGCCTGCGGAGCGGCTCCCATGGGAGCCTGCTGCGCTCCGGGAGTCGCGGAGGCCTGCTGCGCTGGTGCCACGGGGCGTGCGCCCGTCGCGGGCACGCCTGCATGCGGAGCGACTCCGGGCGCTTGCGGTGCACCGGCGGGACGGGTGCCCGCGGTGGGAACTCCCGCCTGCGGAGCGACTCCGGGCGCTTGCGGTACTCCAGGCGCAGTGGCCATGGGAGGCCGCCCGGGGGCCGTTGCGACGCCGGGCGGGACTCCCGGGGCAGGACGCGCGGCGACGTTCGGCGCTCCGGGAGCGGCGGTACCCGGAACTCCGGGGCGTGCTCCCTGTGGCGCGCCAACGCCCGGGTTGCCTGGGGCGCGAGGATCTCCAGGCCGTGTTCCGGGCCCTGCCATCGGAGCTGACCCAGGCGTGCTTCTGGCGACCGCACCGGGTCCCGCCATATGCGCGGTGCCCGGACCGGCCATCGGCATTCCGCCAGGATTCGCACCCGGGCCCGCCATCGGCATTCCGCCAGGATTCGCACCCGGGCCCGCCATCGGCATTCCACCGGGATTCGCACCAGGGCCGGCCATGTGCGCGGTGCCCGGACCGGCCATCGGCATTCCACTGGGATTCGCACCCGGACCGGCCATGGGCATTCCACCGGGGTTCGCACCGGGGCTTGCCATGGGCGCGCTTGGCGCCTGCTGGGGCGCGTCGGGCGCTCCGTCACCCCAGAGCTCCCGGGGGAAGGTGTCGCGGGCTTCGGGGAATCGCCAGGGGAAGGCGAAGTTGCGCCCGTCCTCGGAGACCTGGAGCTTCCCCTTGATGGAGCCGCTGTCGATGAGCAGCTCGATGGTCGGCAGGGTGAGGGGCCCCCACAAGGTGCCCCTGTCGTTGCGAACCCAATATTGACGGACGTCACCCTCCGCCATGTGCGGTTCTACTCCGTTCGAGCTGCGAGAAGATGGAACCCTACCGCTCTCCCCGGAAGGGTCAAAGCAGACGACGGGGCAGAGTGCTCATACAGGGCGTCAGGGCGTGGCGCCGTCGAGGGTGGCCAGCCCCAGCACGGACAGGCACGCCGCGTCCGCCTGCTGCTCGGCCGGGGGGTCGAAGCAGAACACCTCACTGTCGAAGACCTTGCACAGCCCCGCCGGCGTGGACGCACAGGCCGACTTCGAGAACGCGGTGGTGCACCCGTAGCCACACACCGGCCCGGACTCGCTGTTGCGGCACTCGGGCGCGGGCAAGGTGCGCTTCCAGGCGCAGAGCGCGGCCGGAGACGGGTCGAAGCAGGTGATGCGACCACTCGCCATCTTGCACACCCCCGCGGGCGTCTTGTTGCAACGCACCCCCTCCGGGACGTTCAGACAGTTGTAGCCGCACGTCAGCTCCACGCTGTTGCTGCGGCAGTCCGCGCGGGGCGTGTCCTTGCCGTAGACGGCGAAGACGATGGCCGGCGGGTCGAAGCACTCCACCTCGCCGCTGCGACCTCGGCACACCCCGGCCGGAGACTTCGCGCACTTCACCCGACCCGGCTGCGTCGCGCAGTTGTAGCCACACGCCACCACGCCATCGATGGCCTTGCACTCGGGGTCCGGCAGCGAGGCGCCGTACGCCTTCACCACGTAGGCCGGCGGGTCGAAGCACACCGCCTGGCCGTCCACCACCTGACAGCGCCCCTGCGGCGTCTGCGCACACCGGGCCCGGTTCGAGTCCGACTTGCACCCATAACCACAGGCCACCTGGCTGTTCATGGAGCGGCAGGAGGGGGCGTTGGGGTCCTGCGACGGCGGTGCCGAGGCCAGCGTGAGCGCCAGCAAGGTGACGAGGGAGGCGAGCATGGTGACCTCGGAAGCAGGGGAGTGTCGCGGAGGCATTGACGCCCAAGGCGCGCGGTGACGCAAGAAGCGGGCGGGCGCGACGGCGCTTCGGGCGCGTGGTACCCAGGCGCCGTTCGAGCCGAGGGAGACACCCAGGTGGATTTCATGGTGGACGTCAGTGCGCAGCAACTCCTCCTGCTGTGCGTCGCCGCGCTGGTCGCGGGCCTGGTGGACGCCATCGCGGGAGGTGGCGGGCTCATCACCCTGCCCGCGCTCCTGACGGTGGGGTTGCCGCCCCACGTGGCGCTGGGCACCAACAAGGGGCAGTCCGTCTTCGGCTCGTTCGCCGCGCTGGTCCGCTTCTCGCGCTCGGGGCTGGTGGACTGGAGGCTGGCGCGCGTGACGTTCCCCTTCGGCCTGGGAGGTGCGTTCGCCGGCGCCGCGCTGGTGCTGTTGGTGAAGCCAGAGGTGCTCAAGCCGCTGGTGCTCGTGCTGCTCATCGCGGTGGCCGTGTTCCTCGCGTTCCGGCGGACGCCTGCCTCCGGGGCCAGGACGGAGCCCTCACCCCGGCCGCGCGCGCTCGCCATCGGTTCGCTCATCGCGCTGGCCGTCGGCACCTACGACGGGTTCTTCGGTCCGGGGACGGGCACCTTCCTCATCGTCGGCTTCAACACGCTGCTGGGCCACGGACTGGCCCGCGCCTCCGCCGACGCGAAGGTGGTGAACTTCGCGTCCAACCTGGCGTCCATGGCCCTCTTCGCCCTCAATGGCGTGGTGCTCTGGAAGGTGGCGTTGCCCATGGCCGCCGCGCAGTTCACCGGCGCGTGGCTGGGCGCGCACCTGGCGGTGAAGGGCGGCGACACGCTGGTGCGCAAGGTGGTGCTCGCCGTGGTGCTGGCGCTGGTGCTGAAGCTGGGGCGCGACGTGGTGATGGGCTGAAGTGGGGCTCGCCCCCGATGGCTTCAGCCGATGTGCACCAGCAGCGCGTCCCCGCGCTTGCCCATCTGGGCCATGAACTTCTGGAGCTCGTCGAAGTAGGAGACCATCTCCTCCAGCGGGTCCGAGTCGTCGGGCGGCTCTTCCCACGTGCCGGGGTAGATGTCCTGGGCCTGCATCTCCACCGCGTCGTAGCGGCGGCGCAGCGTGTTCTCGGACACCTCGCGCAGCGCGGAGGCGAGCACCTTCACCTGCTCGGGCGAGAAGACGCGCGCGGTGCCTTCATCCGAGGGGATGTCGCCCACGTCCACGCCGCCGCGCACCAGGAAGTCCAGTGGCGCGCTGCCCTCCCAGGGCGTCCCGGTGAGCAGGTACTGGAGGCCGTGCCAGGCCTCGCCGATGTCCAGTTCCAGGAATGCTCCGCCCTTCGGGTCTCCGAAGTCCTCCTCGTCGTCGAGGAAGTCGTCCAGGCGCTTGGGGGCCTGAAGCAAGGCGTCGCGCTGCGCCTCCGTGACGCTGCGCAAGGTGCAGAGCATCTCCATGCGGGGGACCTCGTGTGCCGCGGAAGCGGGGGGAATCGTGAGCGGCGAGGGACCCTACCAGTCCCGGGTGATGTCGCGGAATTTCGATGCGGGGCCGGGTGCTCCATCGTTCAGCGGAGGGTCAGCAGGGCGCCCGCCACCATCAGCGCCACGCCCGCCCCCAGCTTCCACGAGAGCGGCTCGTGCAGGAGGACGACGGCGAGGAGCACGGTCAGCGGCAGGCTGAGCTTGTCGAGCGGCGCCACGCGCGAGGCCGGCCCGAGCTGGAGGGCGCGGAAGTAGGCCAGCCACGACAGGCCGGTGGCGATGCCCGACAGCGCGAGGAACAGCAGCGTCTTGCGGCTCAAGGACGGCAGGGCGGCGTGTTCTCCCCGGGCCAGGGAGATGCCCCAGGCGAAGACGAGGACGACGCAGGTGCGCAGGGCCGTGGCGAGTGTGGAGGGAACACCCTCGACGCCGACCTTCGCCAGCACGGCGGTGAGCGCCGCGAAGAGGGCGGAGAGCAAGGCATAGACCCACCACGACATGAAGACCTCCCGACCGCGAGCGCACTCTGGAACCGCGATGTTAGTCTTTCGAGCGTCGACCGCCGCGCTCTCGCAATGGTGGTCCCAGGAGAGACCACCGGATGGCACCAGGGGGTCGATGGACTGTCGCCATCGCGGGAGTCGTGCTGTCGCTCTCGCTCGCGGCGTACCTGCGGCGTGAGCTGAGTCCTCCGACGCCGCACCGCGTGGTGGAGAAGGCATCGCCGCCCGTGGAGCCGCCTTCCGACAAGGCGCTTCCCCCGCCTCCGCCGCCCAGGCCGGAGGAGCTGGGGCGCGTTCATTTCCGGGCCCTGAAGAGATGGAGTGGGCATCCGCTGCGAGGCGTGACGGTGGGCATCATGCGGGAGACGAGGCCCCGCGTCGTGCATCCGGAGCAACTGCGGACGGACGCGAACGGCATGGCCGAGTTTGTCGCTGTCCCCTCGGGGCGGTTGACCGTCTGTGCTCGCGGGGCGGGCTACATGGAGTCCTGTTTGACGAGCTCGCTCGCGGCGGGCGGTCTGCTCACCATCGACTTGAGCATGTCGGAGGAACCGGCGAGCGCCCCACTCGCAGTCCCATGAGCCCGGCCCCTGAGTGGTAGCCTTCGCGCCCTACAGGCAGCGGGGGTTCCACCCATGTGTGACGTGACGTGGATGCGACGAGCACGGACGTTGCTGCGCCAGGCCGCGGTGTCGTTGGGGATGGGAGTGCTGACGCTGGCTCCCAGTGCGCGAGGGGAGTTGCCCGAGCACTACACGCTCCAGCTTCAGGCTCGCACCAACATGTTGGGCAATGCATCGGGTGCCTACAACCTGAAGCCGGGCAATCTGCTCGCGGGGAGTCTTCAGGTCCCGGTGGTCTCGGATGGGAGGGTGGCGTTCCGGTTGTCGATTACTCCCGAGGGGCCCAACGCCATCTGGTGGGGAAGCGACGCCGCGGGCCATCACCGTTATCTGTTGCCGGACCTGGGCGAGGATGCGCGCGCGAGCGACCCGGGGTTCAACTCGGCGGGGCTTGTCGCGTTCGCCGTCACGGGGGCCAGTGCCGTCACGAGCAATGGCATCTATCTGCTGCGCACCGAGGCGCCGAACGACGTGCGCATCATCCGCGAGCCGCTCGGGGCGTCGGACTGGTCCAGCCTTGCGCTCAATGATTCGGGGCAGCTCGGGTTCCGAGCCAACTTCAACTTCGTCGGCCGTGGCTACGTGGTGCTGACGCCGCAGGGGGCGGGTTGGACGACGACGTATCTGGCGAAGGAGAAGACGCTCGACGACACGAGTCCCTACGAGTTCCTCTACTCGCCAGCGTTCAACGACCTGGGACAGATGGCGGGCGTGGGAGACGTGGCGCCTGGAGGGTCGGAGTACTACCAGGAGTTGCGAGTCTTCAGCGCGGATGGCACGTCCCGGCTCATCGCGCAGTCGCGGGGCCGGGATGCGGGCTCGCCCATCTACCGGTTTGCTTCGGTGCAACCCGCGTTCGACAACCTGGGGCGTGTCGCCTTCATCGCGACGGCGAGGGTTGGGGCGGGACCGAACCTCACGACTGTTTTTCTGTGGGATGGCGCGGAGCTGCGGGTGGTGGCGCAGAACGGGCAGGGAGGCATCAAGGAGGTGGAGTTCTTCCCTCCGGACATGAACGACGAGGGGCTCATCGTCTTTCGCGCCATCGACAGCAACAGTCGGCGCGCGGTGTGGGTGAGCGATGGGCGAACGCTCAAGCGGGTGGTGTCGGAGCACGACATCGTCGATTCGGACCAGGGGCCGGCGCGTGTCGACCAGGAGACGCCGAACAACCCGGTGTTCGCGGGAAGCGTGAGCATCAGTCCGAGAGGAGATGTGTCCGTCGTCGCGGGGTTGGCGCCACCGGAGAATGACCAGGAGGAGTGGGGCACCGCCATCTTCGTGGCACAGGCGTACTTCGCGCCGCCCGCGGATGGTGGCGTGGATGCGGGACCTGGCGAAGAACCGGACGCCGGCTGCGACGGAGGCGAATGCCCCGGCGAGGGAGACAGCGGAACTCCAAGCTGCGACGGAGGCGAATGTCCCGGCGAGGGAGACAGTGGCACTCCAAGCTGTGACGGCGGTGAGTGTCCTGGCGAGGGAGACAGTGGCACTCCACGCTGCGACGGCGGTGAGTGTCCTGGCGAGGGAGACGGTGGCACTCCACGCTGCGACGGCGGCGAGTGCCCCGGAGAGGGAGACAGCGGAACTCCAAGCTGTGACGGAGGTGAGTGCCCCGGCGCGGAAGACAGCGGAACTCCAAGCTGCGACGGAGGTGAGTGTCCCAGTGAGGGAGACAGTGGCACTCCGAGCTGCGACGGCGGTGAGTGTCCCGGCCAAGAAGACAGTGGCACTCCGAGCTGCGACGGCGGTGAGTGCCCCGGCGAGGGAGACAGCGGAACTCCAAGCTGTGACGGAGGTGAGTGCCCCGGCCAAGAAGACAGCGGAACCCCACGCTGTGACGGGGGCAGGTGTCCGAGTGGTCCGGACGGCGGAGCCGTGGACGCGGGCGGGGCGGGGCCCAGGCCCGACAGCGGAGGCTGCGGTTGCCAGTCGACGCCTTCCTCCGCGCTCCTGCCGTGGATGTTCCTCGGCCTGGCCTGGTTCGGAGCGCGCCGTCGAAGAGGTCCGCGCGGTCACTGAGACGCTGGGCCTCTTCTGAGGTCATGACGCCACGCCCGGGTGGGCAGCTCACCTCACCCGGGCGGCGGTGCTCCGACTCAGCAGGGCAGCCAGGGGCCGACGCCGCGGTTGCATGAGTCGTAACAGATGGAGATGGCCGCGGCGCACTGCTCGCTCGTCGCCTGACACTGCACCTCGCACCAGGAGCTGGCCTGGTAGCACTCGTCCGCGCAGGACATCTGGGCCTGGGTGGAGGCCTCGCTGTCGGTCGTCTCCGGGCTCACGGGCTCGACCTCGGGAGCGCCCACGCCACAGGCCAGAAGGGCCATCCCAGACAACGAGGCCAGGACGAACGAGCGGATGCGGCGAGCATTCATGGACAGCTCCTTGCTGTGAAAGGGGATCACGGGCTCAGCGTAGCCCGACGTCTCGGTGTGTCGCAGGAGTACCCAGACTGCTCTTGTCTCAACGGAGTTCTGGGACTGAGGCTGCAATTCCAGGACCGGAAGACGTCTCCTCGGCTGTGGCTCGAGCCCAGGTCGGGAGATGGGCTTCATCTGACAAGCATTGGCCCGGCGCCTCCGAGTGGGGCGACCGTGAATGACACAGGCTTTCGTACCCCGACAGTCCCCTCACCGAGGTGTCTCATGACGTCGTTGGTTCGCGCCCGTGTCTGGTTGTTGTCGTGTCTGCTGGGAGGGAGCGTCCTGTCCGCCTGTGACGACACTCCGAAGGGGACCCCCGATGCCGGAGTGGAACCCGGCGCCTGGGATGGAGGCGCCACGCCGCTGGAAGAGCATGGCAACTGGTCGGACCGGGGGCCGTACGCGCCCTGTGCCTTGCGTGAGCACGGGACTCCCCTCCGGTGCGACAGCTTGGGGCTCGGGAGCTTCGACCTGACGGCTTGTGACTCGGACGCGCTGTCGCTCGTGCCTCAGGAGGGCATCTACCAGGCGGGGCAGCGCTACGAGTCGCGACTGGCGGATGGTGGGACGCAGGTGATGTTCGGCGTCGGCATCGGCTTCAAGCTGGACGGCGCGGGTGGCGGCACGCTGGCTTCGAGGCCGCTCATCACCCGGCAGACCGAGGGCGGCACCTTCTTCATCACCTCGGGCTCGCGAACGGGCACCGCGGTGTCGCGCCTGTATGCCGGTTGCCAGCGGCCCACGCCCGAGACCCTCACCGGATGCTACGTGACGTGCAACCTCGCGGGGACGGTGAGCCAGAGCGGTACCTTCGAGGCCCATCGCATGACCTGGCCCGTGGGTGAGCCGGAGTCCTCGGGAGGCCTGACGCTCGTCTCGGAGTCGCGCGTGCTGCTCGGCCGGCCGGTGGACATCTACGTCACCAGGAACCACGCCTATGTCGTCTCCGTGTCCGACTCCCTCACCGAACAGCCCGGTGGGCTCACCGTCTTCGACGTGACTGACAAGGCGCACCCGGTCCTCAAGACGTCCATCAGCCTGCCCGGAGACAACTACTGGAACGGCGTCTGGTCGAAGGGAGATGCGCTGTACATCGCCAGCGATGTCGCGGGCGTCATCGTCTATGACATCTCCAAGCCCGCGGAGCCGGTCTTCGTGCGGGGCCTGTGGGCGGGTGACTATGGCGTCCACACCGTGCTGGTCGAGGGCGAGCGGCTGTACGCCACGTCCAACGAGGGCCGGACGGAAATCTACGACCTCACCCAGCCTTTGGAGCCGGTGCTGTTGCAGAGCATCTCCCTGTCGGAGGAACTCTCCGCGGGCGGCCCCCACGACACCTTCGTGTACGAGGGGCGGCTCTACATCAGCAACGCGCAGGGGGGCTACTCCATCATGGACATCACCCGGCTCGACGACGTGAAACACCTGGGTCAGTACAGCTACCCGGATGTGTATTCCCACCACAGCGCGGTGGGCACGTTCGCGGGTCGCACCATCGCCTTCGAGGGAGGAGAGTTCGCAGGCTCCCACCTGCGTGTGCTCGATGTCACAGACCCCGCCCACATCATCAAGATTGGTGAGCACCGCCTGCGGCCCGTGTCCTCCATCCACAACATGATTCTGAAAGGCACGCGCCTGTATATCGCCTGGTATCAGGAGGGCGTGCGCGTGCTGGACGTGGCCAATCCCACCCAGCCTCGGCAGGTGGCGCACTACAACGTCTTCCGAGAGGAGGATGCGACGCGCACGGACAGCATCTTCCAGGGTGCTTTCGGCATCCGCCTTCCGGGAGATGGCTTCATCTACGTCGTCGAGTCCGCGCGCGGACTGCTCATCTTCAACGAACTCTGAGCCGCGGTGCTCCACGACGTCCCGGCGAACGAATGAAGCGCGTCGCGCATGACGCGCTGAACCGGCGCGCGCATCGACTCGCGGGCGCGCCGAGGGACCTGGGAGGATGCGACGCCGGTCGCCGTGGGGTTGCGGCGGGGCATCGAGGCGATTGTGGCGCAGGTGGTGCGCTGCAATCTCGGCGCGACGTGTGTGCCCATCGACCTGCGGCATCCGCCGGAGCGCATCGGCTCCGTGCTGACGGACTTGGCGCGGAGGTGCTGCTCACCGGGACGCTGGCGGATGAGGCCCGGTGTGGCGAAGCGCCCGCGACGCGCGCGTGGCAGACAACGCGCTCTGCCCGCTGGTGCCCATGCTGTACGAGCAGGTCTACGCGGGCGAGACGACACGCTGGGATGCCGGTCCATGAACGCCCACAACACGTTCCACGCGCTCGACGGGCGAGACGCCGGCTTCCGGAAGATGGATGCCGGGCTCCTGGGGCGCTACCTGGCGCACTGGCGACGTCTGGGCCTGCTCGCGGCGCCGGGCTAGCGGCAGATGCTCGACTTCATGGGGCACGGGAAGTCGAAGGTGCCCGCGACCTGGATGTTGCGGACGGTGGCGCCCGGCTTGTTCGCGGAGCTGTGCGTCGTCGCGCTGAACTTGAACGTGCCCGCGACGCCGGTGCCGTCGAACTTCGTGAGCACCAGCACGCCCGGCTTGGTCAGCATGTAGTTGATGCCCTTGAGGCTCAGCGCCACGGGAAGCTCACCGGGCTTCTCGTCGAAGGTCACGAGCGAGTACGTGCCGGGCTTGAAGGGGATGGTCGCCTTCGTGTTCTTGCCAGGCAGGATGCTGAGGCTCGCGGCCATCGCGCCGCTCCCGGGGCTCATGCAGTGCAGGGACAGGGGCCCCGCCATGGTGCCCCCGCGCGCCAGTTGCTTCTCCATGGCGGCCTGGGCCTTCTGGGAGGCCTTCGCCCTGCTGGAGGCCTTCGTGAGGAGCTGGCGCACTTCCTCGGGGGTCATCCAGTGGTCCGAGGCGGCGGCCTGGGTGCCGCCCTTGCCCGTGAAGGTGAGCGGAAGGCCCACGGTCACCCGGACCTCGCAAGTGCCCTCGCGCCTCGCGGCGAGCGCGGGCAGGCTGAAGAGGAGCGCGATGGCGACGACGGCGGCGTGTCGCATGACGGCGAGCCCTGAGAAGGGGGCGACCGGGATGGCCCGGTGCCCAGTGGAGTCCAGGACTCTAGAACGTCAGGGCTCCGGTGAGGCGCTCTTCGGGGCGCTTCCATCCGGAGGCCGGTCGATTTCCTCGGCGGGGAAGTTGGCGGCGGCCTCCAGGTAGCGAGGAGGCTGGACCTTGCGGCGATCTCTCCGGTTGAGTCCCTCCGGCTCCACGAACGTCGGCTCCGCTCCGCTGCGTTGCTCCACGCGGGCCCCGTCGCAGAACTGCCATGTGGTGCCGCCGTCCAGGCCCTGGCGCGCGTAGAACACCGTCGCTTCGCCCACCTTCGGGTCCGCCGTGCACCAGGTGCCGCGCGCGGTGCTCTCCCGCTGGGGCGACTCCTCCTTCCACTTCTCCTGGGTCGTCCGCACGGCCGCCGCCGCGAGGACCGCGTCGGACTCCGCCAGCCGTGTCCGCGCTTCCTTCAGCAGCTCCTGGCCCCGGCGCGAAATCTCCGGGAAGGCGCCCCGGTCCTTGAAGCCGCACCGCGCCAGACCCCGAAGGTTGCTCTCGTGGATGTCCAGCACCCGGGGCAGCGAGCCCTGGGCCTCCTTCACCAGCTCCACCTGCTGCGCGTGCTCGGGCGCCTCCGGCGTGGCGAGCTTCTCCGTGCCGGTGACGAAGCGCGCCAGCAGGCCGTTGACCGCGGTCAGCTCATCCGACAACCAACGCGGCTCCGCTTCACAGGGGTCGGACTTGGCGCCGCCATAGTCCCGGTAGTCCGCTCGGGACATTCCCAACGAGTAGTGCTGAACCGGGGGCGCGGGCCGTGACGCGCACGCCGACAGTGCCGTGCCCAGGGCCGCGAGCAGGACTCTCCGACGAAATGACTTCATGGCGCTCCACTCTGCCATGTGGTTTGCGTCCAAACAAACCAGGACGGAGACTGGAGCGCCGGCCGTACTGTGAGTGTACGGGAGTGGTTAGTACGGGCAGATGATGGGGCCGCCGCGCGAGCAATGGGCGCGCCGCTCGCGAAGGGGGGCCGCTACTCGACGATGACCAGCTTCGCGTTGTTCTCCACGGTGGTGCCTTCCTTGGCGAACAGCTCGGTCACCTTGCCCGCCTTGGGGCTCTTGAGCTCGTTCTCCATCTTCATGGCCTCCACCACGACGAGGCCCTGGCCTTCCTTCACCTCGTCGCCCACCTTCACCAGCACCTTCACCACCTTGCCGGGCATGGGCGCGGTGACGAGCTGCTTGCCCTCCACGGAGAAGGCCGCCGTGCCCGCGCGCAGCCGCAGCCGACGCTCGTCCGCCACGTCGAAGCGGCTCACCTGCCCGCGCAGGAGCACGCCGACCTCGTCGCCGCTCTCCTCGAACTCGGCGCTGTAGGACTGGCCGTCCACCAGCATGCTCATGGTGCCGTGCTCGAGCGCCAGCGCGTCCACCTGATACGTGACGCCGTTGACGGTCAGCTTGTACCTGTCGCCCCCCAGGGCCTCCAGGTCCACCGGCACCGCTTCCTTCTGTCCCTGCTGCTTCGTGAAATAGCGCATGGAAGTCTCGTGAGCTCGGAGGTGGGGTTACCGGCGGCGGGAGCGCAGCGCCAGGCGCCACGGGCTGATGCGACCACTGCTCGCGTCGGCCGCGCCCGCCTTGCCACCGGGCATCGTCCTGGCGCGCTTCGCGTCACGCTGGTGCGCGTACACCGCGCTGGCCAACAGGGCCATCTCGCTCAGCTTCGGGTCCTCCACGCCTTGCAGCGTCGTGTGCTCGCGGCCGAGGAAGCCCGTGTCGTAGTCACCCTCGATGAACTCGGGGTGCGCGAGAATCGCCTTGAGGTAGCGGATGTTGGTGGTGATGCCCTTCACCACGTACTCGGACAGCGCGCGCTGGGCCCGGGCAATCGCCTCGCGCCGCGTGGGAGCCCACACGGACAGCTTGGAAATCATCGGGTCGTAGAAGTTGGGCACCGTGTAGCCGGGGAACACGCCCGAATCGTCACGGACGTTGGGGCCGCCCGGCACGCGCAGGTACGTAATCTTTCCCGGGCTGGGCATGAAGTTGCGCGACGGGTCCTCCGCGTACACGCGCACTTCAATCGAGTGGCCGCGCGGCGTGGGCGCCTCCAGGAGCGGCAGCTTCTCGCCCTCGGCGACCTTGATTTGCAGCGCGACGAGGTCCAGCCCCGTCACCCACTCCGTCACCGGGTGCTCCACCTGGAGGCGGGTGTTCATCTCCAGGAAGTAGAAGTTGCGGTGCACGTCGACCAGGAACTCCACCGTGCCGGCGCCCACGTAGTTGACGGCCTTGGCCGCCTTCACCGCGACCTCGCCCATCTGCGCGCGAAGCTCCGGCGTCAGGATGGGGCTGGGCGTCTCCTCGACGACCTTCTGGTGGCGCCGCTGCGCCGAGCACTCGCGCTCGTTCAGGTGGATGACGTTGCCGTGCGTGTCGGCGAACACCTGGATTTCGACGTGGTGTGGCTTCTCGAGATACTTCTCGATGTAGACGGCGTCGTTGCCGAAGGAGTTGAGCGCCTCGCTCTTGGCGGAGCGCCACGCGGACTCGAAGTCGCCCATGCCTTCCACCCGGCGCATGCCCTTGCCACCGCCACCGCCAGCGGCCTTGAGCATGATGGGGAAGCCAATCTTCTGCGCGTACTCGCGGGCCTCGGCCTCGGTGGCGATGGGCTCGGTGGTGCCGGGGACGACGGGCACGCCGACCTTGATCATGTTGGCGCGGGCGCGGGTCTTCTCGCCCATGGCGTCCATGGCGGCGGCGGGCGGGCCGATGAAGGTGATGCCGGCGGCCTCGCAGGCGCGCACGAAGGAGGCGTTCTCGGAGAGGAAGCCATAGCCGGGGTGGATGGCGTCCGCGCCGGCGGCCTTGGCGGCGTCGAGGATGCGCTGCTGGACCAGGTAGCTCTCGCGGGAGGGCGGCGGCCCGACGAAGAAGGCCTGGTCCGCGGTGCGAACGTGCAGGGCGGAGCGGTCTGCTTCCGAGTACACCGCCACCGTGGCGATGCCGAGTTCCTTGCAGGTGCGCATCACCCGGATGGCGATCTCGCCGCGATTGGCGACGAGCACTTTGCGGATCTTGGGCATGGCCGCCCGTCTACCACGGGCCGACCCGGTTTGCCTGGGTTGGATGGCGTTCACGCCCCTGTCAGGGGCGTGGTCATCCGATGCCCGTGACGACCTACTTCCGGGCGCTGCGGTACTGCTCCATATAGGCGCGCGCCTGGGTCAGCTTGGCCTCGACGAACCGGTCATCCTCGTCCGGCTCCGGGGGCTTGGCCGGAGGGGCGTTCGGCTCGCCACCGAAGTCCACCGCCGCGGCCAGGAGGTTGCGCGCGGTGTTGCCACCTCCCAGCATCCGCGCCAACAAGCCCGTCTCCACGTCCAGCCAACGAGCGGCCTGGCGCATGACGTCCAGCACCTCACCCTCCACGGCCTTGGCGGGCCGGCCCGGGCCGCTGACGCACGTGCGGGCGTAGCTGTGCTCCCGGTCCACGAAGATGCCCAGCACGCGCTCCCGGAAGTCCTGGGACAGCGCCTGGGACATGGCATCGAGCTGCTCCTCCAGGAAGGGCTGCTCGGACTTGCGGGCCTTGCGACCGGGGGCGGGGGGCAGGGCCACCTCGGCGGCGTGCCAGCCGCCATCGGCCAGTCCCTCCGGGGGTGACTCCACCCACTTCACCTCGGGCGTGGGCAGTTCCACGGCCTCGCAGACGCGTTTGAGCGTCTGGCGCACGGCGGTGAGGTTTCCTTCGACGTCGGCGAGAAAGAGAAGAAGTCGGCGGTGGGGCAAATGGGGGTTCCTTTCCTGGCCACCTGAAAGCCCGCGCGGCGCACGAGAATTTCCCGAGCGACGCGAGCCTGCCTGCTCTCCAGCCGGGGGAGAGCAGGCGTCCAGGGGCCTGAAAGGAGCCTACAGCGGGATGTTCCCGTGCTTGCGCGGCGGGTTTTCCTGACGCTTGTCTTTCAACATCTCCAGCGCCCGGATGACCTTGGTGCGGGTCTCCTCGGGGCGGATGACCTCGTCGATGTAGCCCAGCTCCGCCGCCTTGAAGGGGTTGGCGAACTTCTCGCGGTAGTCATTCACCAGCTTCGTGCGCTCGGCGGCGGCGTCCTTCGCCTTGAGCAGTTCGTTGCGGAAGATGATGTTGACCGCGCCCTCGGGCCCCATGACGGCGATTTCCGCGGTGGGGTAGGCGTAGTTGATGTCCGCGCGGATGTGCTTGGACGCCATGACGTCGTACGCGCCGCCGTACGCCTTGCGGGTGATGATGGTGATTTTGGGGACGGTGGCCTCGGCGAAGGCGTACAGCAGCTTGGCGCCGTGGGTGATGATGCCGCCCCACTCCTGGTCGGTGCCGGGCAGGAAGCCGGGCACGTCCACGAAGGTAATCAGCGGGATGTTGAAGCAGTCGCAGAAGCGCACGAAGCGCGCGGCCTTCACGCTGGCGTCGATGTCCAGCACGCCGGCGAGGAACGCGGGCTGGTTGGCGACGATGCCCACGCTCTTGCCGTTCATCCGCGCGAAGCCCACGACGATGTTGCGCGCGAAGTGCTCCTGCACCTCGAAGAAGTGCTTGTTGTCGACGACGGCCTTGATGATGTCCTTGATGTCGTAGGGCTTGTTGGGGTTGCTCGGGACAATCGTCTTGAGCGACTCCTCGGCCCGGAACGGGTCGTCGTCACACGGCTGGGCCGGCGGGTCCTCCTGGTTGTTGGAGGGCAGGAAGGAGAGCAGCTCGCGCGTCATGACGATGGCGGCCTGCTCCGTCTCCGCGGCGAAGTGCGCCACGCCGGACTTCTGGTTGTGCGTCAGCGCGCCGCCCAGCGACTCCTTCGACACCTCCTCGTGCGTCACCGTCTTGATGACGTCCGGGCCGGTGATGAACATGTACGAGGTGTCCTTCACCATCATGATGAAGTCGGTGATGGCCGGCGAGTACACCGCGCCGCCCGCGCACGGCCCCATGATGAGCGAAATCTGGGGCACCACGCCGGAGGCCAGGGTGTTGCGCAGGAAGATATCCGCGTAGCCGGCGAGGCTCTCCACGCCTTCCTGGATGCGCGCGCCGCCGGAGTCGTTCAGACCGATGACCGGCGCGCCCACGCGGGTGGCCATGTCCATGATCTTGCAGATTTTCTGGGCATAGGCGCCGGACAGCGAGCCGCCAAAGACGGTGAAGTCCTGGGCGAACACGAAGACCTGGCGGCCCTCGACGGTGCCGTAGCCGGTGACGACGCCGTCACCCGGAATCTTCTTGTCGCCCATGCCGAAGTCGGTGGAGCGATGGGTGACGAACTTGTCCAGCTCGCAGAAGGAGCCGGGGTCGAGGAGCAGGTCGATGCGCTCGCGGGCCGTGAGCTTGCCGGCCTCGTGCTGTTTGGCGATGCGGTCGGCACCGCCACCCAGCTCGGCCTGCTGCTCCATCTGCTGGAGGCGTGCGCGGAGGGGGTCCTTCTCGGAGGTCTCGTCCATGGGCCGCCCTCTAGCACGATTGAGCGGCTCGCGCGCTGTCCGGCTTCGCGTCAAGCCGCTCTGCGAGAGGGGTCCATCTTCACCGGGGGCACCAGGGCCGGGAGCAGGGCGTCCACTGTTGGCAGGTCCAGGCCGAAGCGTTGGCGAACGTCAACAAGGGGGACCTCCCACAGCTCGCGCCAGGGGGTGCCGAACACGGGCCGCGCCAGTCGTCCCAGCACCCAGCCCCGGGTGAGGGCCTGCATGCGCGCGTCGCGCTCGGAGAAGGCGTAGAGCAGGGTGTTGGCGAGGCCCCCGGTGAGGATGCCCAACGCGAAGGGGCTGCCCAGTTGCGCCAGGCTGAAGGCCTGCACGCCCAGCTCTCCGGCCACGTCGGTGCGAAAGCCGGTGAGCACGTGCCAGATGTCGTGCGACTCCAGCAGGTGGGCCCGGACGTAGTCCTCGTCGGTGTGGGCTTCTCGGTAAGGCAGGGCGTTGGGGTCCAGGCCGTTCTGGGTGAGGTGGTCGGCGAACGCGCGGCCGAGGGTGCCTTCGGGCAGCGTGCGCAGCGTGGCGAGTGGAAGCATTCCGACGCGGGGGCGCTCGACGAAGGCGCGCGCGGCGGTGGGGGATTGCATCAGCCGCTCCACCACGCGGCGCATGGCCATGGGCGGTGCGAGGACTCGGGCCAGGTCGATGATGTCCTGGAGACGATTCGGGTCCTGGAGCACTCGCACCATTCTCCAGGCTTCGCGTGCGAGCGTGAGGGGGTTGCGCATGGGTCCTCCGGGGGAAGGCGGACTCGGCCAGGGACCGAGCGGAGGAACGGTAGCCGGCGTTTCGCGCGGCGGGAGCGTGCGTGGTGGTGGGGTGCTCGTCGGTGGACATCCGGGGGCCTGGAGGCCCGGGAGCGGACACTCAGGAGGCAGACGGGCGAACGAGTCATTCCCGGCACCGTGCGCGCATCGGGTGCGGGACGGACCTTGAAGGAGGCGAGCAGGGGGCGCAGGCCGTGGGAGTGCCCTCGCGGTGCTGGCGCCCTTCGCGAGGAGGCGATGATGCGCGAGTCACGGGGTGCATTGAAGGTGGGCTCGCTGCGAGGCATCCCCATCCGGGTCCACTACTCGCTGCTGCTCGTCCTGCCGTTGCTGGCGTATCTGTTCGGCGGAGCGTTCCGGCGGGCGGCGGAGGTGGCCGAGGTCCCTCCGGAGCAACTGATGGGCTCGCCCATGTTGTGGGGGTTGGGCGTGGCGGTGGGGCTGTTCGCGTCGGTCTTCGTGCACGAGCTGGCGCACACGTTCTATGCGCTGGCGCGGGGCGGACAGGTCCGCTCGATTACGCTGATGATGGTGGGCGGGGTGTCGGAGCTGTCGGAGGCGCCGCCCCGGCCTCGGGACGAAGCGCTGATGGCGCTGGTGGGTCCGCTGACGAGTCTGGCGCTGGCGGGATTGTTCGGCCTTGCGACGTGGGGCGTAGAGGGGACGACCTCGTTCAACCTCCAGTTCGCGTGTTTCTATCTGGCGAGCCTCAACCTGTTCCTGGGGTTGTTCAATTTGCTGCCGGCGTTCCCGATGGATGGCGGGCGGATTCTGCGGGCGGTGTTGTCGGGGCGGATGGGGCCGGTGCGGGCGACGCGGGTGGCGTCGCTGGTGGGGCGTGGGTTCGCGGTGCTCTTCGCGTTGTGGGGCGTGGTGTCGTTCAACCCGTTCCTGTTCGTCATCGCCTTCTTCATCTTCATGGGGGCGGAGGGCGAGTCGCGGCAGGTGCGGATGAAGGCCCTGTTGGAGCGGGTATCTGTGTCGGAGTTGATGTCGCCGCGTGGGGCGGGGGTGGAGGCAGGGGCGTTGCTGGAGCAGGCGCTGTGGGATTTGCGACGCGAGCGGCAGACGGCGCTGCCGGTGACGGAGGACGGGCGGCCGGTGGGGCTGGTGGACGTGGAGGCGGTGCGCGCGGTGTCGGAGGCGGACCGAATCCATCGCCTGACGCGCGAGGTGATGCGGCCCGTGCAGGTGGTGCGGTTGGACGAGGATGGATGGCGGGCCGTGCGACAGCTGGCGGAGAACTCGGCGCAGCTGCTCGCGGTGGTGGATGCAGACGGGCGGCTGGTGGGGACGCTCGACGTCGATGACGTGCAGCGGGGGATGATGCTGCTGCAGACGCGCGAGGAGCGTGCCGAGCGCGATGCGCGGCGCTGGCGGCAGGAGCGGCCGGCGTGACGGAAGGTCGAGCCTCCGAGGTGTTTGTGATTCGGAGGCTCGACGTGCCTTGGGGGGCGGTGGGGCTCAGTCGATGTTGAAGTAAACGTCGTCGATTTCGCCGTGGTACTGGTCGTTGTTGTTGCCGACGCTCTTGGCGCCCACGTTGACGGGCTGGCCCACGGGGTTGATGTCGTAGGTGGCTGGGAGCAGTGCGCTGCCTCGCGCGACGTTGTCGACGAGGATGGTGAGCGTGGTGCTGGTGCGCTGGCAGGCGACCTTGTGCCAGGTGCCGTCGGCGACGCCCACGGACGACTTGACGATGATGACGTCGGCGCCGCCCGTGGTACGCACGACGCAGCTGGGTTTGCCGAGCACGGCGTCATCGAGCTGGAGCTTCCACTGGGCCGTGTTCGCGAGGCCCTTCTGTACGAGGTTGGAGCCGTGGACGGAGGAGAGGTCCGCGAGGGTGAGGCGCACCCGGGCGCCGAAGGTGAAGAGGGCGGTGCCGGGATTGAGGCTGGCTGAGTCGGGGGTGGTGACGTTCGCGAGCGGGCAGCCCGTGCCGTCACACACGGAGGGGAACTTGATGCCCAGGCCGTCGAAGCCCGTCACGGGGACGACGGTGGCGCCGTTCGCCGTCTGCACGGTGCCGGTGCGTCCCTTGCCACTGTCGTCCACCACGGTGGCGACGGGGTTGGTCACCGCGTCGAACTTGTAGCGCAGCTTCTGGCTCACCGCGCCGGCCGCCACGGGGGCCAGCACCAACATTGCGAGCGCGGTCCGCTTCGCCATCCGTCGAGGCTGTGTCGTCAGGGTCATGAGGTGTTCTCGTTGTCCTGTTGGAGTGTGGGTACGACGAGGCGAGGATAGCCTCTCGTTCCGGCACACTCGACGCGGGCGCGGTGCAGCGAATGAGGTGCCGCTGTCACCGACGTCAGCATCATCGTCACCATTGGCACTGCCCCGGATTCACGCCGTCCACGCGCATCGCCGTTCTTGTGAGGGTGCCGTACGATGGGCGGGAAAGGCCGCCGCTGAATGAAGGGCGGCGCCCGACGTCCAGAGCCCTGAGGAGCGTTCATGTCCGATGACAGCTGGAGGGGTGGCACGCGCTGGTGGGACCCGAGGGTCATCCTGGGCTGCGTCCTGCTGAGCACGGGGGCCTGGGGGCAGTCCGCCGAAGCGGGGAGGACGGAGGCCGGAGGGCTGGGCCCATCCGGCGCTCCCGATGCCGGGCAGACCGTTTCGGGCGGCCTGGGCCCATCCGAGCCCGCCGACGCGGGGCAGGCCGCTTCGGCCGCACCAGGCCCCGCGGAGACTCCCGACGCCGGGCCGTCGGATGCAAGGCGGGTGGAGGTGAAGCTGCATGGCGTGTCCGTCACCGTGACGGCGTCATCGGTGCTGGTGGAAGGGAGGGAGCCCGGTCGCTATGGGCCGGCCAACCTGCTGGACGAGGACCCCGGCACCGTCTGGGCGGAAGGGGCGAAGGGCAGCGGAGCCGGGGAGTGGGTGGAGCTGAGCTTCCCACCGGACACGCCGGTGCATTCCTTCCTGGTGACGCCGGGCAACCCGAAGTCCGCGAAGCTCTACAAGGCCAACGCGCGTCCGAGGAAGGCGCGGCTGGAGTTGAAGCTCGCCGAGGGGCGCAAGCTGGACTACGTGCTGGACTTCCCCCGCGACTTCCCGGCGGGCGGGGCCATCTACGTCCATTACCGGCGCCAGTTCGCCGTGAAGTCCGCGCGGCTGACGGTGCTGACGGTATGGCCTGGGAGCAGGTACCGCGACCTGTGCCTGGGTGGCTTCGTCCCGGTGTTCCGAGGGCCCGAAGAGCGCTTCTTGCCGACGTTCCTGGGGACGCACCGCGAGCTGGCGCCCACCTTGGCGGAGTTCATGGCCAAGCCGAACCTGGTGTTCAAGCTTCTACCGCCTGAAAAAAGCGGGGTACCGGCTCGGCTGCGCGCCTACTCGCGGGTGCCCCACAACGGGCCGCTGCCCCCGCCCGAGGAGGAGTTCAACATGCATCACATCACGAGCGGGTGGAGTCGCTTTAGCCAAGACCTTGCCGGGAATACGGCCGGCGCGAGCGTGCAGCGCGAGCTGTTCCGTCTCGTCCCGGCACCCGGCGCAAAGGGCTATGTGTTCGACCCCATCGCTCCTCCGAAGAGACCGGACTCGTTCTCCAACTTCCGGGTCCACTGGGCACGTGTCGAGGACGGGTGGTACGTCGTGGGGGTGGATGTGCTGTACCGGGAGCAGACCGCCGACGATTGAATCTCTCGCGAGGCTCCAGGCTCAGGGCTACTTGGGTGCGCCGGCCGAGGGGGGAGGGGGCTTGTCCTTCTTCCCTGCTGACTTGGAGGGAGCCTGCTTCTTGGGCTTGGGGGATGGAGGTGGCGGGAGGGGCGCATCCTCGGGGAAAAGCGCATTCCAGTCCCGGCCACCCAGCTTCGACACGAAGGCTTCCATGTTGGCCCGGGTTGTCTCGGCCAGCATGTAGTCGAACCTGAAGCCGCACGCGCCGAAGTCACAGGGCTCAAGGCCATCCTTCAGGTACCTCGCGTGCCTTCCATTGATCTGCAGGGTGTGTTGGGCCTTCGCCCAGGCGTCCTTTGTCTCCGTGAGCTTCGTCCGCAGGTTCTCCAGGCCTGTTTCGATGGCCATTTTGAAGGTCTTTTCCAGTGTCTTCTCGAAAGCCCTGGCTTCCTTCGGCACTGGGGGCGGGCCCTCGACGGCTTTCTGGACATCCTCCTCGGGGAGCAGCGCGGCGAGCACCTTTTTTCGCGTGTAACTCTTCAAGAGCGCGAAGTTCTCGGGGGTCTCGTACTTCTTGTTCAGGAAGACCTTCAAGAAGGTCGCTCGCACCTCCTTGTCGAAGTCCTTGTAGGAACGGCTCTCATCCAGGAGCTTCTCGACCGCCACCACGAAAAGTGGGTCGGGTGCGGGCTGTGGAACGACGGCCTTCGGGTCGGGCGCTGCGGGTGATGCGGCGGCCCCGGGCTCCGGTGGTGGTGTCTCGGTGAGGGGAGGGGGAGGCGGGGGCGGGGGCGGGGTGAATGCCACGATGATTGCGTCGCTAGCAGGCCGGGCGAAGACACTGGGACACTTGCCGATGAACTCCGTCATCTTCGGGCCGATGGCCGTCTCGACGTCCTGCACCGTGAGCTTCTCGCAACAGCTCGCCTTGCGAGACGGGCAGTGCGCACGCTTGGACAGCATGGCCATCCGCATGAAGTCACGGAAATCATCGGGCGAGCGGAAGACCTGACACCCCTCGGAGAAGTCGTTCACCTCGCGCCCCCGTCTCCAGGAGCCGTTCTCTCCGTCGACCGAGTAGTGGATGTTGGTGGCGCCGGCGGTGCCGAAGACGACGAGCACCTCGCGCTCCGTCAGTCGCAGGGTCCTGGGTGGAGGAGGGGGCGCCGGCTCGGCGGGAAGTCCCGGAGCGTTGGTGAGGACCGGAGGCGTGGGGACCAAGGTTGACGCAGGGGGCATGGCGGGAGGAGGAGGTGGGGCCTGGAAGACGAGTTGGAGGCCCACCTTCATGGGCGCCTCGTCATCCTCCACCACCTCCAGGCGGGACACCTGATTGTCTTCCGCCTCGAAGTTCTGCGTCTCCGCGCCGCTGGCGTCCTCGAGCCGGATGAGCCTCTCGCTGGCGTCAATCTTTCGCTTCACCTTCAACGCTTCGGAGCCGTTGACCCACGCGTCGAGCGTCTCCCAAGCCTGCTTCTTCCGCTGCTCCGCCACTGGCGCCTCGTAGTGCTCGACGGTCCATGCCTTGAGCTTCTTCGCCACCGCCAGCGCCAGTGCCGCCTTCTGCTTGCCCGTCTTCTTCGGCAGCTTCTTGCCCAGCTCCTCCTCGATTCTCTCCCGCGCCTCCGTCTGGACTTCGGGTTCCTTCCGGATGAGCTCTGCTCGAATCCCTTCGTCTGTCCCCTTGTCGTGCGCGGCCTGCGCGGCGTTCAGGAAGTCGGAGACGGGAAAGCGCCGCCGGGCGGGGATGGAGGGCGCGGCGAACTGGAGCGCGGCGTAGGAGGTGGGCGGGTTGCTCGCGCCCTTGTGGAGACCCACCCGGTAATACCCGGTGTAGATGCCGGGGGCGATGGCCCCCACGTCGTTCGGGAGCAGGGTGGAGTTGTCGAAGTCGGGGAGCGTGTTGCCCTTGTCGTCCTTCAGGGCGGGCTTGTCCTTGTCATAGCCGGGCTCGGTGGTGATGGGCAGGACGGCCACCCGCCAGTGCTTGCACTGCGGACACGAGACATCCACGCCGGGATGGGGCCAGTGCTTCGGGACCGGCCACTCCGTCTCCGCGAGCACGGCATCCACATACGCCTGCGCGTCCTTCAGGTTCTCCGCGCGGAGCCCCTCGGCTTCGAGGACGGTCTTCTCTCCTTCCTTCAACAGGGCCGGGTCGTAGAGCACGACGAGCAGGTCGTCGAACCGGTTGGACAGGGAGCGCTCCCGGCGCAGGCCCACGAGCTGGAGCGTGAGCGGGTTCGTCCGCGCCAACTCCAGCTCCTCGTCATCCTGCAGGTGGAACCGCTGGTTGCCCGGGTCGAGCTCCTTCTGGTTCCGCAGGCTCTCGCTCGCGAACTGCTTCAGCAGGCCCACCGCGCAGTCCGGGCACTTCGTCTCACTCAGCGTCGCATGATGCGCCCGGCGCTCCGGCGCCGTCGCCACGGCCGCCTTCTTGGGCTTGTCCTGCTTCGGAGCGGCCTGCGTGGGCGCGTCCTTCGCGGTCTCCTTCTTCACGGCCTTGGCTGCCATCGGTACCTCTCACGCAAAGGGGTTCAGCTCCCGTGCAGCTCCTCGAGCCGCCGCAGGGTCTCCACGTCCAGGTGGCCGGTGACTTCCAGGCCGCCGCGGTGCTGGAAGGCGCGAATGGCGCTGCGAAGCCCCAGCGTCATCTTCCCCGTCGGCTCCAGCGCATAGCCCAGGTTGATGAGCCGGGACTCCGCGCCGCGGACACCGTGGTCAGGGGTGTCCCTCATGGGACGCAGGGTGCCCAGCGCGAGCTCCCAGGACAGGCCCTCGCACTCCAGCTCCACCTGGCTGACGGTGAAGGGGACCTTCGCATCGAGGAAGCCCTCGTCATCCGTACTGCCTTCGATGACCTCCTGCTCGAAGGTGAGCAGGTAGGGCATTCCGGAGCGCGGTGCCCCCTCCGCGTCCTTCAGGGCGAGCCGCAGGTGCCGCTCCCCCACCTTGAGGGTGAAGCGGTGGGCCCTTCCGGTGGAGACGTTGGGCTTGTTCTTCGGGGCGCTCACCTCCGGAATGACGACGGTGTCCCCCGGGTAGAGCACGTTGGGGTTGGGGCGCTTCTCGCGCAGCTCCGCGTTGTCCGGGTGTTCGTAGAGGCGCTTGAAGTCCGCGAAGCCATGGCGCCGCGCGATGAGCAGGAGGCACTCGCCCTGCGTGACGACGTGGGTGGTGGGCATCTCCCCCTCCTCAAGTCTTGTCGACTGGTAGTTCATCTCCAACTGCTTCCGTCCAGGTCGGGGAAGGAGACCTGGCTCTCCCCCGGATTCACGCCGTCCACGCGGGCGTAGCCGTTCTTGTTGAGGGTGCCCTCTCGAGTGGTGCCGTCCGGCAGCGTCACCATGTAGTGCGCGTTGGGGACGGGCTTGCCCCCTTCGTCCGGCAACTCGATGACCAGCCATGTCGGCTCCTCGATGGACGCCTCCGCGGGCTTCTGGATGAACGTATCCGGCCAGGGCGGGGGCACGAGCACGGGGCGCTCCACCTCCAGCGCCACCAGCTCGCCGCGGGTGAAGGCGTCGGCGAGCCGCTGCTTGAGGCGCCGCTCGTACTGGCCGCGCTCCAGTCGGGACTGCCGCAGTGGCGGGCCGCCGCCGAGCGCCTCGTCCATGGCATGCAGCGTGCGCGCCGTGGGCGTCGTCAGCCAGTGGTCGAGAGCGGACGTGACGAAGACGTCCGGCACCCGGTTCCGTTGTGCCTCGCGGCTGGCGGATAGGACGACGACCCAGTCCGAGCCTCGGGCCGGCAACGTCCACCGGCGTTCCCTACTTGGTTGCGACATGACAGCGACCCCCCATCCGCCGGAATGTACTTGCTGGGACTGACCTGAGGCATCCCTCACTTGATACCGAAGGCTTCGCGGAAAACGGGCTGCTCGCGAATCAGTGGTCGCAACGGGGCCTCAGGCATCATGGCAGGCTGGCCGCAGGGACCACGCCCCGCGTCGCCAGTGAAAGCGACAAGACCCTCTCGGCATGCAGGTCGTCCACGACGAGTCCGTCGAGGAAGGCATGCACCTTCTTTTCATTGATGGGGGGAGTTCTCACCCGGTACGTGGTGTCGAGGGTGCCCTGCTTTTCGCTCGAACCGGCCGACCTGCGGCGTCCTCGCCAGCTTGCCAAATGAGGGGATGCCTCAGATCGTGCCCTACTACGGGCATCCCATTGCGCCACCGGGGCCCCAGCTTTTCACGGACCCCTGAGCCGTGACCCGAGGTCGGCGAGAGCGAATGAAGTACTTCCGAGTCGAGCAGGACCTGTCGTCGCGCTACTCAGGCGAGCTGAACGCCACGCATCGGTGGGGACTCCCGGGCGTGGAGCCCTGCCCGTTGTGCGGCCTGAGCGGCGCAACGCTGGGTCTCGAATACCCGTGCGTTGACCTGTCGAGTCTTCCACCTGCGGAGCAGGAGCGGTTGTCTGACCCGTCTCCTGTCCCCTTGGATGAACTCGAGCGGTTGCGAGAGCTGGTGCGCCCGCTGGCTCCCGTGAATGCGGTGCTCGATGCCGGAACGGAGCTGGGCCCATTGACGGGAACAGGCTCGGGAAGCTTCGGCCCGTTCTTCCTGCCCGCAAGCTGGTCCCTGTGCATTCGAGAGGACGCGCTGGTCCGGCTCCGCGAGGCGGGCGCTCGGGGGCTCCAGGGGCGCGAGGTCTCGGTGCGCTTCAGGACGAAGAGCCCACCGATGCTGCTGAACCTGCAACTGGATGTGCAGGGCCGGTTTCATCCCGACGCTTTGACCTGGACGCGAAAGCCGCCGTGTCCTCGATGCGGCATCAGTGACGCGGAGGGGCCCCTTCCAGCGCCCATCGTTCTCGACGCGGCGACGCTTCCAGTGGACGTGGACCTGTTCCGGCTGGCGGATGCCCCGGGCATCATCATCGCCACGGAGCAACTGGTGGATGCGGCAACACGGTTGTCGCTGGACGGCGCCGTGTTCCGGGGCGTGGAGGCGCGTTAGCCGCGATCCCTGCCGCGCGTTACTTCGACTCCGGCAGCGTCCAGTCGAAGACGAAGCGGTGGGCGCCTCCAGGCGCGCTGTCCATCCAGCCCGTGATTCGCTCACTGCGCGCCAGCAGCGGGCCCAGCTCCGAGCTGACAGCGAAGAGCGCGGCGAGCTGCTCGTCCGACAGCACGTCCGACAGCGACACCTGGGAGAGTCCCCGCGCGAGCAGCTTCGGGTCCAACGTGAACTCCGCCGCGCGCTCCTGCTTCGCCGTCGTCTCCGGCAGCGCCGCCATCGTCGCCTGCATCACCGTCTCGTCGTTGCCCACCACCAGGTGCTTGCCCTTCTGTCGCACGAGCACGCTGCCGCCCTTCACCGTGAGCGCCCAGCCGTCCTCCAGCGCCTTCGCCCCGGGCAACGTGCCCAGCGGCGCCAGCGCGCTCTTCACCGCCGCCGCGTCCTTCACCTCCGCCGCCAACGCCTGCTTCACGGCGAAGAAGCGCGCCTCCCGCGTCCGCAGCGAACCACGCACCTGCACGTTGCTCATGTTCACCAACATGTTCCCCGTGAGCTGCTTCGCCACGGCGTCCGCCGAGGCCTGCACCTGCTCCTTGGGACATGTCGGGCAGAGGGCCTGGATGCTCGCGCGCAGCGAGCCCACGGCCTGCGACACTCCCGCCGGCGCCACCGCCACGCGCGAGAACAGCAACCCCTCCGGCTTCATCGCCCCATAGGGACTGTTGCTCTTGGCCTGGAACGGCGGCAGCGGCAGCTTCATCGCCGTGCCATCCACCTTCAGCCCGCTCGCCGTGCCGTCCAACCCCACCACCGTCCCGTCCGTGGCGAGGAACGCGACCCCCGCGACCTTGCTCAGTCGCGCATCCGGCGCGGGCGCCTTGCCCACCAGCTTCACGGACTCCTTCATCAACACGGCGCCACCTTCATCCGTGGCCCCGAAGGCGCAGACCTCCTGCCCCTTGAGCGCGTAGCCCATCGCCCCGCCCGCGGCGCGCGTCGTGCTCACCGTCGTCACACCCTTCGCCGTGACGGGCTTCGCCTCCGCGCCTCCCGCCTCCGTCATGGCCTCCGCCGCCTTCTGCTGGAACACCTTCGCGTCCGACACCCGCATGCAGGACACGCGGCCGTCCTCGCGCAGCGACACCGTGGCCGGCCCCGTCGCATCCAGGCCCACCGCCGTGAGCGTCTCCGGACGCGTGGGGTCGATGGTGAGGAAGGGGTGCAGCTCCGCGCGCCACGCCGAGGGACGCAGCAGCGCGGCGTGCGTGCCCGCGCGCTCCAGGAAGGCGGAGAGCCCCGTCAACGCATTCAGCTTGGGAACGTGGACGACCGTCTGGGCCGACGCGGCGGAGCGAGGAGCAGGAGCAGCCGCCAGCGTGGCGGCGAGGACGAGCGAGGAGAACATGTCCCCCGTGAGAACAGCGCTCCTCCACCCCTGTCAAGACACTCGCGCGCTCACGCGGGCCGGAACAGGGCGGGCCCCCAGCCTAACGGCCAGTGGTGGACGATGGCCCCCCTGGTGACGGTGCGTTTCCGGCGTGCCTGCTCGCCTGGCTTGATGTCGCGGCGGGCCCCGCTAACGTGGGCTCATGTCCCTTCGTTGGCGCGTGGGTGTCGTCGGCTGGCTGAGCATCATCGTGGCTCAAGGGTGCGCTCATTCGACTCCGACCGAGGTGTCGTCCTCCGCGAGTCCCAGGGCCTCCACGACTTCCCTCGTGCCCGCTTCAGCGCGCATCGAGAGTCTGGGCCTGGGGCTCAGTGAGTCCACGAAAGGACGCCGCGAGGACCAGAACTGCGCCGACTTCGTGCTCACGGAACCGCAGGTCCGCGCTTTCTTCGCGCAGTCGCGCGAAGTCACCTGGCGGGAGATTCACGACTCGGAGGACCTGGGCTTCGCGCCCTGTCTCGTCACCGGGCGGCTCGTCTTCGAGGACGGGCAGCAGGTTCGCTTCGCAATCAACCCGTTCCTGGTCGCGACCCTGAGCTACTCGGATGACAGCACTCGCTTGCTGGCCTGCGAGGGCGCCTGTGCCCAGAGCGTGCTCGGTCCTCCGTGAGTCAGCCTGGAAGTCGCTCGGGTCGCTCGTCCACTGGAGCCTCTTCGTAAAGCGCCGGTGGAGCAGAGGCGCGAAAGCCAGTCCGCCCCGCTGCTCCACCGGTCCCCCCTCCCGTCCTCTTCGTCGAGCGAAGACGGGAATGTCTCGTGTGCTGCGCTACAGCCGGCCGATGTTGGCCCACTCCGTCATCCGCTCCGCCAGGTCCTCGGCGTTGCGGCGCAGGTGCGCCAGCTGGAGCATCTGGTCATCCGACTCCGCCAGCGTCATGCGCCGCATCAGCAGATCCGCGAAACGCACCACCTGCGCGATGCTGATGCAGTCGGCGTCCTCCGCCGCCCCGGCGAAGCGCGCGACCTCCGCGTCCACCTCCAACTGCTCGTCCAGCAGCGCCTTCACCAGCGCCGAGCGCGACACCGGCGTCTCGAACTCCTCCGGATTGCGAAGCTGACGCCGCCAGGGCTGCGACTCCCAGCGGACACGCACGGGGTCTCGGAGGACCCGGTTTCGTATCGGCTGAGCGCTCATCATCCCCTGCATGCCGGGCCTGGCCGGCGACCAGAAGCTGAGTTCCATCAGTGCCCCCTCTCCACTACGGGGTCTGTCCACAAGCGTGACCGAGTTCATCGTCTCCAGCCGTCCCTTCCCGTTCCAACCCACCCACCGCATCCCTATTACGGCCGAGGGCTCAAAACTTGATTGGAGCCACGGCGCCAAAGGGTTGCGTTCGCACGCCACGGGTGCGTTGACACAGGGCGGTGAGCCCGGGACAGTCCGCGCGCCATGCCGACCTATCCCTCCTCCCCCCGAGAGGCCTTCCACCTGTTGCGCGCCCTGTCGGAGGACCTGGGGCACCCGGAGCGGCGCGCCCGGGCCCGGGTGGAGCTGCGCGAGCTGGCGGAGCTGTCGCGCGAGCAGCCCGAGTCGGCCCCCCTGCGGCTGGTGACGGTGACGGTGGTGGCGGGCGCGTCCCAGGAGCGCCTGGAGCTCTTCCTGCTCCCCTCCATCTTCGCGCCCGAATCCTGGGCCTATACCTTCATGGAAGGGCTGCTCAGCGTTCCCTTGGACGAGTACGCCGGCAAGCGACTGGTGGAGGTGGGCGCGGGCTCGGGGTGGATCTGCATCGCGCTGGCGAAGTTCACCCGGCTGGCGCACATCCACGGCGCGGACCTCAACCCGCACTCGCCCGTCGTGGCGCGTTGCAACGCGTGGCTCAACGGCGACGAGTCGCTCGTGTCCCGCCTCTCCTTCGCGGAGAGCGACCTGCTGCGCGGCGTGCCCGCGGAGCCCGCGTGGGACTTCGTGGTGGGCTGCATCCCCCAGGTGCTGCGCACGGAGGAGCTGCCCGGCGAGCTGTCTCAGGCGGATGAGCAGGCGCTATACGACCTCTCCAACTACTGCACGTTGCAGAACGTGTACGAGGACCACTTCGGCCTGGGGCTCATCGCCCGGCTGCTCGACGAGGCCCCGGAGCGACTGGCGCCCACGGGCAAGCTGCTGCTCAACCTGGCGGGCCGTCCGGGTCGCCCCATCATCGAGCGCATGTTCACCCGGCGCGGCTTCACCACGCGGGTGCGGGTGGCTCGGCGGGTGCGGCAGGCGGCGGACACGGACATCCGTCCGCTGGTGGCGCTGGAGCAGCGCACGGGGCGCGAGTTCGAGTTCTTCATGGAGGCTCGCAGTCCGGAGCCGCTGCGCGCGGCCACGGCGCTGGGCTGGCTCCAGTCCGGGAACGCGGTGTGGCACGAGGTGGCCGTCTGGGAGGCGCACCTGTCGCGCCCGCGCGAGACGCTGGCCCTGCGTCAGTCCCTGCGCGAGCTGGGCATCCCAACGCTTCAGGAAGAGCTGGACCTGGGCGCCGCGTCGCCCGAGCAGCTCGGCTTTGTCTCCGCGCTGTCGCAGCGGCTGGCGAAGGGGCCGCTGTTGCCGTACGCGCACGAGGCCGGAGATGTGTCGTTCCGAGGCCAGGTGGTGCGCTACCTGGAGCGCTACTTCGGCCTGCGGCTCGCGGAGGAGGAGCTGTTCGTCGCGCCCGAGCGGGAGCAGGCGGTGTACTCGCTGCTGCTCGCCACGTGTGACGTGGGCGACGAGGTGCTGGTGTCGCGCAACCTCCATCCGCTCTACGCGCGGGCGTTGGAGAAGGCGGGCGTGCGCGCCACGGTGACTCACACGACGCTGGAGGAGATTCGCCGGCTGTTGTCCGCGTTCGACGTGAAGATGGTGCTGCTCACGGTGGAGAAGGGCGAGCGCACCAACCTCTCCGTGCTGCGCGACATCATCGCGGAGGCGGCGCGGCGGGGCATCTGGGTGGTGCTGGACGAGAGCGCCTTCTTCAACATCACCGGTGAGGTGGAGCCGCTCACGCTGTTCGAGTTCCTGGCGCGCGAGCCGTATTCGCCCAACCTCGTCGTGCTCTACGGCCTGGTGAAGAACGCGGTGTGGCCGGACCTGGAGCTGACGCTGCTGCTCCCCGTGCCGGAGCCGCTGCGCGGAGACCTGGAGGTGGCGGCGGAGGTGACGTACTCGCGCATCAGCACGCTGGCGCAGTGGTTCTATGAGCGCACGTTCGCGGACCTGCTGTCGTTCCGCATCTCCTTCGCGGAGCCGGAGCCGCCCGGGCCGCGCCGCGCGCCGGTGGCTCCGTTGCCGCGCTCCTCGCGCGTCCATGCGCTGGCGGGCTTCCCCGCCTTCGCGCCCAAGGTGTTCCGCGATGACGACGCGGAGTTGGTGCGGTTGGACTACGGAGAGAATGAAGGCCCGCTGCCGCAGCCGCTGGTGGAGGGGCTCATCGCCGCCGCCGCCGCGCCGCGCGAGACGGGCGCGCAGACGGGATTGTCCGAGGCGGTGGCGGCCTTCCTCCTGGAGACGCGCGCCGCGCGGTATTCGCCCGAGGAGTTGGTCATGGCGCCGGGCGTCTGGCCGCTCATCCATCACCTGGGTGTGGCCCTGCGCAAGCGCCTGGGGCGAGCCCCTCGTGTCTTCGTGGTGACGCCCTGTTACGGCGTGCTGCCGCCGACGTTCGTCTCGGCGGGGTGCGAGGTGGAGCAGGGGACGCTGGCGGAGTTGCTGGCGCGACGAGGCCAGGGCGCGAGTGGTCCGGACGCCGTGGTCATCTCCCAGCCGTCCAACCCCACGGGCGTCTACGTGGCGCGCGAGGAGCTGGTGGCGCTGGCCAACTACGTGGTGGAGCAGCGGTGCCTGCTCGTGTCCGATGAAATCTTCGGACTGGTCAACCTCACCAGCCCCACGGCGGAGACGGTGCACAGCCCGGTGACGCTGGAGGGCGCGGTTCCCGGCGTGGGCGCGCGCACCGTGGTGCTGGGTGGTTTGTCCAAGGAGTTCGCCGCCGGTGGGCTGCGCGTGGGGTGGCTGGCCACGCGAGACAGGGCGCTGGCCGCGGTGATGCGGGAAGGGGGGCCGGGGGTGTTGCACCTCGTCACGGCTCGAGCGGCGGCGTATCTGTACGCGGCCTATGCACGCAGCCCGGATGGACAGCTCCTCTATGGCGCGCGGCACCGCTCGCTGCGGACCTTCCTGACGAAGATGCGGCGCGAGCTGGCGGAGAAGCGCGAGCTGTTGGTGCAAGCGCTGCCCGCGGACGGGCGCTCGGACACGGGAGACACGGGAGGGCTCTTCCTCGCGCCTCGCATGACGTCCTGGCTGGGACGCGAGGTGGACGGCGAGAAGCTCACGCCGGAGAACCTGCCGCGCATCGTGTACGAGCACACGCATGTGGTGCTCAACGGCGGGCCCTGGTGCTCGGACCCCGAGCGTGTGCGCGCCGTGTTCTCCATTCCCCGGGAGAAGCTGGTGAAGGCGTGCGAGCGACTGAAGGCGTTCGGCACGAAGCTCCTCGCCGGCGTCTGAGACGTTCCGCTCCCCGTTGTGTCGAGTGGGGAGCGTCCGTCCCAGACTGGAAGGTGGCTCGCGGCGAGGGACGTGGGCGGCGACACTGCCCGCTCCTGACGCCGCGCCCGGTCCTCCCGGCTGTCGGCGGCACGGGGGGCGAGACAATGAGCGAGCCTGCGCCGCGCGCGGTCATCGAGCTGGTGGACGTGCACAAGTCCTTCGGCCCGCAGCAGGTGCTGCGCGGAGTCGACCTGGTGGTGCGCGAAGGCACGACCTGCGTGCTGATGGGCGTGTCCGGCTCCGGCAAGTCCGTGCTGATGAAGCACGTCGACGGCTTGCTGTCGCCAGACCGGGGCACCGTGCGCGTGGACGGCGAGAACCTCGCGGACCTGGACACGCAAGGCATGGCGCGCGTGCGTCGGAAGCTGGGCATCCTGTTTCAAGGAGGCGCCCTCTTCGACTCGCTCAATGTCGAGGACAACGTGGCCTTCCCCCTGCGGGAGCTCACCCGACTCCCTGAGCGCGAGGTGCGCGCGCGGGTAGGCCGCGTGCTGGCATTGGTGGGACTTGAGGACGCCGCGACGCAGCTGCCCGCGGAGCTGTCCGGCGGCATGCTCAAGCGCGCCGCCTTCGCCCGCGCCATCGTCATGGAGCCGCGCATCCTCCTCTACGACGACCCCACCGCGGGGCTGGACCCGCTGAAGACGCAGTCCGTGGCGGAGGTCATCCTCACCGGCAAACACCAACTGCACGCCACGTCCCTCGTCATCTCCCCGGACGTGGCCACCGCGTTCCAGGTGGGCGACAGCCTGGCCCTGCTGCACGAGGGCCGCATCGTCGAACACACGACACCCGAGGCCTTCCGGGACTCGCGCCACCCCGCCGTTCGCGCCTTCCTTCACGACTGGCTCGCGCGCCGCTCCCGACATGCGGGCCCCTCCAGCGCGGACGCGCCCATCCCTGGCTGACGCGCTCTGTTCGCTGCTGAACCCGAAGGCCTGTTCAAGCGGGGACAGAGACCCAGCCCCTTCGCTGGATGGGCCGGAGCATGGGTTGTCCCGCATGGTTGGTAATCCCGGTTCCGGGGGGCTGCCTGGAGCGCGGTGGATTCGACTCACATCTCGGGGGGGTGTCATGCCCAATCTGCTCGACCTGCCTCGGCAGGCGTTGATGGACCTTCGTTCTCGCTTGAGCCACCTGCCACTGATGTCCCAGTTGCCGCTGCGCAACGTGGTGCCGGACAGCCTGTCGCTGTCGAGTCCCACGCCGCAGGACTCGGCGCTGGCGGACCCGGCGCGGGTGTTGGCCTGGCAGAAGGCGTGTGAGCGTTATGTGAAGCCCGGCCAGGTGGTGATGGACGTGTGCTCGGGGACGGGGCTGCGCACCTTCCTGGCGGCGAGCCGACATCCCCGGCGGCTGTTCGCGGTGGATGGCTCGCGGCTGCTGGACACCGCGCAGTGGGTGGCGCGGCGCAACGGGCTGGAGCACATCGACTTCGTGCGCTCGCACCCGTGGAACTTCCAGGCCCCGGAGAAGGTGGACGTGCTGCTGCACGACCTCCTGGGCGAGGCCCTCTTCGACGCGGGCCTGGTGCCGAGGATGTTGGACCTGCGCTCCCGGCTGCTGCGGCCCGGTGGGCGCATCCTGCCCAACCGCTTCGAGGTCTTCATCGAGCCGGTGCAGCTTCGCGACGAGGCGTGCCTGCCCTTCATCTGGAGCCAGCGCTTCCCCAGCGTGGACTACAGCTGCCTGCAGACGCTGCGCGAGGCGATGAACCCGTCGTACTTCACGCGCGTCGTCCGCTCGTACGAGGTGGACCACCTGCTGTGTGACCCGGAGCCCGCGTTCGCCTTCGACCTGGAGACGATGGCGGCGGATGGGCTGCCGCACCGCGTGCGCTTCGAGCGCCCGGTGATGGAGGAGGGGCGCGTGGATGGCTTCTGCCTCTTCTACAAGGTGGCCTTCGACGCGGAGCTGTCCTTCACGGTGTCGCCGCTGCGCGGACAGAACCCCGCGGGCATGACGCTGCTGCGCGTGGACCCCCGTGAGTTCGCTCGCTACGAGACACTCGCCTTCGAGCTGGAGCTGGTGGACCCCGGGGATGTGCGCACCTGGCGCTGGCACTTCTGCTGAGGGCCCAGGCAGGCATTGCTCTCGGGTGGACAGCCCACCCGACGCGAGGGCTTCGCCCCGAAGGGGCCGTGCCTAGTTTGCTCCACGGCATGCGCTCCTTTCGTGGGTTCTTCTTCCTGGCGAGTCTGTTGGGCTTCTCCTTCTCCGCGCTGGCACAGGGGGCTTCCGAGCGTCCTCGCACCGTGGCGGGTGTCTGTGGCAGCGCCAACTGGGTGTGCGTGGCCGAGTGCATCGAGCCCGAGTGCGTGGACCGGTGTCTGCGCGAGGGCTGTGAGCAGGCGTTGGACCGACTCAAGTCCTGCACCTTGAAGGCGGGGTGTGCGGAAGACGACACCCAGTGCGCGGCGCGCACGTGCGGCCCCACGTGTCAGCGCGCCTTCGAGCCCGCGCCTCCGAGTCCGGAGAAGGAGCTGAAGGACCCCTGCCAGGGCCAGACGGGCTCGACGAAAACCGTGCCCGGCAAGCTGGTGGGAGAGTGGAGGCTGACCGCGGCCAGCCTGCCCGAAATCACGGACGGAGGCTTCACGCGCATCGAGCCCCAGCCCCGCGCCGACTATGCGCGCACGCTGCGAATCACGCCCGAGGGGTGCTTCGTGCTGCGCACCGCGCTGAAGGACGCGACGCTGGGACAGGGCAACGCGCTGGTCGTTCGCGCCTGGGGCATGGTGGAGGCCCTGGGTGAGCACCACGTGAAGCTCCTGGCCCGCGACGGACAGGCCGTGGGGCCGGTCTGCGGCGCCAAACGGGTCATCCCCCTGGCACGCTCGAAGGTGAAGTTCCGGGGCGGCTCGTACCGGTGGGACTTCGAGCAGGGCGCGCTCACGCTGACGCTGGATGATGCGACGAAGCAGACCTTCCAGTTCGAGCGCGAAGAGGGCGTGGCGCCGTAGCGCTCCTGAAAGTCCACCCACCACGCGAGGTCAACCTGCGCCATCATGGCGTGTCCCGGAGTCCTGGGACGCGGTCTGAGCGCACTGGGAGGCACGCGAGGCGATGGCGACACAGGAGCGGATGGCGAGCGTGGATGCGCTGTGGTTCCACATGGAGGAGCCCGCCAATCTGATGATGATTACGGCGGTCCTCTTCTTCGAGGGCCGGGTGGACTTCGAGCGCCTGCGCACGGAGACCCGCACGCGACTGGTGGACCGCTACCCGCGCTTCCGACAGCGCGTGGTGCTGGGACGGTTGGGCCTTCCTCAGTGGGAAGATGCGCCGGACTTCGACCTCGACGCGCACCTGCTGCGCCTGCCTGTCCCCGCGCCCGGAGACCGCGCAGCGCAAGAGGCGCTGGTGAGCGAGTGGATGAGCACGCCGTTGGAGCGCTCGCGGCCCCTGTGGCAGTTCCACGTGCTCGAGGGCGCGCAGGGCGGAGACATCCTGCTGGCGCGGCTGCACCACTGCATCTCCGACGGCATCGCCCTGGCGCGCCTGTTGTTGTCGCTCACGGATGGCGACGCGACGAACACCGAGCCTCCGCGCGAGCACACGCGGGCTTCGTCGGGCGGGCTGGCGCGGTGGGTGCGCGGCGCGCGCGCGGCGGCGGGGACGGCGCGGACGGTGTTGCGCAAGGGCGCGGAGCTGGCGGCCGAGCCCATCCTGGCCGGAGACCTGCTGCGACAGGGGGCGCTCAGCGCGGCGGCGCTCGGCAAGCTGATGGTGATTACGCCGGACCCCCGCACGCCGCTGCGAGGGCCGCTGGGGACGCAGAAGCGCGCGGCGTGGTCCTCGCCCATTCCGTTGGAGCGCGTGAAGGTCGTGGGCCGCGCGCTGGGCGGCACGGTGAATGACGTGCTGCTGGCGGTGCTGACGGGCGCGCTCAGGCGCTACCTGGAGGCTCGCAACGTTCCTCCCGAGGACCTGCATGCGCTGGTGCCCGTGAACCTGCGGCCGATGGATGAGCCGGTGCCTCGCGAGCTGGGCAATCGCTTCGGTCTGGTGTTCCTGCGCCTGCCCGTACAAATCGAGGACCCGCGTCGTCGGCTGCACGAGCTGTCGCGTCGCATGGGCCTGGTGAAGAAGTCACCGGAGGCGGTGGTGACCTTCGGCGCGCTGGGGTTGCTGGGGTACACGCCGGCCCCGGTGGAGCGGGCGGTGGTGGATGCCTTCGGCACGAAGGCCTCGCTGGTGGCGACGAATGTGCCCGGCCCCCGACAGCCGGTGTCCCTGGCGGGCGTGACGCTGCGAGAGCTGACGTTCTGGGTGCCGCAGGCGGGGCACCTCGGGCTGGGCGTGAGTCTCTTCAGCTACGCGGGCCAGGTGACGGTGGGCGTGGCCGCGGATGTCCTCCGCGTCCCCGACCCGCATGTGCTCATCCAGAACTTCCACGAGGAGCTGGATTCGCTGAGCGAGGCCGCCGCCCAGCAGGCGTGAGCCGGTGGGCTACACCAGCCCGTGCTCCTCCAGCTTGTTGTAGAGCGTCCGGCGGCTGATGCCGAGCAGCCGCGCCGCCAGCGTGCGGTTGTCTCCCGCGCGCTTCAGCGCATCCACCATGGCTTGTCGCTCCGTGTCCTTGCGCTGGGACTCCAGCGTGCGTCCAGACTCGGCGCCCGCGGGCTGCGCGCTCGAAGTCGCGGGCAGGGCCGTGGTGCCCTGGGATGGCGTGAGGACGGGGGCGGAGAGTCCGGGCTGGCGAGCCAGCTCGCGCGAGACGTCTTCACCTGTCAGCGTCTGTCCATCCGAGAGCACCACCAGTCGCTCCAGGAAGTTCTGGAGCTGGCGCACGTTGCCCGGCCAGGGCTGGGCCTGAATCACCGCGAGCCCGTCGGCGGTGAGCGTGAAGGGCGGCTTCCCGTTCGTCCGCGCATGGACGTCCAGGAAGTGTCGCGCCAGGGGTTCGATGTCCTCGGGCCGCTCGCGCAGGGCGGGCAGCCAGAGCGGCACCACGTTGAGTCGGTAGAAGAGGTCCTCGCGGAAGCGCCCCGCCTTCACCAGGTCCTCGAGCGGCTGGTGCGTGGCGGCCACGAAGCGAACGTCCACCTTCACCGTCTGCGTGCCGCCCAGTCGCTCCAGCTCGCGCTCCTGGATGACTCGCAGCAGCTTCACCTGCACGGCGGGCGAGATGTCTCCCACTTCGTCCAGGAACAGCGTGCCCCCGTGGGCCAGCTCCACGCGGCCCGGCTTGCGCGTGGCCGCCCCTGTGAAGGCACCCTTCTCGTAGCCGAACAGCTCGCTCTCCAGCAGCGTGTCCGGGAGCGCCGCGCAGTGCAGCTTCACGAAGGGGCCCGCATGTCGCGGACTGCCGTCATGCACCGCCTTCGCCGCCAGCTCCTTGCCCGTGCCCGACTCGCCCCGCAGCAGCACGGTGGCCATGCCCGTGGCTGCCTTCGCCAGCAGGGCCTGGGCCTCCGCCATCTTCTGGCTGCCACCGACGAAGGCGCTGGGAGTCCGCAGCGGCTCGTGCGCCGCCTCGCCCTGCGCTCGCAGCAGCGCCTTGCGGATGGTGAAGAGAATCTCTTCCCGGTCGAAGGGCTTGAGCACGAAGTCCGCCGCGCCCGCCTTCATCGCCTCCACCGCCAGCGGCACGGTGCCGTGCGCGGTGAGCAGGATGACGGGGACGTCGGGCCAGCCCTTCGCCACCTCGTTCAAGAGCTGCATCCCGTCCATGCCCGGCATGCGCACGTCGCTCACCACCACGTCCACGGGCTTGCGCTCCAGCATGGCGAGCGCTTCCTTCCCGTCGCGCGCCGCGTGCGTCGTCAGCCCCGCCTGGGACAGCAGCGCTCCCAGCACCTTGGCCACCGCCGGGTCGTCGTCCACCAGCAGCACGGTCCCCTTCAACGCCTCGCTCACGCGGCTTCTCCTTCAGTCCCACTCCCGGCCTGCCGGACTTCCATCGGCAGGCTCAGGCGCACCACCGTACCGTGCCCCTCGCGGCTTGTCAGACTCACCGTGCCGCCATGTGCCTCCACCACCCGCCGCACGAAGGCCAGGCCAAGCCCGCTGCCCGCTGCCTTGGTGGTGAAGAAGTCGTCGAAGGCGCGCTCGCGGGTGCGCACGTCCATGCCTTCGCCCGTGTCCTCCACCTCCACCGCCACGCCGGGGCCGTCCCGCAGGGTGCGCACCGTGAGGGTTCCACCTCCGGGCATGGCCTCGACGCCATTGCGCACCAGGTTCTCCACGGCGTTGGCCAGCAGGTCGGCGTCTCCCGAGCAGGGCGGCAGGCCCGCCTCCAGCTCGCGGACGATGGAGACCTGACCCGGACTCGCGAAGGCCTGGAGCGACAGGACGCCCTCCACCAGTCGCCCCAGGTCCACGGGGTGGGGGAGGGGCTCCACGCGTGCCAGCCGCTGGTACGTGTCCACCACGCGGCCCAGCCGCTCCACCTGCTCCAGCATCAGGTCCAGGAACTCACCGTGGCTGGCCCACGACTGGCCCCGCGCGTGCTCTTCCTTGAGGTACTGCGCGGCGCCCTTCAGCGCGGCGATGGGGTTCTTCAAGTCGTGCGCCATCTGCGCGGAGAAGCGGCCCAGCGTGGCCAGGCGCTCCATGCGCTCGGCGCGCGTGACGAACGCGGTGACACCTCGGCGCGTGGCGGCCAGCAGCGCGAAGGTGATGGCCGTGGTGAACACGACGAGGGCGCCGACCTGCGCGGCGAAGAGGCGGAAGACGGTGAGGTACGCCAGCACGCCCACGCCCGCGAGGGCCGCCGCGTGCAGGGCCATGCGCGGAGCGCCTTCTCCCTGGTCTCGACCGAAGAGTCCGAAGCGCAGCGACGCCGTGGCCATCACCGGCAGGCCCAGGAGCGTGCCCAGGCTGCCCAGGCGAGGCACCTGCCGCAGGCCCAGCTCCACCGCGAGCTCCGTCAGCAGCAGGGCCACCACCAGCGTCAGGCCGAGCACCATCAGCCCCGCTCGGGCCCGCTCGTCGGAGTGACGTGCTTCGCGCAGGTGGAAGCCGAGCAGCGCGAAGCCGGCACTGAGCGGCGGTGCCACCAGCACGGTGACGAAGATGCCGAAGCGCAACGTCAACAGCCGCGCCGCCAGCGAGGGCGCCCCCAGCGACGCGAGCATCGTCATCGCCAGGGCGCCGAAGATGGCGTAGGTGCCGAACATGGCCCAGGCCGAGCGGCGACGTCGTCCCACGAAGGCGAGGGCGAAGTGCAGGGTGCACGGCACCGTCATCAGCGCGGCGGCGAAGCCCACCAGCCTCCATCCCGGCTCGCCCGAACGCTCGAGCGCGAAGCCGGTGAAGTTCCAGGTGGAGAGCGCGATGGACAGCAGGGACAGGGGCAGCGCCAACGGGCTGCGCCCCACGCGCGCGAGCGCCAGTCCCGCGAGCGCGAGCTGCCCGGCGCAGGCGATGATGCTGATCCACATCCCGCTCGTCATGACGCTCTGTCTCGTGCCCGTGTCACTGACGCCAGCATAGTCCGGGATGGCGGTCGGCTCGGAGCGGGCAGGCGTCCTGGCTCCGAGTCGATTCCGTGTTCGTCACGGGTGCGGGGCCACCCGAGCGCGTCCTGGCTCCCGGTCGAGGAGCCCGCTCCCACACGTCATGCCCGAGACGCCGAGCACGTCCTGCGGCAGGGCTTCCCACTGGATGCCCGTGTTGATGAGGAGAAGGTCATGGTGAATGACGAGAACCCCCTTCGTACCGCGTCCGCTCTCGCCCAGGCAGGCAGGCAGGACGGCCGAGGCCATCGCTTGCCTGGAATCCGCGCTGGCTCGGACTCGGCCGGACAGGGGAAGGCCCGCCAATGCATCCACCCTGGCTCGAACAGCGGGCCTCCTCTGCGAGGAAGTCGGAAGGCTTTCGCAGGCAGCGCTCTACTACGAAGAAGCAGTTGCTACCGCGGAAGGAGAGCCACTCCTGCTGCTCGCCCTGGCGGACGTCCGCTGGCGGTCAGGTCAAGCGGACAGCGCGCGTTCGTGCCTGGCAAGAGCCGAGTCCGCCTCTGATGCCGATGCCTTGAACATGGTCGCCAACCTCCGCGCGCGGTGGGCGAGCGAGGACCGTTGAGCAGCTCTCGCTCCTCCGGTCTCCCTGCCTGTTTTGTCAGGCACTCTCAGAGCATGCCGAGCCGGCGCGCGTTGGCCGGGTCCACCGCCGCGGCTTCCCAGCGCCGCGCGGCCACCTCGCGCTCCGCCTCAGGGGCGTCCGCGTAGTAGCCGAGCGTGTCGTTGAGCGCGCGGCTCAGCTCCTCGATGGCGGCGAGGCGCACGTCGAGTTCACGGTGGCGCAGCGCGGTGATGAGCCAGTCCGCGCGGCGGCGGCTGCGGTTCTCCAGCCACCACGTCGCCCACTGCTTCGGGCTGAGGCCCAGCGGCATGCGCGTCACTTCACGCAGCGCCTCCGCCGCGGCCTGGGCGCACATCTCGTCGTCGCTGCTCGTCAGCTGGATGAGGCCCTCGACGGCCTCGCGGTCATGCAGGCTGCCCAGCGCCCTCGCGGCCAGCGCACGACGCATCATGTCCCGGCTGGTGAGCTCCTGACGCAGCTCGCGCAGCGCCGCGTCCAGGCGGGGCAACTGCTTGAGCGCGGCGGCGGCCACGCGCGCGGCGCTGGAGATGTCCGGCTCCAGGTCGAACAGCCCGCGCAGCACGCCATCCACCAGCTCCACGTAGGGCAGGTTGCCCGCCGTGAGCAGCGCGAAGTAGCGCGTGTCCGCGTCCTGTGAATCCAGCAGCGGCGACAGGGCCTGCGCCGCCGGACGCCCCAGGCGCGACAGCGCGGCGGGAATCGGTCCCAGCTCGTCCGCCTCGGGCAGCTCGACGACGGGCAGCCGGCTCCAGGCGGTGGGGCCGGGGAAGTGCTGGGCGAGCACGCGGGCGCTGGCCTCGGGCGAGCGCGCCAGCTCCACCATCGCGTTGGAGCGCTGCGCGGCGTCCGGGCCGGTGAGTCGGCGCAGCAGCGGCGCGAAGTCCGGAGGCGGGCGCTCCTCCTGCGACTGCGCGCGAGGCGGCAACGCGGCGGCGCGGCCCATGGTGCCGGAGGTGCCTCGGCCGAAGAAGGGGCCCCAGCCCAGTCCCGCCACCACCGCGGGCGCGGGAACCGGAGCGGCGGCGACCGGCACGTCCACGTCGATGGAGATGTCCTCTTCCGGCGCGCGCGGCTCCGCGGTGACGCGCTGCTTGCGGAACAGGATGAGCTCCTGGAAGGCCGAGGACAGGTCCTGGCAGAACAGGATGTAGTCCGACAGCCGGCGCTGGCTCATCGGCTTCTGGCCGCAATCCCCGTAGAGGATGGCGACCAGCCGACCCTTCACCTCCACCGGGTACAGGAACACGGTGCGCGGCGTCTGCCGACCGAACAGCTCCAGGTAGTGTCGGGTGAGCGCGTCCGGAGGCAACGGGCCCGCGTAGCTTCCCCGCGTCACGGCCACGGTGCGGAAGACGCTGCTCGCGTCGAGCGGCACGGACACCTGGGCGAGCCCTTCACCCGTCATGCCCTCGCCACGACCGTCCCAGCCCACCGCCGCGCCACGCAGCACGGCGAAGGCCGCCACATAGTCGAACGTGCGCCGGCCGAAGCGCAGCGCCACATCCATCAGCCGGTCGCGGTCCTTGGTGGACTCCTTCAGCGCCGCGCGCGCCTGGGCCAGCGTCCAGTCCGGAACGTCCTGGCTGGAGGGCGAGGCGGGCGGCCGTGCTTCCGGCTCGGCCTGACGAGGACGCGCCTGCGCCGGAGCGGACGGCTTGCCCGGGTTGGGGAAGACGATGAACGCGGGCTCATTCGAGCGCGGCGGCTGGAGCGGAACGGGGGCGTCCGGACGCGTTCCCGACAGCGGAGAGCCGAAGCGGAGCGTGGGCGGCGGAAGAGCGTCGGCTGCGGACTGCTGCGCGGGAGGGCCCGGTGGCCAGACCTGGGGCGCCGTACCGGGCTGCGCGGGCGGCGCCGGGGGCCACACCTGAGGGGCTCCCGTCTGCGCTCCAGCGGGATTCGTCGCCGGGCGGGTAGCGGGCTGCGCGCCAGTGGGCGGCGCCGTCGCGGGACGGGTCGAGGGCTGCGAGGTGTCGGCGGGGCGCGTCGCGAACTGCGCGACGTCTGCGGGACGAGAGGCGGGCTGCGCGCCATCGGCGAGACGCGAACCAGGCTGCGCGACGTCTGCGGGACGAGAGGCGGGCTTCGCGCTGTCAGCGGGACGAGAGGCGGGCTGCGCGCCGTCGGCGGGGCGAGAGGCGGGCTGCGCGCCGTCGGCGGGACGAGAGGCGGGCTGGGCGCCGTCGGCGGGAC
>NZ_JABUMU010000113.1:0-254 GCF_013336625.1 Myxococcus sp. CA033 | reverse complement strand
AGGCCGGCGCTCGCTGTCGATTCTCACCTCGCGGGTGGCGAGGGGGCGGGCTGTCGTTCGTGCCATGGCGTTCCTCCCATTCTCAGAGGGGCAACACCCCGGGCTCAGGCCATATTTGCCAGCGTAGAAAAAAAAGTATCGGAAATCCTCGGAGTGGAACTGCCCAAGCCAGACGAGGAGCCCTGATGCAGGTGGCCAGGGAGGCGGTTGGCCAGTTGGGCGTAGCGCCCGTGTGCCAGGCACTGGGGCTGTCT
>NZ_JABUMU010000112.1:0-324 GCF_013336625.1 Myxococcus sp. CA033 | reverse complement strand
AGAAGCGCGGCCCGCCGGCGAAAGTCCCCGACGCGAGTGCCCGTCGCGTCGCGGAGCTGGAAAAGGAGTTGGCCCGGGCCCAGGTGCGCCTCAAGCGAGCCGAGGCCCTGCTGGACCTGCAAAAAAACTACGCCGGCAAATATGGCCTGAGCCCCTCTTCGATGCCTCGGAGGTAGCCATCCGGGTTGGCCCGGAAGCCCCCTGTGTCAGGGAAGAAGTCGCCTCGGCTGAGATGCCGAGCTGACCACCCGAAGGGGGCGAGTGCAGGCGGTTGAAGTGCCGTACACAGACGCATTCAAGGCGCAGATGGTGAAGCGGATGGTG
>NZ_JABUMU010000111.1:0-378 GCF_013336625.1 Myxococcus sp. CA033 | reverse complement strand
CACGATGGATATCAGCATTCACTCGAGCTTTCTCCCGCACACCGATCCGGACGCCTCGCTGGCGTTCTACCGCGACACCCTCGGTTTCGAGGTGCGCAAGGATGTCGGCTACAACGGCATGCGCTGGATTACCGTCGGCCCGGCCGACCAGCCCGGCACGTCCATCGTGTTGTACCCGCCGAACGCCAGCCCCGGCGTGACCGAGGACGAGCAGCGCACCATCGCCGAGATGATGGCCAAGGGCACCTTCGCGATGATGTTGCTGGCCACCGCAGACCTGGATGCGGCATTCAAGCGGATCCAGGCCAGCGGCGCCGAGATCGTCGAGGAACCGACCGAGCAGCCGTATGGCGTGCGCGACTGTGCCGTGCGCGATCC
>NZ_JABUMU010000110.1:0-382 GCF_013336625.1 Myxococcus sp. CA033 | reverse complement strand
TCGCCATGCACTTCCTCACGGCCGCGAACCGGCCGGAGCTGGAGGGCTTCACGCCCCAGGCGCTCCAGGTGATCACCGGCGCGCCGTGGCCGGGCAACGTCCGCCAGCTCCAGAACGCGGTGGCGCGCGCGGCGGCGGTGGCGACCGGGCCGCGCATCACCCCGGAGGATCTGCCCCCGGAGCTGGGGGTGTCCGGTGCCCCCGCGCCTTCCGTGGCTCCGTCCGCGGAGGCCCTGGCGAAGCAGCCCTACCGTGAAGCGGTGGACCGTGTGCGCGATGCCGTGTCGCGCGACTACCTCACCGCGCTCATGCAGGAGTTCTCCGGCAACGTCACCCACGCGGCTGAGCGCGCGGGCATGGAGCGCGAGAGCCTGCACCGCCT
>NZ_JABUMU010000109.1:0-383 GCF_013336625.1 Myxococcus sp. CA033 | reverse complement strand
CGGCACGGTGGTCGAAGGCGCGGCAGTGGCCGTCCGGCGAATAGATGAGCCCTTCCTGGTGCACGTAGCCCGTGCGCTGCGGGCTGGCGATGCGCACCGCGCCCGCGAGCGCGATGTCCGACTGCCGCGTGAGCAGGCTCTGGCAGGCCATGTGGATGGCCACGAGGCCGGTGGAGCACGCGGTGTAGACGGCGACGCTCTCGCCCCGAAGCTGGAGCTTGAAGGACGCCTTCATCGCCAGGCTCTCGGGGCCGGAGGTGGCCAGGTCCATCCCCGCGCCCACGTCCTTGCGCGCCTCGCTCAAGAGCGACAGCAGGTGCCCCGTCGAACCCGCGCCCGCGTAGAGCGAGATTCGGCCCTTGTAGCGCCCGGGGTCATACGCC
>NZ_JABUMU010000108.1:0-383 GCF_013336625.1 Myxococcus sp. CA033 | reverse complement strand
CTTCGATGTGCCGGGCCTCGCACGAGAGCCGGGTGGCGAGGTCCGCCGCGAGATCCATGTCCACCGGCAACAGGTGCAGGTGCAGGTGGTCGACACAGCAGGCCTTGAGGCCGCAGTCGAGCGTGGTGCCATGCTCGAAAACCACCCAGCGGCTCGAGCCCGATTGTTTCTCCAGCGCCGACAACACGGAGTCGAGCTCCCGCTGGACCTGGGTGGCCTGCTGCGCCTTCAGCGTGGCGACCGAGCTGCGATGGTTCTTGGATACGAGCATCACGTATCCCTCGATGATGGAACCCAACGCGGGGACGACGACGTGCTCCTCGGTGGAATGGACGACCATGTTCGCCGGATGCCGTTGTCCCGCTTCCGAGACAGCCCAACAG
>NZ_JABUMU010000107.1:0-383 GCF_013336625.1 Myxococcus sp. CA033 | reverse complement strand
CGCAGCGCCGTAGCGTGCTCGAACAGGTCGGTGTTGTAGCTCAGCGTGCCCCGGTAGCCGTCTGGCGTCTCCGACAGGTTGAGCTGGAGCTCGAACTTGGTGGTGGGGTTCTCCACCTCCACTGGGCTCAACGTCAGGTCCAGCTTCCGCACCGCGGGCATGGGCGCGTTCTGCAAGGCGAAGAGGACCTGGAAGAGCGGACTGCGGCTCATGTCGCGCGAGGGCTGAAGCACCTCCACCAGTCGCTCGAAGGGCACGTCCTGGTGGGCGTAGGCGCCCAGCGAGGACTCCTTCACCTGCCTCAGCAGGTGGACGAATGAAGCGGTGTCCTCCACCTGGGTGCGCAGCACGAGCGTGTTGACGAAGAAGCCGATGAGGCCCTC
>NZ_JABUMU010000106.1:0-383 GCF_013336625.1 Myxococcus sp. CA033 | reverse complement strand
GGGCCTTCTCGCTCTCAGGTTTTCTGCGCACACAGAGCCGAACGGGAGGTGCCCCTGCTCCCTCTTCCCGATCGCTCCGCGCCCGCTTGCTCCCCATCCTGATCGCGAATCACGAACTCCGGTTTAGCCAGGCCACCGTCTGTCATTGCTGCCTTCATCCTGGCGGGCCGCTCTCGCGTCCCGGCCCTCTGCTCGGCGAGGACCGGGGCGCTGGGGGCCGCGCCATGCTCAGCTCCGGACGGTGGCGTGCTCGGTAGCCCAGTTGAGGGCGAGGTCCGCGACGGCCTCCCAGCCCGGCTGCGCCACGGTGTAGTGCGAGCGGCCCTTGAGCTCCACGTACTCCGTCACCGCCTTCGACTTCGCGTAGCGCTTCACGTTCTCCC
>NZ_JABUMU010000105.1:0-385 GCF_013336625.1 Myxococcus sp. CA033 | reverse complement strand
ACAAAGCTGGACGGTCCTTCCGTCCGGCGCGAGCGAGCGGTTGGTTCCTGGCTCAGGCGAGGAACCTTTCAATGCTCACAAGTATTTCATGACCAATCCGAGTCTGTCGGGCCGTGGCAAATCTCTCAAAAATTCTAGCCCCAAGTCTCTCGCGCAACGTGGATACCGTTAACATCGGCTCCATGCGCCGCGAAGCGCAAGGCCGTCTCAGCCTGGGACGGCCGGTGGCGATCATCGACATCGGTTCGAACTCTGTGCGCCTCGTGGCCTATGAGGGGCTCACCCGTGCGCCGACGCCCATCTACAACGAAAAAGTGCTCTGCGGCCTCGGTCGTCATGTGGCGACGACCGGACGTCTCGATGATGAGGCCGTCGACAAGGCTCT
>NZ_JABUMU010000010.1:0-286123 GCF_013336625.1 Myxococcus sp. CA033 | reverse complement strand
ACACTCGCAACTGGACGCCAGCAGGCCCCGTCCGTCTCGGCCCCTCTCCGAACCTCACCCCGGCCGTGCAGGAGTTGAAGCGCATCGGCTGAACCCTCTCACGCGACATCTACCTTGACGCTCACCGGGTCCGGTCTCCGTGGACGAGCAAGTCCTTGTGGAGCCTGTCTACACGGAGCGAGACTGGCACCGTCGGAACCGGTTTCCCCCCGGGCGCATATGCGCACGCATGGACAAGGATGTCGGTGAGAGGCTTCTCCGCGAGGAGTTCCGAATCGGAGCGCAAACTCGACCTGCCTGGCTCGCCAAGGTACTCAGGTGCGAGCACAGGGGGCAACTGCTCATCAGCAAGCGTGAGCTGCCCATCTGGCGCAATGTCGAAGGTCGCCTTGACGGCGACGAGCCACCAGTGCACGCCATGCTTGTCTCGGGTCCAGTTTCGTTCCGCAGCGTAGGGCGTCTGGTTCTTCAAGGCCCACATCGCTTCAACCTAGCAAAACCCAGACACTCCCGACAATCCGCGCATCCACCGTCAAGTCCTCAACCAAGGCAGAACATCCTGGCAAGAGGCGGGCCTGATGGAATGGCATCCTGGTAAAAAGAAGAGTGGAGTCCCTATCCAACCAGAGAAGCCACCACATGAAGGATTCTCCCTCAAGAGCAGCGTGGGACGGGCCACACACCAGGTCATGCCTGTTCTGTTGATGGACATCCAAGAGGAGCACCTGGACGAGGCGAGTTTCCTCTGGGGGCAATGGAACCGAACCCTGGTGGCGCCAGACCGGGAGCTGCGGGATGCGGCCTCGCTGGAGGAGCGATTGTTGGCGCACCTGGACGGCCTGGTGGTCGGCGGAGAACCCGTGGCGCGGGAGCTGCTTCTGCCCGCGCTGGATTCAGAGGACCCACCGCGCATCTCCGCGGCGCTCTGGGTGCTGCTCGCCAAATCAGGGCGTATCGAGCTGGCAAACGTGGTGGAACGCCTGCAGACCGCTCCCGAAGGTACTCGTGCCGCCCTCCAGCAGGCGCTGGAGCTTTGCGAGCGGCCAGATGTAGCCGACACCCTGCTGTCGCTCGTGAAGCCCCAGGTGGCCTCCCGCCATTGCTGGGCATTGGAGGTGCTCGGCGCCAGGGGACAGCTTCCGCGTGATCTGGTGGTGGAGTTGCTTGGACACCCGGACGGCCGAGTCGTCGTGGCCGCGCTCCGAACTACGCCCTTCCTGTCCCGGGACGTGGCGTTGCGTGAACTTCCCCGATTGCTGGCGGACTCGCGGCCTGGAGTCAAAGACGCCGCGGTCATCGCGGGGATGATTGCTGGAGTGCCTGCCGCCTGGGAGACCGTTCGTAAGTCCGTGGCGGCCCGCACGAAGTCAGACCCGACGGCGCTCGTACTGCTGGCCCTCGGTGGCAACGGGCGTGACCTGACTCGGCTGCTGGAATGCACCGATGAGGAGTCCATGCGCGAAGACGCCCTCTGGGCGTTGGGTTTCAGTGGTTGGGCGAAGGCCGCCGAGACGTGCCTGGCCTTCATGGAATCGACGGCCCTGGCGTCACTCGCGGGCGAGGCCTTCAGCGCCATCACCGGGCTGAAGTTGGAAGGCGCCTATGTGAAGGCACCTGAGGAAGAAGATTCTCTACCGCCGCTTGAGGAGGACCTCTCGCGAGACTTGGAGCTCCGGCCGGAGCATGCACTACCGAGACCCGCGGGGCAGGCAGTGTCCACGTGGTGGAAGACGGCTCGGACGGGGTTCGCCGCCGACACCCGCTACCTGCGTGGTCGCGAGTTCAGCGTAGACGCACTGCTGGATGAGCTGGAATGGGGTCCCATGCGGCGTCGGCACATGCTCGCGCTGGAGTTCTCCGTCCGAAGTCGGGGTGCCTGGCAGTTCCAGACACGGGCCTTCACGCGGCGGCAGCATGCCGGGCTGGCGCAAGCGCGGGAGTTGAAGGGCCGGCTCCCAGCGATTCCGTTCCCCCGCATGTTGGCGTGGTGAGCTGCGGCACAGGGGCCTGGGGGACAGCCAGCCGACCACACTCGGCACGAGTCGACACTCCGCGCCCCACCTCACGTCCCGGATGCTAGGCTGTGCGTCGCATGGCCAATCAGGATTGGGTGTCGCGCCTGCTCTCCGGGCGCGCGTCGGTGGACAAGGGGCTCAACGTCCACCTCTCCGAGCGTGACGGCGGCAGCCTCCACGACAAGATGCGGCAGGCGTACTGGTGGATCACCAACAACGCCGTCATCTGCCCCTACTACGACATCGAGTTCGGCCACGCCGCCTCGCTCAAGAGCGCCACCGGCGACGAACTCCATCTCCCCGAGGACATGAGCTACAGCTCCTTCGTCCTCATCCCCCTGCTCACCCTCTTCACCTGCCGCCGAGCCCTCCTCATCGGCGGCCCCGGCCGCGGAAAAACCACCTCCGCCATCCTCATGGCCCTGCTGTCCGGCATGTCCCGCGAGGACATCCACCGCTCCATCCAGCGCGGCCACCCCCAGCTCTCCATCGCCGACCTGCTCGGCGCGCCCCTCCCCTCCGACATGCTCAAGGCGGAGGACCTCTCCGCCGTCAAGGTCAGCTGGCGCAAGTGGATCACCCAACGCGTCAAAATCATCGACGAGTACAACCGCATCCCCACCAAGACGCAGTCCGCCCTCCTCTCCCTCCTCGCCGAGGGCTACGCGGAGATGATGGACCAGTACGTCTACACCGGCCGCTCGTCCTGGTTCCTCACCGCCAATGACGACCAGGGCGGCGGCACCTTCCAGGTCATCGACGCCCTCAAGGACCGCATCGACGTCGTCGTCCGCGCCGTCCCCTTCAACTCGAACTTCATCGACACGCTCCTCCAGCGCATCGAAGCCGACAAGTCCCCCGAGGAGATGCTCCCCAAGGACATCGTCTTCACCCCCGGCGAGCTGGAGCGCGCCTACGCCTCCATCCTCGAAGTGGAAGTGCCGCGAAACGTCCTCGAACGCATCGCCTTCTTCCTGGGCCAGCTCGACTTCTGCCGCATGGCCTCGCCCCGCTTCGAGTTCAAACACAAGGACACCCTCAAGCTCGCGGGACAGACGGTCGCCGCCGTGTGCAACGAGCAGTGCCCGCTCGACAAGAAGGTGCACCTCTGCACGCAGACGGAGAACGGCGTCAGCGTGCGCGCCTACCAGACCATCCTCCACTACGCGAAGGCCCTCGCCTTCTTCCGAGGCCACGGCACCGTGGAGCTGGAGGACTTCCGTCAAATCGCCCCGTGGGTGCTGCACGAGAAGCTCGTCCCCAACACCCGCAGCGCCTTCTTCGAGGTGCGCGGCAACAAGATGCTCCTCCAGGACCGCGTCGCCTGGATTCGGAACATGTTCGACATGGCCATGGGCCACTACGACAAGCACGAGCCCATCCGCCGCAAGGTCGGCGTGCTGCGCACCGAGCTGGACAAGGGCCTGTCCGGCATCGACCTGCGCACCACCGAGAAGCGCCTCACCACCGTCACCGCGTTGATGAACGAACTGCTCACCAAGCAGGAGCTGTCCGGCCCCGTCTACGAGGACCTCATCCACCTCAAGTCCATGTACAGCCGCTACCGGAACTACGCGACGTGGCTGAAGGAAAACCCGGGCGGCCAGCCATGAGCGGCTTCGCGGACGAACTGGAAGCCAGCGCCCGTGGCCGCTACGTGCGGTGGGACTCCGAGCTGTGGCGCGCCCTGCTCGAAGGACCCGCACGGAAGCTCGGAGAGTCCCTGTCCCAGACAGGCGCCTCCCCCGCCGACGCAGAGGAACTGCTGCGCGCATATCTGCGCCTGGGCGCCGAGGCCATCGGCCTGGGCTACCTGTACCCGGCGACCGCGGGCCGACAGAACCTCTTCACCCTCGCGTGGACGGACCTGGTCCCCCGCCTGCTCTCGGGTGTCCCCGAGGCCCAACGCGCCGGCGTGCTCGCGCAGCTGTGGAACGTGGGCGAAAACCTGGAGTCCGCTCCACCGTGGGTGCAGCGCATCTTCTATCGCGTGAGCCAGCGGCTCGGCTCGCTCACGGGCATCGAGGAGCGCCTGCGTGAAACCGCCGCGCTCGCCATGGAGCCTCCCGCGATGAAGCTCGGCGACAAGGCCCAGCCCTTCCTCGTGGACCTGTCCCGAGAGGACAGCCGCTTCCTGCCCGGTCCCCTGCACTTCCTGGCGCCCACGGTGCTGTGCGTACACGACCGCCACCGCCACGCCATCGCCGGACGTGAGGCCGCGACACAGGGCCTGCTCCTGTCGGACACACCGATTCCCCTCGGCGCCATGGGTTGTCGCGAGACCCCCGAGGTGACGCTCCAGCAGAGCCCGCACCTGTCCACCGTGGCGTGGAGGGATGCGCGCGTGGACTCCTGGTTCGCCACCGTGACGAATGACTGGCGCGCCGCCGGCACGCTGGACACCTCGCAGCACGTCGTGGTGCTCGTGCCCGTATGAGCACGTCGCGCTTCACGCCAGAGCACATCGCGGGATGCTGGCGGGACGCGCTGGCGCTGTGGGACGTGCAGGTGCGGCTCAGCCCTCCGGAGCCTCACGTCCCCTTCCGTCCGGACGCGGACCACGCGAACGAGCCGCTCGCGTACATCGACCTCACGAAGCGTCAGGTCTTCGTCCACTTCGAGCTGCTGGAGTCCATGGGCGCGGCGGACAGCTTGATGGCGGTGCTCGCGCACGAAATCGGCCACCACGCGCGCTTCCCGCACACGCTGGGCTGGGACGCGGAGCTGCGCGTCATGGAGCAGCGGCTGCTCCCCGGCCTGAAGCAGTCCCTCACCAACCTCTTCTACGACCTCCAGGTGAACGAGTTCGTGGGCCGCACGCACCCGGAGGACCTGTGCCGGGTGTATCGCGGGTTCCAGCGCACGCAGGGCGGCGGCGAAGTCTCGCCGATGTTCTTCTTCTACCTGGCCATCTACGAGGAGCTGTGGGGACGCGAGCCTGGAGACCTGGTGCCTCGCGCTGCGATGGCGCCGATGGAAGAGCAGTTCCCTGGCCTGCGCGCGGAGGCTCGGATGTTCGCGCAGACCTTCTATGCGCTGCCGCACCCGCGCCTCCAGTTCCTCTACTTCTGCGCCACCTTCATCCGCTACCTCGGCAAGCTCGACGAGACGACGTACACCCTGCCGCTGGGTGACGACGTGTCGCTGCCGGACGTGGATGACTGGGACTCCGCGCTCCAGAGTGGTGGCAGGTGGGAAGACGCGCTGGAGGAAGCTCGCGCGAAGGGCTGGCTCGACGAGGCCCACGACACGAAGGCGCCCGACGCGCTGGACCACATCAACCGCGTCACCCAACACCTGCCCGGAACGGGCAGGGGAAAGCTGCGCCGCGCGCTGGTGGCCCGGCACTACCGACGGCTCGTCGACCAGCACCTGCTGAAGCTCCCCTCCGCGCCCTCGAAGCCGGAGCCGTACCTGCGCACCACGCCCGAGGCGTGGGAGTACGGCGATGACCCCTCCGCCATCGACTGGACCTTGACGGTGCTCACCCAGGGGCACCTCGCCGCGGTGTCGCCGCTGCGTCGCGAGCTGGAGGCCGACGTGCCTCCCGCGTCCGAACTCGGTGTGCCCTCCGTGGAGCTGTACCTGGACACCAGCGGCTCCATGCCGAACCCGGATGCACAGCTCAACACGATGACGCTGGCCGCGCAGGTGCTGTCCGCCTCCGCGCTGCGCAAGCAGGCGAAGGTGCGCGGCATCATCTACTCGCACACCGACCCCAAGCTCTCCCCGTGGATGTACGACGAGGAGACGGCGCGCGAGTTCCTGCTGCACTACATCGGTGGGGGGACGATGTTCCCCTTCGACGTGCTGGGCACGCTGTCCAAGGAGCGGCCGGACGCGCTGCGCGTCATCATCTCCGACAGCGACTTCCTGTCGAACGTGGCGACGGACGAGCACATGAAGATGTTGGTGGAGGCGACGCGGCGCTCTCGCCTGCTCGTCGCGCTCCTCGCGCTGCCGGACGAGCACCGGGCGAGGCAGGCGCTGGCGCCCGCGCTGAAGGAGCGCAACTTCCGCCTGGTGGTGGTGAAATGGCTGTCGGACTTCGGCCCCGCCGCCGCGGCCTTGTCCCAGGCTTTGCTGGAGAAGTGATGGCCTTTGACGTCAAGAACATCCAGAAGCAGCTCACCGACGTGCCTCTCGTTTCGCCGTATCCGCACGAGCTCGCGGTGGCCATCATCTGCGACACCTTCCGCCTCGCGGGCGTGCGTCCTCCGTCGCGCGCGGACTGGGAGGACATGGAGCGCAGAGCGAAGACGCCAGCGCTCTGGCGGGAGCAGGTGGTGATGCTCGCGTACGTGCTGACGTCGTCCTCGCTGGGTGCGGACACGGCGGCGATGCTGAGGAAGAACGCGGATGCCGCCACCGTGATGCGGGGGTTCTTCGTGTGGGTGGAGCCCCTGACGGCGGAGATGGTGCGCTCCAACGCCTTCCGTCAGGAGGAGTTCCTGCGCAAGTGGGTGCACGCGGTGGACGGGCAGGTGAAGGACGAGTCATCCCGTGACACCTCCGCGCGGCTGAAGCAGCTCGACTACCGCGCCGCGCTGCAGGAGATGGAGCGGGCGGAGCAGGCCCGCCGCCAGGAAGCGGACAAGCGCGCCAAGGACCTCGCGGATGCGGCCCAGCGCGCCGCCGACGCTCGAGGATGGCGCGAGTGACGTTGGGGCTCCCCTCGGATGCACGCGTGGCTCCCCGCGCGAACATCCGCCGGGACACCGCCACCCAGCGTCCCCATGTCCCGTGGGCGGAGTCCATCGCCCGGGACCTGTCGCGCTTCGCCGTCCTCCCCGACGAGGCAGCGGCCCGCGCGGAGCTGGAGTCGCGACTGGAAGGGCTGCGCGCTGGCCTGCTGGCTTCTCCCTATTACACGCGGCGACTGCGGGACGCGGGGCTTCACCCTGGAGACCTCCGAACGCTCGCGGACCTGAGGCACTTCCCCACGCTGGAACGAGGCACGCTGGCGCGACACTGGGACCAGGTGCCCACACCGCTGTCCCATGAGGACGAGAGCGTGGTGGTGCGAAGCTCCGGCTCCACGGGCGAGCCGGTGAAGGTGGTGAGAGACAGGCGCGACTGCCTGCACATGTGGGCGGTGCTGCGGTTCTGGCTGGAGCGCGCGCGGGCCGTGCCGCCGCCGCGTCCCCGTGTGGTGCTGCTGGATGCCCTGCCGGGTGGACTCGAGTACTCGGTGCGGCTGCCCATCCTCCAGGACGGCGCGCTGCACCGCATCTCCGTGCTGCGAGACAATGCACGCGAGCGTCTGTGCCGCGTGCGTCCCGCCGTCATCTTCTCGGACCCGGAGGGACTGCGTTGGCTCTCCGAGCAGCGCGACCTCCCGGCGCCCACGCTGCTGCTCACCTCCGCGCAGTACCTGCCCCAGGACACCCGGGACGCCCTGGCGCGCTTGGTGCCCGCGCCGCTGCTGAACTACTACGCAACGACGGAGACAGGGCCGCTCGCCTGGGAGTGCCTGGAAGGGCCGGGGCGCTTCCATGTCCTCGCGCCCGACGTGTGGCTGGAGCCAGGACTCGACGAGGTGGTGGTGACGCGGCTGCGTCCCAGCGTGCTGCCGCTCCTGCGCTATCTGCCGGGTGACTCGGGGACGGTGGACAGGGACGCGTGCGCGTGCGGCTTCCACGGCTGGACGCTGGAGCACTTCGGCGGTCGCGGCGCGTGCCACTTCACGACGCCTACGGGCCGGACGGTGGATGCGTGGGCGCTCGCCTGGGTGTTCAAGCACCACGCCCTGCGCGCCTTCCGGCTGACGCAGATGACACCCTCTTCCTTCGAGCTGGAGCTGGCCGGCGCGGACGCCTCCGAGGTAACGCCACTGTGTGAGCGACTCGTCGCCGCCCTGCGCAACCTCGGGTGGAGCGGGTCACCGCGACTGGACGTGCGGCACGTGAGCGCGGAGGACCTGGCCACCGGCACCAAGCCCCTGCCGTTCCGAAGCCGCGTCCGCGTTCCGTAGGGCCGGCTTCACTCGCGCGGCGCGGGCCCTGCCCCCAATGACAGACACCGCGCGACGGCCTGAATCGCGCAGCCGCACCACAGGTCATCCCTCCGGGGCAGACCCGCACGCGTCGTCTCGCACGACTCAGTCATCGCGTAACAGCCACCTCGGCGTGTCGGCACGAGGCCGCTTGGAATTGCGACAACCTGGCCGTCACCACATTCTCCAGGCATGCCCTCCTCGCTCGTTCGTCCCCTCGCCCGTCTCCTCCTCCCGAGCCTGCTGGGTCTGCTGGGCCTGCTCTCCGCGTGCACCAGGGTGTGTTCCCTGCCCGAGCCTGAACCCGTGCGCCACGGCCCGGACATCGATGCCACCGCCGTGCGCCTCATGACCGAGGCGAAGCTGCCCGGGCTCGCGCTGGCCATCATCGAGGAAGGCCAGGTCGTCGCCGTGAAGGCCTACGGCCTGCGCGACGTCGAGCAGGCCGCGCCCCTTCAGACCGACACCGTCATGTACGGCGCATCACTGACCAAGCTCGTCTTCGGCTACCTCGTCATGCAGCTCGTCGACGAGGGCGTGCTGGACCTGGACACGCCCATCGAGCGCTACCTCAAGAAGCCCCTGCCCGAGTTCAAGAAGTACGAGGACCTCGCGGCGGACCCGCGCTGGAAGCAGCTCACGCCGCGCATGCTGCTGAGCCACTCGCCCGGCTTCCCCAACTTCCGTTTCCTCAACCCGGACGGGAAGCTCGACTTCAAGTTCGACCCGGGCGCGCGCTACGCCTACTCCGGCGAGGGCATCAACCTGCTCCAGTTCGTCCTCGAGGACGCGGGCCTCGGACTCGACGCCGGCCAGGAGTTCCAGCGGCGCGTCTTCGACCGCTTCGGCATGCGCCGCACCAGCATGGTCTGGCGCGACGACTTCGCCCCCAACGTCACCACCGGCTACGACGAGCACGGCGTGGCCAAGGCCCACCACCAGCGCGGCAGCGTCCGCGCCGCCGGCTCCATGGACACCACCATCGAGGACTACGCGAAGTTCCTCGCCGGCCTCATGCGCGGAGAAGGCCTCTCCTCCAAGGCGCGCGCGGAGCTGCTCTCCCCGCAGCTCGCCATCCCCTGGGCCCACCAGTTCCCCACCCTCACCGAGGAGAAGGACCCGCGCAACCAAGCCATCGCCCTGTCCGCCGGACTGGGCATGGTGCTCTTCGATGACCGCTCCAGCCCCGCCTTCTTCAAGGGTGGCCACGACGAGCACACCGACAACTTCGTCCTCTGCCTGGAGCGCGGCGCGCGCTGCGTCGTCCTGCTCGCCAACAGCGTGAAGGGCCCCCACGTCTTCCCTCCACTCATCGAAGCCATCCTGGGCCCCACGGACATGCCCTGGCGCTGGGACTACAACCCGTATCCGCCGCCCACCGTGAAGTGACGCACCGGGCCGCGCTCACGCCAGCGCGGCCCCTGTCGAGGCGATGTAACCGTGTGCGCGTGTGCGCCGTAATGAAGCCACACCGCCCACTTGGAGGTACACGCCATGACCCCAAAGCTCTCTTCCGCCAGGCACACGCTTCACCTGCGGCAGGTCCAGAAGCAGCCGGCCACGCAGGAGCCCATCACCCTCCAGGGCGCCACGGGCAACGGTGGCTCCGCACCTCCGGGGAGCTTCATCGGCAATCCCATGCTGATGCGGGACCGCTTCGACATGGGCCCGAGCAACATGGGCGGCCCGAGCATGGGCATCGATGGTCACTGCTGCCCCACCCGAAAGTACAACAAGGGCATGTCCCAGGGCCCCGGCCTCCTGTCCCAGTCGGACTCGTTCAGCATGGGGAGGCCTCAGGACCGAGACTCGATGCGCATGCGTGACATGCTCGAAGCTCCAATGATTTGACGCCAACCCTCACACGGCGCCATTCACAAACAACACACCTGAAAGACTTCATCGTCAGCGTCAGGGAACACCGGGTCGGTGGTGCCCCGTCCCTCTCGGGGGAGCTGTCCACTCAACAAGTCGGAGCAAGAAGTCGCGCGTTGAACCGCCGAGCGTGCTCCTTCAATCACTTGCATCCGAGAAGAAGGCAGACGAGCGCCAAGTAGGACCATCATGCGCGGACCCCGCCTCGCGCCGGGAGCGTTTCGATTCCGGACGCTCGCGGTGCTCCCTCGCCGTGAGGAGGCCCCTCGCCTTGCCCACGCCCGTCTCGCATCTGGAAACCACCCGTCCGTCGGGGAGCACGCGCTCCCTGTCGGCTCCGCTCGAGCAGCGCCTCACGCCGGACCCCCGAAAGGCCTGGAGCTGGCTTCAGAAGTCCCGACTGGGCCGCTATGGCGTCGCCCTGCTCTTCTTCCTCTGCGCGCTGCTGCTCCAGATGGAGCTCGCGTCGCTGATGTCCACCAGCCCCTTCCTTTTCTTCTATGGCGCCGTCATGGTGGCCGGCTGGTGGGGAGGCTGGGGGCCCGCGCTCCTGGTGACGGCGCTGTCGCTGGTGGCCGTGGACCACGAGTTCCTCCCGCCGCGGCTGACACTTCAGATGAGGTCCGCGGATGTGCTGTCCCTGGGCATCTTCGCCCTGCTCGCCATCTTCATCACCAAGCTGAACGTGTCGCTCAGCCGGGCCATGGAGGAGCGTGCGGGGCTGCTGGAGAGCGAGCGCCAGGCCCGCGCCGCGTCCGAGGCCGCGAGGACTCGCCTGCACACCATCTTCATGCAGGCCCCCGCGCAGATTTTCTTCCTGCGCGGCGCCACGCACGACTTCGACTTCTCCAACGCGCGCAACAGCTCGCTCTTGAAGAGCCGGGACACCCTGGGCATGCCCTTCCAGGAGGGCGTGGTGAAGGTGGCGGAGCAGGACGCGCGCGACGTGCTGGACCGCGTCTTCGCCACGGGCGAGCCCTTCGTGGGCAACGCCGTGCCGCTGCGCTTCCTCCAGACGGACGGGATGGAGAAGGAGACCTTTCACAACCTCGTCTACCAGCCCACCCGTGACTCCCAGGGACAGGTGGACGGCATCGCGGGCTTCGGCTTCGACGTGACGGACCTGGTGCATGCACGCCAGCGCGCGGAGGCCCTGGCCATTGAGTTGCGCCAGGCCGAGTTCCGCACCCGCGTCCTCGCCGAGGTGAGCACGGTGCTCGCGTCCTCGCTCGACTACGAGGCGACGATGCGCAACCTGGCCAAGCTCGTGGTGCCCGCGCTCGCGGACTGGTGCTTCGTGGACCTGGCGCAACCCGATGGCAACTTCCGCCGGCTGGAGGTCGCCCACGCACGCCCCGAGGACGCCGCCACCGCCGCGGAGGTCCTCAACTTCCAGCTCATGCCGGAGGGCAACCCGCGCCACCCGCCCACCGCGGCGCTCCTGCGCGGCGAGGCCATCCTCCTGGAGGAGATGACGCCCGCGCACATCAAGCGCAGCGCCCACAACGAGAACCACGCCCGGGTGATGCTGGCCACCGGCCTGCGCTCCTTCATCGCCGTGCCGCTGGTGGTGCGCGGCCACACGCTGGGAGTCTTCAGCTTCTTCACCTCGTTCTCCAACCGCCGCTACACCCAGGCGGACCTCGCCTTCGGGCTGGAGCTGGCGTACCGCGCCGCGCTCTCCATGGAGAACGCGCGCCTGTACCGCGAGGCCCAGGAGGCCATCCGCCTGCGCGACGAGTTCCTCTCCATCGCCAGCCACGAGCTGAAGACGCCCCTCACCCCGCTGAGCCTCAAGCTCCAGGCGCTCGCGCGCGAGCTGGAGCGCCACCCCGACGCCATCCCCTACTCCGTGGTGAAGGGCTACGTGGACACGGGCGCCCGGCAGGTGAAGAAGCTGGCGGAGCTCGTGGGAGATTTGCTCGACGTGTCGCGCATCGCCGCGGGCAGGCTGGCCCTGGAGCTGGAGGACGTGGACCTGGGCGCGCTCATCCGCGAGGTGGTGGTGCGCTACGAGCCGCACGCGACCCGGGCCGGCTCCACGCTGGAGGTGGAGGGAGGTGAGTCGGGCCTCATCGGTCGATGGGACCGGCTCCGACTGGAGCAGGTCGTCACCAACCTCATCGACAACGCGGTGAAGTACGGCTCGGGCAAGCCCATCCAGCTGAGCCTGGAGCAGGGCCCCACCCGTGCGCGCTTGCGGGTGAGGGACCAGGGAATCGGGATTGCGCCCGAGCACCTGCCGCGCCTCTTCGGCCGCTTCGAGCGCGCCGTGTCGGAGCGGCACTATGGCGGCCTGGGCCTGGGCCTCTACATCACCCGGACGCTGGTGGAGGCCATGGGAGGGCGGGTGCGCGTGGAGAGCGAGCAGGGCCGCGGCTCCACCTTCACCGTCGATTTGCCTCGGGAGCGAACGCTTCCAGTTGACGTGTCGGTGGCCCAGCCACAGTAAAGGCTCCGCGCGAAAACGGACGCCATGTCGGCGGCCGGCGAAGGGGCTGTCGACATGGAGACACGGACTCTCGGAAAGCAGGGCCTGAAGGTGTCCGCCTTGGGCCTGGGCTGCATGGGGATGTCGGATTTCTACGCGGGGCGGGATGACGCCGAGTCGGAAGCCACGCTGCTGCACGCGCTGGACAAGGGCATCACCTTCTTCGACACGGCGGACATGTACGGCTCCGGAAGCAACGAGGAGTTGGTGGGCCGGGTGCTCAAGCCCCACCGCGCGAAGGTCGTCCTGGCCACCAAGTTCGGCATCGTCCGGGACCCGAACAACCCGCAGGCGCGCGGCATCAACGGCAGCCCCGAGTACGTGAAGCGCGCGTGCGAGGCCAGCCTGCGCCGGCTGGGCGTGGACGTCATCGACCTGTACTACCTGCACCGGCTGGACGCGTCGACGCCCATCGAGGACACGGTGGGGGCCATGGCGGACCTGGTGCGCGCGGGCAAGGTGCGGCACCTGGGGTTGTCGGAGGTGGACGCGGACACGCTGCGCCGGGCCTCCAAGGTGCACCCCATCGCCGCGCTCCAGAGTGAGTACTCGCTGTGGAGCCGCGAGCCGGAGGACGGGGTGCTCCAGGCCTGCCACGAGCTGGGCATCGGCTTCGTGCCGTACAGCCCGCTGGGGCGCGGCTTCCTGACGGGGCAAATCAAGCGCTACGAGGACCTGGCCGCGGACGACTACCGCCGCCACTCGCCGCGCTTCCAGGGGGAGAACTTCACGCGCAACCTGGAGCTGGTGGTGAAGGTGGAGCGGCTGGCGAAGGACAAGGGCTGCACGCCCGCGCAGCTCGCGCTCGCGTGGGTGATGGCGCGCGGCCAGGACGTGGTCCCCATCCCGGGAACCAAGCGGCGCAAGTACCTGGATGAGAACCTGGGCGCGCTCGACGTGAAGCTCACGGAGAAGGACCTGAAGGACATCGACCTCGTGGCGCCTCCGGGCGTCGCGGTGGGAGACCGCTACCCGGCGTCGATGCAGCGCGCGCTGTCGAAGTCCCGAGAGTAGCCTCGGGGGTCAGCCGTGGGCCCGTGGGAGCTGCGCGTGCGGCTGCCACGGGCCACTGGCGCCCAGGCAGTAGCGACAGGTGGCCAGCGGCGTGTCCCGCTCCAGGTGGCCAAGCATCCGCTCCAGCAGCTCCGGAGCGTCGAGGCGCACACCATCCACCTCGGCCAGCGCGGGCATCTCCGGGTGCGAGGGGCCCAGCACCGTGGCCACGTGAGGCGGACGGGTGCAGGTGTAGAAGTGGCCTCGGTGGACCAGGTGGCAGCGGACCTTGAGCCAGCAGCGCGCGTGGACGTCGCGGACCTCCGCGTCGGTGGCCAGGGGCGCGTCCGGGGTGAGCTGCTGGAAGGCGTCGATGTGCTTCACCGTGAGGAGGACATCGTGTCGCGCGCAGCGCTCGGTGATGCGGGCCAGGGACTTCTCTGGCAGCGGCGCGGAGGAGTAGACGGACAGGGTCATCCGGTCCAGGCGCTCGTAGACGGCGTCGGGCGCGCTCTGGGCGAGGAACCCGTTGGTGGTGACGGAGAGCTGCTCGGAGATGCCTGACGCGCGGACGGCGTCGAGCACGGCGGGGAGGTCCGGGTGGAGGAAGGGCTCGCCGCCGGTGAGCTTGAAGATGTTGGGCTTGAGCACGCGGGCGAGCCGGGTGAGGTCGGCGCCGAGCACGGCGGGCTCCACGGCCCAGGCGGGCAGGTGGGGCGACATGGGGCAACACTGCACGCAGCGCAGGTTGCAGTGGGTGACGACGTGCGTCTCCAGGGACCAGGTGAGGATTCGGCCGTCGTGCAGCTCGTAACGCACGGAGGGACTATAGCGGGGTTGCCGGGTGCCCCCGGGCCTTGCGACAGTCCCCGCGTGTCCGACGCTCCCGGCGACCCGAGCGGCCCGCTCGCCGCCCTGCCCTCCTACCAGCCGACAGCCGGACCCCGGACGGACGCTCCCGTGGAGTCGGTGTGGCGCCTGCTCCCGCTCCTGAGCGGTGAAGTCGTGGGCCTGGAGCCTGCATCCGTCACGGCGTTCCTGCGACACAGCCTGCCGTCGACCTGGAGCCTCTTTCGAGGGGTGAGCCGCGTGGCGCCGCTCCCGCCGCGAATCCGCCGCCAATCCTCACCGCGCTCCCCGGAAGAAGATGACGAGCCACGAGCACGGGCGCTCCTGGCCGCGTGCTCCGACGCTGTCGGTACCCGGGTGGCCTCGGGCGCGCTGGACGTGAGCCTGAGCGGCGGCGTGGACAGCGCCGTGCTGTGCACGCTGGCGGCGCGGCATGCACCGGGCCGGGTTCGCGCGTGGAGCATGGATGTCCACTTCGCCGACGCGGTCGAGCGACACAACGCGAGGACGGTGGCCCGGCTCGCGGGAGTGGAGCAGGTCGACGTTCCGATTCCGGATGCCCTCCTGCCGGACCTGTTCGAGCCCGCCGTCATCGCCAACGAGGGCGCCATCCTCAATGCACGGGCGGTGGCGAGCTTCGCGTTCTACGCGGAGGCGAAGCGGCTCGGAGCCTCGGTGATGCTGAGCGGAGCCGGCGCCGATGAGGTGTTGAGGGGCAATCCCCTGGCGCTCGCTTCGGCGCTCGCGCGCATCGAGGAAGACCGACGACTCGCACGGACGGTCCTACGCGCCGCTGTGGACAACTTGGGGAGGAGTCCAGACGAGGCCCGTGGCGAGCCCTGGTCCCAGGAGGACCGCCCGGAGCTCTCCGACGAGGCCCGTGGCGGGCCCTGGTCTCTCCAAGACACGGAGGCCTCCGCCGCGGTCCGTGGCGGGCCCTTGTCCCAGGAGGACGGCCCGGAGCTCTCCGACGCGGCCCGTGGCGGGCCCTGGTCTCTCCAAGACACGGAGGCCTCCGAGGAGGTCCTCTACGCGGAATGGGTGCTGCGCGAGCTGGTGCTTCCTCCCGAGCTGAGGGGCGCGCGGGCCCACGGACTCACGGTGCACACGCCGTATCTCGACTCCCGGTTCGCGGACGTTGCGCTCTCGCTGCCCGAGTCCTCGCTCGTCCGCGAGGGAGTCGGCAAGTGGCTCTTCCGCCACGCGGTGCGAGGACTGGTCCCCGACGAGGTCCGGCTCGCGCGCAAGACGCCGCGCTATGGGCACACGGCACTCTCAAGCCCCGTGCGTGCCCGGTGGCTGGAGCTGTACCGCGCCTGGCTGTCGGCCTCGCGACTGGAGCCGCTGGAGGTCATCGACCCGAAGGCCGTGCTCACGCTCCTGGAGCGCTACACGCGAATGGAGCCCGAGGAGCCGGAGGCGGATGGCGTGGATCGCCTGTTGATGCGGCTGTGCTCCCTCGCCATGCTCCACGCGCACGCAGCGCACGGCTCCCCATGTCCCGAATCCTGATTGCGACCTCGCCCGAGAAGGGCCACATCAACCCGATGATGGGCGTCGCGCAGTGGCTGCGCCGCCTGGGCCACACCGTGGGCTGGCTCTGCATCCCCGAGCCCGCGTCGCAGCTCGCGAAGCTCGGCGTGGAGGTGCTGCACCTGCCCCACTCGGCGAGGGATGCCCCCACCATCGAAACGGGCGGCGAGGCGCTGGCCCGACTGGTGCGTGACGAGGTGGCCCTGGGGAAGTGGATTCGCGGCCTGTTGCTGGATGCGGTGCCCGCGCTCATCGAGCCCGTGCGCGAGGTGGTGCGTCGCTTCCGTCCGGACGTCATGGCGCTGGATGGGATGCAGTATGCGGCGGTGCTGGCCGCGCATCAGGAGCGGATACCGTGGGCCGGAGTGTCCTCCGCGCTCTCGCTGCTGGAGCCCATGGAGGACTACGGGCTGCGCCGCAACGTGCGAGCCCTGGCGAAGGAGCGCGCGGAGCTGTTCGCACGACATGGCTTCGTGGCGAGCTTCCGCAACTGCGAGGCCCTCTCGCCCCACCTCAACATCCTCTTCGCCACGGAGGCGTTCCTCGGACCGGAGGTGGACCTTCCTCCCGCCGGGCGGCTGGTGGGCCCGTCGATTCCACCCGAGCCTCGGGGAGACGAAGTGGATTTCCCGTGGGAGCGATTGGGTTCGAAGCCCGTGGTGTACGTGTCCTTCGGCAGTCAGATTTCATGGCAGCCCACGCTGTTCCACACCATCGCGGAAGCCGCCGCGTCGCTGGGTGTCACGGTGGTGTTGAGCGCGGGTGAGCTGGCGGACACGGACTTCTCGCGCTCGTTGCCAGGGGACGTGGTGGCGGTGCCCTATACGCCGCAGCGGCAGCTCCTTCCGCGGGCGTCTGTCTTTGTCTCGCATGGAGGCGCCAACTCCGTGATGGAAGCACTGACGGCGGGCGTGCCGCTGCTGCTGTTGCCTGTTTGCAATGACCAGCCCATCCAGGCGCACTTCCTCCGAGCCTCGGGGGCGGGGCTCACGCGGGAACTGGACACGTTGACAGTTGAGGACTGTCGCGCCGCGCTTCGCCATCTCCTGGAGCCGGGAACGCCGTTGCGCGCGAAGGTGGCGGCCATCTCGGAGTCGTATCAATCCCGAGACGGCGCGAAGGATGCGGCGGAGCGAATCGCCGGGCTCGTCGCGTGAGTTCCGCGCCGCGAAGGTGGACGGCCCGTCGTTACCACGCGGAGAGAGTGACACCGCTGGAGGTGTGGAACCTCCCGGTGTTCGGACGCGAGTTGTGGGAGCTGATTGGCGCGCCTCGAGTGGAGGCGGACCGACGCGCGGGGGTGCCCGAGGACCAACTCGCGGAGCAACTGTTTCCAGCGCTCACGAGCGCCCTCGAACAATTGGTGAATCGGCATGCCGTGGACGCGGTGTGGTTGAGCGGAGGACTGGCCTGCCTGGAGGGCTTCGAGGTGGGGGTGGCGAAGGCCACTGCCGCGCTCGGGTGTCCAGTGTATGTCTCGGAGTCGCCGCGCTTCGCGCCCGCGTATGCGGGCTTCGCGCTTGTGGCGGCGCGAACGCCGCTCGTGCTCGACGTGGGCCAGACGAGCATCAAGTGCGCGCGCCCTGGAGTCCAACGTGTCTTCGAGCGGGACCTCCACACGCTGCCCCGCCTCTTCATCGGGATGCCTCGCCCCACGGATGGGCACCACATCGTCGCGGCGGTGCACTTCATCGCCAACGCGCTGCGGGCCTGTACACGAAACCTCGGTCACCTGGCGGTGGAGGGCGTGTGTCTCGCGCTTCCCTGTCCCCTGGATGAGGCTCTCGTTCCGGGAGGCTGCACGTATGGTTGGGAAGGGCATGCATCGCTGGTGACCGACATCCTGGAGGAAGCAGCCCTTCCGGGCGGCGGAGAGGTGCTCGTGCTCAACGACGCGGAGCTCGCGGCCGAGGCGGCGCGAGTGGAGCTCAGACGGCACAGGCATCGTCGCATCCTCTGTCTGACGCTGGGCTTCGGCCCTGGAGGGGCTCTGCTCACGCATTCCATATAACCCAAAGGGTAGGGAGCGCGTCCGGTGACCAAGACATGCTAGCTTTCGCGTCCAATGCGAATCCCTCACGCACTCTGGCTTTCGCTGTTCGCCGTGTCCTGGCTGGGTTGCTCCACTGTCAGCAAGCCGCCCAGTCAACAGGCCTGGGCAGGGGCGGAGCAGGAATGCGACGACCCTGGGGAAGACCAGTGCGTCACCCTCTTCTGCGTGGAAGACCTCTGCGGTTTCTACCCCTGCGAGGACACACCGGCAGAGGTCGAGCTGGCGCGCTTCCCTCCTTCGCGTCCTCCTGCGGCAGCAGCAGCGCCGGGCAGCGGCCCTCGGAGGAATTGGGGTGGCGCGCAGAAATTGCCGCCGGGCTCCGTCATGACGTTCCCCAACTGGAACGGCGCTCCGACTGCAGTCATCCCTCCGTCCCGGCAACTCACGCCGGGGCGATGGGAAAAGCACCACATCTTCCCCCAGTCAAAGGATTTGGCGGAGTGGTTCGCGCGCCAGGAAGTGAAAATCCACGACTACACCATGCTCATTCCGCTTTCCGTTCATCGAAGGATTCATGACGGTTCCCCGCGTGGAGGGGCATGGAACGATGCGTGGCGGGACTACATGATGGCCAAGCCGTTCGCCTCTCCGGCAGAGATTTTCAGGCATGCAGGAGAGCTGATTCATCGCTTCGAGCTCATGGGTGGCCCGATCCAGCCCTACTATTCCCGGCCAGGAGCGTAGGCACGAATGAGTCGTTTCTATTGGGTCAACGAGGACAGGGCCGCCAGAACGAAGCACGGTGGCTACCTCGACGCGGCACACACGTGGGGCCTTCCCGGCATACGGTGTCACGCATGCGGAGCCACCTGGAGTGCCGTGGCACACGACTTTCCCTCGATTGACCTCTCGCTGCTTCCGGAGAGCCATGAGTTCCTCAAACCGAGAGCCGAACCCTTCCCCGAGTTCGTGCGCCTGCGCGAGTTGGTCCAGCCCCTCATGCCGCCCCACGTCGAGCTGCCGCCTGGAACGAGCTTCGGTCCATTGAAGGGAAGCGCCGTTGGGGAGTTCGGGGCCATGGCATGGCTGGGACCCAGACTTCTTCTGCGCCGTGACGCACTGGAGAGTCTGCAAGCAGAAGGAGTGCGCGGCCTGCTGGGCTGTCGCACGGAGCTGCGGTTCCGGAAGAAGAACGCGCCGGAGCTGCTGGAGCTCCAGATTGAGCCGCGAGGGCGCTTTCATCCGGACTGCATTCCCTCGGACACACCTCCGCCGTGCACGACCTGTGGCCGACACGGCTTCGGGCGCCCCGACGAACCCATCCTCGACGCCGCTTCGCTCCCTCAGGAACTCGACCTCTTCCGCGTGGGGAACTTCGCCACGATGCTCATCGGCACCGAGCAGTTCATGGACGCCGTGCATCGACTCGGGCTCGTCGGCATGACCTTCCGCGAGCTGCCGACACGCTGACCCATTCCAGTCCGAACCGCGGCAACGAGGGGCAGTGGCTGAACACGCCGGGCTCCCCCAAGACTGGCGTGTGCACTGCGAGGCCGGACGGGCGGCGCGCGTGAAATTGCGCAAGAAAAGGCCCTCGGGTGTCTCCTCGCCATGAACGGGGAAGGGAAGCATCCGGATGCGCCCTGAGCTGCTGGGCGGAGGACTGTGTCTGCTGGGGGCGCTCCTGGCCTGTGGGCCTGGCGTCGATGAACGGGACTCGCCCGACGGAGACACCTACGAGGAGGAGGGGGTGCTTCGGAAACCCCTGCGAGTCGACGTCGAGGTCCTGGACCCCGAGAGCGCGGATCTCCACTTCCGGGTCTGGGGCATCGACTTCACCCCCTCCATGAATGTGCATGTCATCGGGGTGGGACTGACGACCGAGTTCGTGAGCAAGACGCAGCTTCACGCCCGATTGAACCCCCTCCTGGTGAAGGACATGCCGGAGTTCCCGGTCGAGGTGCGCGTGGAGCCGGGCGACTATGTCTACATGTCGGGCGCCAGGTCCCCCTCCGTCACCGCCTCCATGCCAGTCCCGGAGCTGCACTCGCTCACGCCCGACGTGCTCGAGGCCAACCCCACGGCCCCCATTCGCATCGCCGTGCTCGGAAAGAACCTGGTCCATGGCACCCAGGCGGTCTTCCGGGGCATCTGGTATCCCGTCACCTTGTCGAGCACGCGCCTGGGCGAGCTGTGGTTACCTCCCGAGGCCCTGACCCCCACGTCGGGCAAGCAGTCGCTGTACCTGGAAGTCCCCCGCCCTCGCCTCCTCGACACGCCCGCCCTGTCGTTGACCGTGACGGCTTCGCCCCCTGTGGCATCCCCCTGACCTCGAGAGGAATCATCCGGATGCGACCAGACGTGACACGAGGGTGGTTGTGTCTGCTGTGGGTCCTCTGCTGTGCCTGTGGGCCAGGCCTCCAGAGCCACCCGGCACCTGTCGAGGAACCTGACGCGGGCTCCCCTCCCGCGGAGGTGGAGCTGCCCTTCGTCACCCTGGGAGAGGTGGAGGTGGAGGCGGCGAACGTGGAGGGCTCCGAGTTGAGCATGCAGGTGCTCGGCGTCGACTTCGCCCGGTTCAGTGCCGTGTTCCTGAACGACCAGCGCCTGACGACCCAGTTCGTGAGCAGCACGGAGCTGCGAGCCGTGGTTCCGACCTGGCAGCTCGTGGCCGCGACGGACCTCTTCTTCGACGTGCGGGTTTCCCGAGGCGACCCCGAGTACAGGGGCGGCGCCCGGTCCGCTCGCATCCCGTTCACCGTGCCCGCGCCCGAGCTGACCTCCGTGACTCCAGACTCCCTGCCCTCCGAGCCCGAGGACGCTGTTCAAGTCACCGTGACGGGGAAGAACCTCGTGCGTGGCAGCCAGGCCATCTTCCGCGACACGTCCTATCCGTTGACGCTGACCAGCTCCCGTGAAGGGAGCTTCCTGCTTCCACCGTCGGCCCTGAAGCCCCTGGCGACACAAGACCAGCTCGTCATCCAGGTCTCGCGCCCGCGCACAGCCACCACGCAGCCCCTACCCTTGACGGTGACCAGCCCCACTCCGGAAATCATGGGCGTGTGGCCTTCCTCGCTGAACGCCACCGACCTGCACCATGGCAACGCGGGCAGCGCCACCTTCGAGCGCATCATCGTCAGCGGGCGGCAGGTGCGCTCCACCACGGTGGTGAAGTGGGATGGCATTCCGCTGCCCACCGAGACGTATGACGGCAAGAACCGGGTCTGGGCGCAAATCCCTCTCATGGGTCGGGTCCAAGCCGGCACCGTCCAGGTGACGCTGGAGACACCCGGCGTCCATGGAGGAAGCGAGTCCTCCAACCATCCTCTTCGAGTGAAGTCGGAGCCCGTGCTGCATGACGTGTCCCCGGCCTGGGTGCTCGCGGGCTCGGAGGAGGTCAGGTTCAAGCTCAAAGGCGAAGGACTGGGGCTCTACGCGCAGCAGGTCGTCCACTGGGGCGGCCACCGCCTGGAGCACTCCTTCGGTCCGGACTTCGAGGGGGTCTGGACGTTCATCGTCCCCGCCGCCCTGCTGACCCAGGCCGGAACCCTCCCCGTGACGGTGACACGCACCTTCGATGGGGCCGTGTCCTCGCCCCTCTTCGTCCAGGTGTTCGCCCAGGCCCCCGCGCCCATTGCCCACTCGCTGCTGCCCTCCGTGCTGTCCGTCGGCGATGCGCCAGGACTCCTCTACGTCCACGGTGCTGGCTTCACGTCCCAGTCCGTCATCCTGCTGGACGGACAGGAGCGCACCACCCGTCTTCACGACCCGTCGAAGGTGTCCACCGAACTCCAGGCCGCGGACCTGTCCACGAAGGGGGTGCGCACCGTCACCGTGAGCACGCCCGCGCCCGGAGGCGGCACCACCCTGCCCCTGCTGCTCGCGGTGCATGCGGAGCGGCCCATGCCCATCATCAACCGGGTCTCGGGCAACGACGGGGCTTCCCATGCCCTCGCCGGCGGGGGCGTCCTGCGTCTGCTCGTCGAGGGACAGGGCTTCGGCCCCTCCTCGGTCGTCCGGTGGAATGGCCAACCGCTGCCAGCCCAGTGGACATGCTGGACCTCGGGCGGCTGCACGGCGGGCCCTGGTGAGCTGACGCGCCTGTGGGTGGATGTTCCCGCCGACCAGGTGGCGCAACCCGGCGTCAGCCGCGTGACGGTGTTCAACCCAGGCCCCGGAGGTGGCGAGAGCCCGGAGCAGTTCTTCGTCCTCACCGCGGCGGGACAGCCCACTGTCTCCCTGAGCCCTTCGGTGGTGGATGTGGGCACGCGCGACGAATTCTATCGCGAGGTCACCGTCTGGACGCGTGTCACGGGGACGCTCACCCAGGCCTCGGCCCTCTTCGTGAATGACGTGGAGCGTGAGTTCGACGGCCCTTCGGGCCTGCTCTTGAGCGAGGCGGAGGTCGCGACCCCGCGGGTCCACGAGATACGGACCTTCACCGTGGGCTCCGGATTGAGTGCTCCCGCCTATCTGAGAGTCCAGGGCGCCCTCCCACCGCAGCTTCGCGGGATGGCACCGGGGGTCGTCTCCCAGGGAGAGTGGGCCGCCTCGGAGGAACGACACTTCTCCCTGACGGGAGAGAACTTCTTCTGGCCCCGCGGCGACTTGCAGCGCGTCTCCGGCACCACCCTGGACTGGGATGACCAGCCACGGCCTTTCGGCAGGATTCCGCAGCTGGGGCTGGAGGGCACGAAGTTGGCGCACGTGGGAGTCCGCACACTGAAGGTGTCTCGTGTCGCGGAAGGCGGTGGAGTGTCACTGCCCGCGCTGCTCAACGTGGTCTCCGAACGACCCGTGCCGATGTTGACCGCCGTGGAGCCCATGAGCGCCCTCAAGGGTGCGCCCGCGTTGACGCTCCGAATCAAGGGGAAGGGCATCCACTCCGCCACGGTGCTGCGCTGGAAGGAGTTCCGTTCGAGCCTCAAGGCCGTGTACGTCTTGGACAACGAGCCGACGCACTACGAGGCGACCCTCCCCGCTGAAGCCCTGGCGACAGCTGGAGGGGTGGACGTCACGCTGGAGACGCCCGAGCCCGGTGGCGGTGTCTCGCTCCCGCTCCACGTCGTCGTCGAGAAGTAGCCCGGGAGCTCCCCGAAAGGAGGGGCCACCTGCCTGAACGGGCAGGTGCACACCCTGCCTGGTTCGCCGATGTGGCGCGCCTTCGAGGCTTTTACCTTCCGCCTCGAAAGGAACACGCCATGTCCACCGACTTTCTTCCCGCCCTCTCCCAGTCTCTCGCCTCCCTCGTCGAGCGGGCCTCGCCGAGCGTCGTCCGCGTGGACGCTCGACGACGGCGCGGCGCCACCGGTGTCGTCTGGAGCGCCGAGGGCCACATCGTCACCACCAGCCACGCCGTCGAGCACGAGGGCCCCGTGCAAGTAGGCCTGTCCGACGGCGGCACCGTGGCCGCCGAGCTCATCGGCCGCGATGCCAGCACGGACGTGGCGCTGCTCAAAATCGACGCGGCGAAGCTCTCCCCGCTCGCGCTCGCGCCCTTGGACGCCGTGAAGGTGGGCAACCTCGTCGTCACGGTGGCGCGGCCGGGACGCACGGCGCGCGCCACGCTCGGCATGGTGAGCACACATGGAGAGGGCTGGCGCACCCACGCGGGCGGGCGCGTGGACCGTTATCTCGAGACGGACGCGGACCTGCCGCCGGGCTTCTCTGGAGGCGCGCTGGTGGACGTGGAGGGGCGCTTCGTCGGGCTGCTCACCGCGGCGTTCTCACGCACCGCGGCCGTCGTCATTCCGCATGACACGCTGACGCGGGTGACGGCGTCGCTGCGCGAGCACGGAGGCATCCGGCGCGGCTACCTGGGCGTGGGGGCGTATCCCGTGAAGCTGCCCCAGCACCAGTGGGCGGCGGCGGGCGCGGAGGCGGGGCTCATCTTCCTCTCCGTGGACCCGGACGGGCCCGCGCACCGGGCCGGACTGTTGCTCGGGGACGTGCTGGTGAGCCTGGGAGGCCAGGCGCTGCACGGCGTGGAGGACCTGCTCGGCTACCTGGGCGACGAGAAGGTGGGCACCTCCGTGCCGGCGCGCGTGCTGCGAGCCGGCGAGGTGCGTGAAGTGCCCATCACCATCGGCAAGCGTTCGTGAGGAGAGGGGTGACGCGATGAAGTTGCTGCAACAGTTCTCGGACGACCTGGAGACGCTCGTGTCGCGCGCCTCGCCCGCGGTGGTGGGCGTGGAGCACGCCAGGGGCCACGGCACCGGTCTCTTCCTCACGCCGGACGGCTATGTCCTCACCAACCGCCACGTCGTCATGCGGGGCTCTCGCAAGCTGACGGTGCAGCTGTCCAACGGCGAGGAGCTGCGCGGCTCGCTGGTGGGCGGGGACGCGCCCACGGACCTCGCGGTGGTGCGAGCGGAGGGCGGCGACTTCCCCACGCTGCCCCTGGCCGCGCCGGAGACGGTGCGCGTGGGGCAGTTGGTGATGGCGATTGGCAATCCCTTCCGGCTGGAGCAGTCGGTGGCGCTCGGGGTCGTGAGCGCCGTCAATCGCAGCGTCACGCTGCCTGACGGCGTCATCCTGGAGGGCATGCTCCAGACAGACGCGGCCATCAACCCGGGCAACTCCGGCGGGCCGCTCATCAACACGCGAGGCGAGGTGGTGGGGCTCAACACGCTGGTGCTGCCGTACGCGCAGGGCATCGGCTTCGCGGTGAGCGCCACCACGGCGGCGTGGGTGGCCAGCCTGCTCATCCAGCGGGGGAAGGTGGAGCGGCGCTTCCTCGGCATCGCGGCGGTGGCGGTGGACCTGACGCCGGAGCATGCCCGCGACACGGGGCAGCCCCGCGCGGTGCGAATCCTCCGGGTGCAGGACGGGACGCCCGCGGACGACGCGGGGCTCCAGCCGGAGGACCTGCTCTTGGCCATCAACCGTCGCGCCGTGGGCAGCGTGGATGACCTCCAGCGGCTGATGGCCCTGGCCACCGATGAAGAGGTGTCGCTGGACGTGTTGCGCAAGGGACGGCGCAAGCAGGTCTCCGCGCGCACGCGCCCCCGCATCGAGCCCGTGGCGGCGTGAGCGGGACGTGGCTCCGGGTGCATGCGGCCCGGAGCCACGGACGCGCTGTCATTTCGACCCGGGCCCACAAGAGCCCGTGACGGAGTGACAGTCGCCCGTGAGACGCGCGGCGAGACTCCACTCCGGAGACCAGGCAGGCACGCGGCTTGAAGAGTCACGAGCCGCCATGAATGAAACGCTTCCACGCCGCACGCTGCGCCACTCGCTCCGACAGGTCCTTCCCCTCCTGCTGCTTTTCTTGGCGGGGGTGGCGGCCTTCGTGCTGCCACTCTTCTTCTGGATAGTGCTCTCCGAATGTTGGGGCGAGTCGAGACACAGTCGGGCCGAGCTCGACTTGAAGAACATCAAGAGCGCCGTGCGCCTCTACCAGCGCAAGACGGGCCAGTTGCCCACGCATGCCGAAGGGCTCCAACTCCTCGTGGACCATGGGGTACTCGATGAACTGCCCCTCGACCCTTGGGTCAACCCCTACCAGTACACGCTTCGCGGTGCGTGGGTGGAGTTGCGCAGCCTGGGCTCCGACGGCGTGGGTGGTGGCGAGGGCAACGACCAGGATATCGAGCTCACGTTTCCCGTGAGCCCGCCCCCGGAGGACTCGCCCCGTCCCTAGACGCGAGCCGAGCCACCTTGCTCCGGTCTGTCGTCCAGCAGGAGCCGATCCTCGAAGCACCACACCCACGTCTCACCCGGCTCGAACGACTGGATGACGGGGTGCTTCGTCTGATGGAAGTGCTTCGTCGCGTGCTTGTGCTGCGACGAGTCGCAGCACCCGACGTGACCGCACTCCAGGCAGCGCCGGAGGTGGACCCACTGGGCCCCCATCTTCAGACACTCCTCGCAGCCGTCGGTCCTCGCCTCGGGGTTCCCCGCCTGCTTGATGTGCTTGCACTCGGTCGCCATCGTTCGCCTCCCTGATAACCCGTCGCCCGCGGACAGGGTGTGCACGAAGGCCCCGCGCATCCACATGCCGGGCGGCCATGCGGTCAGGCTCTCGCCACCAGGGTGGCCGACACTCGTGGACCGCGAGGAGTGGCGCGACGGAGGCGCACGTCCCACGGTTGAGCCGTATGCCTTCCGACACTTCTTCCGGCGGCGCGTCCGTTTCCTATGCCAGTGCGCGGGGACGCGGCGTGCTGCTCGCGAGCGTGCTCGGCAGTGGCATGGCCTTCCTCGACTCCACCGCCGTCAACGTGGCGCTGCCCGCGCTGGGCCGAGAGCTCAACACGGGGCTGACGGGCCTCCAGTGGGCCGTGGACGCCTACCTGCTCACCCTCGGTTCGCTGGTGCTCACCGGCGGCGCGCTCGGTGATGCCTGGGGACAGCGCCGCGTCTTCTTGCTGGGCGTGGTGGGCTTCACCGCCATGTCCGTGCTGTGCGGCCTGGCGCCGAACGCCTGGACGCTCGCCCTCTTCCGCGCCGCGCAGGGCATGGGCGCGGCGCTGCTGGTGCCCGCGAGCCTGGCGCTCTTGCGGACCTCGTTCCCCGAAGCGGACCGACAGCGCGCGGTGGCCGCATGGGCGGGCCTGTCCGGCGTCACCACCGCGCTGGGGCCGCTGCTGGGAGGCTGGCTGGTGGACGTGGCCTCCTGGCGGCTGGTGTTCTTCCTGAATCTTCCCCTGGCGGCGCTCACCGCCTGGGCCACGCTGCGCCACGTTCCGGACGACCGGCCCACGGGGGATGCGCGCAAGCTGGACCTCGCCGGTTCGGTGACGGCCGCGCTGGGGCTCGGCGGCGTCATCTACGCGCTCATCGAAGGGCCCGCGCATGGCTGGTCCGTGGCCCCCGTGCTCGCCGCGGTGTTCGGCGCGGCGATGCTGGCCGCCTTCCTCGTCATCGAGTCACGCGCGCGAAACCCGATGTTGCCGTTGGGGCTGTTCCGTTCGCGGACCTTCTCTGGCGCCAACCTCACGACGCTGACGGTGTACTTCGCGCTGGGCGGCGTGGGCTTCCTGCTCATCCTCGCGCTGCAACAACAGCTCGGGTACTCGGCGCTCGCGGCGGGAGCGTCGCTGCTGCCCATCACCGTGATGCTGCTGTTGTTCTCACCGGTGGTGGGGAGGCTCGCGGGACGCATCGGCGCACGGCCCTTGATGACGGCGGGGCCGCTGCTGGCGGGCGTGGGCATGGCGCTGCTCACGCTCATCCACCGGGATGGAAGCTACGTGGGCACGGTGCTGCCGGGGGTGCTCGTGCTGGGCCTGGGGTTGAGTCTCACGGTGGGGCCGCTGACGGCGGTGGTGCTCGGCGCGGTGGAGGACCGGCACGCGGGCATCGCCTCGGGGGTGAACAACGCCGTGGCGCGAATCGCCGGACTCCTGGCGGTGGCACTGCTGCCGCTCCTGGGAGGACTCGCGAACAAGACGGGGGACGCGTTCCTCGCGGGGACACGTGAAGCGCTGTGGGTGTCCGCGGGCCTGTGCGTGCTGGGCGCGCTGTGCTCGTTCCTGCTGTTGCCCCGGGATGTCGGCCGGGTGAAGCGCGAGCCCTCGAGACCGAGCCCGCGCTCCACCGCGCCTCCAGGCTCACGCCCGGGTCTTCAGTTCCGGAGTCAGCGGAAGTAGGGCGAGCGGGCCACTTCGATGCGGCCCAGCAGCTCCATCGTCCCCAGTCGCTCCTCGCCGCTGAGCGTGGGCAGTCGCGCCGTCAGCTCCGTGTGCACCTCCTGCAACACGCCATAGGCCGCGAGCGTCTGGTGCGCCTTCAGGAGATTCACCATGACCCGGCGCACGGGGAAGGTGCGCACGCCGTCCACGTTCAGCAGGATGCCGCGCACGTCCGCGAGCAGGGCCTGCGTATACGCAGGGGTGGCCGGCGGCGGCTTCACCGCATGGGGCTGCCCGACGCGTGTGTCCAGATAGAGGAAGCTGAGGATGCGGCGGGCCAGGTCATTGGCACGGACCGCGTACGCCGCACCTTCGCCCGAGGGAATCTGGAGGGGTGGCCGCACCTGCTCCATGAGGACGTCGTAGGCCTGGGCCTGTCCGCTCGCGTCCCCGCCCCTGACGAAGGAGTCCAGCGCCTGGAGGCTCGCGCGGAAATCGACGCCGACGGGCGCGCCACGCAGCACCTGCTCCGCCAGGGTCCGCATGTTGGGCATATGAAAACGCGTCAACGGGTCGTCATAGCGGTCGTAGTGGACACAAGCAGGCTCCGCCCAGGCCAGGACGTCACTGTCCGTACAGAACAGGTCCGTGGGCAGCGCCGTGGACAGTCCATAGAGGTAGCGCACCGCCGCCACGTCGTACGTGCCGGGCGCCTGCACGTGAATGGTGTCGGGCATGGCGGAGTAGTCCATGACGGTGCTCGAGCGCGGCGTTTGGGGCGTGCCGTCGTACACCCGCGACCCATTGAAGTTGTGTCGCAGGCCCAGCGTGTGACCGACCTCGTGCAGCATGATGTAGGTGAGGTAGCGCTCCACCTTCTGCTTCACGGTGAGGGCGGGTCCTTCGGAGCGGTCCTCCTCGGACGACAGTCGGGCGGAGAAGCCAGATGGGAGGGACGCCGCGTCCAGCTCACAGGAGGGCTCGCGGGTGAGCCCGACCCAGTACAACCTGGGCCTCGGGCTCTCGTCACGCGCGCTGGCCGAGGAGAAAGCCGTCAGCTCTCCCGCGAAGAAGGCCTCGGCATCGTGAATCATGGCGGCGCTGATCATGACGGTGGCCCTTCGGACCTCGCCCGTATTGGGATTCGAGCTGAAGTCAGCGATGGCCAGATGGGCGTGGACCTTCGGGTCGAGGACAGCGAAGTTCTTGTCGTCCTCTCCGATGTCCATGCTGCTGTCACCCAGCACGGCCTCGAAGACCTTGAAGCCGAACGCCGCGTTCCAACCCTCGATGCCTCGCTTCACGGCGCCCACCACGTCCGCACCCCGGTAGCGGGGGTCCTCGTTCAGTTCCAGGAAGTTGGGGGTGATGTAGAAGCGGATGGGTTTCATCCCCGGCCGGATGTTCCACTTGATGGCATTCAACGCCAGCTCGCCCGTGTTGGGGATGAAGCGGCCCTCGCTGCGGAAGTAGTGCCGCGGCTCCGGTGCTGGCATCTCCGTGAAGCCCTCACCTTCCTTGTACTTGCGCAGCGCCATGGCCAGCGTGCCCGAGGCGCGAAAGCCGTTGCGCTCCAGGGAGTCGCTCCGGTCGTCGAAGACGTCCGTGAAGCCCGTGAAGACCTGTTCGTACTGGACGCCGTCCGAGAGACGCCGAAAGCGCTGGGAGAAGAGCAGCTCCATCCGGAAGTCGATGGCCCCGGGCGCATACCAGTGGTCTCCGAGGATGCCGACACGGTTGAGCCCCGCCGCCGGGTCGATGAGCACGTACTGGTCCGAGCCTGGCAAGCGGTTGAACGGGGCGTGGTCCGTGACGATGGGATACGCCTCCACCAACGAGTCCGGCTTGAAGATGTCGTTGCGAGTCAACCCGTCGCGGGCGTCGAAGGCGTAGAGCTTGCCGTTCTGCTCCTGGAAGCGAATCACGCGGGGAATGAGATTCGCGGGGAGGCCGTAGTACTCCGGGTCGAAGTTGAGCTGTCGAAGCGTGGCGGACAGGAACCAGCGCTGCTTCAGCTCGCTCTTTCGGATGGCGAGGTAGAACGTCCGCCCCGTCGCGTCCACCACGCCGTCGAGCTTCTGCGTCACCTGCGTGTGCTGCTCGGACGTGAGCTCGCGAGGGACTTCGACGAAGTCTTCGCCCAGGACAATGGCGGCTCCGGGGGCCTCGGGCGCGTCGCTCGTGTTCTGGGGTTCACTGCATCCGACACCCAACATCGCGACCAGGGCCAGCGCCCCCATCCAGGAACGCCGAGTCGAGAAGTGTTGTTTCCGCATCACGATGTCTCTCCACACCGGGAGAAGGAGTCGAGACACGTCAGGCCACAGGACACGGCGCGACGCCCCTGCTCCGTCCCCCGGCGGTCCCGGGCAAGGTCGCACCTTCATTGCCACGGTCATCGAGTTGCAATCCATGCGAGAGACCTCCTCGCCGGACATGCTTGCTCCCCGGCCCGTGGACTTTGCGGTCCTTCCACCGTGCTGCTACCCGCGCGCGGGCGCGCGACTCCAGAAGCACGAAGGGCCCCCTTCCCAGTAGGAAGAGAGCCCTTGTCACCGCATGGATGCGTTCGTCGTGCGCGCTAGCTCTTGTACTTCACCGAGCAGCCATACGGCGTGGTGGTGGCGGCGGGAACGGGCTTGCCGTTGAGCACCGCGTCCACGGTCGTCTGCACGTGGTTGACCTTCTTGTCGCTCTTGCCGCGCGGGTCATCGTCGATGGCGCCCGCGTAGCGGACCACGCCCTCCGCGTCGATGATGTACATGTGCGGCGTCGTCTTGGCGCCGTACGTCTTGCCCGTCGCGCCGCTGGCGTCCTGGAGCACGGGGTACGTGAAGCCCTCTGTCTTCTTCCACGTGGCGGACTTCTCCGGCGTGTTGTGCGCCGTCGAGTCCACCGCCAGCCACACCACCTTCTTGGCGTCGAAGCCCTTCAGGGTGTTGGCCATCGTGTCCGCCTCATAGTGGCGCTTCACGAAGGGGCACTCGGGGTTGGTCCACTCCAGCACCACCACCTTGCCCTTGTACTGCGACAGCGAATGCTCCTTGCCCGCCTCGTCCTTCAGCGTGAAGGCCGGGGCCGGCTTGCCGACCTCCGCGTCCGCGAAAGCGGGGACACCCACGAGTACCGAACCGAGCGCGAGAGCGGTGAAGACCTGCTTCATGGCATTCCTCCTGATTGGGCACTGCTTGACTGCGGATGACTGCGTTTCAAGGCCGAGGGAATCCAGCGGCGCAGAGGACCTTCGAGCCGTCCTGCCGGCGCAGCGGCGAGCACTCCGACGCACGCTTCACCGAGTCCACCACCGCATCCACCGTCAACAACTCCTGCAGCACCTCCGGCTTGTCCGGCGCGCCGGGGCTCAGCACCAGGTACATGGGCACGCCCGCGCGGCCATGGTCCGCCAGCCGCGCGGTGATGCGCGCGTCGCGGCGCGTCCAGTCCGCCACGAAGAACGCCACGTGGTGCTCCGTGAAGGCCGCGCGCACCTCCTCGCGAGCCAGCACGGTGCGCTCGTTGAACTTGCAGGTGAGGCACCAGTCCGCGGTGAAGTCGATGAACACCGGCTGCCCCGCCGCCAGCGCGGAGGCCACCGCCTCGTCGCTCCAAGGCTGCGCCTGCCCCACCGTGGTTGACGCGCGCGCCGCCGGAGCAGCCTCCTCGAAGCGCAGCGCCGCCACGCCCGAGCCCACCAGCACCAGCGCCGCCACCGCCAGCGTGCCCCACCGGCGCCCGCCCTCCTGGAGCTGCGACTGGCCATACACCCACGTGCCCAGTCCCACCGCGACGAGGAAGGCCAACAGCCGCGCCATGCCGTCCACGCCGGCAAGCCCCCCCATCACCCAGACGAGCCACACCGTGGTGCCCAGCAGCGCGAAGCCCAGCACCTGCTTGAAGCGCTCCATCCACGCGCCCGGCTTCGGCAGCTTCTGCGCGAGCCCCGGCACCAGCACCAACAGACAGAAGGGCAGCGCCAGGCCCAGGCCCAGCGCGGTGAAGACGGCGAGCACCGTGAGCGGGCCCGCCGCGAAGGCGAAGCCCACCGCCGTGCCGAGCAGCGGCGCCGAGCACGGAGTCGCCAGCACCACCGCGAGCACGCCCTCACCCGCGCTGTGCATCAGGCCGTGGCTCTGGTCCACCTTGCCCGCGAGCGCGGTGCCATCCAGGCCCACGTTGAAGACACCAAAAAGGTTGAGGGCGAACGCCACCAACACCGCGCTCACCGCCGCGACGAAGAGCGGCTCCTGGAACTGGAAGCCCCAGCCCACACCCGCGCCGCCCGCGCGCACCGCCAGCACCGCGCCCGCGAGCGCCAGCATACTGGCGACGATTCCGCCCGCGTACGCCGCCGCGTGCGCGCCCACCCGGCCCTGCTCCTGGCGCACCATGCGCGTGAAGCCGTACGCCTTGAGCGCCAGCACGGGGAACACGCACGGCATCAGGTTGAGCAGCGCACCGCCCAGGAACGCGAACAAGAGCGCCATGCCCAGCCCCATCGACGACTCCGGGGGCGCGGCCGTCGCGGCGCTCGCCACCGGCTTCACGGCCGCGAGCGAGTCCTTGATGGAGGGCGCCTTCGCCACGACAGGCGTCGGCGCCGCACCCACGGCGGCCACGAAGGGCGCCATTGGCACGTCGACTTCCAGCGCCTGATAACCCGTGGCCTCGGTCCCCAGGCGCAACACGCCCTTGAGTCGAGGCTCCGCCTTCGGTGCATCCGGCTCCGCCTTGCCCTTCAGCGCGAAGCGCCCCGGGGCCGTCTGCGTGAGCGTCACCTTGTCCAGGCCGGGGATGCGCTCGGGAACGAAGGCGTCCTTCTCCGCCGTGGGCACCGCGCCACCGCCGGACTTCGCCACCGTGACGGTGCCGGTGAACTCCTGGCCCGCGGTGAGCTGCTTCACATCCAGCGCGAGCGCGGCGGTGTGGCCGGTGTCCGCCACCGGGCGAGGAACGCGCGCCTTCGCCGCGTCGAACGTCGGCGTGGTCTCCGCGTCCGCGAGCGTCGTCGGCCCCACGGGGATGGAGCGCGTGAGCATCAGGTCCGCGGGGATGCAGTGCACCTCGCACACCAACGCGTTCACCGCGGCCGACAGGTTGAGCGTGCCGACAGCCTGCTCGGAAGCGCGCGCCTCCGCGAAGAGGAGCACCTCGCCGTCATAGCCGTGGGTGACGATGAAGCCGTCGGGCGTGCGGAAGGTGCTCGGGAAGGGCCACTGGAGCGCGCCCACCGTGGAGCCGGGTGTGTCCCACGCGACGTCCGTCTCCAGGCCGGAGTCACCCGGGTTCTTCCAGTAGATGTGCCAACCCGGGTCCAACCGGAAGCGCACGCCCACGCGATAGGTGTCGCCCGGCTTCACCTGGGTGGCATCCACCAGCAGCGCGGCCTCCAAGCGCGGATCGCCCTCGTCGGGCGCGCCCGTGGCCACCGCGGACGGAGGCAGCGCCGCCTGCGCCACCGCCGCCACCAGCCACATGCCGATACCGCCCACCAGGGCGAGCCTCTTGGACACCGAGTGCTTCATGCGTCTCCCGTTAACCCACCCGAAGCCAGGTCGCCAGCATCCGACGGGCCCCGCTTCCGAGGGAGAACCTTCCAGGCGGGGGGACATTCCCCGCGCCCGCCCGCATCCGGGGCGTGCGACGGGGCAGGAAACATCCCGGGTGACGCGGCGTGGACAGAAGGACCCGCTCCGTCGGGGCGGGCGACCGGGCAGCCAGGCCAGGAGCAGCTCAGTCCTCCGACTTCCAGGGGGCCAGGGCGGGCAGCGGGAGCGCCGGACCCACGCGGCTCAAGGTGACGCGGGAGACCTCGGAGTGGGCGCGGCGCATCACCAGCGCCTGGGGTTGCGCGGCGCGGCGCTCGACGATGCGGCGCAGGTCCGCCAGTCGCTCCATGTGGCGTTGCGGTGGGACTTCCAGCGAGCCCAGTCGCGCGAGCTTGTAGAGGGCGAGGTCGGCGGTCTCCAGCGCCTGCTCCGCGGCCCCCTGGTTGCGGCGGCCCAGGGCCTTCCAGGCGGAGGCCTCGGCGGCCACCAGCTCCAGCTCCGCCGACACCGCGCGCACGAAGCGGCCCTGGTCGCTGTCGGGCAGCACGCGCGCCACGGGGACGGGCATGCGCCGCGTGTCCGTGCCCTCCAGGTAGGAGGTCGTCACGCCCAGGTTCCACTCGGCCGCGTCCAGCCTGCCGGAGAAGAGGACCCGACGCGGGAAGGACTGCGACACCGCGCCGAGCGACGCACTCATCGCGTCGCCTTCGACACGGGAGGAGTAGCGGTGACGGCAGCGCAGCTCCGAGAAGCCCGAGGGCAGCACGTACACGCGCGCGTCCGAGCCCACCTCGCCGAACAGCTCCGCGGACATCGTGCCCACCGCCAGCGGAAGGCCCTCCGGGTCATCCACGTGGACGAAGCCGGTACCGGACGGTCCCGTGAGGGCTTCCAGGATGTCGGGCAGGTAGTGCCGGCCCAATCCCAGCGCGTGCAGGACGACGCCGGACTCCACGACACGCGCGCCCAGCGTCTTGAAGTCGGAGAGCTGGGAGGGGCCGACGGACGGCTCGCCATCCGTGAGCATCAGCACCTGGGGGCGCGCACCTGGGACGAGCACGCGGCGCACAGCCTCCGCGCCCCGCTCGATGGCCTCGTGCAGCGCGGTGCCCTCACCGGACTCCAGGCGCGACAGCGCCTTGAGGAACTGGGCCTTGGCGGAAGCATCCATCGCGCGCACGGGCAGCAGTTGCTCCGGCTCCGCGTCGAAAGTGAGGAGGCCCAGGTAGTCGCGAGGGCTGGCGCGCTCCACCAGGGATTGCGCGGCCTGCACCGCGGCGAGCAGCGGGACGCCGCGCATGGACGCGCTGCGGTCCAACACGAGGTTCGCCGTCACGGGAGCCCGGGGCGCGTCCGCGTCCGCTTCCAGCGTGACGAGCAGCAACACTTCCCGGCCGTGCTCCGCGTCGCGCTCCACTGCCAAGGCCGTCTGCTTCATCCGTGCTCCCGCGCGCTCTCACGAGACATTCTGCCGCGAACCGCCCCGTGAAAGACGACGTCCCTCACGACCGGAAGTCTCATGGGCCACAACACCAATGGCATGGATCCTCACGGAAAGGCTTCCACGTCGAGGATGTGGGCAGACACACCCCGGAATCAAGAGGGGGCCAGGCCGCCACACCCGGCGGCGGGGTAGGTCCTGACCGCGTCGGGAGCGATTACCGGGACACGCCGCACGCCGCGCAGTGCCGGGCCTCGGGCGTCCGCAGGGGCTTGCCGCAGTGCGCACAAGCCGGCCCATACTGACTCAGCCGGTGGTGCATCACCGCGTTGGCGTTCGTCTCGTGGAACCCGGTGAGCCGCTCGTACTCCTCACGCACGGGCCGGAACCGCTCCTCGATGGAGCGCCGCTCCCCGCTCCGCACTTCCGCCGGGCTCCGTGGAGAAAACGCCGCCCGGTACAGTCCGGCCACGCGCGCGAACTCCTCCTCGTCGAGCATCGGCACATCCAGCTTGCAGCGCCAGCACCACAGCACCTTCATCCGGGCCTCCCGCCCTCCTCGCGCGCACGCGGCAGCTTCGCGCACCACGCCAGGGCGCACGCAACGACGTCAGCAAGAAGGAGGAGATGACGGCCGCCCCGAACACCCAGGCGTCACCGAGAGACCACCGGCCCGGGAGCCACCCACTGAGGGAGCCACCGCACGAGCCGAACCACCGGTTACAAAGAAGCGCCCCCGCGCATCCACCGGCCGCGGGGGCCGCGAATCAGTCGGCCGCGCTCCAGCCGCCCCACGACTCATCCCCATAGCCCCACATCCGGCCGCCGGGAGCCCCATCCACGGGAGTCACGGACTCGCTCTCACCATCTTCCGCGAGGTCCACATACGGCAGCCCTTCATCGTCCATGTAGGTGGTGTCATCGTGAACCATGTCCGACTCCTTTGGGCGCTCCGCTTCAGGGAAGGTGGACGGCCTTTCGGCTCGCCTCCTTGTGGGCGCCCCCCTGTTCGGTCCGCGTGGGTCCGCACGATGCGGTGCCCGGCTTGCGACTCGTTGACCGATTTACCAACCATGGTGCTCATGTCGCTTCGCGTTGTAAAGCCCTTGGGGAGTCAAAGTTCCGACCCCTGCTTCGACCCCACGTCTACTCGCCTGCCCTCCAACCTTCGCCCCAATTATTTCAGCAGGTTGAGGAGGCGTTGACTGACAGACAGCGTGCGAGGCCGTCGTACAAGGTAGGTCGGCCTGGCGTCGGATGGAACCACACAGCAGTCAACACTTCGCCATTTTCAAGGCGGTAGGCTGCCAGTGCGGGTGTCAGTAAATCGGTGTAGCGGGCAAGCTTGCTCGCTCGTGGCGCCACTCCGTGCTTCAGTCCCGGACACCTCGCCCGCTCAGCGCTTGATTCGAGAATCACCCCTGTTAGGGTTGACGGGCACTCAAGTTTTGCCGCGTCGCGGCAACGGGCCTTCCGCCGCGTCCCCCCAGAGGTCCTCCGAGTCCCAATGAGTCCCATCATCACCGGCCTATTGCTTGCCATCGCCGTTCCCATCTTCGTGATGACCATGTCCGGTCGCGTGGGCGTGTTGCTCGCGATGAAGAAGGAGCGGCGGCTCGACAACATCCCGCTGCGCATCAAGCGGCTCGTGCTCTTCGGGCTCGGGCAGAAGCGCATGGTCGACCCGGAGGAGTTCACCCCGGGTTTGATGCACGTGCTCATCTACGCGGCGTTCATGGTGCTGCAGGTGCGCACCATCATGATGTTCGCGATGGGCTTCTCGTCCGGCGCGCTGGAGTTGTTCACCGACCTGAGCCACCCCTTCTGGCTGGACAACACGGTGCTGCTGGGCGCCTACCGTGGCTATCTGCTGATCAAGGACGTGGTGGCGGCCCTGGCCCTGGTGGGCTGCGGCTACTACGTGTGGACGCGCTGGAAGGTGAAGCCGGACCGCATGTCGCAGTCCTGGGAGGCGTACCTCATCCTGGGCTTCATCTCCGGGTTGATGGTCTCCGAGTTCCTGTTCGGCGGCAGCCACATGGTGGCGGCGCACGCGGCGGCGCAGCAGGTGCCGATGGGCGCCACGCAGGTGCCCGCGGCCCCGTCCGCGCTGGTGTGGTGGGAGCCGTTCACCAGCCTGGTCGGCATGGCGATGATGCCCCTGGGCTCCACGGCCGCGCACGTGCTGGGCATTGGAGGCTTCTGGACCCACCTCATCATCGTCCTGGCGTTCCTGAACTTCCTGCCCATCGGCAAGCACTTCCACATCATCACCGGCCTGCCCAACGTCTTCTTCCAGCGCACCCACTCCACCGGCAAGCTGCCCACGCCCAATCTGGAGAAGGAAGAGTTCGGCACCGCCACGGTGAGGGACCTCACGTGGAAGCAGGGCCTGGATTTGTACTCCTGCACGGAGTGCGGTCGCTGCCAGACGCACTGCCCCACGTACATCACCGGCAAGCCGCTCACGCACAAGGCCGTCAACCAGGACCTGAAGCATTGGATCTGGGACCACGAGCAGTGGGCGGAGGAGGGCTACAGCCCCAACCGCATCAAGGAGCCCCTGCCGGAAATCGTCGGCGGCGCGCTGAGCTCCGAGACGGTCTGGGCCTGTACCAGCTGCGGGTGGTGCGAGCAGGCGTGTCCGGTGTTCATCGAGAACGTGCCGCGCCTCATCGACATGCGCCGCTACCAGGTGCAGGTGAAGGCGGACTTCCCGCCCGAAATCCAGCGCGTGTTCGAAGGCATGGAGCGCCAGGGCAACCCCTGGGGCCTGGGCCAGGACCGTCGCGACGAGTGGGCCGAAGATTTGGCGCTGCCCACGTGGGGTGACGAAGGCGGCCCGTACGAGTACCTGTTCTTCGTGGGCTGCGCGGGCAGCTACGACGACAAGCAGAAGAAGGTCAGCCGCTCGCTGGTGAAAATCATGCGGGAGGCGGGCGTGAGCTTCGCCACGCTGTCCAAGCAGGAGATGTGCAACGGCGACTCCGCGCGCCGCATGGGCAACGAGTACCTGTACCAGACGATGGCGAAGACGAACGTCGAGTCGTGGAACTCGATGGGCGTCAAGGCGGTCATCACCCAGTGCCCGCACTGCTTCAACACCATCAAGAACGAGTACCCGGAGTTCGGCGGCGAGTACCGCGTCATCAATCACACGGAGCTCATCAACGAGCTGTTGCGCGACAAGCGCATCAAGCTGTCCGCGGTGATGAACACCAAGCTGACGTACCACGACCCCTGCTACCTGGGCCGGCACAACGGCGTGTATGACGCGCCTCGCGAAGTGCTCAAGGCCATCCCCGGGCTGGAAGTCGTGGAGATGCAGCGCAGCAAGCGCGAGGGCTTCTGCTGCGGCGCCGGTGGCGGCCGCATGTGGATGGAGGAGCACATCGGCACGCGCATCAACCACAACCGGTTGAACGAAGTCGCGCTGACGCTCAAGCACGCCGAGGACCCGACCACGCCGTTCCCCGACGCCGCGGACAGGAAGAAGCCGGGCCTGGTGGGCGACTACAAGGAGAAGGGCGGCACGGGCATCGTCGCCGTCGCGTGTCCCTTCTGCTCGACGATGCTCGGCGACGCGGTCAACGACACCGGCCGCGAGGGGAACATCAAGGTCAAGGACATCACCGAGTTGGTCGCCGACGCGATGGAGGTCCGCAGCGGCGCGGCCGGTGGCGTGGCTCCCGGCGCGACGTTGAGCGCCAAGCCGGAGTAGCGGCTCGGGAAGCAGACACTGGGCCCGGAGGCTTCCACCGTGAAGCCCCGGGCCTTCGTCGTTTCAGGCGCTCACTTCACCCACTCCAGCAGGTACGTGCAGGAGGAGCCCTCGCGCACGAGCACGGAGACTCGGGGCTCCTTCGCGCCCGAGAGGGTGAGCAGGAACTCCAGGACGCCGACGTAGTAGATGGGCCTGTCGTTGATGTCGCTGAGCCACAGCTCGGCGCGCCCCGGCGAGCTGGCCTTCACCAGCGTCTCCACATAGTTGTCCGTGCCGCGAAAGCCCCGGTTGAGCTGGAACAACATGAACTGGGGCCCCAGCGCGCGAGCGCCCACGCCCAGCATCCGGCCGAGCACCGTGGCCAACAGTCCCTCCATCACCGTGTGCCCCAACTGACGCCAGGCCTCATCGAGCGGAAGGTGCGGCCACAAGTCACCCAGCACGATGTGTTGCCAGCGCAGCCACGAGGCCAGGGGATACGTCGGCTGCAGCGGGACGGACAAATCCAACCCCGCCTCACGCAGCAGGCGCCACGCGTCCTCGGACAGACGGTCCTTCAGCGCAATCTGGAAGAGGCCCTGCACCGTCCCGCTGTGGACGATTTTTGGCTCGGACGTCGCCATGCGGTGGCTCCTCTCGGACGGGGGCGGACCATACGTGTGAAGCCTCCCATGCGGTGCGGGGCCGCCCGCGCGTGGAGGGTGGTGAACGCCGCGAGTGTCCGGACACGGACGCGTGCTCAGGGCTTGCGTTGCTTTTCCGAACGCAACACTCGCTCCAACCGCTTCGTGGCCCCGTCATCCCCGAGCTTGCCCGCGACGTACGCACCCGCGGACGCGAGCTTCCGGCGGAAGTCTTCCTTCGGCGGTGTCGCGGCCGGAGAGGCCGTGCCCGGGCCGGTGATGGCATCGGTGCGCAGCAACAGGGGCACCATGGAGCGCTCGTCCTCCGTCGCGCTCTCCCAGAGCGCCGACACGGAGTTCGAGTGGCCATGGGCGGCGGCGATGATGACCGCGGACTCTCCGATGCGGTTCGTAATCGTCGCGTCCGCGCCCGCCTTCAGCAAGAGCTCCACGAGACCTGCGTGTCCCTCCCGCGCCGCCACCATCAGCGGCGTGAGGCCCTCATCATCGAACGGATTGGGGTCCGCGCCCTCGTCGAGCTGGGACTTCAAGGACTCGCGGTCTCCCGCGAGCACGGCATCGAAGAGGGACATGGCAGCCTCCAGCGCGACAGCATCGCGCCTCGGGGGCGCGGATGCCAGGGACCTGGGAGCCTGGGGACAGGCCTACAGCGGGCCGTACGAAGGCTCGGCCGCGCTGGGCACCGCGAGCGTGACGGAGTTGGACGGCGCCGCGCTCACGGTGGAGCGGTAGATGCCCGGGTCCCCACCCGCCGAGTCGGCGAAGAGGAAGCCGACCTGGCTCGCGCCCGTCCACACCGGCCACGTCTCCTGGGCGCTCGCGCCGCCATAGCTGGTGACGCGTCGCAAAGCGCCCAGGCGACCTCCACTCAGGGCTCCCACATAGGTGCGCACGCTGCTCGAGGAGCCGCGCCCGTCCAGCACCACCTGCGAGCCGTCCGGCGACACCGCGACACGGTTGGCCACGGTCACGACGTCATTGCCCAGCGACGAGAAGACGATGGCGCCTCCGGAGACCGGCACGTACGCCACCTGGTTGAGCTGCTGGAGCCCGCTGCCCGTGGGCGCGACGACGGCGGTCCCATTGGGGACGAAGGACGGCGCCCCATAGCCGACGACGGAGTTCGGGGTGAGCTCCTGGAAGCCGCTGCCGTCCGTGTTCACCCGCCCCAGCGACGTGAGGGAGCTGTTGCCAGGGGAGAAGACGAAGACGACGACGCGGCCGTCCGGGCTGAAGGTGGGCGTGCGGAAATTGGTGCAGCCCCGCGCGCAGGCCGCGTCATTCTCGCTGAACAACGTGGCCACGGTGCCACCCGTGGTGGGCACCGTCAGCAGCGAGGTGCCAAGGCCACCGCGCTGGACGAAGACGATGCTGCGACCATCCTTCGACACCGAGGGCCAGTAGGCTCCGCCCGTGCTGGTCAGCCGCTGCGGACTGTTGGGGTCTCCCGCGTCGTCCACCACGAAGACGTTGCGGTCGTCCTCGCGCACGAAGGCAAAGCCCTTGCTGAACCGGACGCCTCCCACGCCGCCGCCGCCGCCATCATCCTCGAACGGCTCGCAGCCACCCAGCAGCCCCACCACCAACAGCCCACCGACGAAATACCGCGTGCCCGTCATCACAATCGCTCCACGTTGCCGGCCCGGTTCAGCGCCCCGCACTACAGGGCGCGCCGGGTCGGACGTCAACGCGTGCGAAGGCATTCACGGGCAAGCCCGCGCGAAGGGGCTCAGCGGTTGAGCTTGGCCAGCTCGTTGCGGCACTGGTTGCAGAGCGACAGCTGCTTGCGGTCGCAGTCCTGCGGGGACTGCGCGAAGAACATCACGCACCGGGGGTCCTCGCAGTAGGACAACCCGAGCAGGTGGCCCGCCTGGTGGGTGACCTCCACCTGGATGCGCCGCCGCAGGTGCTCGCCGTCAGCACCCTGGCGAAGCCTGAACACGCTCACCACCGCCGTGCGGGACTCGCGGTCCGCCTCGCCGAAGACAAAGGGCGAGTCCGGGACGAAGAGGTCCACGTCCGTCACGCCGAGCACCAGGTGCTGACCGGGCTCCATCATCGGCGTGAGCCGACGCATGATGGCGTTGCAGTGGTACTGGGCACGGTCCTTGTTGAAGGCATAGGCCGGCGTCGGGAGCGCCGTCTTCGCCACCACCGAAGCGGTGCCCATCTGTGTGGTCAGTGGGTCCTGGAGGTCTTTCAACAGGGTTGCCGTTGGGCTTCCCACGGAGACCAGCAGGAGCGTCTTCTGCGGCATCGGGCCACCGTCCTTCATGCACACGGACGGACGCGCTGGCTACCGCGTCCCCCCGGAGCGGAATGACTGGGGCGCAAGGATTCGAACCTTGATACTCAGAGTCAAAGTCTGATGTCCTGCCATTAGACGACGCCCCAGCAGGTTCGCACGTGAACTTCTGGCGGCCGATTCTACGGCATCTGGACGGGCTCGGGAACCCACTCTGACGTTGGGATGTGTCGTCTCCCCCTTCCACCCCTCTTCCACGAGGATCAACCCCGGAAAGAACGGGTCCGGACGCGCTGAATTCCACCAGGAGTGAATTGACCACTCCGTGTGTATCGGCGCGAGGGCCCGGAGACGAAGCCCCGGGCCCCCGCGAGGCGGGATTCAGCCCTTGAGGACGGCGATGGGTGTCAGGCGCCGGACGGGAGTGACGAGGTCCGCCTCGTCCTCGAGGACCTCGACGATGTCGCGGTAGGCGGCGGGCGCCTCCTCCACGAGCGCCGCGGCCCGGCGGGAGTCATGCACCACCCTGCGCAGGGCGTGCTCCAGGGCCGAGGGACGGATGCGGGCGCGGGCCTCGGTCCGGGTGAGGACCCGACCGGCTCCGTGGGAGCAGGAGCGGAACGCGCGGGGCTCGGCCCGGCCTTCCACCACATAGGAGGCAGTGCCCATCGAACCGGGAATGAGCCCTTGCCGCCCTGACTCCAGGCCCACCGCGCCCTTGCGGTGGACCCACAGCGCGCGGCCGAAGTGCGTCTCCCCGGCAACGTGGTTGTGGTGGAGGTCCACCGTGGACTCCGGCTCCGGTGAGATGCCCAGCGTCTGGGACAACACCTCCAGGGCCCTCGCGGCCAGCGCGTCGCGGTTCGCTCGGGCGAAGCGACAGGCGAGGTCCAGGTCCGCGAGGCAGGCGGCTCCCTCGGGCGTGTGCAGGCTCAGGCCAGGCAGGCTGCCTTCCCCGAGCGTCTTCGCGACACGCTGGTGATGCTCGCCGATGGCCGCGCCCACGCCGCGAGAGCCGGAGTGCAGGAGCAGCCAGAGGTCCCCTCCCGCGTCCCGGTCCAGTTCGAGGAAGTGGTTGCCACCGCCGAGCGTGCCCAGGTGTCGCGGCGCCAGCCGCTCCCAGGCATGGCGCAGCTTCTGGGTCGAGAGCGGCGGCGCCTCCAGCGCGGACGGAAGAGGAAGGCCGCGACCTCGATGCGTCGCGTCTCCCACCGGGATGACCTGGGACAAGCGGGTGAGCAGCAACTCCAGCGTGTCACGCCCCAGCGACGCGGCGGGATACGCGAAGCGGTAGGCACTCACGCCACAGCCCAGGTCTCCACCGAGGGCACCGGGGACAACGTGGTGCTCGGTGGCGAAGACGGAGCCCACCGCGACGCCGTGCGCGACGTGGACATCCGGCATCGCGGCCACGTGCTCGACGACGTAGGGCTGGGCGGCGAGGTGCCGGAGTTGTTTCTCCGCGCCGGGTGGAAGAGCGCGTGCCCAGACGAGGATGGGCACGGCGCCGGGGGCCGCCGGGAGGATGCGTGGATTCATCGCGCACCTCCTTCGTCATCGCCGTCCTCGTCGAAGGACCCGGGTACTTCGTCCTCGTCTTCGGGGACGGCGGCGTCTGGAGGCTCGGCGGACAACGCCTCCGTCGGGTGCTCGGCCACGCCGATGTAGATGAAGCGCAGTTGAGGCACCCGCTTGAGGTCCAGGTGCTGTGCGAGCTGCGAGCGCAGGTAGCCACTGGCTCGGGCCAGTGCCTCCTGGACTTCACGCGCGGCCGACGCCGCCGCCGGGGTGAGAGTGTAGCCAATGCGGATGAGCCGACCATCCGGTGTGAGTTCGAAGGACGCCGGTGAGACACCTTCGAGTCGAGGGTCGGACAGCTCGCTCCGGAAGAGGAGGGAGACCTCCTGGAACAGGGTGGACTGAACGCGCAGGTGACGCGCGGAGGGAGGTTCGGACGACGACAACGAGAACGACGATGCAGCAGCGCCCTCGCGCCGACGGGACGCGCGGGGACGACGATTCCTGGAAGAAGCCATGAGTGGACGAAGAGTTCCCAGCAGGCCGCGCGTGCGGCGCACACCTCGTGACTCAGCTCACGAGGACGCGTGCGGCACGACGGCCGGAGTGCACGGTGACAAAGGCTTGCGCGCGGTGCTGGTTCGACGAGGACACAACCCTCTCCGACCCACTCATCCTCGAGGGCGGGTGAGGGAGGAACTCAGCGCTCGTAAGACGAGCACGACGCGAAGCGACCCGAGACACCGTTCAATACAGTCCCCATGGCACACCTCCCGCCGCGCTCGGAGTCTCCGGCACGGGCACTCGTGGGTTTCCGACGGGGAGAACGGACGGCGCTCACCGCCTGTCCGCGCACACCGGCGGACGCTGACGAAAATGCCTGGGGACTCCTGACACGCGGGAACGGGGGGCCCTCCTCTCGAGACAAGGCAGGCGTCACCTGGAGGACAGCGCGCACCGTCGAGCCTCCTGGAGAGGGGGCGGATGTCCGGTGGTCGCCACCCCTTCTTTCCACCATCCGACGAGAAGCCTCGCGTGGGATTGGCCCCTTCGCACCTCCCTGCCTACGCAGCAGGGCGCGAGGGCGAACACATGGCGGATGTCTTCGATGTGGTGGTGATTGGTGGTGGGCCCACGGGAGAGAATGCGGGAGCGCGAGCCGCCGCGGCCGGGCTTTCCGTGGCGCTGGTCGAACACGAGCTGCTCGGCGGCGAGTGCTCCTACTGGGCCTGCGTTCCGAGCAAGGCGCTGTTGCGTCCAGCGGAGGCGCTCTGGTTGGCGAAGCACTCGCCGGGGGTGCGAGAGACCATCAAGGGGCCGCTGGTCGCCAGCGCGGTGTTGGAGCACCGCGATGCCATGGTCGGCTACTACAACGACGACTCCCAGGTGAAGTGGGCCGAGGGCGCGAAGCTGACGGTGGTGCGCGGCCACGGCAAGCTCACCGGCCCGCGCAAGGTGCGCGTCGAGGCCAAGGACGGCACCGTGCGCGAGCTGGAGGCGAAACGCGCGGTGGTGCTCGCGACGGGCAGCCGGCCGCGCATCCCGGACATCCAGGGGCTGAAGGAAGCCAGGCCGTGGGACAACCGCGAGGGCACGGGCGCGAAGCAGGTACCCAAGCGACTGCTGGTGCTAGGCGGCGGCGTGGTGGCGGTGGAGCTGGCGCAGGCGTGGCGCTCGCTGGGCTCGGAGGTGACGCTGGTGGAGCGCGGCAAGGCGCTGCTGTCCCGCTTCGAGCCCTTCGTGGGTGAGCAGGTGGCCCAGGCCCTGCGCGACGAAGGCGTGAAGGTGATGCTGAGCACATCCATCACCGGCGTGAGTCGCCCGGGAGGCCAGGGCGAGGTGACGGTGAAGCTCTCGACGGGCGAGGAGCTGAAGGGCGATGCGGTGTTGGTGGGCATGGGCCGCGTGCCGCGCACGGACTCCCTGGGCCTGGAGACGGTGGGGCTGAAGGCCGGCGAGACGGTGCAGGTGGATGACCAGCTCCGCGCGAAGGGCGTGGAGGGTGGCTGGCTCTACGCATGCGGCGATGTGAATGGCCGCAACCTGCTGACGCACATGGGCAAATACCAGGCGCGACTGGTGGGTGACGTCATCGCGGGCAAGAAGGCGAGCGCGTGGGCGGACACGAAGGCGACGCCGCAGGTCATCTTCACGCACCCACAGGTGGCGAGCGTGGGCCTCACGGAGGCGAAGGCCCGTGAAGCGGGGCTGCCCGTGCGCACGGTGCAGTACGACCTGGGCAAGGTGTCGGGTACGTCACTGTTCGGCGAGAAGCTCGGTGGCACGGCGAAGCTGGTGGTGGACGAGAAGCGCCGGGTCATCCTGGGCGCCACCTTCACCGGACCCGAGGTGGGCGAGATGCTTCACGCTGCCACCATCGCCGTCGCGGGTGAGGTGTCGCTCGACACGCTCTGGCATGCCGTGCCGTCGTTCCCCACGATGAGTGAGGTGTGGCTGCGCTTGCTGGAGACGTACGGCCTGTAGCGCGAGCACGTGGGTCGCTGGCGAGTGTGCGGCTCGCCAGCCCCGGCGCGCATGGCGGCATTTGTATGGGATTACCCAATCCCATACAGGCCCCGGGAAGCTTGCTGACCCGGGAGCCCGAGCGTCCCCTCACGATGTCTCCACGTCGGCACGACACGGCCACACCCGCATGTGCCGCCAGGTCAGTGAAACACCTTCCTCCGCGACGACACCACACATCCAGGCACACTCCAGGTGACGACCTCCGCGCCATGTCCGGGCAGGCAGGTAACCCGAGGGGGGAGATCCACCTCGCCACCTCCACACGGAGGCCGTTGCCGGGCAGGGCCCCGGCGTGAAATGGTGAACACCTCCCCCGCCCTCCCCGCCTCCTCGATGCCCGTCGACGCCCCGGGGCCGTGCCGACACCACGGCCTTCTCCGCCCTTCGCCCACACCCCGCGTGAATGGGCCCGTCCACTCCCCTGTCCTCGAACCCGGGAGCCTGGCCCCGTGACGACCTCGTCCCAATCCGCGAGTGCGCTGAGCGACGCTTCCAGCCCCGCGAAGTACACCTCCACGAAGTGGGCCCGCTGGCTCTGGTGGTTGGTGCTCGCGGTGCTGCTCGTCGCCGCCGTCGCCGTCGGTCAGCACCCTCGCCGTGGCGTGGACTTCCGCGTGTATCTCACCGCCGCCGAGCGCTTCATCGAGGGCACGGACCTCTATCGCGTCTCCGACGGCACCATGCCGTTCAAGTACGCGCCCGTCACCACGCCCCTCTTCATCCCCTTCAGCCTCCTTCCCCCGCGCATGGCCGTCGCGCTGTGGAACGTCGGCTCCATCCTCGCGCTCGTGGCCGTGGCCCGCCTCACCCGCCGCTCGCCGCACGGCCCTGGTGAGGCCGCGCCGTGGTCCTGGGCCCCCGCGCTCACCACCATCGCCCTGCTGCCCGCCTTCACCTTCGAGCTGTTCTACGGCCAGGTCGACGTCGTCATGCTGCTGCTCGTCGTCGTCTCCGCGCTCGGCGCCGAGCGCGGCCAGGTGTGGCGTCCGGGCGCGGCCTTCGCGGTGGCCTTCCTCCTCAAGCCCCCCGCCGCGCTCATCGGTCTGTTCTTCCTCTGGCGCCGCCACTGGCGCGTCATCGGCGCCACCGCCGTCTTCGGCGTCGTGCTCTCGCTGCCCACCCTGGCGCGCTATGGCTGGGACGGCACCCTCACCCAGTTCCAGATGTGGAGCGAGACGCTCGCCCGCACCACGCCCCCCTGGGTGCTCAGCACCAATGCGCAGGGCCTGCCCACACTGCTCATCACCCTGTTCCACCCGGGCTCCGTCGCCACGCCGCCCTCGTTCGCCATCACCCTGGCCCAGTTCGTCGCCATCGCCCTGTTCCTCGCGGGCGTGCTGTGGGCGCGGCCGGGCCCCGCGGACCTGCTGGCCCTGTGCTGCCTGGGCGTGACGCTCCTGTCACCGTTGGGCTGGCGCGCCAACTACGTGCTCGCCTGGCCGCTGGTGCGCGCCGCCACCGAGGGCCGCTTCCGCTCCAACCTCACCCTCGTCGGAGTCATTGCCGTCATCGGCACCATGTTCTCCGACAAGGGATTGGGGTTCGACTGGTCTCGCGACGTGCTGCTGATGCGCCCTTTCGCGCTCGTGTACTCCGCGTTGCTGATCGCCATGTTGTGGCAGATCCGCCAACAAGGTGCGCCTCGCGCGATGACGCTCGGTGACACTCTCGCCCGTTTGCCTCGCACCCTGCGTGGCATGCGGGCGCCGTGACGCATCCGTCATCTTCCTGGCCTGAAAGTGTCACGGGGTCCGGACACCCCTGAAACATGGCGTCGCTATATGCGCGTCAGCCATGTTCGAAACGTTCGACAGCGCCTCCGATGTTGCCTCGGCGCGAAGGTTCGCGCTCTCCACCACGGCGTCCGTCGCGGTCTTCGTGCTCATCGGAGTCGCCGTCGTCTCCTTCGCCGGCAAGGTGCGCGAGGTCATCCAGGAGAAGAAGGGCACGGACGTCGTCTTCCGTCCGCCCCCGCCTCCCGTCGTCGAGGTGAAGCCCCCGCCTCCGCCGCCGCCCGCGCCGCCCAAACCCAAGCTGCCTCCCAAGGCCGCGCCTCCCGCGCTCGCCAAGGCGCCGCCTCCCGCGGCCCCCCTCGTCGCGCCCGCGCCCATCGTCGCGCCGACGGTGGTGCCGCTCGACAAGCCTCCCGAGGCCGCCACGGAGACGGTGGCCGCCGCGCCCATCGCCGTGGGCGGCACTGGCGCGCTCGTGCCGGGCGGCCGGGTGGGTGGCACCGGTAGCGGCGAGGGCCTTTCCGCCGGGGGTGGTCGCGCGGCGCCCATCAACCTGCCGGAGTCGGCCACCGCGCCGGAGCCGCTCGAGTCCAACCTCATTCCCGAATACCCCTCCGAGGCCCGCTCCAAGGGTCAGGAGGGCATGGTCATCCTCAAGGGCGTCGTCGAGGTGGATGGCCGCGTCACCCAGCTCAAGGTCATGCGCGGTGAGGAGCCCTTCGCCAGCGCGGCGCTCTCCGCCGTGCGCACGTGGCGCTTCAAGCCCGCCATCGTCGACGGCCGCCCCGCAGCCGTCTTCCGCATCTTCAAGGTTCCGTTCCGTCTCAAGTCGTAGGCCGTCTGACTCACCCGCACCTGCCCCCCAGGAGCACATCGCCATGAACTTCAATCTTCGCGACATCTACAACCACATGGGCGTGTTCGCCCTGGGCATCGCCTGGACGCTGATGCTCTTCGCCGTCGCGTCCCTCGCCGTCTTCTTCGAGCGGCTGTTCGTCTTCTTCCGCTCCCGCGCCACCTCGCGTGCCTTCGCGGCTCGCGCCGGTCAGCTCCTCATGCAGCACCAGCACGAGGCGCTGGTGAAGGAGGCCGAGGGCACCAAGGGCAGCCACCTGGCCGTGCTGCTCGGCGGCGGAATGAAGGCGTTCCTCGCGAAGTCGAAGCAGCCCGCGGGCAAGCTTGGCCCGGTGGAGCTCACCCGCCGCGAGCTGGTGCGCATCAATGACCGTGTCAGCGCGGACGTGCGGCGCGGCATGTCGCTGCTCGCCACGGTGGGCTCGGTGGCGCCGTTCGTCGGACTGCTCGGCACCGTGGTCGGCATCATCGAGGCCTTCGCCGGCATCGCCAAGGAGGGCTCCGGCGGCCTGGGCGCGGTGTCCGCCGGCATCGCCGAGGCGCTCGTCGTCACCGCGCTGGGCCTGCTCGTCGCCATCCCCGCGGTGCTGATGTTCAACTTCCTCTCCACTCGCGCGGACGCGCTCCAGCTCTCGCTGGATGCCGCGCGCAGCGAGCTGATGGACCACCTGGAGGACATGCCGGCCGACAAGCGCGGCGGCGTGAACAACGGCGCGGTGGCCACCGGTCCGGAGACCGTGGCGCGCCGGGAGGGGCTCGATGTCCGCCCGGCGTAGCAGCATCACCCCGGAGATGAACGTCACGCCGCTGGTCGACGTGGTGCTCGTCCTCCTCATCATCTTCATGGTCGTCACGCCCCAAATCGAGTCGGGCGCGTCCGTGGAGCTGCCCGCCGCGACGAACCCGGACAAGGAGAACAAGGAGCTGGAGCCGACGACGGTGAGCCTGGCCGCCAACGGCGCCATCTTCATGGACCGCAAGGAGCTCAAGAAGGACGCGCTGCTCGTGGAGCTGAAGGCGCTGCGCGAGAAGAAGCCGGACTCGCCGGTGGTGCTGAAGGCGGACCGGGGCGTGCGCTACTCCGAGGTGCGTGGCGTCTTCAAGAGCATGCAGGACCTGGGCTTCCCGGGCATCAACCTGCAGGTCATCGACAGGAAGAAGTAGGAGCGCGCCATGGCATTCGACCTCGGAGGCGGCAAAGCGGGCGGCCTTCGCCCGACGATGAACGTGACGCCACTGGTGGACGTGGTGCTCGTGCTGCTCATCATCTTCATGGTCGTCACCCCGCTGCTGACCAAGCAGATGTGGATGACGGTGCCCGCGAAGAGCGACAAGCAGGACGAGCCACCTCCCCCTCCGCCCGACGCATTGCCACCGGTGGTGCTCACGGTGGACGGCTCAGGCGTGCTGCGCATCAACCGGGAAGAAGTCCCGCGCGAGCAGGTCGTCGCGCGACTGCAGCGCATGCTCAACGCGCGCCCGGACAAGATCGTGTTCTTCGACGCGGGCGACGACGTGCCTTACGGCGCCGCCATGGAAGTGCTGGACCTCGCCCGGGGAGGAAATCTCACCGTGGGCGTGCTGCCGGACAAGCTCGCGGACTGAAGTGTCCGCCTGGCGGCGGGTCGTGACCTCGAGTTTTCGATCCGCCGCCTGAATCGTCACAAGCCATCCATTCCAATGCCATGCGACTCGCGTTGTTTACAGCGCGACCGTTGGCAAGGAGAGCCGTGTTGTCTCGCGCAAGCCTTCAGCGCGCCCTCGTGGCAGCGCTCATACTCATCACCTCGCCCGGGCTCGCCCTCGGTCAAACCCCTTCCCTTCCTGGCCCGGAGAGCACTCCGTCGGGCACGGAGACGCAGGTCGTCCCGCCCGTAACGGACAACCAGGCGCCCCCGTCCGAGGAACTGCGCCCCGCCGCTCCCGGCATGGCCCCGGCCGCCGACGGAACGAAGCAATCACAGCCACCTCCTCCTGCCCCCACGCCGACCTCTCCACGGCAATCGGGCGTCACGCAGCCGAATGGCTCGCAGACGCCGGGCGCCGTGCAGGCTCCCGCCACCGAGCAGCCGAACGGCACGCAGACGCCGGGCGCCGTGCAGGCTCCCGCGACGGTGCAGACGCCTGGCGCCACGCAGGCTCCCGCCACCGCGCAGCCGAACGGTTCGCAGACGCCGGGCGCCGTGCAGGCTCCCGCCACCGAGCAGCCGAACGGCACGCAGACGCCGGGCGCCGAGCAGGCTCCCGCCACCGCACAGCCGGACGCGCAGCCTGTCGACGGGGCTCCCGCGACGGTGCAGTCGCCGGACGCGCAGCCTGTCGAAGGTGATCCCGCCACCGCGCAGCCCGCCGACGCCACGGCCACCGATGACGAGGCCATGCTGGCCGAGTCCTCCGCGCCGCCCCCGGGCTTCACTGGCATCCACGGCAAGGTCGTCGACGAGGCCAACCAGGAGGGCCTCATCGAGGCCACCGTGAAGGTCGTCACGGGCGCGCAGAAGCAGACGCTCACCGACCTGGACGGCAACTACCGACTCGCGCTGCCGCCCGGCAAGTACGACCTGCGCGTCTTCTACGACGTGTACCAGGGCCGCCGCATCACCGGCGTCATCGTCACGGAGGGCAAGGCCACCAAACTCGACGTCGCGCTCGGCGCGGACGTGGGCGCCGTGCAGGAGGTCGTCGTCGAGGCTCGCGCCGACCGTCGCGCCGAGGGCGCCCTCCTCCAGGAACGCAAGAAGGCCGCCGCCGTCTCAGACGCCATCAGCGCCCAGGAAATCGCCCGCACGCCCGACTCCAGCGCCTCCGATGCCGTCAAGCGCGTCGTCAGCGCCACCGTCGTCGACGGCCGCTACGTCTACCTGCGCGGCCTGGGCGGTCGCTACATCACCACCCTGCTCAATGGCGCGCTGCTGCCCAGCCCCGAGCCCGATGAGCCCAGCGTCCCGCTGGACCTCTTCCCCACCTCGCTGCTCGCCAACCTCAACGTGGTGAAGAGCTACACCGCCGACCTGCCCGGCTCCTTCGGCGGCGGCGCGCTCCTCATCGAGACCAACACCTATCCCAGCCAGTTCGAGTTCAAGCCGCGCCTCACCTTCGGCGGTGACACCGAAACCACGGGCCAGGCCCGCAACACCCAGACTGGCGGCGGGAGCCTGGAGTTCCTCGGCTTCCCCGGCGGCAGCCGCCGGCTGCCTTCCGCCATCCCCACGGACCACGCGCTCGGCAACGGCAACGAGTCGCTCGCCGAACAGGAGCAGCAGTGGGAGAGCTTCAACAACGTGTGGAACGCGCGCAGCAAGACGGCGCTGCCCAACATGGGCCTGAGCGCGTCGCTCGGCGACACACTGCGCTTCGACAACCAGCGCCTGGGCTACCTGGCCACCGTCAACTACGGCCACCGCGAGAACACCCAGTTCACGCAGTACAGCAAGGCCTCCTACGACCTGGAGGGCAACTTCGTCAGCTACGACGACGCCCAGACGCAACTGGGCACCGAAGTCGCCAACCTGAGCGGCCTCGCCAGCGTCGGCTACCAACTGGACCGCGACAACGAGCTGACCCTCTTCAGCCTCTTCACCCGAGGCACCGAGACGCGCACCACCACCAGCGTCGGCGTGGACACGCTCAAGGGTGACCGGTACGAGGGCAGCCGCCTCCAGTTCGTCGTCCGGCAGCTCTCCTTCAACCAGCTCCGCGGCTTCCACCGCATCGGCCTCTTCGGCGACTCGGAGGTGGACTGGCAGGCCAACCTGTCCCGCGTGGACCGCGACGAGCCGGACACGCGCGACTCGCTCTACAGCGACAACCTGGGCAACCCGTCCGGCGGCATGTCGTTCCCCAACCAGGCCAACAGCGGCGAGCGCTTCTTCGCCGACCTGGGCGAGACGTCCTTCGGCGGCAGCGTCAACATCACCGTGCCCCTCTCGGACGTGCGCCTGAAGGTGGGCGGCCTGACGCAGTTGTCCTTCCGCGACTTCCGCGCCCGCCGCTTCCGCTACGGCATCTCCCCCAACTCGGACGTGGACCGCTTCCTGCCTCCCGAGGCGCTCTTCAGCGCGGAGTACCTGGGCAACGGCATGCGCATCCAGGAGAGCACCCGTCCGGACTCGGACGCGTATGACGCGTCGCTCGGCGTCTTCTCCGGCTACGTCACCGCCGACGTCAAGGCCACGGAGGCGCTGCGCCTCGTCGGAGGCCTGCGACTGGAGAGCACCCAGCAGAAGCTGACGGCGCTCAATCAGTTCACCGGCGCGGAGGCCTCCCGGAACGACGCCGACTACCTGGACTGGCTGCCCACGCTCAACGCCATCTACGCGCTCACCCCCACGGTGAACCTGCGCGCGGGCTACAGCTACACGCTGGCGCGGCCCACCTTCCGCGAGCTGGCGCCCTTCACCTTCTACGACTTCGTGCGCCGCCGGAACGTCTCCGGCAACCCGGCCCTGGTGCAGACGCGCATCCACAACGCGGACGCCCGCGTCGAGTGGTTCACCGGGGACAACGAGGTGCTCGCCGCGAGCGTCTTCTACAAGCGCTTCCTGAATCCCATCGAGCGCGTCGTCAACTCCGCGGGCGCCGGCGACATGAACTTCGAGAACACGCCGGCGGCGAACACCTACGGCCTGGAGCTAGAGGCGCGCACCTCGCTGGGCCGCGTCACCCCGGCGCTCCAACCGTTCAAGGTGGGCGTCAACCTCACGCTCATCCAGTCGAACATCGACCTGGGCTCGCTGCAGGGCCTGCAGACCAACGCAGAGCGTCCGATGCAGGGCCAGTCGCCCTACGTCGTCAACGTCAACCTCGGCTACGAGCGGCCCCAGAGCGGCACGGAAGTGGCGCTGCTCTACAACGTCTACGGCCGCCGCATCAACGAAGTGGGCACCGACAACCTGCCCGACGTCTACGAGCAGCCGTTCCACCGCATGGACCTGGCCGTCACCCAGAAGCTCACCGAGGCCATGCAGCTCAAGCTGACCGCGTCCAACCTCCTCAACTCCCGCATCACCTTCCAGCAGGGCGACATCGCCCTGGTCCAGTACCGCCCGGGCCTCGCGTTCTCCGCGTCGCTCGGCCTCTGCCTGTAGTTTCCCTCCCGAAAGGAAGTCTCGCCATGAAGCGCTTGTTTGCCTCCCTCTTCATCCTGTCCAGCCTTGTCATTGGCACTGGCTGCGGCGACGACGACAAGAAGGACCCGATTGACCAGCCCCCCCCGCCGCCCGATGCCGAGACGGTGGAAGTGGCGCAGGACATCACCGCGGACACGACCTGGAAGACGGGCAACACCTACGTCCTCAAGAAGTACGTCTTCGTCAACAGCGGCACGCTGAACATCGAGGCGGGCGCCATCGTCAAGGGTGAGCAGGGCAGCGCGCTCATCATCACCCGTAACGCGCGCATCAACGCGGTGGGCACCGCGGAGAAGCCCATCGTCTTCACGTCCTCCAAGGCGGCCGGTCAGCGCGAGCCGGGCAACTGGGGCGGCGTGGTGCTGCTCGGTCGCGCGAAGCTGAACGTGTCCGGCGGCGAGACGACCATCGAGGGGTTCTTCTCCACCAGCGGCAATGACCAGACGAAGTACGGCGGCACGGACGACGCGCACAGCTGCGGCACGCTGAAGTACGCGCGCATCGAGTTCGCCGGCTTCGAGCTGGCGCCCAACAACGAGCTCAACGGCCTCACCGTGGGCGGCTGCGGCACGGGGACGGACATCGACTACGTGCAGGTCCACAAGGGCCTGGACGACGGCATCGAGATGTTCGGCGGCACCGCGCCGCTCAAGCACATCGTCATCACCCAGGCGGATGATGACGCGCTGGACTACGACCTGGGCTACACCGGCAAGGTCCAGTTCCTCGTCGTGCAGCAGAGCCCTCGCGTGGGCGACCGCGCCATCGAGGCCTCCAGCCACAAGACGACGGCCACGCAGGAGCCCATCTCCATCCCCGAAATCTGGAACGCCAGCTTCATCGGCTCCAACGCGGACCCGGGTGGCAACCCCTCGCAGGAGGGCCTGGTGTTCAACACCGGCGCGGGCATCCGGCTGCGCAACGCCGTCGTCGCCTACTTCAAGGACCAGGCCGTGGACGTGGACGGCACCGCCTCCGCGGCGCTCTTCACCGAGGAGTCGGCCGACCCTCGGCTGTCCATCCGCAACACCTTCTTCTTCGACAACGCCAACCTGAACGACACCATCCCCTTCGCGCCGAACCCGAAGGTGGAGGGTGGCGTGACGGTGGACGCGGACGTCAGCCGCTTCAACGAGGCGGAGCGAATCCTGGTCGCGGCCAACGGCGTGAAGACGCAGGACCCGCAGCTCACCGACGCGACGAACCTGACGGCGCCCAACTTCGCGCCGCGCACGGGCTCGCCCCTGCTGAACCCGGACAACGCGGCCGCGCCGGGCGCGGGCTTCGACACCAGCGCGCGCTTCGTCGGCGCGGTGGGCACCACCAACTGGCTGGCGGGCTGGACGGCGTTCCCGGAGAACTGAGTCACCTCGCTTGAAACCGGTCCGCTCCGTGGCTGCCCTCGGAGCGGACCGGCACCGTGGCCCGGCCGCGGGTCTCTACCGGAGGGGGGCTCCGGGGAGGCTTCGCGTCCGGGCCTCGGCTTTTTCAGGAGGCCCCTAAAGGCAAGCGCATCACGCCGTGGGCAGCACGCCGTTGCCTTCGTGCGCGACGGCCAGCGCTTCCGCCGTGGCGCCTTCCGCGAACAGGGACGCACCCGCGGACGGACGCACCTTGGGCGGACGACCCCGGCGCTTCGGCGCGTTCTCCTCGTTGCCGTGCTGCGCGGCCACCGGCTCCACCGCGACACCCTCCACCTTCGCGCCCTTGCGCACCGGACGCGGCAGGTGGATGGAGTCCAGCTTCGTGTTCAGCTCCGGGTTCTCCTCGGAGAACACCCGCGCGTACGCCAGCGCGCGCTGGCCCTTCTGGAGCAACGCGTCCTGGCTCTCGTGGAGCGACTGCCGCGCGGCCTCCAGCACCGCCTGCGCCTTCGCCACCGCTTCCGCCTTCACCCTCACCTGCGCCGCCGCGTCCTCCAGCACCTCCCCGCTCATGTCCGGGAAGCGCACCTCCGCCAGCTCCGTGGTGAACAGCTCCAGCAGCGCACGCAGCGCCGGGGAAATAGGGTCGTTGTCGTTCGAATCGAACATGGCGGGCCTCCTGGCTCCTCGCGATGGGGGAGACATCTGCTCACGTGTTCAGTGTCAGATCAAGAGGGTACGCTGCCGGGCCGGAAAGTCGGCCCCGTCCGCGTTTTCTCCCACACACCGCCGGCTGACGCTTCGTTCAGTGCCAGCGCTTCGGGCCTCAGTCCACGCGGACCAGGGACGCCTCGCGCAGCCCCTCGTTCGCGCCGATGTCCACCGCGAGATAGTGCCGCCCCACTCCGTCGAACGTCTCCGGAATCGCGCCGCCGCCCCCGGAGATGAACGCGGGGATGCCCGCGTTGGTGAAGGAGTAATACGAGTGGATGTGTCCGTAGAGCGTGAGGTCCACGCCCTCGCGCGCGAGCTTTCCCACCAGCCCCGCCGACTCGCCCCGGTTCGCGAAGCCGCCGCCCCGCAGGCCCACGGGGTCCTGCGGCGGCACGTGCATCGCCACCACGTGCGTGCCCTGTCGCGACGACGCCAGCCACCCGTCGAGCTGCTCCTCCACGATGGGGTCCAGCGTGCCGTTGCTCGAGTCCACCACCGTGAAGCGCACGCCCTGGAACACGAAGCTCTGGCTGCCGCGCCCCACGAGCGTCGTGTACTCCTCCGCGTCCTTCGAGAAGGTCTCGTGGTTGCCCAGCGTCGCGTACAGCGGAATGCGCGAGCCCGCCTCCAGGCGCTCCTGGAACTCCAGCAGTTGCTCGCGCGTGCCGTTCTCCGTCAGGTCTCCCGCGAACAGGATGAAGCGCAGCGAGTCATCCTTCACCAGCCGCGCGTAGACGTCTCCCACGCGAGGCAATGCCTCCTGCACGTCCGCCAGCGCCGCGAAGCGGAAGGGCGCCGTGGAGTCCCACCCCGGAGGCGCGACTCGAAGCCTGGCCACCGCGCCCGGACGCAGTCCCACGCGCCACGCCTTCACCGTGGGAAGCGCCTGCGGCACCGGCTCCACCGCCAGCACCTCGCCGTCCTCCAATTCCGCGAGCAGCTCCGCGTCTGGCATCGCGTTGCGCACCGTGAGGACCCAGTCCGACGTCGACTCCGCGTCCAGCGTCGCCCGCGCCGTGAAGACCGGGGCATTGCCCCACAGCGTCACCTCGCCCGAGCCGACACTCCGCACCGCCGCGAGCCCGTCCGCCACCTCCAGCGACAGTCCGCCACCCTCGGCGCGGCCCACCTTGGAGTCACGCACCGCGCGGTTCTCCGCGGGCCGCAGGCACCCCGTCATCAGCAGCGCCGACAGCACGCCCATGGCACCGATGCGACTCATGACTCACCTCCCAGCGCATAGATGAGGGACAGCCGCCCCACGAGCGCGCCACCCGCTTGAAACTCCGCGGCGACGCCCCACGTCTCGGTCAGGAGCGCGCGCCCCCGGAGCCCGAAGTTGCCCACCACGCCTCCGCCCAGCGTGCGCAGCCCGCCCGCGAAGCCGTCCTTGCGGTGGTCATAGAAGAGCATCGCCTCGCCCTTGAACGGCCCACCGCCGCGCCCCAGCCACACGCCATAGCCAAAGCTGAAGAGCAGCTGCGAGTGCAGGTTCCCGTCACTCACCGGGCCCGGATAGCTGTAGCCCTGGAGCGCCATGCCGATGCTCGCCTCCGCGAAGGAGCCGGCCAGGGACGGACTCACCCGCGACATGGCGTAGCGGCCTCGGAAACCCATGTCGCCACCGACGACGGTGAAGCCCTCCGTGGGGAAGCGATGGAACAGGCCGAACAGCTCCGCGTCCAGCGACGAGCCATCCGAGCCCGCCCGCCGACGCTCCGGCTCTCCGAGCAGTCGATACGCACCGCCCAGCCGCACCTGTGTGTTGCCTTCGTCCGGGGCCAGTCGAGCGATGGCCTCCAGCTTCACCTCCTCGAAGCGGGCCACCGCGCCCAGCGACACGAAGTGGTCGTAGTCGAACGAGGTGTCGCTCACGTACTGGTAGCCCATCTCGAACTCCAGCGGAGGCAACGAGGACGCGGGCACTCCCGGGTCGAACGCCGGTGACGCCACCGAGTAGAGATTGGCGAGCGCGGAGATGCCGAACACGCTGAAGCCCGCCAACGTCACCGCGTACAGCGGAGCGATGGTGCGCCGCGACGCCCCCGTGAGCGCGATGGGCACTCCGCCCAGCGCGATGAGCCCCAGCCCCGCGCCCTCCATCGCGAAGAGCCGCTTCGCCGTGTGCCCGTCTCCCGCCAGCGCCGGCGCGAGTCCGTGGAACAACAACCCCGGCACCACCGCCACCGCCGCGGGCACCACCTGGAACGAGCGGGACGCATCCAGCAGCGCCGTCGTCGACGCGGGCAGCGGGGACAGAGTGCTGTCGGGACGGCCTTGCGGCGTCAGCGGCGCGGGCAGTCCCATCGGCACCTCGGACACACCCGCCGCGGCTTCGACCGAGGCGGGCGCCAGGAGCTCCGACGAGGGGCTCGGCACGGATGACTCCACGCGCAGCAGCTCCGGCGCGGGAAGCGGCGACTGCCTCCCCAGGTCGGGCATGGGCACCATGGCGTCGGGCATCCGGGGTCGCCTCGGCGCGCCCACCGTCGCGCGACCCGGCAGGTCCCTCGGGATGTCCGTCCCACCCAGTTGGGGGCTCCGGGCAAGCAGATCAAACGCCGTCAGCGGCTCCGCCTCCGCGTCCTGGGCCAGGGCTCGGACGGGAAGGACGAGGAACGCACCCACCACCGCCACGGCAAGGGGCCACGAGCGGGGGGACAGCTCGGACACCATGGGCTTCGCCTCGTTTCTCTGGAGAGAGCCAGACCGCCCTCATCCAACGGCCTGGGCCGTGCCGGCCTACATAACCGCCCCCCGGCCTTCCGCAGCACGGACCTGCGTGAAGAAATGTGAAGTGAGCTGACAGTCGGAGCGTGAAGGCGCCTCCGTTGAATCACAACCCATTGGAATCACTGGGAGACTTCACGACATTCTCCCGGACCCCGGATTATCCATCCCCTCGACGAATCATTCTGAGAAGTGATGGCCCTCAGTCCGAGAGCGACGCGGCCTCTTTGAATGGGCGGGATTCGAGCCCTGGGGCGTGGATCACCCGGCAGATCCAACCATCCCACGGAAAACTTCGCGTGCGACGCGAGCCCGTTCCGGGACTTTCAGTAGAACAAGAGTATGCTCGATGTCTCACAACGTCCTGAACTGGCCTTGTAATCGTGGCGGAACCGACTCCCCAGCAATTCGGCAAATACGTCCTTCTTTCGAAGATTGCCGCGGGAGGCATGGCCGTGACCTACCGCGCCCGGATGACCGGAGCGGCGGGCGTCACGAAGCCCTGCGTCATCAAGCAGATCCTCCCCCACTTCGTGGACGACACGGACTTCGTCGAGATGTTCATCGGCGAGGCGCGGCTGGTGGCCAGCATGAGCCACAGCAACATCGCCCAGGTGTTCGACTTCGGCGAGGTGGACGGCCAGTACTTCATCGCCATGGAGCTGGTGCAGGGCCAGCCGCTCTCCAAGGTCCTGCGTCGAGCGGCGCGCGCGGGAATGACGTGCTTCCCCGAGGCCCTGGCGCTGCACGTGGGGAGCAAGCTGTGCGACGGCCTGGACTACGCGCACCGGCACGTGGGCGAGGACAACGTGGAGATGGGGCTGGTGCACCGGGACGTCTCTCCGGACAACGTCCTCATCTCGTACGAAGGTGAAATCAAGGTCATCGACTTCGGCATCGCCAAGGCCACCAGCGCGGTGGAGGCGAAGACGTCGCCGGGCACGCTCAAGGGCAAGTACCCGTACTTCTCCCCAGAGCAGGCGCAGGGCCGGCAGGATTTGGACGCCCGCACGGACGTGTACGCGGCGGGCGTGGTCCTCTACGAGATGGTGTGCGGCAAGCGTCCCTATGAGGGCGAGTTCGTCACCGTCCTGCCACGCATCCTCACGGGCGACTGTCTGCCTCCGTCGGCGAACAACCCGTCGGTGAGCCCGGACCTCGAGACGGTCATCTCTCACGCGATGGCCATGGAGCGCGAGTCGCGCTACCAGACGGCGAAGGAGCTGAGCGAGGCGCTGGTGGAGCTGCTCTACCGCGACAACCCGCGTTTCACGCCCGCGCTGCTGTCGCAGCTCATGGCCTACCTCTTCGCCGAGGAGCTGATCGCGGAGGGCCGCAAGGCGGAGGTGTCCACCGCCTTCAAGGAGCAGATTTCGCAGTGGCAGTTGGGCACGGTGGAGCCCTCCGCGGGCCGCGCCCGGCCGCTGTCCTCCGGCAGTGGCCAGGTCGGCAGCAGTCCGCGCGCCTCCAGTCCGGGCCTGCGCTCCAAGCCGGGCAGTGACAGCGGTGCGAAGCCCCCGAGCGACGGCGCTCGTCGGCCCGCCGGCAGCAGTCCGGGGATGCGCAAGGTGACGAGCGCGGGAAGCATCCGCCGCGCGACGAACACCGGAATGCCCCGAGTGGAGAGCACGGGCGCTGGCCGCAGGCCCGTGACGAGCGAGCGCCCCGGACCTCCCGTGCCGGAGTTGCCGGAGGAGCCGGACACGGACTCGAGTGACATCATCAAGACGATGATGCCCACCGTCGTGCCCGCCGCGCTGGCCACGTTGGCCGCTCCGTTGGACACGCCCGTGGAGACGCCCGCCGTCACCGGCCAGTCCATGACGACGCAGCCCGCGGGAGTCTCCAGCGTGGCCCGGACGTACACGGGCACGGGCTACCGCACCTCGGTGGACGAAGCGCGCGAGGCGCTGGCGCGGGAAGAAGCCGAGCGCGTCGCGAAGCAGCAGAAGGCCGTGAAGCAGATGACGCTCTACGTCTTCGGCTCGGCCATCGTCATGCTGTTCATCGCGCTCTTCTACCACTTCGTCATCAAGTCGGACGCGCCCGACACCTCGGCGTCGAACAGCGCCACGCTGTGGGTCACCTCCAAGCCCGCGGGCGCCAAGGTGAAGCTCAACGGCCGCGACGTCGTCGGCAAGACACCTCTCATGGTGGAGGGTGTCCTCGTGGGCGAGGCCAACACCCTGGTGCTCACGCTGCCGGGACATCTCGCCTGGACGCGGCGCTTCACGCCGACGTCGATGATGATGGAGCCGATGAACGCGGAGCTTCAGCTCCTCGCTACGCCTCCGCCCACGGATGCGCCGCCTGTCGTGGCCGCGCCCGTGGAGGCAAAGCCCGTGGACCCGAAGCCCGTGGGCGAGGCCCAGCCCGTCGTGGCGACGGCCCCGGACGACGGCGGCATTCCGGTGAAGGTCGACCCGGTGGTGGTGGCGGCGACGGCGACGGGCACGACGACCGACGACGATGAGGATCCACAGCCGCTGGTGGACCCCAAGGAGCCAAGCGCGGCGCTGCGAGAGTTGCATGAGGTGGACTACCCCACGCGGCTGCTGGTGCTGCGGCCCATGTACAACGCGGCGCCCATCCCCGAGTACGCGACGGCCACCATCGACCTGAATCCGGGCACCTCGTATTCAGTGTGGACGCAGGGCACCGCTTCACTGGCCGAGGGCCGGGGGACCGCTTCCGGGACGCTGGTCTACTTCGCCGAGGGCGACGGTCCCGTGGATGGCAGCTTCGGTCTGCTGAGCGCTTCCACGCGCACCATCAAGAACGCTCGGAAGCTGCATGTGTTCGCGGTGGACGACAACGGGCCGGAGGACAACACCGGCAGCATCCGCGTCGTCATCCGCCAGTCCGCCTACGTGCCGCCGCGCTCGCTCGCCTTCGAGGCGAAGGAGCACGCGGTGCAGCTCAAGCCCGAGCACCAGGTCGTGCTGCGCGGACTCAACCCGCGCTCTACCTACCTGTTCACCGTGCGGGACGACTTCGCGGAGCTGCGCTCGGGCGCCAACGGTCGCGTGCGACAGGTGCTGTGCATCGAGCGCGGCACTTCGCCGTCCTCCGTCCGCACCTCGCACCGGATGCTCGAGACGGGCAAGCGCTACCAGGTCACCGACACCGAGGACCTGCGCTGCTTCTTCCCTGACTCGAAGCGGAGTGACAACCAGGGCGCGCTCGAAGTGGACATCGTGGATGCGACCACGCTGTCGCGGAAGGAACGGGCCGCGGTGCTTCGCGGTTCGCGACGTTCGGAGCGCTGACGCACGGTACGGCGCGGCGCGGGCGACGCTCATCCCCCCGCGCATGAACCTCTTCGCCACGTAGAGTTGGCCTGCTACGGCGCGCACGAGTGCGTTGCAGCACATCGCGCCCCGTCCAGTGCACGCGAGATGCAGTCACTCACATGCCGCACCTCGGCTGTCCCGTACAGGTGCGCGAGCCCCAATCACCCGCATGCCGCGCCTCGACCGCTCCGCTCGGGTGCGCAAGTCCCAGTCACTCACATGCCGCGCATCCGCTGCCTAACGCAGGTGCGCAAGCGCCAGTCATTCGCATGCGGCGCATCCACCGCCCCGCACAGGTGCGCACGCGGCCACCTCTCGCAGTGCCACGCACGGCGCCCCGCTCCGGGACGAAAGTCCCAGTGTCTCGCATGGCGCACTGTGCGTCTTTGCTCTCTAAGAGTAGACGGACAACCAGGCCTTCTGCAGTCCGCTCGTCCTCCGAGCCTACGCGGGAGCCATGCCTGGAGGGCACGACCTCGCGCGCTTCGGGGTGCCTAATTTCGAGGTGTCGACCTCTTCATCGGAGGCTTCGCGATGGCGTCAGCACAAGTCGCCAACAAGCCAGGCCCCGAGAAGCAGGGAGCCGTGCGGGAAGTCGCCGCCCGGCGAACGAGGGGGCAACGGGATGACAGCTTCCCGCCGTAAGGGCTAGCGGGGGCCGCGACGTACGCCGGCCCGGCTCGACAAGACGGGAAAGGCACGTGGGCGCGGAGCCGAGGAGGGCACCGGGCCCACGAGTCTATCCAGCGTCCTCACGCGCACGCATCAGCACCGCGAGCTCGGCATCCCCCGCGAAGGGACTGCGCTCCAGCGCCGCGATGACCGCCTTGCGGTCCGCCTCACCCTTGTTCTGGCTGAGCTTGAACTTGCCCTCCAGCCGCGTCACGCGCAGCTCGAACGCCACGATTCCACCCACCAGCCGGTTCACGTACTCCTCCGACTGCTCCAGAGTCCATGGCCGCTCGTTGCCAGACTCGTAGCGCGCCGCCGTCTCGCGGAGGATGCGCAGCACCTCGTCACCCGCGTCGATGACCTTGGGCCGTCCATACGCATGCACCGTGGCGTAGTTCCACGTCGGCACCTGGGGCGTCGTCGCATACCAGGTGGGCGACACGTAGGCGTGCGGGCCCTGGAAGATGACGAGCGCGTCCCGCTCGGCGGTGAAGGCGCGCCACTGCGGATTGGGCAACGCCATGTGCGCGAGCAGCCGAAGCGCTCCCGCTTCATCCCGTTCCGTGAGGAAGGGCAGGTGCGTGGCGAAAGGCGCTCCGTCCTCTCCCACCGTCACCAACGTGGCGAAGGAGTGTCGCGTCATCAACTCCAGGAGGCGCTGTGCGTCCCGTTCCTCGAAGTGGCGAGGGATGTACATGCCCTCTGCGTCCCTCGGGGAGACGGCGCGCGTCAACGGGTGCTTAAGAACTCCTCAAGGTTTGCCCCCTACCTTGAAGGCTGGGCGCAGGGCCGGCCACGCGCCCCGAAGTGTCTCTCGGGGAGTACACATCCATGAAGCTCAAGGCAGGTTTGCTGGCGACGGCGCTGTTTGGCGTGGGCTGTGGCGCGGAGAAGGACCCAGGCATCACCGAGCAGCAATCCCAGCTCGCCGTGGCATCGGCCGTGGGAGAGGCGCAGTCCGCGGACGTCCCCCTCGGGTCCCGCTTCCTGGAGGGACTCCCGCTGGAGGTCCGCCGCTGGGAGCACGAGGGCTATCAGTGCGACTCGGAGCCGGAGACGGCGAAGGTGGAGGTCTGCGGCCAGAGCTTCCCCTCGGAGCTGCACCTCTCCTGGACGGACTGCCAGGCTCGGACCCGGGGCCGTGGGGGCTGCGGATGGGACCGCCCCCAGCCTCCTCCCGACAGTGAAACTCCGACATCGCAGCCGCCGTCCGGAGAGGGCCCGCGCGGGGAAGGCACTGGCATCGTGTCATCCGGCTCGGTCGACGTGGTGACGGCCATCACCTCCGAGGAAGAGTGTGCGGAGAACGCGCCGCTGCGCTTCGAGCAACAGTCCACGCACGACATCACGCATACGGCGACGGACGGCCAGAGCACGAAGATGACGGGCAGCATCGCCTCCGTCTCCGTGCGAGTGCCCGGCGCGCAGACGCTCAGCCGCACCGTCACCTTCGACACGACTCGCACGAACCTGGATGCCCAGGGCACCGTGGTGGACAGCGTCCACCTCTCGGGCACGCTGGAGGAGACGTTCGACCCGGACGCCGCCGCGCCCACGAGGACCAGCCACGGCACACTCACCGCGACGCTCGCGGACGGCAGCGTTTCCACCGTCACGCAATCCGGCATCGTGCGCGTGCCGCCCTCCGTCTGCGCGTGGCCCATCGCCGGCACGCAGGAGCGCACCCTCGCCGATGGGACCACGCACACGCTGGTCTTCGGCCCTGAGTGTGGACAGGCCACGCTCGACGGCGAGACCCTCGACCTGCCCTCGCGGCCCATGGGCCCTGGCGACGGTGGCTTCGGCGGCAAGCGCCCCGGTGGCCCGCCGCCGCGCGGTGGCCCGGGTGGTGGCGGGCGCTAAGTCCCAGGCCTCGTTCTCGGCCCGCTAGCGAGCGCGCTGCCCCAGCCCCTGAAACGACACGGGGCGCGGTGCCTGAATCGGCGCCGCGCCCCGTCACTTCGTCGTCCATCAGGCCCGCGAGCCCGACGAACTCAAGGACTCAGATGTCCAGGTTCTGCACGTCCAGCGCGTTGCGCTCGATGAACTCGCGGCGCGGCTCCACCGCCTCGCCCATCAGCAGCGAGAAGATTTCGTCGCTCTCCACCGCGTCCTCCACCCGCACCTGCAGCAGCGTGCGCGTGAGCGGATTCATCGTCGTGTCCCAGAGCTGCTCCGGGTTCATCTCGCCCAGACCCTTGTAGCGCTGCATCCCCAGGCCCTTCTGCGCGTCCTTGCGCAGCGCCGCGTGGACCTCCTGCACGGAGAACGCCGTCACGTGGCCGGCGTCCACCTTCACCCGGTAGGGCGCGTCACCCAGCGACTTGAAGGAATCCCGCAGCGACACCAACTCCTGGTACTCCGGAGACGACAGGAAGGTGTGGTCGAACACCGTCGACCGCATCGCGCCATTCACGTCCGTGCGGAACACCAGCCGCTTCGTCTGGTGCTCGGGGTCCGTCTCCACCTCGTACTTCACCCGGCCCAGCACGTCCGGCATGCGCCGCTCGAACTCCGAGTGAGCACCCTTCACCGCCACCGCCAGCGCCTCGTCGTCCGCCAGCATCTCCGCCGTCAGCCGCGCGCCCTGCACCACCGCGTCCACCACCCGCGCGTCGCGCCGCTTCGCCTGCTTCTCCAGCCGCTCCTCGTAGGTAATCACCTTCTCCAGGAGGGCCTTCAGGTCCGCGCCACCCACCTCGCCCGAAGGCGTCAGCACCCGCCCGTGCTCCGTGGCGATGCCCAGCAGGTACTCGTCCAGCGCGCGCTGGTCCTTGACGTACTTGTCCTTCTTGTTGCGCGTGACTTTGTAGAGCGGCGGCTGCGCGATGTAGAGGAAGCCCTTCTGGAGCAGCTCCGGCATCTGCCGGAAGAAGAACGTGAGCAGCAGCGTGCGGATGTGGCTGCCGTCCACGTCGGCGTCCGTCATCAGGATGATGCGGTGGTAGCGCGCCTTCTCCGGGTTGTAGTCCTCCGGACCAATGCCCGTGCCCAACGCGGTGATGAGCGTGACGATTTCGGCGCTCGTCAGCATCTTCTCGAAGCGCGCCTTCTCCACGTTCAGAATCTTGCCGCGCAAGGGGAGGATGGCCTGGTTGCGCCGGTCCCGTCCCTGCTTCGCGGAGCCACCTGCGGAGTCACCCTCGACGATGTACAGCTCGCTCTCGTGCGGATCCCTGCTCTGGCAGTCCGCGAGCTTGCCCGGAAGCCCACCACCGTCCAGCACGCCCTTGCGGCGCACCGTCTCGCGCGCCTTGCGAGCCGCGAGGCGCGCCCGACAGGCATCGCCAATCTTCGCGACGATCTTCTTGCCGATGAGCGGCGTCTCTTCCAGGAAGGTGCCGAGCATTTCGTTCACCATCTGCTCGACCAGGCCCTTCACCTCGCTGTTGCCCAGCTTCGTCTTCGTCTGGCCCTCGAACTGGGGGTTGGACACCTTGACGGAGATGACGGCGGACAGGCCCTCGCGGGCGTCCTCACCCGTGGGCGTCTCCTTGAGGTCCTTCCAGATGCCACTCTTCTCCGCGTAGCTGTTGAGCGTGCGCGTCAGGCCCGCCTTGAAGCCGGACAGGTGGCTGCCACCATCCTGGGTGTTGATGTTGTTGGCGAAGGTGTAGACGCGCTCGTCGTAGCCGTCGTTCCACTGCATCGCCAGCTCGAGCGCCACGCCGTCCTTGTCTCCCGAGAAGGAGATGGGCTTGTCGTGGAGCACCTGCTTCGACTTGTTGAGGTACTCCACGAACGAGGAGATGCCGCCTTCGAACTTGAAGTCGTGCTCCTTGTTCGTGCGCTCGTCGCGGATGACGATGTGCAGCCCCGCGTTGAGGAACGCCAGCTCGCGCAGGCGCTGGCTGAGCGTCTCGAAGTTGAAGTCCACCGTCTCCATCACGGTGGTGTCGGGCTTGAACGCCACCATCGTCCCGCGCTTGTCGGTGGTGCCGACCTCCTGCGGGTGCGAGTTGGGAACGCCTCGGGCGTAGGACTGCTCGTACACCTTGCCGGCGCGCTGGACGCGGACCTTGAACCACTCCGACAGGAAGTTCACGCAGGTGACGCCCACGCCGTGCAAGCCGCCGGAGACCTTGTAGGCCCCGTTGCCGAACTTGCTGCCGGCGTGCAGCTCCGTGAGGACCACTTCCAGCGTGTCCTTGCCCTTGAACTTGGGGTCCGGGTGAGGACCCACGGGGATGCCGCGCCCGTTGTCCTGGACGCTCAGCGAGCCGTCCACGTGGATGATGACCTCGATGTCCGTGCAGTGGCCCGCGAGCGCCTCGTCCACGGCGTTGTCGACGACCTCGTAGACGAGCTTGTGGAGCCCGTAGGTCATCGTGTCGCCGATGTACATGCCGGGGCGCTTGCGGACCGCTTCCAGGCCCTCGAGCTTGGTGATGCTATCGGTCCCATACTCCATGGGCAGGGGAGCGACCGAGGCACCGGTAGCGGGGGTCTTTTCCATGTGATGCTGTCCTTGGAAAAAGGAGCCTTGCAACAGGGCTGTGCCTACCATCTCGAGGCACACTGAACAAGAGTAACGAGCCCGCGCAAAGCTGCGTAAATATTCGTGAAAATCGCTTGGCCGCCCCTCAGGGAGGCGGCCTGCGGAAACCGGGGGGTCAGGCGTCGAATCGGGACGGCGGGAGGCGATCCTCCAGCGCCGAGATCAACTCCTCGAAAACAGCCTTGCGGGCGAAGAGATGCCGGGTGACGAGCACCCTTCCCTCCTCCTTCAAGAACAAACCGAGCACGTTCCCCCTCCTGCCGAGCCGGCGCACGGAATCAATCTGCCCCCAGTGCAGCTCCAGCTCGCGGGAGCTGAAGGGGCGGGCCACGCGGACGCCTCGCGTGTCCAATGAGATGCCCCAGCCGGCACGGGGTCGCAGGCGGTGGATGGCCACGAGGAAGGCGAACATCAGGCCCGCCGTGACACCCGCGCGGGCCATCTCCTGGATGCCCCCTCCGTCCCGGGCATTGGCCAGGGCCCAGGCGGTCAGCACCGCCAGGACACAGGCGCCCAGGAAGAGGCCGATTCGAGTGGCGCGAGGGTCGAAGGCGTAGAAGCGCGGGCTGCTCATGAGTGCCAGCGCACCCTAGCCGTCCTGGAGGGCTCGCGCGCGGTTTTGAGCAGGCCGTTGTTCGCCGTCCGGCGTGCGCCACCTACGATGGACCCGCGCCATGACCGATGCCGAACTGAACGACCGACTTCTCACCAACGTCATCGCCTTCAAGCACCTCCAGCGGGAGCGCGGACTGCTGCGCCACGGGAGCGCCCCGGGCATGGATGCCTTCGCCCTGCCCGAGTACCCCGCCGAGGCCCACTTCCAGCAGGCGTACTTCCGGACGCCCCAGGCGCTCGTCGAGGGACTCCCCGCCCTGGAGGCCTTCTACCGGGGCCTGGACATCCCCGCCTGGCGCGTGGCGGTGCTGCCCGGGGACGACGAGGGCGCCCGTGTGCTGGGCGCCGCCGGCTACCAGCCCGACTCGCGAATCCCGGCCATGGGACTGGCCCTGGCGGACACGCCGGACCTCAAGCCCTCGTTCCCCCTGGTGGAGCCCGAGACGCAGGACGAGATGGTGGAGCTCAACATCCGCGTCTGGGGGAAGTGGGACGACATCCTCACGGTGTGGAGACAGCCGCCGCGGCTCCCCGTGCACACGCTGGTGGCGCGCGAGGGGGCCCGGGCCCTGGCGTGCGGCTTCGCGCTGGACGTGGAGGACACCGCCGGGGTGTACATGGTCGTCACGCTGCCAGAGGCGCGGGGACGCGGGCTGGCCGCGGAGGTGATGCGAGGGCTGCTCACGGGCGCTCGGGAACGCGGCCTTTCGGCCTCCGTGCTCCAGGCCACCGAGCAGGGCCGGAGCGTGTACCGCAAGCTGGGCTACCGCGAGCTGGGGGACTGGGTGAACTGGACGCGGCGCGCCGACTGAGGCCCTCGGGTCAGCGCAGCGCTTCCAATTCCTCCAGCACCGCGAGCACCTGTCCGGGCTGCCGGCACTCGTCGAGCCGCTCCGCCAGCCCGCGCGCCGCCAGCCGGGCCACGTGGGCCATGCGCGTCAGCCGCACGCGGCCCCGCTCGCCGTCCACCGCCGCCACCACCAGCCGCAGCGGCCGGCCGTCCGGGGTGTCCACCTTCAACCCCTTCGCCAGCGTCACCAGCGCGGCCACGGGCGCGGCGCCCTGCAGGAAGACGTGGGGCACGGCCACCTCGCCGCCCACCGCGCACGAGGACTCGCTGTCGCGCTGGCGCAGCCCCTCCACCAGCCGCGCCGCGTCCACGCCGGGCAGCGTCGCCGCCAGTCGCCCCGCCACCACGTCCAGCACATCCTCCCAGCCGCCGCAGGAGAGCTGGAGCACCACCCGCTCCGGCGCCAGGAGCGGCGCCAGCGCCGGCACCGGCGCGTCCGAGTGGCCCCCTCTCACGGGGAACTCCACGTCCAGGAAGTCGCGCACCCGGGCCAACTGCGTCCCCGACAGGCGACGCCGCGCCAGCTCCAGGAAGAGCGTCCCGGCGCCCGGCACGTCCTCCAGGTAATCGGAGACGTAGGGGCTCATCCGGTTCGCCACGTCCATCAGCAACGCGGGGGGCACGTCCAGCTCGCGAGCAATCGCCGTCAGTCGCTCCGCCGTGGGCGGCGCGTCCACGCCGTGCTCCACCCGGCTGAGGTACGCGCTCGACACGCCGATGCGGCGGGCCATGTCCCGCAAGGACAGGCCCGCGTCCACCCGCAGCAACCGCAGCGTCGCACCCAGGTGCATGTCGCTCAGCTCCTCGAGGCCACCGCGGAGGCGGCGGCCTGGGGCGTGGCGATGGCCTCCACCACCGGCTCCGACTCGTGCACCACCAGCAGCGAGCCCGGCGCGTCACGGACGATGCGCTCGCGCTGGAGGCCGAACACCCGGTCCTCCAGGCCCCACGGCGCGCCCACGCCCACCACCACCAGGTCATGGCCACCGTGGCGGGCCTCCTCCAGCGCGGCCTCCTCGGGCGACTCGTGCTGGACCACCTTCAGCCGCACGCCCGAGCCCTCCTCCGCCGGGAACAGCTCGTCCACCTGCGCGCGCGCGCCGTTGCTCTCGCGCGACGTCACGTGCAGCACGGTGATTTCCGCGCCGGACTGCCGCATCAACCGCCGCGCCAGCTTCAGCGCCGCGCGGTCATGCCGGCTGCCGATGAAGGGCACCAGCACGCGCTTCACGTCCGACAGGCCGCGGTCCACCAGCACCGCCACGGTGCCGGACGCGGCCTGCATCACCTCGTGCACCGTGCCGCCCAGCACCGTCTGGCTGAACAGCGGCTTGTGCCAGCCCAGCAGCACCAGGTCCGCGCGCTTCGCCTCCGCCGTGCGGCGGATGTCCTGCGCGGGCTCCGTCGACACGAAGGACAGCGGCCTCACCGCCAGCCCCAGGCTCTTCGCCCGGCCCAGCAGCGGAGCGAGCGCGCCATCTCCCTCCACGTCCTGGTCCGAGGCGCGGGGCTCGGACTCCGCGCCACGCAGCGACACGCGCTCTGGATGGACCAGATGCAGCGCGTGCAACTGCGCGCCCTCTCCACCCGCCAGGGCCTTGGCCAGACTGGCCATCCCGGGGCCCGCCTGCTGATGGGAGACACACATCAACACCGTGTAGGGCGTCGAACCGGGAGTCGCGGGCGGGGCCAGCTCCAGCCTGTCCCGGGCCAGCTCCTCCGTCGGGTAGAACAACTGCAGGAGCGGCGTGGTCATGAACGTCGTCACCAGCGCCATCAGCACCATCATCGTGAACAGCGTGGGCGAGATGACGCCCAGGTCCAGGCCCAGGTTGAGGACGATGAGCTCCATCAACCCGCGCGTGTTCATCAGGATGCCGATGGCCCCCGCCTCGCGCCACCGCATGCCCGTCATCCGCGCCGCCACCGCGCTGCCGCCGAACTTGCCCACGCAGGCCAGCAGGATGATGGCGCCACACGTGAGCCACGCCTCGGGCGTGTTGAGCAGACCAATCTGGGTGCGCAGGCCGCTGAAGGCGAAGAAGACGGGCAACAGCAGCACCACCGCCACGTCCTCCAGCTTCTCCGAGAGAGCCTCCGCCAGCCCGCCCTCCTTGGGGATGACGGCGCCGAAGAGGAAGGCCCCGAAGAGGGCGTGGATGCCGATGAGCTCCGTGGCCCACGCGGACGCCAGGAGCAACAGCAGCGTGCCAGCGACCACGTTCTGCGTCAGGCCCTCGCGGCTGGCCACCCGGGCGCCCAGCCGCGCGAGGAAGGGCCGGACCGCCAGCAGCATGAACGCGATGTAGCCCATGGCGAACACGGTGGTGAGCCCCGCCTGCGCCAGGTCCGAGGCGCGGACGATGGACACCACGAAGGCCAACAGGCACCACGCCGTGACGTCGTCCACCGCCGCGCACGCAATCGCGATGGCGCCGATGCGCGACTGCAACAGGCCGCGCTCGGTGAGGATGCGCGCGAGCACCGGGAAGGCGGTGATGCTCATCGCCACGCCCATGAAGAGCACGAACGACGAGAAGGGCACGCTCGGGTCCGAAAAGTCCTTGTACAGCCACAGCGCCGCCGCCACCGCGCCCAGCGCGAAGGGCACGATGATGCTGGTGTGGCTGATGGCCACCGACGCGTGGCCGCGTCCCTTCAACAGCTTGGGGTCCAGTTCCAGGCCAATCAGGAACATGAACAACACCAGGCCCACCTGGCTGAGCATCTTCAGGATGGGCAGCGAGTCGGTGGGGAACAGCGTGTTCATCAAATCCGGCGCCAGCCACCCGAGCAACGAGGGGCCCAGGACGATGCCCGCCACCACCTCCGCGATGACCAGCGGCTGGCCCAACCAGCGCGTTCCACGCCCTATCAATCTCGACACGCCGATGATGACGATGAGCTGCATCATGAGCAGCGTGAGCGCGTTGGTGTGCATCCTACCTCCGTCGAAACTTGCGTGTTAAGTGGGCACTTACCAGTACCCCTCGCGAAGCGTCAAACGGGCATTGCGCTCGGCTGCCCTGAGTGAGGCGGCATGTCGGAGAGCGAGCAGACGTCGCGGACGGCTCACGCGGCCTGGTGCTTGCGTACGGCGTCCAGCAGCGTGTCCACGTCCACGGGTTTGCGCAGGTGGCCGCACGCGCCGATTTCCTCGGCGACCTGACGGGCGTTGGCGGACGCGGAGAAGACGAGCACGGGAATGTCGCGCCACTCGGGCACCTGTCGCATGGCTCGCGCGAAGCCGGCGCCATCCAGCACGGGCATCATCATGTCGAGCAGCACCAGGATGGGGAGTTCACGGGTGGCTCCGAGCACATCGAGTGCGTGCTTGCCGTTGCTGGCGCCCATCACCTCGTAGCCCGCGTCGCGCAGGACCTCTTCCAGCGCCTCGCGCAGGTCCGCGTCGTCATCCACCACCAGCAACGGCCCAGTCACTCACTCGCCTCCTTGTCGCAGCCCCGCCACACCCTGGCTCCGCGCGGTGCACCTCCCGCGCGATATCAAGAGCGGAGCCTAGCGCGCGCACCCGACGTGGGCGTCATTCCTCGCTCGTGAAACAGCCGCTCCGCCCCACGTCCGTGCTCAGGTGGCCATGAGGTGTTGAGCATTGGCCAATATGGGGCTCAGCGCCGGATTGCATCTCTGGATTCCAGGGAGCGCCGGGTGGATTGAGACTCGCGAGTTGTCTCGGGCTCGGAGACTTCGAGCGAAGCGACAGAGGGAGCGAGCGCTTCGTGAGGCGCCTCACGGCGCGCTTTACGAACAGGACTTCAGACCTCGATGAAGTGCGTGCCGGTGGCGCCGAGGCGCTCCAGGGCCTGTTTGATGTCCTCCGAGACAATGAGCGCGATTGACCAGCCCCACGGGCGGAAGACCTTCGCGTCACCGACTTGGGCAGGGTCGATGCGCAGACCACGCACATCCCGATACTGCCCGACCTTTTCGGGACGTCCATCCTCGGCGGTCCAACGCTCGACCCGCTCGCTCGCGACCTCGTCGATGCACGGGAGCAATCGGGTGGCGACCAGGATGCGAAAGCCATCCGCGTGGCCCGGAATCTCGACAGGCATCACCTGCACGTCGGAGCCCGCCAACTCCACGAACACGGCAGCCACCCGGGCATGGACCAAGGGCGTGCTGAACCCGATGAGGGAGAAATCGAGCGCCTTGCCCTCGCGCTCCACGGGGAGCATCAAGTGTCCTGGCGCGGTGACGGCCTGCCCCTTTCGGAACATCCAGGGGTCATCGACCTCCCGTCCCGAGATGTCCGTGGGGACGCCCAGCTCCCAGCGGCCCCGTATCCGAACATCATCTGAGAGGTCGAAGTACCGACTGGTCATGGCGGCATTCTCCCGTGTTCACGGCTCACGGGTCACCAGCTTGTTGAGGTCCGACCCAGGGGTCGCGACTTCTTGCCCCAGTCTCCGAAGCTCCACTGTCAGCACCTCACGACACTGTTGCATCGTGCGACAGTCCACGAGCGCCGCGTCCAGTCGCCGCAAGACGATGCGGTGATAGGCCTCGGGATGCGGTCCCTTGTGTCCCCGGACGCGGACGATGTTCTCCGAGTCGTCCAGCGACATGCCCGCCCGGTCGAAGAGTCGCTGGAACCGGGGAGACCACGGGCCTCCACTGCGCGTGTCCTTCCAGAACTTGTTCGACGCGATGTGATGGTCATGCCCCTCCACGCGCCCAGCTCCCGCGCCCTCGGGACCTCGCGCCAGCATCGACAGGGCCTCAGGAGCCACCACCGCCGTCACCGACGCCCCCGACACCGTCACCGTCTGAAGCTCCCCCACCGCGCCCAGCCGGATGCCCAGCTCTCCCGCCGCCTTCACTGATGCTCCGGCGGACCCCGGCAGCCCTGGCACCTTCCCCGCGAACCCCGCCGCCGTGTTCCCCACCGCCAGCGTCGCGAGCAGCGCGAAGGCCCTCGCCGCACTCCGCCCCATCACCTTCCCGTACGCCTCACCCGCCACCCTCAACTCGTCGAATGAGTGCGCCCGGTCCACCTGCTCCATCAAGCGCCGGAAGCCCACGACGAGCCCCCAGAACGTGTCCACCCCCACGTAGGCCACCAGCGTCGCCGTCATCATCGCCGCCAGCCCCTTCGACAGCGGCTCCGGCACCGTCCACAAGACCAGGTACATCGTCCCCATCCACATCACCGAGGAGAGCATCGCCTCCGGGTCCGCCATGTCCCGGAAGCCCTCCAGCATCTCCTCCAACACCGCCCCCTGGGCCAGCGCCAGGGCCAACGTGAAGCGGGCATCTCCACTCACCACCTGCCTCGCCCCGAACAGCCGCAGGCAATCCCCGGCCCGCATCGTCCGCTCACACCACAGGAGGTACTGACGCGTCAGCTCCACGTCCTCGGCCGAGAACACCTCCTCCGGCGCTCCCGCTTCCAGCGGAGTGAGCCTCCGCGTGCGCACGTCGAAGAGGTAAGTGCCACCGCGCTCCTCCATCGCCAGCAGTCGCTGCGCGGCCTCGCGAGGCACCACATCCGGCCGCTTCGTGCGAGCCAGCGTCGACAGCGCCTCGACGAACGCGTCCTCCTCCAGCACCACGGGCCCCGGGACGTCATCCGCTGGCGTGAAGACCACCGTCTCGCCCCGGCCTGTCTACAGTCGCACCTCGCGCGAGGTGGCGCAGCCCACCATCGATAACAGCACCCACCACGTCATCCAGCTCGGCACTCGCATGGCCCCCCCAGCTCGCGAGTCACCACCCTACCCCACCGCTCCCACATGCCCCGGAGTCATGCCCGCGCACCCGTGACACGACAGTGTCCAGGTGCCACCCCGCCCCACTCCATCATCCTGGAGCTGACTCCAATCTTTTGACACGGTCTACGGACGAACGAAGCGCCGCCCCGGGGACCTAAGGGCCGCGCGCCGGGTGTCACGCAGGCGCCGCCGTCAGCAATTCCCCCGCGCGCCGGAAAATCCCCCGCCACACCTTCGGCGTACCGAGCCCGTGCCGGGCTTCAGGGGGCGCCCGGCACCCACCACTTCCGACCGCCTCCTCGGATGGACCCATGACCGAAGAACTCTCTCGCCGTGCCGCGCTCCGAAGCGCCACGGCCGCCGCGAGCCTTGGCCTCGCGACGGGCCTGCTCACCCGCGGAACACCCGCCCAGGCCCTGACGACCCAGGCCGACCTCACACCCCTCAAGGCGCTGCTCACCGCTGAACGCAACGCCATCAAGACCTACGACGCCGCGGTCAGCGTGCTCGACGCCGCCACCAGCACCGACCCGCTCTTCCCCTTCCAGGGCATCGTCAAGGCCATCGCCCTGCACTTCCGCCAGCAACACACCGAACACGCCGACAAGCTCGCCCGGTACATCGACCGGCAAGGCGGCGTCGACGACGTGGGCGAGGGCACGGCGCAAGTCCCCACCGACTTCATGCCCGGCATCAAGAACGTCATCGACCTGGCCACCAACGCGGAGAAGGCCGCCGCCATCGGCTACACGAACACCCAGAAGTCCCTCGTGCTCGCCGACAACGCGGAGCTCGCCGCCGCCATCGGCGCGGTGGAGTCCCAGCACTTCGTCGTCCTCAACCTGGCCGCGCGCGGCTTCGTCACGCCCCCCGCGTCCACCGTCAACCAGCCCGCCGACGCCCTCACCACCGTCGCGTCCCAGTTCGTTCCCAGGGCCTTCGCCATCACCGTCGACGGCGCTCCAGGGCTCGACGACGAGACGGACCTGCCCTTCTACGACGTGACGCAGTGAGGAAGCCCACCACCATGAAGACCCAGAACCCCTCCGACTCCGTCCTCGCGCGCCGCCGAATCCTCCAGGGCCTCGCCACCGTGACAGCCGCCTCGGCGCTCACCGCCTGCGGCCTCAACGAGCGCACCAACTCCCAGAACCAGGTCAACCCCATCGACCGGGCCCGGGAAGCCGGCGCCCTCAACACCCTGGTCGCCGCCGAATACATAACTGTCGACGCCTACACCCAGGGCGCGGTCATCCTCACCGCCGCGCGCGACGACACCTCGCGCCCCCAGGAGGAACGAGACCTGGCCGCGCTCGCGCTCGCGCTCGCCACCCAGTTCCAGGAGGACCACACGGCGCACGCCGCCCTGCTGTCGGAGACCGTGTCGCGCCTGGGCGCCACCCCCGTCCGCGCGGATGAAGTGTCGTTCACCCCGCCCCCCAACTTCAGGCCCTCCGTCGGCAACGTCCTCAAGCTCGCCGCCAACGAGGAGCGCCGCTCCGCGATTTCCTTCAACCGCGTCCTCAAGGGCATCCAGACACCCGACAGCCGCTTCATCCTCGCCTCCATCGAAGGCGTGGACACGCAGCACTTCATGGTGCTCAAGGCCCTCATCGAAGCCCTGGTCGACGTCACCCCGGCCCTCGATGCCGCGCAGGTGGTGCCCCAGCCCTTCGTCGCCTCCACCGTGAGCCTGGGCGGCGGCAACGGACTCGAGGAGCAGCCCGACCTCGCCGTCAACGACCAGGGCTGACGTCCTCCACACCGGGCGCGGCGGGCCTGTCCCCACCGCCGCGTCAGGCCCCTACCGCCAGGACAGCTCGTACTCGCTCTCCAGCAGTGCCACCTGCCGGCCCATCACCCTCACGTCGCGCGCGCCCACCGCCTCCAACGCTCCGCGCAACACACCCTCGTGATACGCCGCCGGCATGAAGTCGCGCCGCATGATGAAACGCGCGCTGCGCTCTCCCGTCCACTGCGGATACCGCTCTCCGTAGCTCACCGCCATGCGGTACGCGTCACCCAGCGACTCCAGCAACAGCCGCGGACTGCCCGCCGCCTCCGCCAGCAGCTCCCGGCCAAACAGCGACGCCAGGAAGTCCACCGTCGCCTGCGAACCCATCCGGTGCAGCACCCCGTCGAAGCCATTGAGCTGCGGGCCGAGCAGCCGCGCCGCCGTGGACACCATCCGCAGGTAACGCGACACCGAGTACAGGTGGAACGGGTTGATTTCCCACACCCCCGCCACGCCCTTGCACCGCGCCACCGCGCCTTCTCCTCCCAGGTTCGCGATGACGCTCAGCGCCCCCTGGAAGAACATGCCCCGCGCCTGGTCCTCGTCCGTCGCGGCCAGACGCCGCTGCTCCAGCTCCCACGCCGCCCCACCCCCACTGCTCGCTTCGGTGCCCACGTACATGGTCGTCTCCCCGAGGGGGCTCGCACTGCCTCGACTCAGGGGACACGTCCGGCGCTTCCAATGGTTTTTCAGGATTCGCCGGCTTCCCCCCACTTCCTAGTTACCAACCATCCCATATTTTTCTACCCCTGTCGAATGGTTCCGGCACGCCCCAGGGTCCATGGAAGGGTTCACCCACCACACGAACCCCTTGGATTTCGGGCACATTTCATTCTTGAGGCCCAGGAGAACGGGCGGGGCCGGGGTGCGGGTGACCCCGCCCGAGGGCTTCAGCGGGCGGTGAGGGAGGCCTCGGCGGCGGCGAGGCCCGCACCGGGCTCACAGCGGTGGCCGGCGGCCATCAGCGCGCGCTCCACGGCCCCCACGGTGGTCAGCAAATCCGCGGGGCCCACGCGGTTCATGTGGCCCACGCGGAAGTAGCGCGCCTTGAGGTCCGGGTGGAGTCCACCGGCCACCACCACGCCCTCGGCCTTCACGCGGCCCACCAGCGACGCGTCCACGCCCTCCGGGTAGTAGACGGCGCTCAGCGTGTTCGCCGTCACCGCCTCGGACACCGGCAGCATGCGCAGGCCCAACCCACTCCACGCGGCGCGGAAGGCGCGAGCCAGGCGCTGGTGCCGCGCGAAGCGGGCCTCTAGGCCCTCGGCGAGAATCTGTCCCAGGCTCACGTCCAGCGCGCACACCAGGTTGACGGGCGGCGTGGCGAAGTAGGCCGGCTTGCCCGCCTCGTACGCCTCCATGATGGGCAGCCACTCCGCCCAGTCGGAGTACACGCTGGCCACCGGCACGCGGCGCTTCTTCCACGCCTCCAGCGCGCGCGGCCCCACGGTGAGCAGCGCCAGCCCCGGCGGCACGCCCACGGCCTTCTGGCTCGCGGTGAGGTACACGTCCGCGCCCCACGCGTCCTGGTGGAACGACTCGCCCGCCGTGGCGCACACGCCGTCCACCACCGACAGCACGCCCAACTCGCGCGCCACCCGCGACAGGCCCTCCACGGGCGTGAGCACGCCGGTGGACGTGTCCACGTGCGTGACAGTCATGACCTTGAAGCCGCCGCGCTTCAGGTGCGTCTCCACTTCCTCCACCGTCGGCGCGTCACCAGGAGGGGCGCGCACGTGCGTCACCTTCGCGCCGTGCCGCTCCAGGATTTTCGCCATCCGGTCGCTGAAGTAACCCGTGTTCACCACCAGGGCGGCGTCACCGGGCTCGACGAGGTTCGCCACCGCCAGCTCCATGGCCAGCGTGCCGGAGCCGGACACCACGAAGGGCTGCGCACCGGGAGCGAGGCTCACGTCGCGAAGCCGCTTCAGCGCCCGGCCGAAGATGGCGATGAAGGCCGGGTCCGTGTGGCCGTAGGAGGGCGCCCCCAGGGCCTGAAGCACCTCCTGCTCGAACTCCACCGGCCCCGGAATCATCAGCAGGTCTCTCACGGCGTCACCGCTCCTCGGCAGCGCTCCGGCCCGACGCGGGCTGAAGCAGGGTCCATGTCTCACTGTATATACACAGGGGCCCCCGCGAGAGCGCGCGGCCCTGCTCCACTCACAGCCGCTCGAGCAGCTCGCGCAGGATGGCGAAGCCCTGGCGGAAGTCCTGGAGGTGCGCCTGCTCGTTGGGCGCGTGGTAGTACTTCATCTCCCCGAAGCCCGTGATTTGCACGTCGCAGCCCTGACGCTGCAGGTCCCTCACCAGCGGCAGCGAGCCGGTGAGCGAGAAGGGCTCCGCGTCCACACCCCGCACCGTCTTCATCGCGTCCTTCAACGCTTGCAGGCCGGGCGAGTCCAGCCGGCAGGCGATGCCCTCGGTGCCTCCTCCGTCGAAGCGCAGCGACACCGTGCCGCGCCGGCCATCCGCGGTGCGCGTGCGGGGGAAGCCCGGCGGCACGTCGTCGCGCTCCAGCCGCGCGTCCAGCGCCTTCACGAAGTCCTCGGTGGCCCGCCGCACGTCGGCCAGGTCGTGGAACGGCGTGAGGCGGATGTCGCCGCGCACGGTGACGTCGGCGGGAATCTTCGTCTCCTTGGTGTTGGTGGCCTCCACCACCGTGGCCTTCAAGCTGGAGGTGGCCAGGAAGCCCCATCGCTTCTCGTCGTCCGAGGGCGGGTAGCGCGCATGGAACCAGCGGGACAGTTCCAGCGACGCGGCCATGCTCAATTCCAGCGCGTTGACGCAGTTCTGCGGCATGCCCGAGTGGCCGCCCACGCCCGTGGCCTTCAGCGCCCACAGGCTGATGCCCGCGGTGCCCAGCGTGGGGCCGAAGTTCGCGCTGTCCAGCCAGAACACCGGCTGCCCCGCCAGGTCCTTGAGCCGCCCCTGCTCCGCGACGTAGCCCAGGCCCAGGCCCGGCAGGTCCGACGACTCCTCGTTCGCGATGAGCACCACCTTCAACGTGCGGCGCGGACGCACGCCCGACTCCGCCAGCTGCGCGAGCAGGTCCGTCGCCACCGCGACGTGGCCCAGGCAGTCGGTGACGCCTCGCCCGTAGAGCAGCCCGTCCGGCCCCTCGTGAAGCTTGAAGGGACTGTGCTCCCAGCCCTCGGCCTGCTCGTCGGCGGGGACCACGTCGAAGTGCGCGCCCACGAAGCCCACCGCGCCCTCGCCCGTGCCCTTCACGGTGAGCACCAGGCTGGGACGGGACTCGTTGCCCTTGGAGGCCAGCGACTCCGCATGGATGAAGCCACTGGCGATGTGCGGCGCGAGCACGTCCAGCACCACCTGCGCGGCGAGCCGCTCCTCGGGCACCAGCCCCGCGCTCGGATTGTTCTGCAGCTTCGGAGTCAGGGCGATGAGACGCCGGAGCACATCCAGGAAACGGTCCTCACGGAGGGCGAACGCTTGCATGGGCGCGGATTGGAGCCCGAGTCTCCGGAGGAAGTCACTGAAAACGACGACGCCGGAGCGTGATGAGCGCCCCGGCGTCGCCTTCCGCGTCAACGGCTGTCCAACACCCCGCGTCAGCGGTAGGTGAGGGCCTGCGAGTCCATGCGGGCCGACTGACCCGTGGTGAACGTGTTCATGCAGGAGTCGTCGGAGTAGTCCATGAAGTTGGTGATGGGGTCGTTGCCAGCCGTCGAGCAGGTGTTGCGGCCCGTGGGGCAGCCGTAGGCGGGAGAGGCCTCCGCCGGCGTGTCGCTGACCGAGTCACCCGAGCCGGAGCAGCCGCCCTGGAACGTGTGGTACAGGCCCAGCCAGTGGCCGACCTCGTGCGTGCCCGTGTCGCCCAGGTTGTACGGCGACGCGGTGCCGCCCGGGACGCTGGAGAACAGAATCACCACGCCGTCCATCGACGGGTTGCTGGCGTAGCTGGAGGGGAACGTCGCCCAGCCCAGCAGGCCGCCGCTCAGGTTCGCGCTGTAGATGTTGAGCGCGTTCTTGCCGCCCTTGCGCAGCGCCGTCTTCATGGCGCGCTCGGCGGACGAGCCCGAGGACAGGTTGTACCAGGTGGTGTTCGTGGTGCGGTCCGTCGCCGTCAGCGTGAACTTGAACGGCGTGTTCGCGTACGCGGCGTTCAGCACGTTCATCTGGTTGGTAATCATGGCGGCGGTGATGTCGCCGTTCGCCACGCCCGTGCCCTTGTTGATGACATGGAAGTAGGTGGGGATGGTCACCGAGCCGTTCGGCCGCGCGAAGTCAGACACCGCGCGCTCCATCGCGAAGCGGCCTTCCATCTCCGCCATCTCCTCGGCGGACGGATTCACGCCACAGCCACGGGCGTTGAGCACCTGCTGCGTGGGCTGCTCCTCCGCCGGGGGAGGCGTGGGCTCGGCCTGCCCCTCCGGGGGAGGAGTGGAACAACCGGCGAGCGCGGCGAGGGTGCCAACAAGAACCGCGAAACGGCCGCTGCGACGAACGATGATACGGGACATTCCCGACTCCTCGGAAAATGCGGGGGAACCAGAATATTCATGAATGGTTTCCCTTACGTCAAACGGGTCACCCGGGCCCCTCCTCTCCGGGCGGTGCGTGTCTGGGGTTGAAGTGGCGTCCTGCCGCGGGCGGACACACTCTTCGACGCAGGAGGTCGCATGAAGACGAATGAAACATCGCCGCGCGGGCCGAAAGCTTCACGCGGGCTGTTCGTGAAAGGGCTTGTGCCCGAGGAGAAGGCCCAGGCACCGGGGCCCCGACAGGTGACCACGATGATGGTGGGTGAGGAGACGAAGGACGGGGACCCGGGCTCGCGCGCATGACGCGGTGCACGGCGCTGGATGCGCACCCGCGCATCTGTTTCGCTGCCGGACCATGACGCAAGAAGCGACGCGGACAGGCGTGGTGGCGCTGGTGGGTTCTCGCGAGGACGTCCACATCCAGGACGTGGCGCGACGGCTGGGTGCGGAGGGCGTGGACAGCGTCATCGTGGACACGCTGACCTTCCCGGACGAGACGCGGATGTCGCTCACGGAGGGACTGGACGGAATCGTCGTGGACGGGCGCGCGGTGGGCCGCCCCGCCGCCGCGTATCTGCGCGGACTGCACTCGCACCCGCTGGCCTTCATGGTGGACGCCGAGGAGGCCATGGCGGAGGACTGGCGCACCACGCTCACCGCGTTCCGCGAGAAGGGCACGCTGCTGTTGGGGCTCATCGGCCGGTGGGAGCAGCTCGGCGTGCCGCTGTACAACCCGCCCTCGGCGGACTGGCTGTTGCACAAGCCCGTGCAGCTCAGCGCGTTGAAGGCCGCGGGTCTGCCGGTGCCCCGGACGCTGTGGACGAATGACGCGGAGGCGGTGCGCCGCTTCGCCGCGAGCGGGCGCGTGGCCTACAAGCCCGTCATGGGGGGCGCCGCCACGCGGGAGCTGCTGCCGGAGGACCTCACCGACGAGCGGCTCGCCGCGCTGGCCGCCGCGCCCGTCACCTTCCAGGAGCTGCTGCCGGGCGAGGACCTCCGCGTGTACGTGCTGGATGGCGAAATCATCGCCTCCCTGCGCATCGTCACCTCCGCGTTGGACTTCCGGCAGAACGAGGAGCGGATTGAGCAGATGGTGCTGCCGGCCGAGGTGGCTCGGCAGTGCGTGAAGGCGTGCGAGGTGCTCGGCCTGCGCTGGACGGGGCTGGACCTCAAGCGCGGGCTGGACGGGGAGCTGAAGTTCCTGGAGCTGAACGGCTCACCCATGTTCCTCGGCTTCGACGCGGCCGCGGGCACGGACGTGGCGGGGCACTTCGCGCGGGCCCTGGTCCGTCATGCGCGGCGCGGGTAGCAGGGACAGGGCCGGCGCTCGAAGCGTCTGGACGACACGGGCATCATCCGAGCACGGAGGGCGCCGCTCACCTCATCGCCACAGCGAGGCGAGCACCGTGCGGGACGCGAGCCACGCCACCGCGCCGAGCACCACCACGAGCACCGCGGTGAACAGCAGGGCACGGTGGGGGCGCGGATGCATCACCGCGCGCAGCTCCTCCGTCATCGCGGGGTCCGCGTCCACGTCGTCCTCGTCAGGCCGTTGCGCGGGCTTCATCGCTGCTCCATCTGGTTCTCGACGAGGGCGCGATAGCGGCCTTGGGGCAGGGCCACCAGCTCGTCATGGGTGCCTTCCTCGACGACGCGGCCCTTGTCGAGCACGACAATCTTGTCCGCGCGGCGCACCGTGGACAGCCGGTGGGCCACGACGACGAGCGTGCGTCCGGCGGCCTCTCGCTGGAGGGCCTCGGTAATCGCGCGCTCCAGCGCCGCGTCCAGGTGACTGGTGGCCTCGTCGAGGAACAGCACCCTCGGGTCCCGATAGATGGCGCGCGCGAGCTGGAGCCGCTGCTCCTCGCCTCCGGACAGGCGCACGCCCGCCTCGCCAATCCGGGTCTTCAGCCCGTTGGGCAGCGCGAGCAGTTCGTCCAGGCACGCGGTGCGCGCGGCGTGCAGCAGTCGCTCCGGGTCCGGCGCGTCGTCGCCCAGGGCGATGTTGTCCGCCAACGTACCGTCAAAGATGTCCGTCTTTTGGAAGACGAAGGCCACCGAGCGACGCAGCGCGACGGGGTCGAACGTCTCCAGGGGCTGGCCGTCGTAGAGGACGCGTCCCTGCTCGGGGCGATACAGGCCATAGAGCACCTGGGTGAGCGTCGTCTTGCCCGCGCCCGAGCGGCCGACAATCGCCGTCATCTTTCCCGCGGGCAGGGTGAAGCTCACGCCATCCAGCACGGGCGGCTCGTTGGGAGAGCCGTAGCGGAAGGTGACGCCGTCCAGTCGGAGCTCCGGGGCCTGGGTGAGCGCGCCGGTGACGGGCCCGGAGTCATCGCGCAGCTCGGGCTGGGACTCGTAGACGATGTCCACGCGGCGCAGGGAGATGACGACGTCCTGGAGCTGGTGGATGAACATCACCAGGTTCTGCATCGGGGCCAGCGCGAGGCCGAGGATGGCGAGCGTGGCCACCATCTGCCCCAGCGTGAGCTGGCCCTCCAGCACGAGGTGGGCCTCGTAGACGAGGATGCCCACGTACATCGCTTGATTGACGAGCTGCGCGCCGGAGGTGTGGACGGTGTCGTGCAGCCAGATGCGGCGGGCGGCCTCGGCCTCGCGCGCCTGGAGCTTCTCCCAGCGGGTGCGCGCCTGACGCTCGGCACCACACGCCTTGAGCGTCTGGATGCCGCTGAGCATCTGCAATTCCAGGCGACTCGCCTCGGCGGCGACCCGGAAGCGCTGGTGGTCCAGCACGGTGCGCCGGGGCATGAGCACCAGCGTCCACAGTGAGTACAGCGCGGCGCAGGCGGCGAAGATGCCGAAGACGGTGGCGTCGTAGAGGAAGAGCACCACGCCGTAGCCCACGAGCATCACCAGGTCGAGCAGCACGGACACCGAGGCACCCTGGAGGATGCGACGGATGCGCTGGTGGTCCTCGATGCGCTTGAGCAGGTCGCCCCGGTGGCGCCGGGCGAAGAACGTCACGGGCAAGGACAGCAGGCGCTTCCAGAACTGCGCGAGCAGGAGGGCGGAGAAGCCTCGGGACAGGAGGAAGAGCCCTGTGCCGCGAGCAATGGCGACGGCGACCTGCGCGACGAGCAGCACGCCCAGGCCCACGCCGACTGCGGTGAGCAGGGACACGTTCCTGCCGCCCACGGCCTTGTCGACGAGCCCCTGGATGAGCAGGGGCTGCGCGAGCGCCAGGGCCTGGAGGAGCACGGTGGTGACGAACACCTGGAACAGCAGCAGGCGGTAGCGCAGCAGTCCCCGGCCAAAGCGTCGCAGCGCGCCGAGTCGACGCGAGGTGGTGGGGGTGACCGGGAGCACGACAGGACGGAAGAGGGCCTCGGTGGGCTCCAGGGAGAGGAGGATTCCGTCCCAGTGCTCAGCGAGCTTCGCGCGAGGGATGCGCCGGAGGCCCTGCGCGGGGTCTCCGATGACGGCCTCCTTGGAGGTGACGGCGTAGAGGACGACGAAGTGGTTGTCCTCCCAGTGGGCGATGCCGGGGAGGAGCGCCTGGCCTTCTTCGTCCTCCAGTTCGGAGGGGTCCTCGACATGGAAGGCGCGGACCTTGAAGCCCACCTTCTCGGCGGCACTGGCGAGGTCTGGCAGGGAGGTGCCCACGACCTGGACGTGCGCGAGTTCCTTCAGCGCGCCCAGCGAGTGCGCGGCGCCGTGATACGCCGAAACCATCTCCAGACACGCGGGGCCACAGTCAGCCTCCTCGAGCTGGTGGCGCAGGGGATACGGTTCCAGGGCAACGGCGAGCCGGGAGCGTGGCACGGACAAATCGCTATCACGGAGTCGAGGTGGCAACCAGCCACCGCCCGGCACGACGCAGGCAGACCTGCCAGGGACTCGGGGCCCGGCTCAGCGGACCCGACCTCACTCCGCCGCGGGCACGGAGGCAGGAGCCGCATCCGCGGGCGGAGGCGCCGCCACGGGCTGCGCGGGCTCGGCCGGCTTCGGCGCCTCGGCCTTGGGCTCCACGCGCTGCACCTTGCCCATCTGCTCCAGGTCCTTCCTGTTATCCAACGAGAAGCGCACCAGCGCCCGCAGGATGCGATTGCGCTTCACGTTGCCCAGCACCTCGCGCAGGTCCTCGTAGACCGTGGGGTCGCTGATGAGCCCACCCAACGTGCCCTCGCCCTTCGCGACCGTCGCCGTGATTTTCTTCAGGTCCTCCGCCGCGCTGCCCAGGTCCGCGAACATCCCGCTCGCATCGCCATACACCAGCTGATGCACCGCCCCGTTCGGGCTCTTCTTCGCGTCCTCAATCAGCCCCGCCAACTGCCCCGCCGCCTCACCCAGCTCCCGCAGCGCAATCGCGCCCTCGTCCCCGTAGATGAGCGCGTGCGCCGTGCCGTCACCCGTGCGCACCTCGCGCAACAGCGCCTCCACGTGCCCCACCGCTCCATCCACCCGCTGCGCCGCGCTCGACGCGCTCGCCATCAGCCTGCGCACCTCGCGCCCCCCATCCTTGTCGTAGATGAGCGCATGCAGCATCCCGTCCCCGTTCTGCACCTGCTCCAGCACCCCCCGCAGGGACGCCATGCTCCGCTGCACGTCCCTGGCGAGCTGGGGATCTCCATACGCATCCACCGTCTTGAGCAACGACTTGCTGATGGCCACCGAGTTGTCCATCACCTCGCTGGCGCTCTTGAGCAGGTTGGTCAGGTCTCCACTCGTGGACGACGAGAGCACCCCACCCGGCTCCACCGGCGGCGACGTGGGACTGCCCAGCGAGATGTCCACCGCCTTGTCCCCCAGCACGCCCATGCTCGTCAGCTGCGCCAGCGAGTCCTGCTTCACGCGGTCCCCGTACTTCGACGCCACCTGCAGCCGGACCTCCAGCTTGGGGTCGTTCGGGTTTTCGGAGAAGTAGATGCCCGTCACCTTCCCCACCTCCAGGCCCCCCAGCCACACCGGGGACTGGTCACTCAACCCCTGCACGTTGGTGAAGTACGTCCGGTAGGTGTGCTGCCGCTGGAACAGCCGCGACTCCTGGCCGATGAAGAACACCACCACGCCCGCCACCGCCAGGCCGATGGCCACGAACAACCCCGCGCGCAACGCCAGCCGTTTCTCGCCCGCCGCGGACGTGAACAGGCTCATGACACGCCTCCGGGCTCCAGCTCGACACGACGCGCGTCCAGGAACGCCCGCACCTCCGGCACCGTGGAGCGCCGGAACTCGTCTCGCGTCCCCACCTGGACGATGCGCCGGTTGGCCAGCATCGCCATCCGGTCACCCACCGCGAACGCACTCACCAGGTCATGCGTGACGACGATGGACGTGCTGCCGAGCTTGGTCTTCATCGAGTTGATCATCGAGTTGATGGACTGCGTGGTGACGGGGTCCAGCCCCGTCGTGGGCTCGTCCCAGAGGATGACCTCCGGGTCCGTGGCGATGGCTCGCGCCAACCCCACGCGCTTCTTCATGCCGCCCGACAGGTCCGACGGCATCAGCCGCTCCGTCCCCGGCAGGTTCACCAACGCCAGCTTCTCAGCCACCCGCTGCCGCACCTCGTCCAGCGGCATCTCCGGGAAGTGCTCCCGCAGCGGATACGCCACGTTCTCCCCCACGCTCAGCGAGTCGAAGAGGGCCGCGCCCTGGAACACCATCGCGACGTGCCGCCGCACCGGGATGAACTCCTCTTCCGAGAAGCCCGTCACCTCGCGCCCCTGGAAGAGGATGCGCCCCGCGTCCGGCCGCTGCAGCCCGATGAGGCACTTGAGCAGCACGCTCTTGCCCGTCCCCGAGCCCCCCAGCACCACCAGCGTCTCCCCCGCCCGCACGTCCAGCTCCAGGTCGTCGTAGACGCGCTTGGCGCCGAACGACTTCTGGAGGTGCTCGAAGTGGATGAGCTGCTCACCCGGCGTGGGCCGGTGGAACTCGAACGTGGGCGCTTCCTTGCGGTGGGCGAAGGGCATGTCGCGTCACAGGTACAACGTCACCTTGGTGATGAAGAAGTCCGCCAGACACACCGCCACGGAAGTTATCGCCACCGTCTGCGTCGTCGCGCGCCCCACGCCCTCCGTGCCGCCCTCCACCGTCAGGCCCTTGAAGCACCCCACCAGCCCGATGATGAAGCCGAACACCGCGCCTTTGAACACGCCGGACAGGAAGTCCATCATGAACACCGCGTCCAGCGCGCCCTGGAAGAACAGGTCCAACGAGATGGCGTACTGCGCGTTCACCACCAGCGCGCCCGCCACCAGGCCCACCACGTCCGCGAACACCGTGAGCACCGGCATCACCAGCAGGCACGCGAGCACACGCGGCACCACCAGCTTGCGCAGCGGGTCCGCCCCCAGCGCGCGGATGGCGTCCACCTGCTCCGTCACCGTCATCGCCCCCAGCTCCGCCGCCATGCCGCTGCCCAGGCGCGCGCCCACCGTGAGCGCCGTCAACACCGGCGCCAGTTCGCGGAACAACGTGAGGACGACCACGCGCCCCACCGTGTACTGCACCCCGAAGCGCGCCAGGAAGTAACCAAACTGCAACGAGATGACGAGCCCGGCGAACGTCGCCGTGAGCAGCGCGATGGGCAGCGAGCGCACCCCCAGCGTCTCCACCTGGAAGATGAACGAGGCGCCGTCGAAGGGCGGCCGCACCGCGCGGCTGAGCACCTGCCCCGTCATCTGGGTCATCGCGCCCAGCGACTCCAGCCGCTGCTTCGTGCGCTCCACCACCCCGGGGCGCTCCGGCACCGGCGCCACCGGCACCTCCGCTTCCGCCGAGGGGCTCATCCGAAGTGCTCCGACTTGAAGCCCGCCAGGAGCGCGTCGAAGTCCGCCATCCGCTCCGCGGCCAGCCCGGGCGGCGCGACGTAGGAGAAGTCGAAGACGCAGTTGTCCTTCTTCAACACCACCAGCTCCAGCTCCACCGGAACCCCATCCATCTTCGCCAGGAAGCGGCTGCGCAGCGCCTCCCGCCCATCCATGGCGATGAGGTGCTGGGACACCTCCTGGCGCTCGGTGAAGCCCATCAACAAATGCCGCGTGAGGACCGGGAGCGGCGGGTCATCATGCCCCTTGCACGTCGCGTTGACGGAGAGCGCGCGGCCCGTGCCCGTCTCCGCGAAGGCCAGGTCATTGTCCTCCAACCAGACACGGCGCCAGTGCTTGGGCAGCTCGCCCACGCGGTAGCGCACCTCTGGCTTGGACAGCACGGAGTCCTCGAAGCTCACGCGGCGGCAGCCCCCGAGGGATGCGAGCAACACGAGCAGCAGCGTCATCCTCGGCATGGCACCGTTCTTCGCGGTCAGCACTTCCGGCCCTGCGGGCGAGTCATGCGACACCGGGGGCGGCGCCGCAAGAAATTCCGCACGATAAAACGTCCACTACCCAGCCCTACCTCCACCCCTGGACGGTGGATGCTCGACACTGAACCTTCCAGGTCCCATGGTCGATACACCCCGCCTCGCGCGTCCGGCGCCGCATTCCCGGCATCGAAAGGGGCAGGCCGTCCGCCCCGCCCACAATCAATCTCACCCGGCGCGCGCACGCGGGGAGTCCCCGTGCGCCCCCTCGGTTCGCATGTTCCTTCCAGCACCCCACCGGGACACGGAAGCCCCGCGAGGCATCCGCCCGTCCCCCTCCTCCCTCTTCAGGGAGAGGACACGGCGCGAGGAGGAGACACATGGACGGCGGACTCGCGGTGTTCGGCTTCGGTCTCTTCCTGCTGTCGATTGCGAGCCTGTACGCACGCACGGCCTACGGCGTGGCCGTGGCCCTCCTGGTGATGTCGCTCGTGTCCATGGGCATGGCCTTCAGCGAGTCGAAGAAGCTGAGGGAAATCTCCCTGGGCCTGAGCCTTGGACTCCTGGCGGTGGCCACCATCGCCCTGGCCACGGGCACCGTGTGGTGGCTCACCCTGGGGACCTTCCTGTTCGCGGTGGCCTTCGCGGTGCTCTGGGCCGAGTACCGCTTCGCCTTCTTCGAGCACGTCCGCCAGGAGGACCTGCCGCCACGGCATCAACACCACGCCCGGCGGATGAACGTGCACTGGCCCTGGCACCGGCGTCGCCCGGTGCCGTGAGTCAGCTGGCGGCGGGGGGCGTCTCCGCGTCCCGCGTCGTCACCTGTCCCGCGTGCACGGAGAGCCACAGCGTGTCCGCCGCCGCCGCGCCGCGCACCAGTGAGCCGTCCGTGGTGGAGAGGAACACCTGCGCGCCGCTCCTCGCCAGGTAGTCCATCAGGTAGGCGTTGCGCTCCGGGTCCAGCTCGCTCGACACGTCGTCCAGCATGAGCAGCGGCAGGAACCCCATGCTCGTTTCCAGGTTCTCGATTTCGGCGATCTTCCAGCCGAGCACCAGCGCCCGCTGCTGTCCCTGGCTCGCGTAGGCCCGCGCGCTGCGCCCTCCCAGCGTCACCGTCACGTCGTCCGAGTGGGGCCCCACCGACGTGAAGCCCCGGTCCAAATCGCGGCGCAGGCGCTCGCCCAGGGCCTCCCGCAGCGCCAGGGCCAGCGCGGCCTCATCCGCCGTGGCGAAGTCTCCGCCCAGGTGCGCCGGGTGATAGCCATACGAGGCCGGCTCCGCCGTGCGGCCAATCGAGGCGAAGGTCGCCTGCGCGCGGGGCGACAGCTCCGCCATCAGCGCCCGTCGCCGCGCGTAGATGCGGGCCCCCGCCTTCGCCAGCGTCTCGTCGTAGGCGTCCAGGTAGGCCGGGTCCACCGCGCCGCCCTCGCGCAGGAGCCGGTTGCGGTTCTTCAGCGCGCGCGCGTACTCGCGGCTCTCCCGCAGGTAGGCGGGGAAGCGGTTGAACACCGCCCGGTCCAGGAAGCCACGCCGTGAGTCCGGCCCGCCCTTCACCACCTCCAGGTCATCCGGGGTGAAGGCCACGACGGAGACGCCGCCGAAGTACTCCTCCAGGCTGGCCGCCTTCTTTCCGTCCACGAAGGCCTGCCGGGTGCCGCCGCCCACCTCCACGGCGATTTCACGCTCGGCCCCCTTGAGGAGGAAGCGGCCGGACACGCGCGCGGTCTGCGTGCCCCAGCGCACCAGCTCCGACAGTCGCCCGGCGCGCAGCGGCTTGAGCGTGGCGAGGAAGTAGAGCCCCTCCAACAGGTTCGTCTTGCCCTGCCCGTTCTGCCCCACGGCGATGGTGGCATGGGCGCTGGGCGTGAGCGTCACCTGCGCGAGATTGCGGAAGTCTTGGACGTGGAGTGCGAGGAGGCGCACGGCCCCCACCGTATACCCGCGTCCGTGGCGTCGCGGGGAGGTTATCTAGAGCGGGAGTCCGTCAGGACGCCAGGCTCTTGGCGGCGACGGCGACGGCGGGCTCGGAGGGACGCAGCGGCAGCTCCATGGTGAAGGTGGCCCCTTCGCCCGGCTGGCTGTCCACGCGGATGACGCCCTCCATCGCCTCCACGAGCGTGCGCGCGACATACAGGCCCAGCCCCAGGCCACCGTAGTTGCGCTCGGACACGGCGCGCTCGAACTTGTGGAAGATGCGCGCCTGGGCCTCCGCGCTGATGCCGATGCCCTCGTCGCGCACCACCAGCCGGGCCCGCGCCTCGTCCCGCTCCACGAGCACCCGCACGGGCCTGCCCGCGCCGTACTTGAGCGCGTTGGACACCAGGTTGGTGACCACCTGCTCCAACCGCATCCGGTCCCACAGCCCCGGCGCGGACTCCACGCCGGAGACCTCCACCTCGCACTCCGCCCGCTCCGCTTCCGGCTGGAAGCGCGCCACCACCTCCTGCACGAGCGCGAGCAGGTCCACCTGCTCGTACTCCAACCGCAGCCGCCCCGTGCCGATGCGCGACACGTCCAGCAGCCCGTTCACCAGGTCCGCCAGCCGCATCACCTGCCGCAACATGCCCTGCACCTCGCGGCCGTGGCGCAGCGCCCACGCGGAGCCCGGGTCCGCCAGCGCCGCGCGCGCGAAGGCCTGCAGCCTCAGGCCCAGCACCGTCAGCGGCGTCTTCAGCTCATGGCTCGCCACCGACAGGAACTCGTCGCGCACGCGGATGGCGTCCTGGAGCCGCTGCTCCACCGTCTTCAGGCGGGTGATGTCCAGGAAGGGCAGCACCGTCACCGCCGGATGCCCGTGCATCGCGGGCAACATCTCCGAGGAGATGCTGAGCACGAACTCCCCGCCGTGCGTGTGCCAGACGACCTCCAGGCCCTCCAGCTTCTCGCCCCGCGCCGCGCGAGCGGAGGGGAGTTCCTCCGCCCGCAGCCGCTGGCCCGCCAGGTCCGTGATGTGGAACAGCTCGCCGTAGTCGGAGGCCGGCACCCGCGTGGGGATGCTCACACCATGCAGCCGGTCCGCCGCCGCGTTGGAGAAGGTGAGGTCTCCGGTGCCGGGGTCCGCCATCACCACCGGCATGGGCATCAAGTCCAGCACCGCCTCCAGCCACCGGTGCTGGCTCTCCACCGCCTGACGCGCGAGCACCTGCTCCGTCACCTCGAAGGCGAACGTCACCAGCCCATCCACGCGGCCCCGCTCGTCGCGCAGCGGCTCGTAGAGGAGGTTCCAGTACCGCGTCTCCACCTGGCCCCGCCCCGCGTAGTCGAGCACCATCGGATACTCGTGGGCCACCACCCGCTCCCCCGTCTCCAGCACGCCCCGGTACAGGCTCACCAGCTCCGGAGCGATGTCCGGAATCGCCTCCAGCAACGTGCGCCCCACCAGCTCGCGCCCACCCATCAACGTCTGGAGCAGCGGGTTGGCGAACTCGAAGCGCAAATCCGGGCCGCGCAAGAGGTTGATGGCCACCGGCGCCTGCGTGAGCAGTTGATAGAGCCGCCGTCGCTCCAACTGCTCCGCCTCGCGCGCGGCCAGCTCCGCCGTCACGTCCTTGTAGGCCAGGGCGATGTGGCTCACCTCGCCCCCGGAGGACGCGAGCGGGAAGCAGGTGCAGGCGATGGCGATGCGGTGCGCCTCTTTCACGTCGACGTGCCGCAGCTCCTTCACGTCGTACCAGATGACCGGCGTCTGGACCGTCTCGCCCGCGAAGGCCCGGCGCAGCAGCACGTCGAGCCCCAGCTTCGCGACCAGCTCGTCGCGGAAGAGGCTGTACTCGGGCGGCGGCACCGAGCCGAACATCGCCGCATAGGCCGGGTTGTGCAGCCGGCAGTGGCCTTGCGCGTCGAAGATGGCGTACGGCACCGGCGAGTGGAGGAACAACCCCTCCAGCAACACCAACGGGTCCGTCACCGAGGCCAGCTGCTCGCGCAACGCGAGCGCTTCCGGCGACGCGCGCACGCTCCGAGCCGCGCCGGAACCCTGGCTTCCTTTCGCGCTTGGTTTCCCGCCCCGAGGGCCCTGGCCCTTGCGTGTCGCCACAACCCGCACGACTAGCAGAAGACAGGCATTACTGGCAGCGCGGAAAGGTAGGACATGCCTTGTGGGCCCCCTCGCGACAGGCTTTGGTCCGGCCCCATGGCGGAGCCCCTCAAGACCTTCTTCGATGCCCGGCTGGTGGAGCGACTGGGCACCACGCTGCACCGCGCGCACCCGACCTTCCCGCTCGACACCTTCCTGCGCGAGGCCCGCCTGGGTCTGGACGGACACGAGCTCATCGGCCGCGCGCGGCACATCTCCCAGGCCATGCACCGCGCGCTCCCTCGCGACTACACGAAGGCGGTGGAGGTGGTGGTGCGCTCGCTCGGCCCGCTCCGGGAGACGGACCGGGTGGGGGGCATGGAGGTCTTCTTCTACCTCCCCCACACGATGTTCGTGTCCGAGCACGGCCTGGAACACTTCGAGGAGTCCATGCGGGCGCAGCACGCGCTCACCCAGCGCTTCACGGCGGAGTTCTCCATCCGCCCCTTCCTGGAGCGGCATCCGGAGAAGACGCTGAAGCGGCTGCGCGAGTGGACGAAGGACGAGAGCGTCCATGTGCGAAGGCTCGTCTCGGAGGGCACGCGTCCGCGCCTGCCGTGGGCCTCCCGCCTGCGCGCCTTCCAGCAGGACCCGCGTCCGGTGCTGGAGCTGTTGGAGTTGCTCAAGGACGACGTGGACCTGTACGTGCGCCGCTCGGTGGCCAACAACCTCAACGACATCGGCAAGGACCACCCCGACGTGCTGGTGAAGGTGGCGAAGGCGTGGCTGAAGGACGCCTCACCGGAGCGGGAGTGGCTGGTGCGTCACGCGCTGCGCTCCGCCGTCAAACGGGGAGAGCCCGCCGCCCTGGAGGTGCTGGGCGCGGGCAAGCCCACCGGCATCGAGGCCCGCGCCACGGAGCTGCCCCGTCGCGCGAAGCTGGGCGGCGCGGTGGACGTGCGCTTCGTGGTGGCCAATCGCTCCAAGCGCACCCAGTCGCTCGTGGTGGACCTGGCGGTGCACTTCTTCAAGGCGCGCGGCGAGGCGCCCAAGCCCAAGGTCTTCAAGGTGCGCGCGCTGACGCTGTCGCCCGGACAGGAGGAGACGCTGGGCAAGCGCGTGTCCCTGGCGCAGCTCACCACGCGCCGCCACTACCCGGGCCCGCACCGCTTCGAGGCGCGGGTGAATGGCGTGGACCTGCCGCTGGGCGAGGTGGAAGTGGTGGAGTGACTCAAGGGGCGCGTCCTTCCTTCAGCGAGGCCCGAGCAGCTTCACCAGCTTGTTGTAGACGCCCATCACCAGGAGCGGCGACACCCATGAGCCGATGAAGCGGGCGGGCTGGGTGCGGCCCATCAGCTCCAGGCTCAGCGACACGCCCATCGAGCACAGGCTGGCGAAGAGGAACATGTGAGAGGGAATCTTGGCCGCCTGCTGCTCCAGCAAGCGGGTGAACGAGCTGTCCGCGTGTTCCGCCCGTAACACGGGGGGCAGCTCGTACTCGCGCTTCGACTCGGCGCTCGCGGGGTTGACGTCCAGGCTCATCGCGCTTGCTCCCCGAGCGGCCGGACAGGTCGGCCGGACGCCCTCCCGCACTCACGGGAAAGCCCCATGCCTCCCGGCGTCGCGGTCCCCATCATGGTGGGACCGGACCACGCGAAGGGCGAGAGGGTGAACCACCACACGACACCGGACACGGCGGGCGGCGAAGCGGGAGGACTCCAGCTCCCCGAGGCGGGCGCGGGCCCCCTGTTGCAACGCGATTACTGGGCCCTCATCCGGCACTGTCGCCACCGGCCCGCCGACCTCCTGGACTGGGTGGCGCGGAGGTTCTCCGAGTTCGCGCCGGAGGAGCTGTGTGTGTTCGAGCGCGAGTCCCCGTCCCGCGAGGACCAGCCGCTGGAGCCGGGAGAGCTGCTCACGGTGCGCATCCACGGCGCGGGGACGTTCGGCGTGCGCGTCATCCACAAGGACCGTCAGAGCCTGACGCTCGCCACGCTGCCGGGCCACCCGGAGGCGGGGCGCATCACCTTCGGCGCGTACCGCAACGAGTACGGGGACGTGCTCTTCCACATCCGCAGCCGCGCGCGCTCCGGCTCGCACATGCACCACTGGGGCTTCGTCACCGCGGGCGAGGCGATGCAGACCAACACCTGGACGGAGTTCGTCCTGCGCGTGGCCCTCTCCGCGGGCGAGGGCGTGGTGGGTGGCATCCACGCGGACACCCGGGAGTTGGGCGAGGAGCCGGAGGGTGGCGATGTGATGTCGGGGCCCACGTTCCTCGCGCGAGGAGACGACGCCGATGATTGAGTGGCGCTGGTTCTCCGGCTGGACGGACGACGAGTTGGCCCCCCTGCTGGAGCAGGCGCGAGCGCTGACGCGCAACTTCACGGCCGCGTCGGGGGAGATGACGCTGGAGGCGGGCTGGAACCAGGTGCACTCGGTGTCCACGCTGGGCCGCGAGCAGCCGGGCCCGCCGTCTCCCACGGGGCTGTTCGAGCGCGCCCGGAGCGTGCTGGAGACCTTCGACTTCTCCGACCCTCGCATCGTCCGCTGGCACTTCTCCTCCGACACGCCGCCGCATGGGCGCACGGTGCTGCTGGAGCTGAAGTCCCTGGCCGAGCGGCTGCGCTTCCTGTGCGCGGTGCGCGTGGGTGACACGCGGCTGGAGTCTGGCGAGACGTGCAGCGTGTATGGCTTCAGCTTCGAGACGCTGGAGGGCCACCTCGAGGAAGGGCGCGAGTGGTTCCTCTTGCGCAAGCACCACGACACCGGCGAGGTGCGCTTCGAAATCGAGGCGAGCTGGCGGCCCGGGAAGTTCCCCAACGCGTGGAGCCGCCTGGGCTTCGCGCTCGTGGGCGCGCGCTACCAACGCGCCTGGCACCGGCTGACGCATGCGCGCCTGCGCGAGTTGACGTGGCACCACCCGGAGTTCACGGGCCTGCCCGCGCACCACGGCAAGGTGGACCACTCCGGGCACGAGCTGGAAGAGCTGGGCCCGGTGCGCTTCTTCGCGCAGCGCGTGCCGGGGCGACTGAAGTCACACGTGGAAGAGGAGGTGGAAGCCGTGGAACGAGGACATTGGTTGACCCCCGTGGGGCTGGGAGTGCTCGCGGGCATGCGAAGTCTGAGTGCGCCCACGCTGGTGAGTCGCCGGCTGGCCCAGTCTCCAGACGCGAGGACGGACCCGCTGTCCGTCGCCCTGTCGAAGCCCTGGGTGCCCCGGGTGCTGGAGGTGCTCGCGCTGGGCGAGCTGGTGGCGGACAAGCTGCCGAAGACGCCCTCGCGCCTGAAGCTGGTCCCCCTGACGGGGCGCATCTTCATGGGCACGGTGGCCGCGGCCTCGTCGGTGGCGGGCCAGACACGAAGACGCGTCGTCCTCGCGGCGGCGCTGGGGGGGCTGGCCGCCGTGGCGTCCTCCTGGGCCTTCTACTCGCTGAGGAAGCTGGCCACGGGGAAGCTGCACATCCCCGCCCTGGCGGCGGCCTTCGCGGAGGATGCGCTGCTGGCGGCGCTCGCCTCGCGGTTGATGCCCCTCGTGGACGACACGCCCGCGATGGGCTGAAGAGGGACGTCGCTCGCCTCCCGCTCAACCCGGGCGGGAGGCCGCGTTCCTCGCGGCCTGGACCAGCGCGGGCAGGTCCTTGACGTGCGTCATGTCCGGCCCCCCGTCCTCGGAAGCACGCGGCCGCGCGCGCGAGGGTGAGAACAGCCGGGCCGGCGTCTGGGCCTGACCGTGCAGGATGATGAACAGGCGCAGGGCGTCGCGCAGATGCTCCACGTCCGTGCCGCCCTCGTCGCGGGCCCGCTGCGCCGCGCTCCACAACCGGGCCCACGCGGACTCCTCGCTCCAGGCCCCGGTGGGACGCTCGCGCGACAGGGAGGCCAGCTCGGCGGCCAGCTCGAACAGGCCCGCGCGTCCTTCGTCGAAGACCTCGCCCGCGGCGAGCCTCGCCTCACCCCGTCCGCTCGAAGAGGCGCCCTCGCGCGCGGCCAGCCACGGCAGCAGCGCCGGGACCTCCTGCTCGAGCGGGACGACGGGGGCCAGCCGGTCGTCCAGCAGCGCGCGCAGCCGCGCCCGCGCCACGCCGTGCCAGAAGGCCGCGTGCAGCACCAGCTCCGGTCCACTTCGCGGCACGTGCATCGGCACGCGGGAAGCCCGGCGCGCGAGGAAGTCCTTCACCCGCCCGCTGGTGTCGAAGTGCTCCAGGCGCTGCCACAGCGCAGCCAGCGCCGACTCGGCGAGCGGCAGGGCGCGGCGCAGCTCATCGGCCTCCGCCTCGTTGAAGGGCAGCACCCCTTGGAACGTGGGGCGCTTGAAGACGCGCTCACACACCTCGGCGGCGGCGCACGCGGCGCGCAGCTCCGGGAGGTTGCGGGGCAACAGCTCCACGGCGCGTGCCCAGGTGCGCCCGCCCAGAAGCGGCCCCGCCTCCAGCACGACCTCCTCCAGCCGCAGCAGCGCCTCGCCCAGCGTCACCGAGCGCTCCGCCTCCGGCAGTCTGCGCAGGGCCGCGTGCTGGACGGCTGCCCGCAGGCGCTCCACCTCCACCATCAGCTTCATGGGCGCGGCGTCGCGGGGCCACGCCTCGGCGGCGGCGCGACGCTTCAGCGCGGCGAGCGTGGCATCCACCTCCGGCTGCACCTGCGCCACCTCGCGCAGCAGCTCGAAGTGGGCGCGGACGCGGTCCTTCCAGAAGAAGGCCTCCAGCATCCCCCGCAGGGCCCGGTAGCGCAGGCGCGTGGCCTCCAGGAGGTCCGCGCGGTCCTCGAGTCGTGCGCGCAGGTTGTCCGGGTGCGTGGCCACGGCCTCACTATAAAAGCGGACCCGGCTTCCGGCAGGCCCCCGGACCCACGCCCCTTCGCGAGAGTGAACGATGGGTCGCCCATGACTGTTCCACCCGACAGGCGCCCCGCTCCGACGTCACCCCTCCCGTCCACCAGGCGGCATTCCGCTGGCGCCCATGCGGTGGGCAACAAGAAGCCCATGCGACCCGGCCAGGACTCGGCGCGGACTCGCATGGGCGCGGGGCGACTTGGGGAGCGCGGGGCTCCCGGCCGTGAAGCGACTCAGACGCGCATGGGCATGACGACCGCGGTGAACGTGCGGTCACCGGGCGCGTGCAGCACGCCGGGGCTGTGCTCGTCACCCAGCTCGAAGCTCACCTCGTCCGTGTCCGTGACGGCGAGCACGTCCGTGAGGTAGCGCGCGTTGAAGCCCACGGTGATGTCACTGCCCCGGTACGCCAGCTCCACCACGTCGCGCGCTTCACCCAGGTCCGGGTTGCTCGCGGTGATGACCAACTTGTTCTCCTCCAGGCCAATGCGCACCGCGTTGCTCTTGTCCGCGGACAACAGCGCGATGCGCTTGAGCCCCTCGAGGAAGCGCACCTTGGGGACGAGGACGACCTTCTCGCCCTCCTTGGGGATGACGCGCTGGTACTCGGGGAACTGCCCGTCGATGAGCCGCATCACCATGGTGAGGCCGGGCTTCTTGAACAGCGCGGAGTTCTCCGCGAAGCCCAGGTGGCACTCCGCATCCGGAGCCTCGTCCAACAGGCGCTTGAGCTCCATCAGACCCTTGCGCGGGATGATGACGCCGCTCTTGAGCTTGAAGTCACCCGTCAGCTCGCGCTCGATGAGCGACAGCCGGTGGCCGTCCGTGGCCACCATGCGGACCTTGCCGGAGGGCTGCGGCTCGAAGAAGACGCCGTTCAGGATGTAGCGCGTCTCGTCGCTGGAGATGGCGAACTGGGTCTTCTTGATCATCTCCAGCAGGGTGTTGCCACCCACCTGCACCAGCGGAGCGCTCTCCTCCTTGGGCAGCTTCGGGTACTCCTCGGCGGCCATGCCGACAATCTTGAAGTGGGCCGAGCCGCTGGAGATGTCCACGTAGTTGTTGGCCAGCTTCTTCAGCGTCACCTGCGCGTCGGGCAGGTTCTGGACGATGTCGAAGACGTACTTGGCGCTGAGCGTGACGGCGCCCGGCTTGATGACCTCGGCGGGGTGCTCGGAGACGATGCCGATGTCCAGGTCGAAGGCGGTGACGGTGATGCCCCCCTTCGTCGCGTTGACGAGCACGTTCGCGAGGATGGGCATCGTCGTCTTGCGCTCCACGATGCCCTGAGCGCGGTAGAGGGCCTTCTTCAGCTCGTCGGCGGCGATGCGGAATTCCATCGGAGGGCGTCCTTAAAGGTCTCGGCCCCGAGGAGCCGATCAGGGGGCCGATGTAGCCCGTGGCATAGGGAGCGTCAACGACGCGCGAGCCCTCGTCTTCGCTCCCGACAGGACTTCAACTCCCCTCATGAGACTCCCAGTCGCGCTGCACGGGCATTCAGTCACCCCCAGTTCAACTGACTGGCGGTCAGCCGGCCAGACAGGGGACTGGCCCTTGCCGCGTGGGCGATGGACACTCCCTGTCTACTCGCCTTCCGGAGCTTCCCATGAACGTCCGCCCGCTATTGCTCGCCGCACTCGCGCTGGGCTTCGCCGCCGGCTGTAGCAAGCCGTCCGCCTCCTCTTCGACGCCCTCGAATGAGCCCGGCACGCCGAGCGGCGACTCCCGGCAGCCCTCCACGGAGACGGCCGCCGCCCCCAGTGGAGACCAGAGCGGCACCCCCGTCGCGCCTCCGCCCACCCCGGGCAACGGTGGCGAGGCCAAGGCGGGTGAGAGCGCCGTCTACATCGTCAAGGACAGCGGCATCCGCTGCATCGCCCCGCCCTGCCCCACCTACAACGCCGTCCTGGCGGACAAGCCGGACATGGACGCGATTCCCATCCACGAGCTGGACCTGACGGCGGTGACGGGGGGCAACGAGCAGCAGATGGAGTCGCTGATGCAGCGCACGACGGCGGGCGGCCTCAAGCTTCGCGGCTCGCTGGAGACGCGGCCCAAGGCGGGCCCCGCGGGCGACGCCACCGTGCTGCGCGCCAGCAAGCTGGAGTAGGCGCCGCTCAGAAGTGCAGGCCGAGCTGGAGTCCGGGCCAGTGCTGGATGCGCTGGTCCGCCTTCGGCTGGCTCTGGCTCACCGACATGCGCGTCACCGACGCGAAGTCGGGCTGTCCCCACACGAACCACAGGTTGTAGGTGGGGCCGACGAACACGGCCAGGCGAGGCAGCACCTGGACCCCCAGCATCACCCGGGCCTGGCCCAGCACGTTGCCGCCGTCGCCCTCCAGCGGCTTCTGCACCGGCTGCACCGCGCCGCCCGTCACGTCCAGGTCCAGCCAGAAGCGGTGCGACATCACCACGTGGCCGCCCACACCCAGGCCGAAGCTGAAGCGGGCCTCGTTGCGGCTGCCCGGCTCGATGCCAGCGAGCAGTGTCAGGTAGACGGGCCCTCCGCCCACCTTCACCGCGAGGTTGGCGAGCTGGATGTCGCTGGCCCACAGCTCCATGTGGACGTTGCCCCTGCGCAGCCCCCGGCGGCCCGGCGTCAGCCCCGGCTCCGACGCGCTCTGGGCGAACGCACCTTCACCCTCCACCAGCGCGAGGGGGCGTGCCGCGCCGACTTCCGCGGCCGCCGCCCCCGCCCACAGCCACAGTGCGAGAAGGGCGCAGGGTTTCATCACCCCTTACTTTTGAAGCGTGAAGGACACCTGCGTCAAGCCCTCGGGCAATAAGAGGGACGCGGTGTGCGCGTCGGGGGACGCCGCCAGCGTCCGGGCCGCCTCCAGCACCGGCGCCACGTCGAAGGGCTGGCCCGACGTCACCAGGAAGAAGCGCTCGAAGCGCGGTGCGTCATCCAGCTCGTAGGCCCCGGCGAGCCGCTGGGTGCCGGAGGGCACAAGCGTCGCGGCCTGGGCCCCGTGCTCCGGCGCGTGCAGCGTCACCGAGCCGCGTCCGTCCACGGAGAGGATGACGCCGTGGGTCTGTCCCGCCGCCACGTACGCCAGTTGCACCACGTCGCCCGCGAGGGCCGAGGCGCCCTCGGCGAGCAGCTCGTCCGCCTGGGCACGCTGGCGGTGGACCTCCAGCCGGGGCGTCAGTCCCTTGGAGCGCGTGGGCTCCGGCTCCAGGCCCGCGAGCGCCCCCGTCGTCGGCGCCTCCGTCGGTGGGCCGGACTCGGGCTGCACGACGACGAAGAGCGCGAGCGCCGCGAGCACCGGCACCAGGCCCATGGCCGACGTCAGCCACGGGGAACGAGCCGGAGCTTCGCGCGCGGGAGCGCCGCGGCGAAAGCGGGTGTCCACCTCGCGGGCCACGCGCTCGGGCGACAGCCGCTCCAGGGTGACGCGCGAGTCGGCCTCCAGCGCGGCGAGCCGCTCCGGGCCCCCGGGCTCCTGCTCCAGCCGGGCGCGCGCGGCGGCGAGCTCCTCGGGCGGCAGCTCGCCCAGCGCGATTCGCTCCAGCAGCCACTCCGGAATGCGTGAGGGGGAATTCATGCGGCCTCCAGCTCCAGCTCGTGCAGCACCGACGTCAGCGCGCGCAGGCGCTTGCGCACGCCCGACACGGACAGGCCCACCTCGGCGGCCGTCTCCTCCAGCGTCATCCCATCCACCAGGTGCAGCACGGCGATGTCCCTGCTGGACGCCGGCACGCGGCCGAAGAGTTTGTCCAACATGCCTCGGGCACTGGCGCGCGACTCGATGTCGTCCGCGGAGGCGATCTGCAACACCAGCTCATCCTCCCGGTCCTCGGGCCTGCGCTTCGCCCCGCGCAGCCGGTTGAGGCACACGGTGGTGGAGATGCGGTGCAGCAGGCTGGACGGAGCGGCGTCCTTCAACGCTCCCTGGTAGCGCAGCAGCTGCACGAACACATCGTGCATGGCGTCCACGGCCTTCTCCTCGTCACGCAGGAGGAAGCGGCAGCGCCGGAGCACCTGGGGGCCGTAGCGGCGGTAATAGGCCTCCACATCGATTGACACCGGAGTCGCGCCTCCCTCGTTTCGGTGAAGGGAACACCGGTGCCTCGCGAAACTGTCACCGGCCTCCTCGCGAATTCGTCCCTACCCCGATTCACCCAGGAGGCAAAACCCATCCGCCGGCGCCGTCTGCAAAATCTACAGGGCCGCCGGGGCGGCAACCGCACGGCCGCGCCCCCTTCGAGTGTCGGGTTGTCGATGAAAACACCCAGGCTCCGCTGTACTCGACTGTAACGAAACGCGACCCCGTCACTACTTTCCGGTACTCGACCTCCCTCCGAGCTCGTGACATCCGTGATTGAGACCGAAGACACCCTTTCCCACCTTCGGGCGCGGTATTTGACCGCCCAGCTCGCTGGCAACCGGAGGGAAGCCCTGCGCCTGCTCGTGGATGAGGGGCTGCTCGTGGGCGTCCCGCTCCAGGTGCTGCACCTGGACGTCATCCAGCAGGCCCAGTACGAGATTGGCCGGCTGTGGCAGGAGAACGTCATCTCCGTCGCGCAGGAGCACCTGGCCACCGCCATCTCCCAGCTCGCGCTCGCGCACCTCTACCGCCACCTCCCCAGGGACCCGCCCAACGGCAAGCTCGTCATGATGTCCTGCGTGGAGGGCGAGCTGCACGAGATGGGCGCGCGCATGGCCAGCGACTTCCTGGAGATGGCGGGCTTCGAGGTGCGCTTCCTGGGGGCCAACGTGCCGCCCGAGCACCTGGCGCGCATGCTGCGCGAGGTGAGGCCCGACCTGCTCGCGCTCTCCGTGACCATGTCCTACCACCTGCCGGCCCTGCGCCGAGCGGTGGAGCACGCGCGCGAAGCCCTGCCCGACGTGCCCATCGCCGTGGGCGGGCATGCGTTCCGCTGGGCACAGGGGCTGGAGAAGGAACTGGACGTGAGCTTTCACGGCAAGGACGCGCGTGAGCTGGTCTCCGCCGCCTGCCGCACCCTGGGAGTTTGAGGAACCCACATGGAGACACCGAGCCGCCTGGTCGAAGCGCGCGCCGATGCCCTCGCACACGCCTCCGTCGAGGCGATGTATCAGGACCCCTTCTGGGAGGCGCGCTACGGCGCCGAGCGGGCCCGCCGCTTCGGCGACGAGGATGCCCGCTTCCATGTGCGCTACCTTGTGCAATCCCTCGACGAGCACCGTCCCTCCGTCATGGAGGGCTATGCGCGGTGGCTTCGCACCTTGCTGGTGTCGAGAGGAATGGCCACCCTCCACCTCGACCTGAATTTCGCCGGGCTGGCCACCGCGTTGGAGGCCGAGGGTTGGGGCCCCGGCACCGAGCCGTACGAGCATGTACGCGCCGCCCGGGAAGCCCTGCGCTATCCGGAAGGGCCCTCGCGTGCGCTGCAAGATGACGCCTCGGAGCTGTCCCGAGCCGCCACTGCACGCCTGGCCCTCTACCTCACGCCGGAGGACCGGCCTCGTTTGGAGGATGAACTGCGACTCCAGCTGTCATATCTCGCGGACGCACTCGACGCCGGCAAGCCCGCGTTGATGGCGGACCACGTGCGCTGGTACCTGGGCTTCTGGCCTCGGCGTGGCTTCGGCCTGCTGGCGTTTCCCTCCGTGCTCGGGATGCTGAAGCTGGTCCTCGGGGGCCGGCATCCCCAGGCCCGGGCGCTGCTCGCCACCGCCGGTGTCTCCTGGGACGAGACGCGCTCATGAGCGGCGCCACGCCCGAGGACCGCCCCACCTTCGACGACCTGAGCCGCGAGGTCGCCCTGGTGTGTGACGCGCAGGGGACGCTCACCTGGGTGGATGCCCGCGCGCGGGACGTGCTCGACGCGAAGCCCGGCAAGGCGCTGCGGGCGCTCGCCGCCCAGGGCACCGAGGACAAGGTCGACAAGCTGCTGGTGCAGGCCCGCGACGAGCGCGTGGACGGCTGGGAGCTCATCCTCTGTCGCGACGACGTGCCTTGCACGTTCGCCTTCCGCGCGCGCCCACACGACGGCGGGGTGCTGCTGGTGGGCAGCCTGGTGCCGGAGGACTACGGCCACGCGCTGGAGCAGATCAGCTCCTCGATGAGCGAGCTGTCCGCTCTGCACCGCGAGACGGAGGGGCAGCGCCGCGAACTCAAGCGCCGCGCGGACGAACTGGCACGGCTCAACCAGGAGCTGAGCGAATCCAACCGGGGCATGCGCAGCCTGCACGCCGCGCTGGACGAGAAGGCGGAGGGGCTGCACCGCGCGGCCGAAATCAAGAACCGCGTCGTCGCCAACGTCAGCCACGAGTTCCGCACGCCGCTGCACTCCATCCTCGGCCTGTCCAAGGTCCTGCTCAATCCCATCAACGGCCCGCTGTCCTCCGAGCAGGAGAAGCAGGTCACCTTCATCCGCAACTCCGCCGAGTCGCTCTTCGAGCTGGTCAACGACCTGTTGGATTTGTCCAAGGTGGAGGCGGGCAAGGCCACGCTGCGCCACAGCCACTTCGTGGTGCGCGACCTGCTCGGCGCGCTGCGCGGAATGATGCGTCCGCTGGTGCCCGCCGACGCCCCCGTGGAGCTGCGCCTGGTGGAGCCGGCCGAGCCGCTGGAGCTGGAGACGGACGAGACGCGGCTGAGCCAGGTGCTGCGCAACCTGGTGTCCAACGCGGTGAAGTTCACCGAGTCCGGCCACGTCACCGTGTCCGCGGCCCCGGGTCCACGAGACACGGTCATCTTCACCGTGCGCGACACGGGCATCGGCATCGCTCCGGAGAACCACGAGCGCGTCTTCGAGGAGTTCACGCAGATAGACAGCCACATCCAGCGCAAGGTGAAGGGCACGGGCCTGGGCCTGCCGCTGGCGCGCCGGCTGGTGGAGCTGTTGGGCGGAACGCTCACCCTCCAGAGCCAGCCGGGCGCGGGCTCCACGTTCACCGTCACCATTCCCCGCGTCCACATGGAGGTCTCGGAGATGGCGGGGCTGGCCGAGCGCAGCCAGCACCTGGAGCCGGGCCGCGCGCCGGTGCTGGTGCTGGAGGACGACCGGCAGACGCTGTTCCTCTACGAGAAGTACCTGGCGCGCTCGGGCTTCCAGGTGCTGCCGGTGCGCAGCACGGACGAGGCGCGCCGGGTGCTCCAGCGCGTGCGTCCCGCCGCCATGGTGCTGGACGTCATGTTGGAGGGCGAGACGAGCTGGAACTTCCTCGCGGAGATGAAGAACGGCGAGGCCACGCGGGACATCCCCATCCTCGTCGTCACGGTGACGGACCGCGAGCAGAAGGCGCGCGCGCTGGGCGCAGACGAGTTCTGGCTCAAGCCGGTGGACGAGGGCCGCCTGCAGCGAAAGCTCCAGGAGCTGGCGCGCAGCGGGCCGGTGGAGCGCATCCTCATCATCGACGACGACGACGTGCACCGCTACCTGCTCAAGCAGCTGCTCAAGGACATGCCCTACGCGCTGCTGGAGGCCGCGGGCGGCGTCGACGGTGTCCGGCTGGCGCGCGAGCAGGTGCCGCAGCTCATCTTCCTGGACTTCATCCTGCCGGACATCACCGCCTTCGACGTGCTGGACGCGCTGAAGGCGGATCCACGCACGCGCGAGATTCCCATCATCCTCCACACCTCGCACGAGCTGCGCGAGGACGAGCGCGCCCGACTGGCGAACGAGACGTCCGCCATCCTCTCCAAGCACACGCTCAGTCGCGAGGTGGCCATCAGCCGCATCCGCGACGCCCTGGCCAAGGCGGGTCTGGGTTCCCACACGCCACAGGAGGGAAGACGTGGTTGAACCTCGACTGGCCACCGTCCTCAACGTCAACGACGACGACGCCAACCGCTACCTGGTCAACCGCATCCTGGAGATGGCGGGCTACACCGTGCTGGAGGCCGCCACCGGCATGGCCGCGCTGCTCATGGCCGAGCAGCACCGGCCGGACGTCATCGTCCTCGACGTGAAGCTGCCGGACATCAGTGGCTACGAGGTCTGCGCGAGGCTGCGCGCCAACCCGGACACCGCGTCCATCGCGGTGATGCACACGTCCGCCACCTTCGTCACCTCCGACAAGAAGGCGCGGGGCCTGGACGCCGGCGCGGACGCATACCTCACCCAGCCCTTCGACGCCTCGGAGCTGGTCGCCACGGTGCGCTCGCTCCAGCGGCTGCGTCACGCGGAGCAGGCGGCCCGCAGGCGCGCCAACGAGCTGGCGGAGATGGACCGGCGCAAGGACGAGTTCCTCGCCATGCTGGCGCACGAGCTGCGCAATCCCCTGGCCGCCATCATGACGTCCATCGGCATCCTGGAGCGCAACCCGACCGACAACCTCAAGGAAGCGCGGATGCGCGGCATCATCCACCGGCAGACGCACCACCTGGCGCGCCTGGTGGATGACTTGCTGGACGTGAGCCGGATTACGCGCGGCAAGGTGGAGCTGCGCACGGGCCGGTTGGATTTGCGCGCGGTGCTGCTCCAGGTCATCCAGGTCATCCGCCCCGGCACCGAGGCACGCGGCCTGGGGCTGGAGGTGTCGCTGCCGGACAGTCCGCTGTGGCTGACGGGCGACGCCACGCGGCTGGAGCAGATCTTCACCAACCTCCTGGACAACGCCGCCAAGTACACCGACACCGGCCACATCACCCTGCGCGTGGAGCACGAGGGCGTGAATGGGAGCGCGCAGGCGGTGGTGCGCGTGCGCGACACGGGCATCGGCATCCCCCAGGACGTGCTGCCCCGCATCTTCGACCTGTTCGCCCAGGCGGACACGTCCCTGGAGCGCACGCGCGGGGGCCTGGGCATCGGCCTGACGCTGGTGCGCCAGTTGGTGCAGTTGCACGGAGGTCAGGTCACCGCGCGCAGCCACGGCACCGGCAAGGGCTCCGAGTTCGAGGTGAGGCTGCCGCTCCTGCACTTCATGGAGGAGACAGCGCCCGCGCCGCTCCCCCGGCGCACGCGCGCGGGGCGGCACATCCTGCTGGTGGAGGACAACCCGGACGCGCGTCAGGCCATGCGGGAGCTGTTGGAGCTGTGGGGCCACCAGGTGGAAGAGGCACCGGACGGCTTGCGGGGCGTGGAGCTGGCGGTGCAACGGCGGCCGGAGCTGGCGCTGGTGGACATTGGCCTGCCAGGGCTGGACGGCTACCGGGTGGCTCAGGAGCTGCGCTCGCGCGTGGGCCGCGACATCCGCCTCGTCGCGATTACGGGCTACGGCGGGCCAGAGGGACACGACCGGGCGCTCAAGGCGGGCTTCGACCTGCACATCGTCAAGCCCGTGAAGCCGGACGAGTTGGATCGCCTGTTGTCGAGTCTGTGAGTGAGGCGGGAGGTGGGCGCGGGCCGGCGCCCTGAAATGGGCGGCGCGCTAGCGCCGGCCCAGGGCGTTGGCCACCAGCCCCAGCAGCTTCACGTGGGGGGCTTCGAGCTGACGCACGGTGCGAAGCAAGCGACGGACTTCCGGTCGCTCGGGAGGTGCTGACGACGGCTCGCTGGTGCGCGCGGACGCGGTGCCGTGCGAGACGAGCCCCAGCAGCTCGTCCGCGGAGACATGAAGCTCGTGACACAGCTTCAGCAGCGTCTGCACGCTGGGAAGCATGCCGCCGCGCTCCAGACGCCCATAAACCTCGGTGGCCACGTCGATGCGTTCGGCCACGTCAGCTTGTGTGAGCTCCAGCCGGTTCCGCGCGACTCGCGCAGCCGCTCCGATGGTGGTTGCCAGTTTCTTGTCCATGCCTTACCGACCCGAAACGTTTGGCCGCTGGCATAGGACGTATAGAGGCAGACAGACAGAACTTGTCGGGTCAGCCTCAGGTTGTTCACCCAGCGGGTTACCGTCCCAGAGGGAGACTTTCGGGGTTCGGAGTGCCTCCATACCCGCCCCTTTTCCTCGACGGAAGACCGGTCTTCCAGGGGCACCCCGGCCCCCTGAATACAGAGGGAGAGGCCCCCTTTTCGGACGACCTGTGACGTCGGGCGGCAATTTTCCTACGGTGCCGGAGAGTCCTGCCGCGAGGGCCTCCCCCCAAGGTTGTATCCCCAGTCCGGAGCATCGCCACGTCATGAGTCCGCGAGGGTGCGCCCGCCACGTCGAGCGTGGCATATCGGGCTCGCGCGTCGGCGACGTGGGAGTGGCTTCGCGGGCGCATGTCGGGTCCGTTCGATGAGTGCCCGAGGCCATCCGCGAGCGGGCATGGAGGACGACGGACCGCGCGCCTCTTGAGCTCGCCCTGCCGCACGCGGGGTACGCAGCGGGAGGCAGGACCTGCGACAACCGGTGGCATTCGAGCGGAGGACGACCTTGGGAGTCGCGCGCGCCGGGGGCGGGGGGACTAGGCTGCGGCGGCGATGGCGCTCGGACGGCGCAACCTGCTGGTGAAGCTCTGCGTGGCGATGGGCGTGGTGGCCCTGCCGCTGCTCGTCGCCATCCTGGGCTATGTGCTGCCGCAGCTTCGCGCGCAGCTCCACGCGGACCGGGTTCGCGGGCTGCGGCAGGCGGTGGAGACGGCCTACGGAGTCCTGCGGGAGTACGAGGCGCGCGAGCGCTCCGGAGCGCTGACGCGCGAAGCGGCGCAACAGCAGGCCTCCGCCCTGCTCCAGTCCCTGCGCTACTCGAGCGTGGAGTACTTCTGGGTGAACGACCTGGAGACGCGGCTGATCATGCATCCGCACCTGCCGACGATGGTGGGCAAGGACATGAAGGGCTACCGCGACGTGCGCGGGCGGCCGGTGTTCATCGACATCGTCACCCTGGTGCGCGCGCACGGCGAAGGCTCGCTGGGCTACGAGGCGACGCGGCCGGGCTCGCCGGAGCCCATCCCCAAGGAGAGCTACGTGAAGCTCTTCGAGCCGTGGGGCTGGGTGCTCGGCACGGGCGTGTACGTGGAGGACATCGACCGGGAGGTCGCGGCGGTGCGACAGCGCATCCTCGTCGCGGTGGGCGGCGCGCTGGTGCTGGCGGTGCTGGCGGGCGCCTATGTGTCGCGGCGGGTGGTGCGGCCGGTGCGCGCGCTCGCGGCGGCGGCACGCCAGGTGGCAAAGGGCGACTTGTCCGTGCGGGTGGAGGTGCGCACCGCGGACGAGGTGGGCGAACTCACCCTGGCCTTCAACGGCATGGTGACGGGCCTGCGCGAAGTGGTGGATGCGCTGGTGGAGGCGGCGGGCGCCACGGCGGCGGACGCCGAGCGCATCCGCGTCTCCACGGACGGCCTGTCGCGCACGACGCGCGAGCAGTCGGAGTCGCTCCAGCGCGCGGCCGAGTCGGTGCAGGACATGAGCCTGCATGTCTCGCGGGGCGCGGCGGCGGCGCGAGACGCGGCGGAAGCGGCGGCGGGCCACGGGCAGGTGGCGCGCGCGGGCGGCGTGGCGGTGGACCAGGCGTCGCGGAAGATGGTGGAAATCGTCGACGTGGTGGAGCGCTCGTCACGCACGGTGGAGCAGCTCCAGGCGTCTGGCCGGGCCACGGAGCGGATGCTCCAGCTCATCCAGGCGGTGGCGGACGAGACGCGGATGCTGGCGGTGAACACGGCGATAGAAGCCGTGCGCGCGGGGCAGCACGGCAAGGGCTTCTCCGTGGTGGCGGGCGAGGTGCGCAAGCTGGCGGAGCGCACACACGAGGCCGCCAGCCAGGTGCGCGTGCTGCTGACGAAGAACGAAGCGGACACGGCGGCGGCCGCGGAGTTGATGCGCAAGGGCACGTCGAAGGTGAACGAGGGCATGGGCCTGTCCTCGGCCGCGGGCGAGGCGCTGGCGCGGCTGTTGTCCGGGGTGAAGGAGCTGGGCGAGCGCGTGGAGACGATGGCGGAGCAGAACGCGCGCCAGTCCGCGTCGGGTGAGTCCATCGCGGGGCGCATCCAGGCGCTCTCGGTGCGCTCGGCGGAGTCCGTGTCGGGCGTGGAGCAGATCGCCCGCTCGGTGGAGGACCTGCGGGCCAGGGCCTCGCGGCTGCAGGAGCTCGCCGCGCGTTTCACCACGCCCGGGCCTCGTTAACCTTTCTTCACACCCGCGCAACGCCCAGGACAGCGGCGGGGGGCAGTCTCCACCTCCTCACGGGGACGCGGCTTCTCGCCGTCCCCTCATTCGGAGGTAGGACACATGGCGCTGGCATTGACGCGGGCCCCCGGGCGCGAGCCCGTGGTGTTCGGATACGCGCTGGAGACGCTGCTGTCGACGGCGGCGCCCCTGACACCGCTCACCTTGAAGGCGCTGGAGCGACAGGGCCTCTTCGCGCACCGCCCCCTGCACACCGCCTACCCGTGCGCGGTATGGCCCAAGGCCATCCAACTGCTGGCGGCGGCGAGCAGCCCGCCCCACACGGACCGAGAGACGGCGGAGTACGCGCTGGGCCTGCGCTTCGCTGAGCGGTTCATCCAGGCGCGCATGGGCACGGCGCTCGTGGACTTCGCCCAGGTGGTGGGCCCGGAGAAGATGTTGCTGCGCATGGCGCGCAACCTGCGCTCCATCAACAACTTCCTCGACGTCTCGGTGACGCCTCGGGGCGATGACGGCGGCTGGGAGCTGAGCCTGTATCCGGTGCGGGAGTTCCTGGATCATCCCCGCCGGCAGGCGGACCCGCCGCACTTCATGCGCGGGCTGCTCACCTTCGCGTTCCAGCACAGCGGCGCGCCCACGGCCCGGGTGACCCTCTTGAAGCACGACGAGACCCAGGCAGTGACGACGTTTCACGTCGGCCTCTAGTCATGGCCGCCGCGCGGGAGGAGGCGCGCTACCCCTCGATGCGCGACTCGGCATACGGGACGGGTAGCAGGATGCGGGCCGTGGTGCCCACGCCCGGCTGGCTCTCCAGCGTCAACGTCCCGCCATGCGCATCGACGATGCGGCGGGCCAGCGCCAGGCCCATGCCCACGCCTCCCGTACGGCGCGCGCGGCTGCGGTCCGTGCGGAAGAACGGCGTGCCTACGCGGGACAGGTCCTCCGGCTCGATGCCGATGCCCTCGTCGCAGACCTCCAACGACAGCGCCCCCAACGTGTCCGCCTGGGCGCGCAGGCGCACCGGCGTCGGAGACTCGGAGTACTTGCCCGCGTTGTCGAGCAGGTTGTCCAGCGCGCGCCGCAGCAACACGGGGTCCGCCTCCAGCGTGGGCATCGTGCCATCGACGCTCACCTCCAACACGCGCTCCGGACGCGCGGAGCGGAAGCGAGAGGCCGCCTTCTCCACCAGTCCTTGAATCTCCACCTGCTCGGGCCGCAGATGCGGAGTCCCCGTGCTCGCGCCCTCCGAGGCCAGGTCCAGCTTCGCGGTGGTGAGCACGTCGTCCACCAACCGCTCCAGCTCCGACAGGTCTCCGGTGATGTCCGTCAGCATCTCCCGCGCGGTGGCCGCGTCACCCTCTTCCGCCAGGTCCAACGCCACGCGGATGCGCGCCAGCGGCGTGCGCAGCTCGTGCGACACGTTGGCCAGCAGCTCCTTCTGCGAGCGCAAGAGATTCGTGATTCGCCCCGCCATCTCGTCGAAGGCCTCCGCCACCTGTCCCAATTCGTCACGCCGGCGGATGCCCGTGCGCGTGTCCAGCTTCCCCTCGCCCAGCGCGCGCGCCACCTCCGCCAGTCGCTGGAGCGGACCGGCCAGGGTGCGAGCGAAGGCCAGCGAGGTGATGGCCGTACACAGCAGCACCGCGCCGAGCACGAGCGCGGTGTTGCCCGGAGGAGGCTCGGGGGGACGGGTGATGATGGTGGCGTAGGCCTCCACCGGCCCTTCCTCGGGAATGGGCAACGTGAGCGAGTGCGGAGGAGGCCCTCCCGAGAACCGCTGACCGCGCGCGGCCAGCTGCTCCAGCTCCGCGGGCCCCAGGGCGGGGGACGGTGCCGCGGAGTTCGTGGCGATGAGCCGCCCGGACACATCTCTCAGCGTCACCCGGGCCTCGAGCAGCCGCGCGGCGCGGTCCAGCGACGCCTGGAGGGCCACAGGGTCTCCCAGCAGCTCCTCCCACTCCCGGATGTTGTACGCGGCATTGCGCGCGAAGCCGTGCCGCAGCGGCTTGTCGAGGATGAAGAAGCGGGCGACATAGAGGGTGGCGACGACCAGCACCAGCTGGGCGATTCCCACCAGATAGATGCGAAGCAGCAGCCGGCCAGGCGTCCGCAGACGACTCACGTTTCCTCTCCGGTGGCGAGCATGTAGCCGGCGCCGCGCACCGTCTTCAGCAACAGGGGATTGCGCGGGTCCACCTCCAGCTTCTGACGGAGCCGGAAGATGTGCACGTCCACGGAGCGGTCGAACACCTCGTCCGCGCTGCCCTTCACCAGGTCGAGCAGCTGCTCACGACTGAGGACGCGGCCCGCGCGCTCGGCCAGTACGCGCAGCAGGCTGAACTCGTACGTCGTGAGCTGCAACGGCCGTCCATCCAGCGTCGCGCGGAGGCTGCGAGGGTCCAGCAGCAGTCGCCCCGCCTGCACGGGCTGCGTGGAGGGACCCGCCTTGCCCCGGGCCCGACGCACCTGGGCGCGAATGCGGGCGAGCAGCTCACGCGACGAGTAGGGCTTGGGCAGATAGTCATCCGCGCCCGTCTCCAGGCCGAGCACGCGGTCCGCCTCCTCTCCGCGCGCGGTGACCATGATGATGGGCACGTCGGTGCGGCCCCTCAAATCCCGGCAGACCTCCAGCCCGTCCCGTCCGGGCAGCATCAGGTCCAACAAGACGACGTCGAACACATGGCGACTGGACTCCACCAGCGCGTCGTTGCCCGTGTGGGCCAGGGTGACGACGACACCATGCTCCTGGAGGTAGCGGGCGGTGAGCCGGGCCAGTCGCTCGTCATCTTCGACGAGCAGGACCTGGATGGTGGCTTCCTCCAGGTGGGGACGATTGAGCTGCTCCATGCGCGTGCTCCTCCTGCCTTCCGCGGACCTTCCAGACGGAAAGTAACAGCGGAGCCGTGGCCCAGGAGCAAGCAGGGAGGAGTCTGGCGCCCCATGGGACTCCGGCCGGGTCCACCGAGGGCAATCATGCTCCCGGGCCACACCGTGAAGGTGGCACCGGGATGTGTCCGGGATGCGTCCCTCGCATGACGGTTTGTTACAGCGAGCAACAGGGCCCGCCCGGCCACCGGACAGCCGGGCGGAGCCCCGTCGGGTCCCCTCACCCCGCGAGGCAGGCGCCTGACCTCAGCGCAGGGTCCACTTCTGGTTCGCGGTGCCGGCGCACTCCCAGATTTGCAGCCGCGCGCCGTTGTTGGGGTTCCAGTCCTTCACGTCGATGCACTTGTTGGCCTGCGGGTTGACCAGGTCCCCCGCGCCGCTGAGCACGAACTGTTGGGCCGCGTTGCCGTTGCAGTCGTGGAGCTGGATGAGCGCGCCGTTCGCCGTGGAGCCCCAGGTGACGTCCATGCACTTGCCGAAGGCGCGCAGCGTGCCGTCGCCGTGGAACGTCCAGCTCTGCGCGGCGCTGCCGTTGCAATCCCAGAGCTGGATGGGCGTGCCATTGGCGGTGTTGGAGTGGTCCACGTCGATGCACCGGCCGTTGAGCCCGACGATGGCGCGCCCCCCGCCGCCACCGCCGTTGGTCGTGAGCGACAGGCCGTAGACGGAGAGAATCTCGTTCACCGGCTGGTAGTACATGGTGCCGCCGGTGGAGCAGTTGCCCACGCCGCCGGACGTCACGCCCTGCGCCTGGTTGCCCGACATCCACGAGCCGCCCGAGTCGCCACCCTCCGCGCACGCGTTGCTCCGCGTGAGGCCATACACGGGGCCGACGCTGTAGTTGACGGTGACGTTCTTCGCCTCGATGACGCCACAGCGCCAGCCGGTGGTGGAGCCGGAGCGACACACGGACGCGTTGATGCCCGCCTCGGCGGAGCCCGAGACGATGACGTTTCCGCCCGCGTAGTTGTAGACCCACGGTTGCGAGGCCCACGAGCCGTTGACCTGGACCCAGCCATAGTCGTTGTTCGGGAAGGACGAGCCGCGCACGGTGCCCTGCGCCACGCCGTTGAAGCCGGCCGTGCTGGAGTTCACCCCGCCACAGTGGCCCGCGGTGACGAAGCCTCCGGCGACGGAGAAGCCGACGGAGCAGCGCACGTTGCCGTTGATGTAATAGGCGTCACCCCCGCGCAGGTCATACATGGGCCTGGGCTGCTCGGAGGAGACCTCCACGCGCACCGCGCGGTCCGCCGCGCCACTCTCCGCGATGAAGCGCTCGGCGTTCACCACCGCCGCGTCCTTGGCGAGCACCACCACGCTGTTGGTGATGACGTCCACGTACCAGCCATGGATGTCCTTGCTGGCCACGTCCGCGCCCCTGTCCAACGCGGCCTTCAGCGCGTCCAGCTCGCGCTCCGTGCGCGTCACCCAGCGCGGCTCCGCGCCCGCCCTGCGCGCGGCCTCGGCACCCTCGGCGCTGGTGACACCGACGATGAGCCGGTCCCCCTCCTCGCTCAGCCACGCGCCACCGAAAGACGCGCCCAGTTCCCCGCGCAGCGACGCTTCCGTGCGCACCGCGAGCGCCTCCGTGGCCAGCCGCTGACGCGCCTGCACGGCCGTCAGCCCCAGGTCTCGCTGCATCGCCTGGAGCACCTCGGGAGACACCTCCTGCGCGAGCGAAGCCTCCTCGGTGGGGGCCGCCAGCGCGGACATGGGGATGACGGCGGCACCAGCGAACAGCGCCGTCGCGGTGGAGAGCGCCTGGAGTCTTCGGTTCATGGGGGCTTCCTTTCGACTCGACACGGGGAAAGCGCACCGGCGAACGGGCCGGTCCGCGCATCCACGGAAGCGGGATTCAGGAGCCAAGTCAAACAATTCAAGTATTCCTAGAAAATCACGTCACTTTTGTCGGACGAAGAATAAAGTCGTCGACACATTGGACGCGCGGAGTCATTTCCGCTGCGCGGACATTTCTCCAATACATGGACGAAGATGAATCCCTCTCAGGCCAGGCCGTGTGCGGAGGCCAGCGCGCGGCGGTCCACCTTGCCGGCGGAGGTCCGAGGCAGGGCCTCCACGAAGCGCACGGAGCGCGGCATCTTGTAGCGGGCCAGCCGGCCATCGCAGAAGGCCAGCAGGGACTCGGCGGTGAGCGAGGCGCCCGCGCGGAGCACCACGAGCGCGCGCGGCGTCTCGCCCCACTTCGCGTCGGGCACGCCGATGACGGCGGCCTCGGCCACGTCGGGATGGCCGGACAGGACGCTCTCGACCTCGGAGGGATAGATGTTCTCTCCGCCAGAGATGATGAGGTCCTTGCTGCGGCCCACGATGCGGAAGCAGCCGTCCCCGTCACGCAGGGCCAGGTCTCCGGTGCGCAGCCAGCCTCCGACGAAGGTGCGCGCCGTCTCCTCGGGACGGCGCCAGTAGCCGGCGCACACGTGGGGGCCGCGCAGCAGCAACTCCCCCACGTCCCCCGGCTGTCGCTCGTCCTCGATGCGCGCCTCCACATGGAAGAGCGGCACCCCGACGAAGCCCGGCTTGCGGCGCACGTCCGACGGAGGGAGCCAGAAGTTGTTGGGGCCCGCTTCCGTGAGGCCATAGCCCGTCTTGAAGGCCACGCCCTTGGTGAAGAAGCGCTCGAACACGGACAGCGGACACGGCGCGCCCCCGCTGACGAGCAGCTTGAGGCGGGAGAAGTCCGCCGATTCGAAGCGCGCGTGGCGCTGCATCTCGATGAACATGGTGGGCACGCCGAAGACGAGGCTCACCTCTCGCTGATGGATGAGCTCGAACACCTGCTCCACGTCGAAGCCCTTGCACACCACGGAGGCGCCGCCCACGTACACCAGCGGCAGCGTGAAGACGTTGAGGCCCCCGGTGTGGAACAGCGGCGCGTTGAGCACGGCCACGTCGTCCGACGTCAAGCCCCAGCTCACCACGGTGTTGACGGCATTGGCCGTCACGGAGCCATGGGTGAGCACCGCGGCCTTGGGTACGCCGGTGCTTCCGCCCGTGTAGCAGAGCACCCACGGCGACTCGGCCTCCAGCTCCAGCACGGGGAGCGAGGAGGCAGGTGCCGCGTCCCGCTCCGTGATGAAGGAGCGCTCAGCCGGGTCGGGCTCGGCGAGGCCCAGCCAGTGGCGCACGAAGGGCGCGCGGGCGCGCACGGTGTCCACCTGGGCGCGCAACTCCGGGCCATACACGAGGACAGCGGGCTCCGCGTCCGCGAGGATGCCGACGAGCTCCGTGGTGCTGAGGCGCCAGTTGAGCGGCTGGAGGATGGCGCCCAGCTTCGCGCAGGCGAAGAGGAGGTCCAGCGTCTCCACACAGTTGTGCGCGAGCACGGCGACGCGGTCTCCGCGCTGGACGCCGAGCACGTGGTGCAGGTACGCGGCGGTGCGCGAGGCGGCGCCGTCCCACTCGCGATAGGTGATGCGGCGGCTGCCCCGGGTGGAGTCGACGAGGGCGGCGTGGTCGGGGTCCAGTGCGGCGCGGCGGGCCAGCCAGTCATGGACGATGGGCATGGTCCCGCACGCTAGCCGAGCGCCGGGAGATGTGCCCGGCTCCCGGCAGGCCTCAGAGCTCCGGGAGGATGAGCAGGCCGCGCACCCCGTCGACGGTGTAGACGTAGCCGTCGCCCGGCACGCGGATGCCGATGGCTCCGTCCCACGAGGACGTGCCTCGGAGGGGGTCCGTCGCGCGCCAGGTGTTGAAGTAGGCGATCTCCCGGGGACTCTTGGGGATGGACACGTCGAGGACGCGCACGCCGTGCTGGTAGTGGGCGATGTAGAGACGGTTGCCCTTGAGCTCCAGGTTGTGGATGGAGGCCCAGCCCGGCAGACGGTACTCGCCGATGAGCGTGGGATTCGCGCCGAGGTCCCGGACGGCACGGCTCAGGGCTGGACGTAGGTCTGCAGCAGGGAGCTCGTCCGCTCTCTGGAGCGTCGGAAGGCCACGCGTCGCTCCGTGGGGTCCTCGGGCACGGCCATCAGTCCGACGAGGGCGCGGGTGCCTCCGTCCGCGCCGATCACGTTCTGCACCACCACGGACGTCTTGTGGCCGAACGCCTCGGCCCAGGGGGCGCATTCGGCCATGTTGATGCGCTCCTGTTGGGAGTCCGTCCAGGCGATGCAGGGGTATTCGGAGCAGTCCATGGCCTCCAGCTTCATCTTCAGGCCGCACTCCTGGATGGAGCGCTCCACGAGGGCCTGGAAGCCCTTGGGCGTGAAGGCAGGGGGCGCGTTGGCGGGGAAGGGCAATGGGAGACTGTCCTCGGAGGGCGGCACGGGCGCGGGAGCCGGTGGCGCGGGTGAGGGCGAAGGCGCGACAGCCTGAAGGCGCGTCTCGGCCGAGCGCCGTGCGTCCTGGGCCTCCTTCAACTGACGCTCGAGCGTGGCGACACGCCCGTCGAGTGCCTGCTCTCGCGGGCAACGGTCGTCCACGACCGCCTGGGCGACCGAAGCGCGTTCGGGCGGAGGTGGCGCCTGGTTGTGACGGCTGGACATCACCACCGCGCTTCCCCAAGCACCCAGGACAAGCCCCAGGACTCCCGTCATCAAAGGCAACGATTTCTTCATCGTGATGAAAGCCTTCCATTGGCCCGTGGGACTGTCCAATTCACGGCACCCACATCGGGGCTGTCCGTCGGAACACGTGACCGGCCGATTTCGTCGGGAGGAACAGACAGGCCAGAGAGGTCCAACAGATAGAGACACACGTCGCGAAAAGCCCTGCCCTCTCCTTCGTCATTGGGTGACCACACCTGATATGCCCGATAGCGCCCTTGCCGGACACCTTCGAGCAACCAGATGGAGGCATCCAGATCAATCACCTCCCCACGCGTCTTTCGCGTCCTGTACTTCCAGAAACCAAAGTCGTCCAACCTGCGCAGAACCTCGGACCACTCGCTGGGCAGTAGAAAGCGGGTGCGATGGAGCGTGGGCCCAGAGGCATGGATATCAGCCTCTCTGCGCTCCCAGCTCACCTGGAGTCGATGGATATCTCCGAAGCGCTCGACCCGGACGCTCACGGGCTTGGGAAAGGAGTGCACCCAGGTGAACCGGTAGACCTCCGTCCCTGATGCCGCGGGCCAAAGAGGTCTCTCGCCTAGTTGATGAAGGAACTCAGAGCACATACAGCGCGACGACTTCTCGTGCTCGCCACTTTGGGCGTCTGGCTCGAATTCAGAGTTGAAGGTGACGGCCAGGGCGCCCGCCGGCATGAGGACAGGCCACTGCGACCGCTCTTCGGGCCCCCGCACACAATGCGCTTCACGTTCCACCGGGACCTCAGTGGAACCAGATGTTTCTCCCCTCCGAGCCTGATCCACCTTTCCTCGCGGAGCACATCCCACGGGCATCATGGCCAGACAGAAGATGACGACCCGCCACATCCCACTCGCGGAGGTGCCACTGCGAACCGAGGGCGAAGACATGGCGGCACTCTGAGGAGCACCGCTCCAACAATCCTCACGGAAGGCTCACGATTCTCGCACGACACCGTGAGCCCCACCCGCGCTCAGGGCACCAGCACCAGCTTGCCCACCGTCGTCCCGGACTCCAGCGCCTTGTGCGCCTCCGCGACGGAGTCCAACGGGAACTTCGTCACCTGCGGCGACACCAACTTCCCCTCCTCCACCCACGCCAGCAGCTTCGCCATGCTGTCCTCCAGCACGAAGCGCTGCTCGAACAGATACGACAGGTTGAACGCCAGCACGCTCGTGTTGTCATTCGTCAAGGTCAGCGGGTCGAAGCGCGGTGTCCGCATCCAATCCCACGCCAGCTTCGCGTAGTTCGGTCGCCCACCCGTGCGCGGCAACATTGAATGAAACCCGTAGATGACCAGCTTCCCCGGTGACGCCAGATGGCGGTAGCTGTCGCGCAGCGTGGAGGGCCCGTTCGCATCCAGCACCACCTCGTACCCCTTCGGCGACGCCGCCTCCGCCGCCTTCCACAAGTCCTCGCGGCTCTTGTCGATGACCACGTCCGCGCCCAACGCACGCGCCGCCTCCACCTTGTGCGTCCCACCCACCACGCCCACCATCCGGCACCCCGCGATGCGCCCCAACTGCAACAGCGCGCTGCCCACCCCGCCCGCCGCCGAGTGCACCAGCACGTTCGTCCCCGGCCTCGGATGCGCCAGCTCGAACAGCGCGTAGTACGCCGTCAGGAACACCGCCGGAAATCCCGCCGCCTGCTCCATCGTCAGCTTCGACGGCAGCGCGAACACCTGATGCCGAGGCACCGCGACGTGCGTCGCATACCCGCCGAACCGCGTCACCCCGAACACCCGCGCCCCGGGCGCCAGGTCCTCCACACCGGAACCCACCGACTGCACCGTGCCCGCGAATTCGAAGCCGGGGGTAATCGGCCACCCCACATACTCCTTCGCGGAGGCGTACAGGCCCATGCGAATGACGCAGTCCGCATAGTTCACCCCGATGGCCTCCGTGGCCACCACCACCTCCCCCGGCCCAGGTGAAAGCTGATTCAGGTTTTCAAGTCGGAGCTGCCCATATCCACCGGCTTTCGGAATGACGACCTTGCGTGCGCTCATGTCCCCGTGAGTATCACGCGACGCAGCGCGACAACGTGAATGCACGTTCACGTGGCGGGCGACGCGCGCACGAGATGTCTCTACACTGTGTCTCGCGCCCGATGACTTTCATTGGTCCGGGCGCGCATCCCCCACAACAGAAGGAGTCCTCCATGCGATTGCGGCATTCGCTGTTCCTCATGGCCCCGCTGCTCGTCGGCGCCCTCACTGGCTGCGGACCCGAGCACGAGGAATCACTCGCTCCCGAAGCCCCCGCCGCCGAGCAGCTCGGCACCACCGAGTCCGCCGCTGTCTCCACCGAGGGCCTCACCACGCACTTCCGTCAGTGGCTCTCCGCCAACGGCTACGACAGCTACGACTTCCCCCGCGCCGACCTCGTCGGCGGCAGCTTCGGCGGCAAGGCGAGCGGCACCGACACCGTGGTGAACACGCCCGTCATCTTCATCCACGGCAACTCCGACAAGGCCGTGGGCACCGGCACCGCCGGCCAGTCGGGCTGGAACGCCTCCATCGAGTACTTCCTCGCCAACGGCTACAAGCCGAGCGAGCTGTACGCGACGACGTGGGGCCCCGCGGAAATCATGCAGACCGCGGTCCAGTACCACTCGAAGACGAACGTCATGAAGGTGCGCAAGTTCATCGAGGCGGTGAAGGCGTACACCGGCGCGACGAAGGTGGACATCGTCACCCACTCCATGGGCGTGACGCTCGCGCGCAAGGCCATCCTTGGCGGCTCGGCGAATGACTCGGCCAACGGCGGCGCGTACAACGTCGGCGCGGCGCTCACCGGCTCGGTGGACACCTTCGTCGGAATCGCCGGCGCGAACCTGGGCCTCACGTCCTGCTACCAGACGGGCCCGTCGACTCCGACGTGTGGCTCCACCAACGGCCTGTATCCGGGCTATCTCTACTTCGGCCTGGTGATGGGGCGCTCCGCGTACCTGGACAACCTGCGCTCCACGAGCGGCTACGAGGGTGCCTACCGCTACAGCATCTATTCCACGGCCGATGAAATCATCAACTACGGAGGCATCGTCTACGGCGAGTACACCTCCCGCATCCCCGGTCAGAATGGGGAGAAGGTCTACTCGGCCTATCCCTACGGGCACTTCAACTCGAAGGACCTGACCGCGGCGGTGCAGTACAGCATGGTGCGCAACCACACCATTCCGTAAGGCACGCGCCACGGGCTCCCGGCACGCCGACGTCCAGGCGCCGCCGGGAGTCACGGGCCGGTTCGGCATCACACCAGGAAGGACGGAAGCGCCTCGTCCTTCGACAGCACCGTGACAGCGAGCTCCGGCACCTTCGTCACCGAGGGCGCCGGTCGACGGCCCATCCACGCCGTGGGGGAGTGGATGCGGCCGTCCTCGCGTCACGGGCCGGGGCGACGCGCCTCATCCACACCGAGGATGAGGCCGTCCCCATGTCGCGAGCACCGGACGACGACCTCGCATCCACGCCAACACCGTCACGCATCCAGCACGACGCGTCTCCTCGCGAGCACCACCCGCCGCCACATCCCACCGAGGATGCGGCGGCACCGACGCACTCACGGCCTCGGGCCATCCGACGGAGCTGGCGCGTCGTTCTGCGCGGGCGTGGGCGAGGGCTGGTTCCCTGGTGCCCCCGGCACTGGCGCGGGCTCACCCGGCTTCGGTGCCTTGTCCTTCGGCTCCTCCTTCGGGACGAAGGGCTTCGCCGCCTCCGGGTCCTTCAGGAACGCGAGCACCGTCTCGTTGAACGGCGCCGGGCAGTCGAGCTGCACCGTGTGGCCACAGCCCTTCATCGGCGCCAGCGCGGCACCAGGGATTCGGGACGCGCCGTACTCCATGATGTCGCGCGCGTCGCCGCCGTGGAGGAACGGGTTGGGAATCAGCCGGTCATCCGTGCCGTAGACGATGAGCGTGGGCACCGTGACGTGCTGGAGGCCCTCACGCACGAAGTCGTTGTGCGCCAGCCCCCGCACCGTGCGGACGTTGGCGTAGGCGTACGAGTCGAACTCGGGCGACTTCGCCAGCCGCACGCGCTCCTCAACCAGCCAGTCAAGCTGTGGCCCCCAGTGCATGAAGTTGCCCTGGCGCACGCTGCCCCAGATGTTCGCCTCGGGCGCGTACTTGATGAAGTCCGCGCTCATCACCCGCGCGAACCACGCCTTCTCCTTCCAGCTGAACTTCTCGAACCCGGCCGGCGACACCAGCACCAGCGCGCTGAGCGACTCCGGATAGCGGATGGCGTACGACAGCGACGTCTGCCCACCCATCGAGTGTCCCGCGAGGATGGGCTTGTCCACGCCCAGTCCTCGCGTCAGCTCGTGCACCACGTCGGCCATCGCCTCCATGGTGTACGGGAAGGTCGCCGGCTTGTCGGACTTGCCGAAGCCCGGCAGGTCCACCGCGATGACGCGATAGCCCTGCGCCTGGAACACATCCAACTGCGCCCGCCAGAACTTCAGATAGGAGCCAAGGCCGTGCACGAAGACCACCGTCTTCGCGTCCGGCGACGAGGCCGGCAGGTCCACGTAGGCGACGTGCAGCTCGGTGGCCAGCTTGTAGCGGGCCGTGACGTCCGGCAGCGCGGCGCGGTGCACGGGCCAGGGCTGCTTCGTGCCCTCGGTGGAGTAGTCGAGGTCCTGGAAGGACAGCGCGGACTCGCCAGCATACGAGCGCACGCAACCGGCGGAGGACAGCCCCGCCGCGAGGAGCAACGCGGTGAAAGCGCGGGAGGAGCTCATGGTCAGAACGCGTACCAGGTGAAGGTGGTGAAGGCCGCCCACGGGTCGCTCCGCACGGTGGTCGCACCGTCGTAGAAGCTGCCGCGGAAGAGGTAGCCGCCGTGGAGACCCACGGTCATCAGGTAGCGGAGGTGGTAGCGAAGCTCCGCGTTGACCTCCGCGCCGATGAACCGGCCGCGCCGCACATCAGCCACCCAGCGCGCCGGGTCCGCCCCCGCGTTGGCCAGGCCCGTGGCCACCTTGAGGTTGAGCTTGTTGGGGATGATGTCCCACGCCGCCGAGGCGATGCCCGCGCGCAGGCCGTAACCCTGGTTGGAGATGTCCGTCACCGCGCCCGTGTAGTTGTTCACCGTGCTGGTGAAGGGGAACAGGATGAGCATCTTGTGGTTGAACCACACCGCGCCCGGCAGGCCGTACTGGTTGAGCGTGAAGGCGCCCGTGTACTTCTCATCCTCCAGATTGGAGTCACCCGAGGAGAACATGCCCTCCACGGTGATGACGTCGCCGGGGCCACGGCCCCACTGGTACATGACCTCCAGGTTGGCGGACACGCCGGAGATGTCCAGCTCGTCGAGCACCGAGTTTTCCGGGTCGTCGCTCTCGTACTTGCCGCCGTTGTACATGACGAAGCCAGAGGCCCCGAGCCGGCCGTTGCGGAAGTCGATGTTGTGATTGAAGTGCGCACCCGCCCAGAAGACGCTGCCGGTGGGCCGGTTGATGTTGAAGCGCGCGGTGCCGGTGAAGCCGGGCAGGCCCGAGGACGACGGGCCGCTCTTCACCAGACCCTCGAAGGCGTACGCGTCACCCTTGGTGTCGTCGTTCAGGTACCAGAACGACGCGCCCACGTTGGTGTTGGGGCGCACCGGGTAGACGTAGTCCGCCATCGCCAGCCAGATGTACTTCAGGCGCGGGTCGTTCTTCGTGGCGCGGTCCGCCTGCGCGGTGCCCAGCGGCATCAGGCTGACGCGCGCGTTGCCCTTGATTCCGCTGAAGATGGAGAGGCCCGTCGCGTCGCTGCCGAGGAAGGCCAGCTTGTAGCCGGTGCGCGTGAGGTCCGACAGCGGCGTGCGCGTCGGGTCATGGGCGTTGTCGTAGACGGGCTGCGTGCCGACGAGCAGCGTGAGCTGGCTGGGATTGCGCGTCGGGTAGATGGCGACGTTGACGTTCTTCGTCTGGATGTTCACCTGGTCGGCGTTGAAGCCGCCGCCCTCGTTCTGGCCAATGGTGTTGGCCGAGCGACCCCAGAGGAAGTCCACCTCGAACTGCGCGCGGAAGGACGCCAGCCCGTCGACGAAGAAGGGGCTGTACTCGATGACGGGAATCCAGCGCTGCTCGATGAAGTACGCGGAGCGGCCTGACTCGGTGCTCACCGCGCTGCCCACCGGCGAGCCGATGGGCCCCAGCGACACGCCGCGCAGGCCCGCCGGGTCACCGACCTGGTTCGTCATGGAGACGCGGGTGAAGAAGTAGTTGATGAGGGTGAGCTCACGAGGCTCGGCGTCCTCCTCGCGGTCCTTCGCCTCCAGCCACTCGGCGTACAACCCTGGCACCGGAGTGCTCTGCGCGGCGGCCGGCGTCGCCAGTCCCACGAGCCCCAGCGCCGCGAGCACCCTCGCGCCTCGGCGCAGCGTCTCGCGTGCTTCAAACCCACTTCCCGTCATATCCACCTCGGCCCCGCGCGCGGGGCACTCCCGGTGCACCGGGCTCGGATGTCACCACTGTCGCTGGCGCTGCGTACGGCCGTGCTCCTGGGACGGGGCGGCGAGCGCCCGCGTCCAGTCCTTCGTCCAGAGAGAGGGCGGGAGCGCACCCTCCCTCCGGCACGAGGTGCGGCGGCCTACCGGACGGCGTACGTCTGCACGGCGTTGCCCGTGAAGGCGGAGCCGTTGAGCGTCACGGTACCGGCCGCGCCCACCGCGCCGTTGGCGCAGCGGCTGCCCGTCGACTGGTTCTTGAAGAAGATCTCCAGCTTGAGCGTCTTCTGGTCCGCGGTGAAGCCGCCACGGCCTTCCTGAACCAGGCCACCCGGGAAGGTGAACGTCACGTCGAAGCAGCTTCCGTCGGACGCCACGTTCTCGATGAGGACGGTGTTGGAGGTGAAGGAGAGCGGGTTCTTCGGCGCGTCATGGTTGCAGGCGCCATCGGTGATGGTGCCCGGGATGCTGTCGACCTTGAAGTTGCCACCCGCCACCGACATGGTGACGCTCTGGTAACACTGGGACGACGCGCCAAAGTCGACATCTTCGCTGAAGCCATTGGGGTGGCTGGGGATGTTGGCCCCCGTCATCAGCAACGTCTTGCCCTCGAGGAACGCGAGGATGTTGGCGGAGCTGTTCAGCTTGGGCGCCTCGACGGGCGGGTCCTTGTCGTCATCATCTCCGCAGCCTACGAGGCCCAGCGCGCAAACCATGACCGCGGACAGCAGCTTCTTCTTCATGTGAGTGCTCCTCTTCCCTCCGGCGTCACCGCCGGGATGTGACGACAGTCGTCAATGCGAAGGGCCTGACTCCAGGGCCCTCCGTGAATGGCTCAGCGCGGCGCGTCGGACACGGAGGGTGTCATTGGCCCTCCGCATCGGCGGCGATGGCCGCCTCGCGCAGCTCGCGCTTGAGAATCTTTCCCGCCGCGGAGATGGGCAGGCGCTCCACCAATTCCACCCGCTTGGGCACCTTGAAGCGCGCGAGCCTCCCGCGCAGGTGCTCCATCAACACCTCCGTGGAGCAGGCCTCTCCGGGCTTGAGCACCACGAAGGCCCGACCGACCTCGCCCCACTTCGCATCGGGCATGCCGATGACCGAGCACTGCTGCACGGCGGGGTGCTCGTAGAGGACCGACTCCAGCTCCAGCGGGTACACGTTCTCTCCGCCGGAGATGAACATGTCCTTCTTGCGACCCGCGATGGTGAAGAAGCCGTCCGCGTCCTTGCGAGCCAGGTCGCCGGTGTGGAACCAGCCATCCGGGTCGATGGCCTCGCGCGTGGCGGCCTCGTCCTCGAAGTAGCCCGAGCACATGGAGGGGCCCTTGAGGAGGAGCTCACCCACGTCGCCCGTGGGCACCTCGCGGCCGTCGTCGTCCACCAGCTTCGCGGCGATGAAGTAGTTGGGGCGGCCGATGGAGCCCGCCTTCGACACCGCGAACTCGGGCCCCATGCTGAAGATTCCCGGGCCGAACTCCGTCATCCCGAAGCCCTGCTTGAAGGGCACCGCGTGCACGGCCTGCCACGCTTGAATCAGCGGCACGGGCAGCGCCGCGCCGCCGCTGGTCATGAAGCGCACGGAGGAGAAGTCCGTCGTGGCGAAGCGCGGCGAGTCGAGCAGTTGCTGGTACTGCGTGGGCACCGCGAAGAAGAGCGACACCTTCTCGCGCGGGATGAGCGTGAGCAGCTCCTCCGGGTCCCACCTGCGCATGATGACGATGGTGCCGCCCGCGGTGAGCAACGGCACCGAGTACACGAGCAGCCCGCCCGTGTGGAACATGGGCGTGTGCGTCACCGTGACGTCGCCGGGGCGCAGCTCATGCACCAGCGTGTTGAGCGTATTCCACGCCACCATGCGGTAGCTGATGCACGCACCCTTCGAGCGGCCCGTGGTGCCGCCGGTGAAGAGCAGACACAGGGTGTCCTCCTCGGACACCGCGTCGTTCTTCACGGGCTCGGCGGAGCGGTGCGCGAGGACGTCCGTGTACGCGGCGGCGCCCGGCAGCCCTTGCGACTCCAGGGACACGAGGCTGAGCGAGTCGCCGATGCTCTCGCGCACCTGGGCCACGGCGTCGCGGAAGTCGTCGCCGAAGAGGAGCACGCGCGGGCGGATGGCGCGGACCAGGTCCGTCAGCTCGGTGGCGTGCAGGCGCCAGTTGTAGGGGACGAAGATGGCGCCCAGCTTGCCGCAGGCGTAGAGCGCATCCAGGTACTCGACGCCGTTGTGGGCGACGATGCCCACGCGGTCGCCGCGCTTCACGCCGGCCACGTCGCGCAGCCAGCCGCCGAGCGCCTCGGCGCGCGTGTTCAGGGCACGGTAGGTGAAGCGGCCGGCGTCACCCTTGGCCGTGTCCACCACCGCGACGTGCTCGGGCCAGTACAGGGCGCCCCGCCCCATCCAGTCGCCGATGAACATGCGCGCCTCCAAGACTCAGGCCGTCCAGCGGTAGAGAGCGGAGGCCATGGCGAGACCACCGCCGCTGGCACAGAAGGCCACCAGGTCGCCCCGTCGCACCTTGCCCTGGACGACGGCGTCATCGAGCGTCATCGGGATGCAGGCCGAGCCGGTGTAACCCCACTTGTCCATCGTGTAGTGCGCCTTGGCCATGGGCTGGCCGAGCACCTTCATCGTGGCCTCGATGGTGCGCAGGTTGAGCTGGGTGAAGACGAAGAGCTTCACGTCGTCCAGCGTCTGCGACTGCTTCTTGAGGAGCTGGTCCAACAGCATGGGCCAGCGCTCGGTGTTGAACGTGGCGGGGAACTTTCGGACGAACTGGACGGCGGGCTTGCCACCGGTGAGGGGCAGCGTCTCCGCGGTGGCGGGACGGTGGGTGCCGCCGGTGTAGATGCCGAGCGCGTCGTGGTACTCGCCATTGGCCAGGAGCCGCGCGCCCATGAAGCCGGGCTTGTCTCCCGCGCCGAGCACCACCGCGCCCGCGCCGTCCGCGAACAGGGTGCAGGTCTTCTTGTCCTTCCAGTTCACGTAGCGCGTCATGCCGTACGCGCCGACCACGAGGATGCGGTGGTAGCCGTCATCCGCGGCGAGGGTCTTCGAGCCCACGTCCAGCGCCGTCACCCACCCGGCGCACGCGCAGTTGAGGTCGTAGGTGCCGGCGTTGGCGGCGCCCAGCTTGGCCTGCACCACGGAGGAGGTGGCGGGGCTCAGGTAGTCGGGCGTGTCGGTGGCGACGATGATGAGGTCCAGCTCCTCGGGCTTCGTCCCGGAGCGCTCCAGGGCCTGACGGGCGGCGGCGACACAGAGGTCACTGGTGGCCTCCGTGTCAGCCATGACGTGGCGTTCCTTGATGCCCACGTTCTGCTGGAGCCACTCGTCCACTGGCTCGCCGAGGATCTTCTCGACGTCCGCGTTGGTGAGGACCTTCTCGGGGACGTAACGGCCAGTGGCGAGGATCTGCGCGTATCGCATGTGCGGTCTTCTCAGCTCCGGGCGCTCCGCGCCGGGCGGCGCGCGGGACGCAGGGTGTTCTTCTTCTTGGCGGGGGCGGCCTTCGTGGGGCTCGCCTTGGAGGGTGTGGACTTGACGCTGTTGCGCGCGGGAGCGGCCGAGCGGGCATCCAACCCGTGGCGGATGAGGCCCATGGCGGTGTCGAGCACGCGCTCCAGGCCCGGGTCTTCTTCCCAGAGAACCCAGCGCATGCCGAGGAAGTCGGCGATGCCCATCAGGCAGTAGGCGAGCGCCTCCGGGTCCATGCGGCGCACTTCGCCCGCGTCCATGGCGATGGACAGGCCGTTGACGTAGCCCTTGGCGAAGCGGTCGTAGTAGCGGCGGTAGCAGTCGGCGTCGACGAACTCGGCCTGGCGCACGACGCGGTAGAGGTTGGGGTGCTGGCGGACGAACTGGAAGAAGGTGCGCAGGCCCTCGCGCTCCACGTCCATGCGGCTGTCGCACGCGGCGGTGGACTCACCGATGAGGCGGCGCAGGCGGGTGCCCAGGTCGTCGACGACCTCGACGAAGATGGACTGCTTGTCCGGGAAGTAGACGTAGAACGTGCCGAGCGCCACGCCGCCCTTGCGGGTGATGTCCGCGATGGAGGCGCGCTCGTAGCCCTTCTCTCCGAAGACCGACTCGGCGGCCTTCAGCAGCTTCGCACGCGTCCGCTGTCCTCGCGGCGTGACGGGTCCGGAGCGGTCTGGAGAAGTTGAAGGCCGATTCATGTTTCACCTAGCGGTAGCACCCGCTCGACGGGGTTGTCAAAGCGCGGAGAATGGCTCCGCGCGTCATGGACTGTGGGCGACGCAGGGCGTCACCTGGAGACCTCATGTCTCCACTCAGCGGAGCGTACCCCGAATGGCGCGGGGGTCAGCGGGGTGGTCTTCAGCCTGGAACAACACCCGCTCTCCGGCGGCGGCCAGCGAGGTAGCGCGACGCGCAACGTCCTTCCCCAAGGCATAGCCGGGCTTGTAAGCATGGGCGGTCCTTCGCCCCTTCACTACGGAGCAGGTAGAAGCAATGGCCCCATCCCCCGTTTGGCTCGTGCTGCTCGTGAGCGCCCTGAGTGGCGGCTGCGGTGGAAGTGGCGCCTCCAGGTTCTGGCGTGACGCTACGGGACACATTGTCGTCGCGGGCCCCATGCTTGGCCCCCACGACAGCCTGACGGCATTGGCACCCAGGCTCTGCGAAGCGGTCCGGCAGCTCCCCGGAGCCACGGCCGGAAACCGGAGAGAGGGACAGGAGTACTGTGGCCTCATCTATCAGCGCGACGCGGACCCAGCCTTCTTCGCCAGCCAGCCGTCTTCCATCAGCTCGCCCCGACAACTTCCAGGTGGGCGGAAGTCATGCTCCGTGCCGGCCACTGTCAGCGACCCCGAAGCGCGGAGCATCCGCATCTTCGCGGACTACCACAGCCACCCCGCCATCACGACCTTCTCCAATGAAGATCTCCAGGCGGCTCGTCAACGCTTCTACTTCCGCGTCATGTTCAATCCAATCTGCGAAGTCTATCTCTACGACTTTCAGGAGCGACCCGTCTATGAACTCCAGGATGGGGAGTTCAAGGCCACCCGGAAGATCACGGACGACCGGCGCGGCGAATGACAGTTCTCTGCCGGCCCCTCTCTCTCTCGCACGAGGCCCATAAGATGAAGCGTCTCAGTCTCTGCGTGCTCACGCTCACGCTCGGCGGCTGTCACCTCTTTCGCTCACGGCCCCAAGCGCCGCTCGCGCCCCCTGAGGTCGCAAACAGCATCCAGTTCCCATCCTGGAGCAAGGACGGCTCCACCACCGTAGAAGGACACCAGCTCAAGGCGCTCCAAATCGCACTGGAGGACTTCCTTCCTCCGGGAACGTCCCCGCCCAAGGATGCCGATGCCATGACGCGATGCCTTTACACGCTCGACACCTATGACGCCTGGTTGGTGCGCGGAGAGCGGACGACCTTCGTCCACTTCACGCCCAACGAAGCAGAGCGCTGCGGCCTCAAGCCCGAGGTCATGGACCCCGGCGCGAGCTACGCCATCAGTGACGACGGCGTCATCTTGAAGCGGGACTGACCCGAGGCATCACACCTCGACGCGGCAGGTGCCCGAATGGTTCGATGCGTGGACCATCCCGGGGGAAGCCCACACCATGAAGCGCCCGTCGTCCCTGCCGCTGTCGCTGCTCCTCGTCGCCCTGCTCGGCGCGGGCTGTGCCTCCACGCCCGCCGCGAAGAAGTACACCCCGGTCGACACGGGCAACGCCTTCCTGTGGGAAGTGAAGGACCCGCGCGGCGGCACCGCGTACCTCGTCGGCTCCATCCACATGGGCAAGGCCGGCGCCCTCACCCTGCCCTCCTCCATGGAGTCCGCCTTCACCAAGGCCCACGTCCTCGCTGTCGAGGTGGACACCACTCGGACGGACGAGGCCGCCATGCAGAAGCTCGTGCGCGAGCTGGGCACCTTCCCCGAAGGACAGAGCCTCTCCCAACGCCTGGACCCCAGCACCCGCGACCTCTTGAGCCGCGCCGCCACGCGCCTGGGCGTACAACCCCAGGGACTGGAGCGCCTGCGCCCCTGGCTCGCCGGCATCGTCCTCAACAACCTGGAGTTCAAGGCCGCAGGCTACGAGCAGGGCCACGGCGTGGACCGAGCCTTCCTCGACCGCGCCCACGCCGCCCACAAGCAGGTGCTGGAGCTGGAGACCGCCGAAGCTCAGTTCCGCATGCTCTCCGGCACCCCCGACAACCTCCAGGACCTCATGCTCAGAGACCAGCTCCGCCGCGAACAGGGCCCCGGTGAAATCGTCGAGGCGCTCACCTCCGCATGGAAGGCCGGCGACGCGGACGGCATGGCGGGCCTCCTCCTCGAAGGCGCCAAGGACACCACCTACCGCCCTGTCTACGAGCGCGTCTTCTTCGAGCGCAACGTGCAGATGGCCTCACGCCTGGAAGCCCTGCTCACCGAGCCTCGCGTGCACCTGGTCGTCGTGGGCGCCGGCCACGTCGTCGGCCCCGAGGGCATCGTCGCCCTCCTCCAGAAGAAGGGCCACACCGTGCGCCAGCTCCCCCGCGAAACACCCATCGACTGACTTCGTGAAGAGCATCTCAAGTGATTCGGTCATTCGTTTCGAATGACTCTCTTCGGGCCAGTGCACCGCGTCGCTCGGCCCTCCCCGTCCGCGCGGCGCCCCAGCGCCCCTCTGCCCAGTCCTGTCCCCTCCAGATAAGCTAACCCTGCGTTTCGAACATTCCGCGCGAAACCATGGAGGTAGTCATGCGAGCAATCTGGATGGTGGTCCTGGCCTTCAGTCTGTCGGCGTGCGGTGGAATGGAGGCAGGTGACGAGGCGCTCTCGGAAGGCGCCGAGAACAGCGTGCAGACGGAGCAGGTGTCCTCCGAGCTCGCTGGCGTCTGCGAGTCCCTCGTCGGCACCTTCTGTCGCCCTGGCGCGGTCACCCACTGCACCTGGTCCGATGGCGCGGAAGGCGAGTGCGAGTGTCAGCGCACGCCGTTCAACAAGTGGCTCTGCAGCTACAACGGCTGACCGCGGTCCAGGGGCTCCTCCTCAAGGGAAGGGGCCTCGCCGCACGTGTGACGCCCGCCTCCGGGTCCGCCCGTCGAGGCCGCGCTCCACGCATCACCCGCGAGGCGCATGCCCGCACCAGACCCCGCGTGCAGACAACCCCCTGCGCCCCTGACTCCCCGTGAGCAATCTGCCCTCCGAGCGACCTCCCACGTCATTCGGACTTGCGATTTCGCCCCACTTGCTTATTTTGCATGCCAAATTTAATTTAGCTGTCGAAACCTCAAGGCACTTATAAAAATAAGGTCCATCCCGCCCATGCCCTTGGATGAGCTCGACTTCCGCCTGGTGGACCTGCTGCAGCGCGACGGCCGCGCGACGCAGTTGGAGCTCTCCCGAGCGGTGGGGCTGTCCCAGCCAGCGGTGGCCGAGCGCATCCGCAAGCTGGAGGAGCGGGGCGTCATCACCGGCTACGCGGCGCGCGTCGACGCGACGAAGCTGGGCAAGGACATCACCGCCTTCATCGGGGTGAGCATCGAGCATCCGAAGTACTTCGAGGGCTTCGCCAAGAAGGTCCTCGCGCTGCCGGACGTGTTGGAGTGCCACCGCGTCGCCGGGCAGGACTCGTACCTCGTGAAGGTCAAGACGGCGAACACGCGGACGCTCGACTCGCTCCTCGTGGAGACGCTGCGCACCATCGCGGGCGTCACCCGTACCCAGACCACCATCGTCCTGTCTTCCATCAAGGAGGACACGCATGTCCGCGTGCCTCCCGAGCTCGCCAAGGAGAGTGAAAGATGAGCGCCGACGCCATGAGCGCACCCCTTCCCCCGCCACCGGTCTGGCGACTCGCGCAACGCATGTCGCGCATCAAGACGTCCGCGGTGCGCGAAATCCTCAAGGTGGCCGAGCGCCCGGACATCCTCTCCTTCGCCGGCGGTCTGCCCGCCCCGGAGCTCTTCCCCCTGGAGGCCATCGCCGAGGCGCACGCCCAGGTCATGGCCCAGGAAGGCCGCGCCGCGCTCCAGTACAGCACCACGGAGGGCTACGCCCCGCTGCGCGAGTGGATCTGCACGCACCTGGCTCGCGCGGGCCGCGTGTGCGACGCGGACCAGATTCTCATCACCAACGGCTCGCAGCAGGGCATCGACCTGGTGGCCAAGGTGCTCCTGGACCCGGGTGACCTGGTCATCGTGGAGAACCCCAGCTACCTCGCGGCGCTGCAGACGTTCGGCGGCTACGAGGCGAAGTTCGCCACCGTCGAGAGCGACGACGACGGCATGCGCATCGACGACCTGGAGCGCGTGCTGGCCACGCACAAGCCCAAGATGCTGTACGTCGTCGCCAACTTCCAGAACCCCAAGGGCACCACGCTGGCGCTGGAGCGCCGCAAGGCCCTGGTGCGGCTGGCGCAGCAGCACCGCTTCCTCATCCTCGAGGACGACCCGTACGGCGAGCTGCGCTTCCGGGGCGAGCACCTGCCGTCGCTGGCCGCCTTCGACGACCAGGGCGTCGTCGTGTCGCTGGGCACCTTCTCCAAGACGCTGGCCCCGGGCCTGCGCATCGGCTGGGTGGCCGGCCCGCGCGACTTCGTGCGCAGCCTCACCATCGCCAAGCAGTCCACGGACCTGCACACCGCCACCGTCGCCCAGCGCGCCGTGGTGAAGCTGTTGCAGAACTTCGACTACTACAAGCACCTGGACTCGCTGCGCCCGGTCTACGGCGAGCGCGCCAACACCATGCTGGACGCGCTCAAGGCCCACATGCCCGAGGGCATGAGCTGGACGCACCCCGACGGCGGCATGTTCCTGTGGGCGAAGCTGCCCCCCGGCATCAGCGGCGACACCCTGCTGCCCCGAGCCGTCGAACAGAAGGTCGCCTTCGTTCCGGGCAGCCCCTTCTTCGCCATGAACCCGCGCTCGGAGTTCATCCGCCTCAACTACTCCAACCGGCCGCCCGACCTGATTGTCGAGGGCATGCGCCGGCTGGGCGCCGTCATCTCCGGCGCCCTGTAGCCCCGCGCTGACACACCAAGGCCGTGCCGCGCCGCGTCGGAGCTCCCGACGCGGCGTTTTCATTTCCGCCCAAGTTGAATGCCGATTCAGGTTTCAACTCCTTCGACACTGGCCAGGGAGGGCCGGGTTGCGTAGCCTGCGCGGCGGGTTTCAACGGCGGCACGGCGCCCACGGGTTCCCCAGCCGCTCCCAACACACCGGAGAGACAGACACATGCAGCTCAAGGACCTGAAGGTGGTGGTGACGGGCGGTGCCCAGGGCATGGGCGCGCACTTCGCGCAGCGGCTGGTGGAGGCGGGCGCGCAGGTGGCCGTGGGCGACGTCAACGAGGAGAAGCTGGCGGCGCTGCCCGCGGGCATCCACCGCCGCAAGCTGGATGTGTCCTCGGAGGACGACATCGTCTCCTTCGTGAGCTGGGCGCACGGCGCGATGGGCGGGCTCAACGGCCTCATCAACAACGCGGGCATCCTGCGCGACGCGCTGCTGGTGAAGAAGGACCGGACCACGGGCCAGGTGAAGAAGCTGTCCACCGCCGACTGGAACACCGTCATCGGCGTCAACCTCACGGGCGCCACGCTGATGGTGCGCGAGGTGGTGGCGAAGATGGTGGAGACGGACCAGGGCAACGGCGTCGTCGTCAACATGTCGTCCATCGCCCGGCACGGCAACCGCGGTCAGTCCAACTACGTGTCCGCCAAGGCGGCGCTCGCGGCGAACACGGTGACGTGGTCGCGCGAGTTCGGCCCCTTCGGCATCCGCGTGGGCGCGGTGGCACCGGGCATGATTGAGACGCCGATGACGCAGGGCATGAACCAGAAGGCCCGCGACGCGCTGGTCGCCTCGATTCCCGTGGGCCGCATCGGCCTGCCCGAGGACATCTGGCTGGCCGTGAAGTTCATCCTTGAGTGCGACTACTTCAACGGCCGCACCATCGACGTGGACGGCGGCCTCAACTTCTAGGCCGCTCCGGGCCGTGTCCCCACCGAGCGTGGGGATGCGGCTCTCACGGGTCGCCCTCGGCCGCTACCTTCGGCTGACGTCGCCCACGCGAGTCTGGTGCAGCAGCACGGGCTCGCCCTTGTAGAGCAACTTGTAGGCGCCGTAGCTGCCGAGCACGTGCTTCACGTACTCGCGCGTCTCGTCGAAGGCGATGTGCTCCACCCATTCGTCCAGCTCGGCTTGTGGCAGCGCATGACGCCAGCGGTCCACCGCGCCGGGCCCCGCGTTGTAGGCGGCCACCGCGTACGCCATGTTCCCGCCGAAGCGGTTGAGCAACTGCCCCAGATAGGCCGAGCCCAGCCGGACGTTCTGCGAGGGCTGGAGCAGCGCCGCCTCTCCCACCTCGCCCAGCTTCAGCGAGCTGGCCACCTGTCGCGCCGTCGCGGGCATGAGCTGCGCGAGACCCAGCGCCCCCGTGGCCGAGCGTGCCTGCGGACGGAAGCGGCTCTCCTCGCGGATGAGGCCCTGCATCAGGTCCGGGTCCACCTTGGAGGCGCGCGCATAGCGCTGGATGACATTCCGGAACGCCAGCGGCCACGTCGCCTCCCACACGGGACGCGACGCCGCGCTCAAGGGGCCCTGCACCTCCTGACGCAGTGACTCGCGCGCCACCTGCCGCGCGGCCCGCTTGCGTCCCGTGCGCAGCACCGTCTGGTAGAGCAGGCGCGCGGGAGCCTCGGCCAGCCCCCGCGAGTTCACCGCGAGCAACTCCTCCGCCGCCCCTGGCTGCCCCAGACGAATCAGCTCCACGCCCGCCGCGAAGCGCGCGTCATGGCGCAGCGGCCCGGGCGGCAACGGCCACACCTCGTCCGGCGGCGGCACGTCACCACCGGCCCCGGGAGGCGGAGCCAGGCGTGTCAGTCGCTCCGGCGCCAGCAACGCCAGCCGCGAGCGCGCCAGCATCCCGTACCAGGTCGCGGGTCGCTCGGTGGCCAGTTGCTCGTATTCGTCGAGTGCCGTCGCGTTCGTCAGGGGCACGGGCTCCCGCACACGCGCGCGCCAGTAGCGGGAGCGCCACAGCGCCTCGTCCGTGCGCGACGCCGCGGGCAGCTTCTCGACGGCCTCCAGGGCGGCCAGCGCCTCGGCGGGAGCCTCGCGCCGGGAGTGCAGCCAGAAGGCCCGGAAGAGCGCCTCCGACGCGAAGTTGCCTCCCGGGTAGCGCTGCGCCGTCTCCTCGTAACGCGCCAAGGCGTTGTCGAGCTGGCCCGTACGTTGGAGGAGCCACGCCTCGAAGAACAGGGCGTCATCGGCATAGCCGTGCTCGGGATAGTCACGCGCGAGCGTCGCATAGGTGTTGATGGCGGCCTTGGGGTCCACCACCGACTGCGAGTAGCCCAGCACGTAGAGTGCCTGGGGCCGCTGCTCGGCGGACATGCACTTCTCCGCCACGGGCGAGAGGAGCTGGATGGCGCGGCGGTGCTGCCGGTCCTTGCGCAACGCGCGCCCGTAGGCGAGGTGCGCGCGACAGGACAGCTCGTCGGGCAGGTCCACCGAGGACATCACGCCCCACAGCATGTCCATCGCGGCGGCGTGGCGGTGCAGCTCCACCAGCGCCTCACCCCGGCGCACCTTCCACTTGGTGGGCAACGGCAGGCCCTGCAGCCGCTGCCGGGCACGCTGCGCCTCGCGCGACAGGGGATTGGTGGCCCACACCTCCAGGAGCGCGCGGTGCTCGACGTTGTAGAGGCCCTGGACACGCGCCAAATCGCAGATGGCCAGCAGCGCCTTCATCCGCAGCGCATCCGGCCCACGCGCCTGCCGGCTGTCGATGAGTTCTTGAAGCGCCTGCAGCGCGCCGGGGATGTCCTTCCGACGCTGCAGGACGCGCGACAGACTGAAGCGCGCCTCCGCGTAGAGCGGCGAGCCCGAGCTCACCTCGCGGTACTGCGACGCCGCCAGCTCCAGCCGACGCAGCTTCTCATTCGCCTGCGCCGCCCACAGCAGGCAGTGGTCCTTCAGTGGGACGTAGTCGACGGCCAGCGCGGCGAACTCATCCGCGGCGGTGGCGTAGTCCCGAGCGAACATCGAGCTCTGCGCGCGCAGGAAGCGGACCGGCAGCGTGGGCTCTTCGTCCTCGAGCAGCGCACGCGCGCGCGCATGACGACCCCGGCGCAGCTCGGCCCGCGCCTTGGCGAGCACGCCTTCCGCGAAGTAGGGCGCGAGCTGCTCGGGCCCGAAGGACACCACCGACAGCTCCGCGCCCGACGGCTGCTCCGCCGGCGTGTCGAGCAACTGCTCCAACTGCTCCTCCGACAGCACCTCACCCGGCCCGTCATCCTCGGGCGACTGCGCCCGAGCGGAACCCGCGCCGCCCACCAGGCCCGCGCAGGCCACGCACATCGCCATGGCACCTACGCGCAGCCGACGTCGTCCATCCATGCATGCCCTCTTCCGCGAATCGGGCCACTGAGGATTTGCACGCCGGGCGGACTTGGGACCGGGTGACACGCGCGTCGAGCGCGCACGCGTCGTCCAGGCGATACACGCGCGCGCTGTGTCCACGCGTCACTGCACGAAACACGACGGAGCACGGCGCCACGCGTGGGCGTGGCCGCGCGGGAGTGGGGCGAAAGACCACCCGCGGAGCCTCGCGCACCGGCGGACCCACCGGAGCCGCTCACGTCACCTCTTGATGAGCGCGCCGCCTGGGACGCGGATGAACGCGCTCAGGCCGACGTGGACACGGCAGGGTTCGCCAGCTCCGCCTTCACCCGCTCCGCCAGCGCGCGGTTCAGCGCCTCATAGGATGACTGGAGCGTCTTCAGCATGCGCCCCGCCACCCACGTCACCACGCCGCTGAAGTCCTCACCGTGGACCAGCCGCGTCCCCGTGCCCTCGGCGGACAACAGGAAGAAGTGTCGCCCATGCATCACGCCCGGAATGCCGCCCGTCCATTCGAGCGCCCCGGGCCGCTCCACGCGCGTCATCGTCGCCGTGAAGCCATACACCTGCCCCAGTCCCCCAGGCGGGCGGACCTTCATCTTCACGTGCGCCCCGCGCTCCACCCGCCCTCGCGCCTCCACCATCAACGGGTTCCACGTGGGATAGCGGGCGAAGTCTCCCAGCACCGCCCACACCGCCTCGGGCGGCGCATCGATGAAGGCCTCGGTCCTCAGTCGAAACATCTTTCTCCCCGCTCCCCTCGCCACTGGCGACTGGAAGCCACCCCCAGCCCGTCCGGTGTCCTCTTTCGACCGCCCCACGACGCCCACATGCCCCGCGGGGCGATTGCGGGATGACATGAGAATCGCGACTTTCTACGTTAATCAGGAAGAAGCGGAGAGCCCGTGCGTTTCCCGGAAAGGAGACGGCGTCCCCTCCCCTTCTCCCACGCGAGCAGCCCACGGGCATCGCGCATGGTGGGACAAGCCACCGCGGGCCGCCCTCCGCAGCATCGGATGGGGAGCCCAGACCAGGGGTGCACGGCGAGGGGCACCCACCGCTAGTAGAGGTCGACGGGCATCATCGCGCCCGCCTCGAACTCCGGAGCACGCCGCAGCTGGTCCAGCACGCGCGGCGCGCAGCGCAGGTGGAGCATGGGCAACGAGCCCGGCTCGCTCACCGAACGCACGGAGCCCAGGAGGTGGTGCGCCTCGAGCCAGCGCATGAAGCTCTCGTGGAAGCGAGCGCTCTCCGCCAGCCCGGCCCGTTGGACCTCCGCCCGTGACAAGGGCGGAGGACGGACAGGGGCGTGCCCTCGAGGCGCCTTGGGCTCCTCGCGAGGCATCACCGTGATGTCTATCCACTCCGGCTGCGTCCTCGCCCCGGCCAGGCCGGGCAGCGGACGGACCGCCGAGGACACGCGGGGCATGCCCGCAGCGAAGCCGTCCCCCGGCTCGCCAATCTTTCTGCTCATGGCCTCATCCTCCCCCGGGCCCGGCGCTCCACTGGCGCCGACCCCGGCTTCAACCCACCGCCGTCACCTGAATACAGCCAGGCCCTTGCCTGTCCGGTGTCCGCTTGAGCGAGGAAGTTTGACCGCATTGGCCAAAATCAAATCCCGCACCTCGAGCGCCGTCAAGTCAGGGGCACGACACCGATAGAGCGCCGCGATACCCGCTACATAAGGCGCCGCCATGCTCGTGCCACTCATTCGCTCGTAGAACGCCTGATTGTTGCAGCGCCTTTCAGTGCTGGAATACACGTTCACTCCGTAACCCATGATGTCGGGCACGACGCGGCGCTCCACGACACCGCTGGCGGAGAAATGAGCCACGTTGCGCTCGAAGTCGACTGCACCAACGGCCAGGGACTCGTCAAAGGCGGCTGGATAACCAACCGTGTCGGGTCCACTGTTGCCTGCCGCGACAACAGGCAGGACGTTGCTGTCGAGCAGTCGACGAATCATCGTCTGGAGCGCGCGCTGGTTGAGCTTGTAGTCCGCCTCGGAGATGCCCGGCGGCGGCTTGAGCGGGAAGCCCAGCGAGAGATTGACGACGGCGGGACGGGTGACGTTCTGCGGGCTGCTGAACTGGTGCAGCAGCCACTCCATGCCGGCGGCCACGCGGCCCAGGCTGGTGCGGATGGTCTCCGATTCGATGACGGACGCGACGTAGAGGTCGACCTCCGGAGCAACGCCGTGGTGCGTGCCCGCGGCGATGCCGCACACGTGCGTGCCGTGGCCATCCGGGTCGAAGCCGCGGATGTCGCGTGCCGGATTGTGCGGCGAGTTGGGGAACAGCGACACGTAGCGGAACTGGATGACCTTGGCGGCGTGCTCGGGGTGGTCGGCGTCCACGCCGGTGTCGAGCACGCCGAGCAACACTCCGGCGCCGCGGATGCCCTGGGCGTGGGCCAGGGGCACACCGCTCTCCTCGGGCCACTCGCGTTCGGCCAGCGAGCTCATGCCCCGGTTGCGCGGACCGGACTGTCCCGCCGACACGGGGCCGGGGAAGGACAGGGGCACGACGTCGGGGATGAACTCGAAGTCCGCGGACAGCTCGCCGCGCGCTTCGGCCTCCGTGGCCTCCGAGTAGAAGTGGGCCATGGTGGCGCCGATGAGCGGCATGAAGCGGAAGCTGCCCGCCTCGCTGCCGGTCTGCTCCGTCACGGGCGAGCCCGGCAGCGGCGTCGTCGAGGCGTCGGCGCCGCGCGTGGTGGGGCGCTTGATTTTGGACCCCTTCGCCACGCGCTTGCGCTCTTCCTGGCCGCTGACGGCCGGACGCGGGCCGGGCAGCGTGGCCGAGCGCAGGCCCAGCGACGACAGGGTGTCCGGTGCGCGGTTGGCGACCGCGAAGCGAAGTGCCGTGGTGCGCGGCAGCACGCGCTCGCCTTGCTGCGTACCGCGAGGCCCGACGCGGGCCTGCGTTTCGATGGACTCCTTGGGAACCAACAGGTAGGACTTCATGGGTTGTCTACTCCTTGAACGACCGTGCAACGCTGGCGGCGTGAGGCAAGGGCCACCGGCACCCAAGCTGCGTCCGCCGCGCCCGGAGCCTCGCGAGCCCGGCGGATGTGGATGGCGCGCGCTGAGCGGCGCCGAACAGCCGGGTCCTCCACCCCGGCGCATGAGACCTCCTCGCTGCGTGGGGCAGCCCTCCGGCCCCCGACTCCCCAGGACTTCAAGGACGCCACCGCGTCCTCGCGTGCGAGCCCGCGCACACCCCGGCCCGTCGCCGTCACTGGCGCCCGACCTGCGGTGGCTGTGGTTCGCCCTTCCATGGCTTCGCGCTCTCCTCCAGGAATCCCTGAACCCATTGTGAGATTGGACAGGACGGGCCTGACAATTAAACCAGGGATTCCATGCTGTAGACGCACGAGCCCCCCTGAATCGGTCCTAACGGGACTTTCCGGAGCGTCGGGAAGTATGAAGGAGGCCCCCCTGACTGCTCGGAGCGTCACACGAGCGGTGTCCGCCAGCCGACCTGGGGTGTCGGAGGAGGCGGGGAGGGAGGGGGAAGTTCGCGCCCCCACAATTGTTCGCCTACGTCCCCCACGACGGATTAAGTGGGTGGGACGGTACGCCCCCTGGAGCCATCGACGTGATTCCCTACTGGCATGCCCCTTCGCTGAAGCTGGGGCCCCTCACCATCGAGCCCTTCGGCATCTTCGTCGCCGTGGGCATCCTGCTGGCCGCGCGGTTGCTCGGTCGCCAGGCGCAGCGCCAAGGGTTGGACCCGACGCCGCTCGCCGACTACGCCCCCTGGGGCGTGGGCGTGGGCGTGCTGGTGGGCCACTGGGTGCACCTGTTCTTCTACCACCCGGAGGAGCTGGCCAAGGGGCCGCTCCAGATTCTGAAGGTGTGGGACGGGCTGTCGTCCTTTGGCGGCCTGGTGGGCGGCATCATCGCGGCCATCTTCTTCTTCCGGCACCGGAAGCTGCGCTTCAACGACTACGCGGACGCGTTCGCCCTGGGCGTGGCGCCGGGCTGGGCGGTGGCGCGGCTGGGCTGCTTCGCGGTGCATGACCACCCGGGCGTGCGCACCGACTTCTTCCTCGCGGTGGCGTTCCCCAACGGGGCCCGGCACGACCTGGGCATGTATGACGCCATTGCCCTCTTCCTCATCTCCGGCCTGCTGTACGCGCTGCGCGACGTGGAGAAGATGAAGGGGCGGCTGCTGCCGCTGCTCTCGCTGCTGTACGCCGCGTGCCGGTTCAGCTTCGACTTCCTGCGCGCCACGGACATGAACTACGTGGACGCGCGCTACTTCGGCCTGACGCCCGCGCAGTATGGCTGCTTCGCGCTGGTGGCCTATGGCGTGTGGGGGCTGTTGCGCCGCCGCGAGTCGCGCGCGCCTTCAGCGCCACCCGGGAACACGCTGGGCGCGGCGCGGTAGGCAGGCCGTCGTTCCCCGAGGCCCTCGCGGTGATTCGCGAGGGCCTTCTGCTGTCCGGGCCGCGTGACGTCGCCGCGCCCGGGTGCTCCGCTCGACTCACGCGGGCGTGGGCATGCGCACGCCGGAGAGCTTGCGCTGGGTGAGCACCGAGTGGATGTGCGCGATGCGGCCGTCCGCGCCCAGCTCCACTCGCACCACCGCGCGCGTGGCGAGCAGCGGGTCCTTTCCGGGCGGGTACACCAGCACCAGCGCGGGCAGGCCATTGAGCCACTGGAGCTCCACCGCGAGAGGAGTTCCGCGCTGCTCCATCAGCCGCGTCAGGAACGTCAGCACGCGCTTGGGGCCCACCAGGGGCACGTGGGCCGCGCGCACCTCGCCCCGCCCATCCGTCAGGGTCAGCACGTCGTGGGCGAGCAGGGCCTCGGCCGCCGCCACGTCTCCGGCCAATAGCGCGCCGAGGAAGCCCTCGAGCGCCGCGCGGGTGCGTTGTTGGAGGTCCTTCGTCGGCAGGCAGCGCGCGCCGTCGTAGGCCGCCATGGCCGCTCGGGCGCGGTGATGCACGACCTTCACGTTGGCTTCGGTCATGCCCAGCGCCTCGGCCACCTCGTGCACGGTGGAGTCGAACACGTCGCGCAGGAGCAGCACGGCGCGCTGCTTGGGGGTCAGGGCCTCCAGCGACAGCAGGAACGCGAAGGAGACACTCTCCAGCAGTTCGTAGCGGCCCTCCGTCGAGCCGCCGCCCGGCAGCCGCGCCTCCACCGCGGGCGGCACCTCTTCGTCACCAGTCTCCAGCGGCGAGGGCAGCCAGGGGCCGATGTAGCCCTCGCGTCGGCGGCGGCGCAGGGCGTCTCGCGAGAGGTTCACCGCCACGCGCGTCAGCCAGGGGCGCAGCTCCTCGTGACGCTCCGGAGGGGAGGTCAGCGCGCGGGCGAAGGTCTCCTGCACCAGTTCGTCCGCGTCCGCGGCCACGCCGGTCATGCGGTAGCACAGCCCCCAGAGGTAGCGCTCGTGCTCCCGTGCCGCCCGCGCCAACGCGCCGTGCTCCTGGTCCGCCATGTCTCAGGCTCCCACCGCGAGGCGCGGCTCCTCGTGGCGATGGCGCAGCAGGGCTCGCTCCACCGACTCCGCGCTGGCGAAGGACGCGTCCACCAGCATGCCCTCGTCGCCCACCCAGTCTCCCACGCGGTAGAGGCCGCGCACGTGAGGCACCTCCGACGGCGGGCGGCCCGCGAGTCCTCCCGACTTCGCCGTGGGAATCCGGTGGCTCACCACCAGCGAGGGTCGGAAGCGCCGGGCGACGAGGTGCGCGCGCCAGCCGGGTTGCAGCACGTCCATCACCGCCTCCAGCTCGGCTTCAGTCGCCTCGGTGTCGGGCGTCGCGAGGTACTTCATGACGTGCACCATGGCGCCTCCCTCCGGCCCCAGCTTCGCGACGGCCGAGTGCACGGAGACGTACCATGGACCATCGATGCCGAGCGCGAACAGCGCCTCCGGCCTGGGCAGGCGCGACAGGCCGAGCTCCAGCGTGGCGGCCTTCACCGGCGTCGACTCGGCGGCCTCTCGCGCGAGCACCGTGTCCTCGGGCAGGAGCCTGGACACGTCGCCCGGGCTGCCGGCCAGCACCACCGCGTCCGCGGCGCGCACCGTGCCGTCGCCCATTCGCAGGCCCTGGACCTGGCCCGACTCGATGACGACACCGTCGACTCGCGCGGAGAGTTCCAGCGTGACTCCGGCGTCGCGGGCGACGGCCTCCACCGACGACACGAGCGCGGCCCAGCCGTCGTCGAGGTAGAGCACGTTCGCCTCGAGCGCGAGCTGGAGCTGCGTCACAGCGACCTGTGCGCTCATCGCGTCCAGGTCTCCGCAGTAGGTGGCCACGCGAGCCAGCGTGGCGATGACGGCGCGCACGTCATCGCGAGACAGGCGCGTGTTCAACCACTCGCGCAGGGACACATGCGCCAGGGTGTCCGGGTCGATTCGGGGGAGGCTCGCGAGGAGCCGGGCCATCTCCAGCTTGCCGGGCAGGCTCAGCACGTCCGTGGTCATCAGCGACACGGGGCCACGCGGCAGGGTGTGCAGCCGGCCCGCGCGCAGGGCGTAGGCCGCGCCCGACTGGCCAGGGATTCCGCCCTGGGGCTTCACCCCGAGGCGCCCGAGCACCCGCATGGCGGCTCCCGCGCGGTAGAGGGCGTGCGGCCCCAGGTTGAAGCGGAAGCCCTCCACGTCCGACGTCTGCGCGCGTCCTCCCAGGTGCTTGGAGCGTTCGTACAGCGTCACCGCGCAGCCGCCGCGCGCCAGCAGGGCCGCCGCCGCCAGCCCACCCAGCCCGCCGCCCACCACCGCCACCTTCTTCGCTTCCATGTCCGCCCTCCGTCGAGTCATGCCCGGGAAAATCCCGAGCACTCGACGACTCCACGAAAATGGGGGGCGAAAGGTTACAGGAGGCTCACCACCAGGACGCGGCGCGTCGTGCCGGGCAACGCACCGTACGGGCAGCCTGGATGCGCAAATTCCGCGAGCCAGGTGTCATCCCCTCGCGAGCCCTTTTTCCCCGCGAATTCATCGCGAGTCGCCTGCACGGAAATCCCGGTTATGGTGCGGGCACTCAGGGCCGGTTGGAGTCACGCATGCGCCACGTCACCATCGCCGTCGTCGCGGGTCTGCTTCTCACGGGCTGCAGCAACTATTGGTGGGTTGCCCCACTGCTCCCCATCGACCGCTTCGACCACCCGAGCACCCGGTCCAACACCCAGCCCGTCTACAGGGAGCCGTCCCCCGCCCCCTCCAGCGAGCCCGTGTACGGACCTGCCCCTTCCTCGGATGCACCGGACGCTGAAAAAGAAGAGTCCAAGGACGCCGACGAAGCCTCCTGAAACCTCCCGGAAGGGTCGCACGTACCAGGGTTCGTCACATGGCGCGCACGCTCGCGCCACCCCAGGACGTGCCCCCATGCCGCAGCTCGCCGCCCCGACTCAGCCGCTCCGCGCTCCGTCATTCTTCCTGCTGGACCCCGCCCACGACGTCGAGCGCCCCCTGCTCCGTCACGGCCGCCCCACCCTCATCACCTTCCTGCGCGGCACCTGGTGCTCATCCTGCCAGGCCTTCCTGGAGCGCCTCTCCCCACTGCACACCACCCTGCAGGCGCGCGGCGTGGACCTCGTCGGCGTCGTCTGCCAGGGCCGCCACTGGGTGAAGAGTTGGCTCGCCCTCAACGCCCTCCCCTTCCCCCTCCTCGTCGACGAACAACGCACCGTCGCCAAGGCCTATGACGTCTACAAGGCGCTCGGCCTCGATGGCATCCACATCGCCCGGCCCGCCACCTTCCTCGTCGATGCCCAGGGCCACATCGTCTGGCGCTACCTCGGCGACGACCGCGCGGACCGCCCCGCCGACGCGAGCCTCCTCGACGCCCTCCAACTCCTGCGCTGAGACATGTCTGATACTTGATTTCGCTCGGACGGAAACCTTCCGCCCTGGCTGATGACAAACACAGCTTCCGGGTCTGGTTCACCTCGTCCCTGAGTGGATACGACCCCAGACGTCATGCCAGAGGAGGCAATGTCAGAGGTAGTCGTAGAATGATGGACGTCACGGCGGATTTCCCGCCGGCTCTGAACAAGGCACGCACCCATGAAGATGCTCCTCGCCGCCCTGCTCACGCTGCCCCTTCTCGCCTGTGGCCCCGCCTCCGAGCCCGCGCCTTCCGAGCCCCCTTCGCAAGTCGAAGCCCAGTCAGAGCAGTCCAGCGAGCTGTCCTCCTCCGCGCCCCGCGAGCGCTCCATCCGCCTTCGCACCGGCGTCACGCTGCGCTACGTGGAGCAGGGCTCGCGCCACGGCCCCGCCGTCGTCTTCCTTCATGGCTACACGGACTCGCACCACACCTGGGACTTGAACCTGTCCCTCTTCTCCCGTGACTTCCACATCTACGCGCTGGACCAGCGCGGACACGGGGACTCCTCGCGCCCGGTGTGCTGCTACACGCAGCAGTTCTTCGCCGCGGACGTGGCGGCCTTCCTCGACGCCGTCGGCGAGCGACGCGCCATCATCGTCGGCCACTCCATGGGCAGCTTCATCGCCCAGCAGGTGGCGCTGGACTTCCCGCGCCGCGTGGACGCCCTGGTGCTGGTCGGCTCGGCGCCCACCGTCGCCGGCAACGAGGTGGCGCTGTTCCTCAAGTCCGTCGTCGATGAGCAGGTGGGCACCGTGGACCCGGACTTCGTCCGCGAGTTCCAGTCGAGCACCTTCGTACGCCCCGTCCCCGCCTCGTACCTGGACACGCTCATCTCGGAGAGCCTGAAGGTCCCCGCGCGCGTGTGGCAGGACACGCTGGACGGCATGCTCGCGGAGGACCACTCAGCGCGCCTGCGCTCCATCCGCGTGCCCGTGCTCGTGGTGGGCGGCGACCAGGACGGCTTCTTCCCCGTCGCGCAGCAGCAGGCGCTCGTCAACGCGCTGCCCGATGCGCGATTCATCCTCTACTCGAACACTGGCCACGCACCCCACGCGGAGCTTCCCCAGACGTTCGTGCGCGACGTGAGCCAGTTCCTGCGGCGCGTATCCCGGTAACGCTCGGCGCCGGCTACGCGGGCCCCTCGGCCGTCGCGTCCTCGGGGGGCTTCAGGTTCGCCCCCGGCGTGTCCGAGCGGGCCAGCAGCACGGCGGCGGTGAGGATGAGCGCGCCGCCAAACACCTGACGCAGACTGAGCCGCTCATCGAGGAAGAGCGCGCTCAGCACCACCGCCGTCAGCGGCTCCATGTTGGACACCAGTGAGGTGTTCACCGGGCCGATGCGCGCCATGCCGAGGAAGAAGAGGAAGACGGCGGCCACGGTGGAGATGAGCGACAGCCCCACCACCGCGCCCCAGCCCAGACCCGTGGTGGGAAAGGACGGCCCCTTCACCAGCATGGCCAGGCCGAAGACGAGGCCCGCGGACGAGAGGATGACGGTGCTGGAGACCAGCGGCCCCGCCTTGCCCGCCACCCGCGCGCTGGTGACGACGTACACCGCGTAGAGCAGCGCGGACAGCAGGCCCAGGAAGACGCCCGTCGGCGTCACCGCGCCCTGCCGCAGGTCCGCTGTCAGCCCCGTGCCACACAAGGCCAGCACCACCGCCACCCACTTGAGCCGGCCCAGGCGCTCGCGGAACACCAGGACTTGAAGAAGCGCCACCAGCGCGGGGAACGAATACAGCAACAGGGCCACCAGCCCCGCGGGAGCGAACTGGAGCGCGGCGAAGTACACGCCCGCCTCGCTCACGTAGCCCACCGCGCCCAGCAGGATGAGCCCCACCAGCAGGCGGCCCTTCGGCAACGGCTGGCGCACGGCCACCATGACGGCGGCCAGCACCGCTCCGGCCAGGGTGAAGCGCAGGAAGAGGAGCGTGAAGACGTCCGCGCCCGCCGCATAGGCGAGGCGGCCGAAGAGTCCGAGCGCGCCGAAGCACGCTCCGGACAGGGCCACGATGAGGAAGCCAGCGGTGCGATTCATGACGGGAGCGGCGGCACGCTGCTCCAAGCCGCGCCCCATGTCACGCGCCACGCGTCCGGCCCCTCCAGCCCGGACAGGGGGTTACCAGTTGTTCACGGACCGCAGGTCGAACACGTCCGGGAAACCATTGGCGCGCAAAATTTGTGAGGCCACCGCGCTGCGACCACCGGCGGCGCAATACACCACCACGGGGGTGCCGGGCGGGCCCACCTCGGCGACGCGCTGGGCGAGCTCCTGCACGGGGATGTTGCGCGCGGCGTCGGGGTGGCCCTGCTGAAACTCCTGGGGGGTGCGCACGTCCAGCAGCACCGCGCCATCCGCGACGAGCTGCCGGGCCTTCTGGGACAGTTCCTGGGGCGTCATGCGCGGCAGCATGCCTGATTCAGGCAACAGTGGCTCGCGCTTCACACGAGCCCGTGTTGCCTTCACGGCGAAACGCGCCACTCACTCCTCCGCCCCTCCCGCGTGGAGGTCCACCGTCTCCGAGAAGTCCTCCTCCGACTGAACAACGAGCGTCTGAAGACTGGGGAAGCGCGGCTTCACCAGGGCGACGAGCCCGTCCAGCCTGTCGCGGGCGTCATCCTCCCGCGTGTACTCGAGGGTGAGCTCCGTCACGCTGTCCGAGCGCACGTCCTCCAGCTTCATCCCTCCGTCCATCTCCAACGTGAGGCTCCTCAGCCGGGGAAGGAACTCCACCAGCAGGCTCATGGCGAACTGCCGGGCGCCGAGCCTCAGCGTCTCCGTGGTGTCGACATGCACACGCCGGCGCCGCCAGGTGAAGGCGGGCATGAGGACGATGCGGGAGTGCGCGTAGCCATTCCACTCCGGCTCGAAGCCGTGCTTGCGCAGGGTCTCCACGACGACGCGGCCCACCTCCTCCGCCTGCGCGGACACCTTCGCGTCCTCTTCCTCCGACAGCTCGCCTTCCCTGTCGTCGTCCTCCACGTCGTTCACCAGGCCGTAGGCCAGGTGCAGCGGATGCCCCTCCAGCGCGGAGTCCGTGTCCTGCTCGTGGAAGAACACCGTGCCCCGAATCTTCTCCCCCTTCGCCCGGCGCTCATCCGCCACGCCCCGGGACACCTCCCACCCGCCGCTCATCGTAGTGGAGGCCGACATCTCCGCGACGAAGCCCTCGCGCCGCAGCTCCTGGAAGGCCGCCTCCAACCGGTCAGAGTCAATGACCTCCGGCCACGTCTTCTCCTCCTCCGCCCGAGCCCGGATGAACGCGAGGAATTGCTCCATCACCCTCCGCTGGACCCGGACATCCACCACGTCGTCCCAGTCAGAGCTGCCCGTGTAGTCGAAGACCCTGTCCAGCGGGTGATGGCCGTATTCGAAGACCCGAATCACGCCTTCCACCACGCCGGGCACCAGCGCCACCTCATCCTCGGGCAGCACCACCTCGGGCACGAAGCCCAGAGCCCCCAGTCGCTTCGCCAGCGCCTCCGCCTGCGACTCCAACCCCAAGCGCCGCGCCAGCCCCGGCATCGGCACGTCACCGCGTGTCGTGGCGAGCGCCTCGAAGCGGAAGCTCCAGTCCTCCTCGTCGAACGTCTCGATTCCCACCGCGAGGTGCCCGTCATCAAGCCACTCCGTCGCCGCGTCCTGCCCCGCGGGCTCGAGCAGCTCCTGGCCGAGCGCGAGCGCCTCCAGCTCCAGCACGTCGTCGGCCGGGTTCGGCCCGGTGTCCAGGGCCCCCAGCCGCCGCGCCAGCTCGGTCGCCCGCTCGAACAGCCCGCGCTGCCGGGCCCACAGCGGAAACCTCACCTCGCCCCGCGTCGACGCGAGGAAACGCGTGATGACGAGTCCCACTCTCTCATCAATCAAGTCGATGCCCACGAACGCGGTGCGGGAGGTCGGATACGTCGCGACATTCACGTTCGCCACACCGGCCATCACCGCGTCGGAGATGGCGCGCACCCGCGCCCTCGGTTCTTCCTCGTTCACACCGGGCTCCTACTTGTTGAGAGCATCGCGAAGACGCGGGCCACGTACCGGCAGGAGAACGGGAGGCCCCAGGGGATGTCGCATCGCGCCGGCCTTCACGCACATGCCCGCATCCACGGCCCGCACTCCATCGCAGGCGAGAGGCCAAAAACTGGAGGTGTCACGGAGGGGCGCTACAGTTCTGTGCCATCATGTCACTCGACAAGCAGGCATTGATGCTCCAGCTCGCCGAGCGCCTCCAGCAGAGCGACAGGCTGGCCCACCGGGCCGAGGCCGAGGCCCGCGAGGCGGCCCGCAGTCTGGCCACCGAGTCGGAGAAGCGAGAGGACGGCCGCGCCGCGTTGGAGTTCGGCAGCCTGGCCACGGGACAGGCGAATCGCGCCCGTCGCGTGCAGGAGGAGCTCAAGGCGCTCTCCAACTTCGGCCAGGGGCCGGTGCCGCGCTTCCCGCGTCAGGGGCCCGTGGGCCTGGGCGCGCTGGTGGATGTGAGCACCGAGGACGAAGAGGGCTTCGCCGAGCGCACCTTCTTCGTGCTGCCCGTGGGCGCGGGCACGGAGCTCACCGGCCCCGGCGGCGACGGCTTCCTGTCCGTCATCACCCCCGCCTCCCCCGTGGGCCGCGCGCTCATGGGCCGCAAGGCGGGCGACACCATCGAAGTCACCCTGGCGGGCGAGGTGCGCGAGTGGACGGTGCTCGAGGTCGCCTGAGCCCGGGTGTCCCACCCCTGTCGTCCGGGGTGTCCTGCCCCCGACGAAACGTCAGCGAGCACTAGAACCCATGGGCCCTGACACGCGTGAATCCAGGAAGATGTTCCCACTTCCCGCACCGCGTTCACTCCAGGCGCCCTCCAACTCGACGCTGCTGCCACTCACGTGGCCCGCCGCCCTCATCGGCCTGCTGTTCGGCGTGCTGATGACGTATGTGCCGTACGAGTTCCGCGTGGCCGCGTTCCGGCCGCTCTACCCATACGTTCGCCTGCTGGGACTCACCTACCTCACCGGCAGCATCTGCTTGATGGGCGCGCTCCTGTATCCGCGCGCCCCGCGCTGGCTGGACGTGGGAGGACGCGTGCTGCTCGGCGCGGCCATCGGCCTGTACTGGTGGGTGCTGAATGTCATGCCCGGCAGCCTCACGGGCATCGTGCTGTATCCGCTGTTCTTCATCGGGCTGCTGCTGGAGGCGTGGCCGTCCATGCGTCAGCGGCCCACCCTGCGCATGCTGGCGGCCCTCACCGGCACCGCCTTCGGCGTGGCGCTGCTCACCGCGCCCGAGCGCTTCCCCTTGTCCGTCTACGCGCACCTGTCCCCGTTGCGTCCGGTGGTGGGGCTGCTGTTCACCGTGGGCGGCGTGGGGCTGCTCGTGCCCACGCGCTGGCTGCACCCACGCATGCCCGCGCTGCTGATGGGCGCGCTGGCGGTGCCCTACGGGCTTCTGGCCTATGCGCTGGCCCGGGGCTCCGCGTGGCTGGGCGCGAGCGTGTACACCGTGCTGGCCCTCGCGTGCGTGGCCCAGGCGATGAACTGGCGACCGCGCGCGCCGCGCACCGTGGGCTGGAAGCTCCTGCGAGGGCTGGCCTTCGCCGGACTGGTGCCGCTGCTCGCGCTGGGCGGGCTCGCCGCGTACATGGCACAGCGGGCCATCGAGAAGCAGGTGCGCGACGACACGCGCTACGCCGCCGCGGGCGAGGCGGACTTCCTGCGGCGCTACCTGGACGACTCGCGCGAGTCGCTGCACCTGCTGCTGGAGTCCCCGGGCTTCCGCGCGGCGCTCGCCAGCGGAGAGCGGGAGCGGTTGGAGCCGTACCTGGCGAACCTCGCCGCGCGCGAGCGCACCTTCCACGCCGCGTTGACCATGGACGAGAACGCCCAGGTGCTGGCCACGTCCGAGGGGCCGGAGGGCTGGGGCTTCAACATCCAGGGGTACTTCCCCGAGCCCCCCGCGCCCGGCGAGCTGCCCCTGTCGCTGCCCTTCATCCGTCCGCACAACCATCCGCTGGTGGCGGTGGCCCTGCCGTTCGAGCTGGAGGGCTCCCGGCGCGGAGTGCTGGTGGGCCTCTTGTCCCTGGAGCGACTGAGCGAGGCCGCCACGCCCGCGTCCCAGCGCTTCCGCGTGCAGGTGTTGGACCGGCGCGGCCAGAAGGTGCTTCGAGACACCGCCGAGGGCGCGCAGCTCTTGGGCGAAGCCCACCTGCCGGAGGCGCTGCGCGAGGAACTGGAGCGTCCAGGTGGGGGCGTGCTGGAGGCCTTCGACGCGGCGGACCGGCGCGTGCTCGCGGCCGAGGCCCCGGTGGAGGGCTCGCCCTGGAGCGTCGTCGTGACGCAGGAGCTGGGCGTCGCGTACGCGGCGATTACGCGCATGAGCGCGGCGGTGGTGGGCCTGGTGCTGATGGGCGTGCTGATGGCCCTGGGCCTCTCCCAGCTGGTCGCGCGCGACGTCATCCGCCGACTCGACACGCTGCGCGAAGCCACGGCCGCCCTGGCCGCGGGTGACCTGGCCCGACGCGTGGAGGTGGAGGAGGACGACGAGCTGGGGGAGCTGGCGCGCGGCTTCAACGAGATGGCGGACCGCACGGGCGCGGCGCAGCAGGAGCTGAAGGAAGCGGTGCGCACGCGCGAGGAGTTCCTCAGCGTGGCCAGCCACGAGCTGCGCACGCCGCTGACGCCCCTCAAGGGCTTCGCCGCGCTCACGCTCCAGCGCCTGGAGAAGAGCGGCGACTTCCCGGAGCGCGAGCGGCTGCTCAAGGCGCTGCGCTCCATGGCCCGGCAGACGGAGCGGCTGGCGCGACTGGTGGATGACCTGCTCGACACCGCGCGCATCCAGGGCGGACGCTTCGAGCTGGAACGCCAGCGCGTGGACCTGACGCCGGTGCTGCGCGAGGTGATGGAGCGCTTCGAGCTGCGCGGCGAGGGCGGCATCACCTTCGAGCTGCGCGTGCCCGAACATCCCGTGGAGGGCGACTGGGACGCGCCCCGGCTGGACCAGGTCATCACCAACCTGGTGAGCAACGCCGTGCGCTACTCGCCCCAGGGCGGCGCGGTGTGCGTGACGCTGGAGGAGGCGGCGGACCACGTCCTCATCCACGTGAAGGACCAGGGCATCGGCATTCCCCCGGAGAGCCTGGCGGGCCTGTTCCGCCCATTCGCTCGCGCGTCCAACGCCACCGCGCGGCACTACGGCGGCCTGGGCCTGGGCCTCTTCATCTGCCGCGAAATCGTGGACCGCCACGGCGGCACCATCTGGGCGGAGAGCCCGGGGCCACAGCAGGGCAGCGCCTTCCACGTGCGCCTGCCTCGCCTCGTCGAGCCCCAGGTCACCGACGTGGCGGCCTGAGCATCCACGGCCCTCGCCTCAAGGCTTGGGTTCGGGCGCGCCCGGCACCGACAGCCACTCCTCCGGGATGTCACCGCGCGGCAGCTCCAGCACGAAGGTGGAGCCGCGCCCCAGCTCGCTGGTGGCCTTCACCGTGCCGCCGAAGGCCTCGACAATCTGCCGGGTGATGTAGAGCCCCAGGCCCAGGCCGCCGTAGTGCCTGTCGCTCACCGCGCGCTCGAAACGCTCGAAGATGCGCGGCAGGTCTCGCGCGGAGATGCCGATGCCCCCGTCCTCCACGATGAGGCGCGCGGTGCGCCCGTCCGCCTCCACGCGCAGGAGCACGGGCTGGCCCGCGCCGTACTTCAGCGCGTTGGAGAGCAGGTTGGTCACCACCTGCTCCAGCCGCAGCCGGTCCCACCGGCCCAGCACCGGCACCGGCGCGTGCATCTCCAGCGAGCAGTGCAGTTGGGCCGCGGAGGGCGCGAAGCGGTAGAGGATTTCCGCCGCCACGCTCGCCAGGTCCATCTCCTCCAGCTCCAGCTTCAAGCGGCCGGCGGTGATGCGCGACACGTCCAGCAGGTTGTCCACCAGGCTCGTCAGCTTGCGCACCTGGCGCTGCACCACGTCCAGCGTCTCGGAGACGCGCTCCGCGGACACGGGCTTGCCATTCGCCGCCAGCAGGTCCACCTGCTTCTGGAGCAGTTGCACCTTGAGGTGCAGCGGCGTCAGCGGCGTCTTCAGCTCGTGACTCGCGATGCCCAGGAACTCGTCGCGCAGGCGCACCGCCTCGCGCGCCTCACGCAAGAGCCGCGCGTTGTCCAGCGACAGCGCCGTGCGCCGCGAGAGTTCCTCCGCCAGTCGCTCGTCCTCGTCGCCGAAGGCCGGCGCCCCGTCCGTGCGGAACAGCGCCAGCGCGCCGATGATGCGCCCGCGCGCCACCAGCGGCACGCCCAGGTAGCTGCTCAGCCCCAGCGAGAGCAGGAGCCGCGCGTGCTCCACGTCCCGCGTGAGGGCCACCTGATGCTCCTCTGTCAGCTCCGCCGTCCGCTCCGTCCGGCCCGTGAGGAACAAGGAGGGCAGGCCCCGAGGGTCCAGCGTGTCCGGCGGATACCGGCACAACATCTCCACGAGCAGCACGTGCCGTTCCGGCTCCGCGTGCACCGCGGCCACGGCGCGCACCGATTCGCCCGACGAGCCCAGGAAGAGCATGCCCGCGTCCGCCAGCGAGGGCACCAGCAGCCGCAGCAGCGGCTCCATCTGCGCCTCGGTCTCCAGCTCGGCGCCCAGCAGCGCGCCCGCCTCGGCCAGAAGCCTCGCGGCCCGCGTCGCGTCCAGGCGGGGCAGCAGCTCCTCCCGCGCACGCAGGAGGACCCCCGACGGAGCCTCCTCCGTGCCCCCGGCGGGCGATATCGGGAACACGCTGCCTCGGAGCACCACCACCGTGCCATCCGGCCGGCGCAGTCCCCAGCGCTCCTCGCGAACCCCTTCTCCCGCGAGCGCACGCGTCAGCGGAGAAACTTCCAGTGGCACGGACGCGTTCTCCGGGCGCACCCAGTCGCACCCAGGCAGGCAGCCTTGTTCCAGGCGCTCGGGGGCGGGGATGCGGAACTGGTGCGCCGCCTCGGCGTTGAAGGCCAGGACATGGCCCGCGGCATCCATCAGCAGGAGCGCTTCGCCCGTCTGCTCGACGAGCAGACGAAGGGCCGCGTCGCTCAGCCGGGCTTCCGCCCGTTCCACGAGCACCTGACGAATCTTCGAAAGCTGGGCGCGGCCAGAGGACATGAGTTCAGGGGATTTCTGCTCGTGGCATGGTGGCATCCCGACCCGCCCGAAGGAAGACAGCTCCCCGCCCTCGCTCAACACCTGAGAGGGCGCGGTCTGAATCCCAACCTTCCTGGGGTCAGGTCAGCCCCCTTGCCTGTACTGCAGGAAATCCTGAATCGTTGGATAGTTGTACATCGCCCGGACTCCTCGTTCGTGCGACGCGTCCACTTCCTCGAGCCTCAACATGCAGACGCCGCCCGCCAGGCCTGATTGGACTCCCCACGAGCGCCGGTACCGGCTCGTCATCGACAGCCTGAAGGAGGTCGTCTTCCAGACGGACGCGCAGGGTGCGTGGACGTTCCTCAACCCGGCGTGGACGGAAATCACGGGCCACACGGTGGAGGACTCGCTGGGCAAGCCCTTCTCGGAGTTCGTCTACGAGGAGGACCAGCGGCGCAGCCTGGAGGGCTTGCGGCGGCTGGTGACGAAGGAGCTGGAGTACGTGCGCACGGAGGTGCGCTACGTGAATCGCGGCGGCGGCTTCCGGTGGGTGGAGGTCTACGGGCGACTGATGGTGGGCGAGGACGGCGCGGTGCTGGGCACGTCCGGGACGCTCAACGACATCACCGAGCGCAAGGCGTCCGACGGCGCGCTGGCGCGGCGTGAGCGCTACCTCACGGCGCTGGTGGAGATGCAGCAGCGGCTGCTGGCGGTGCGTGACGGCGGAGATTTGTACGGGCCGGTGCTGGAGCCCCTGGGCCAGTCGTCGGGCGCCAGTCGCGTGTACGTCTTCGAGCTGCACCCGGGCCCCGCGGGAGAGCGCTGGTGCAGTCAACGCGCGGAGTGGTGCGCGCCCGGCGTGCGCGCGGAGATAGACAACCCGGAGCTCCAGAACCTGCCGATGGAGCCGAACCTGGAGCGGTGGGCGAAGACGCTGTCGCGCGGGGACGTCATCGAGGGGCTGGTCGAGACCTTTCCCCCCGTGGAGCGCGAGCTGTTGGAGCCGCAGGGCATCCTCTCCATCCTGGTGCTGCCGCTGCGCGTGCAGGGCGTGCTGACGGGCTTCGTGGGCTTCGACAACTGCGCGGAGGCGCGGCGCTGGGACCGGTTGGAGGTGGACCTCCTGTCCGCGGCGGCGGGCGCCATCTCCGTGGCGCTGGAGCGCAAGGAGTCCGAGCGCGCGTTGCGCGAGCGAGAGCGGCGCTTCCGGCAGCTCGCGGAGAACGCGTCGGACGTGCTGTACCTGTACCGCTGCGAGGCGCCCAGGGGCTTCGTCTACGTCAGCCGCGTGGCGCACGCGAAGCTGGGCTACGGGCCGGTGGCGCACTATGGCGACGCGGACCTGTGGTACCGGCGCGTGCATCCGGAGGACCGGGACGCGCTGGAGCGCCTGCTGGAGGCCCCGCGCGCCTCGGCCGGTGCGCCGGTGACGGTGCGCTACCTGCATCCGGATGGGCGCACGCTGTGGCTGGAGCACGTCGTCGTCCCGGTGACGGACCCGATGGGGCGCATGGTGGCGGTGGAGGGCCTGGCGCGCGACATCACCGAGCGACGTCAGGCCGAGGAAGCGCTGCGCCTGTCCGAGGCCAGCTTCCGCGCGCTGCTGGAGGGCGTGCCGGACGCGGCGGCGATTGAGCGGGACGGGCACATCGTCTACGCGAACGCGGCGCTGGTGGGCACGCTGGGCTTCGAGCGCGCGGAGCAACTGGTGGGCCGCCAGTTGTCTGAGTTCGTGAAGGACATGCGCGGCACGGAGGCGGTGAGGGCGGGCGCGCTCACCGGTGAGCGGCGGCTGGTGCGGCGCGACGGACGCACGCGTGTGGCGGAGGTCGTGTCACTGCCCCTGCGCTTCGACGGCCAGCCCGCGGTGGTGTCCATCGCGCGCGACGTGACGGAGCAGCGGCAGCTCCAGGCGAGGCTGACGCTGGCGGACCGGCTGGCGTCGGTGGGCACGCTGGCCGCGGGCATCGCGCACGAAATCAACAACCCGTTGGCCTTCGTGCTGTCCAACCTGAGCTTCATGTCGGACGAGTTCCGCCGCAACCTGCCGCCGGGCGACGGTGCGACGGCGCTCCAGGCCCGGCTGCGGGGCGAGCCTGATTTGGGCGAATGGGTGGAGGTGCTGCACGAGGCCTGCGAGGGCGCGGAGCGGGTGCGGCAGATTGTCCGTCAGCTCAAGACGTTCTCCCGGCCCGACGAGGAGAACGTGTCGCCGCTGGACGTGCACGGGGTGCTGGAGTCGGTGGCGATGATGGCGGCGAACGAGATTCGCCACCGCGCGCAGCTGCGGCGCGAGTACGGCGACATTCCCTCGGTGATGGCGAACGAGGGGAAGCTGAGCCAGGTGTTCCTGAACCTCGTGGTGAACGCGGCGCAGGCGATTCCGGAGGGTTCCGCGCACCGGCATGAAATCCGGCTGGCGACGCGGCGTGACGGACGCTCGCGGGTGGTGGTGGAGGTACAGGACACGGGCGTGGGGATTCCGCGCGAGGTCATCGACCGCATCTTCGACCCGTTCTTCACCACGAAGCCGGTGGGCGTGGGCACGGGCCTGGGCCTGTCCATCTGTCACAGCATCATCCACGGGCTGGGCGGTGACATCACCGTGGAGAGCGAGCCGGGCAAGGGCACCATCTTCCGCGTCAGCCTGCCCACCATGGAGCAGGACACGCGCGCGGTGGCGGCGGCGCTCGACGTGACGCCCCGGCCCCTGGTCCAGCCCCGTGGACGTGTGCTGGTGGTGGACGACGAGCCCGCGGTGGGACGCGTGTTGCAGCGCATCCTCCGGGGCCACGAGGTGGAGGTCGCCTGCAGCGGACGCCAGGCGCTGGAGCTGCTGGAGCAGGGCATGGAGCCGGACGCGGTGCTGTGTGACGTGATGATGCCGGACCTGACCGGCCGCGACGTCTACGAGTCCGTGCGGCGCGAGCACGCGGGCCTGGAGGGACGCTTCGTCTTCGTGTCGGGCGGGGCCTTCACCACCGGCGCCCGGGAGTTCCTCGCCAGCATCCCGAACCTCCTGCTGGAGAAGCCCTTCGACGAGGGCCGCGTGCGGCGCGTGGTGGAAGACCTGGTCCGGCTGCGACGTCCCACCGCGGAGGCGTGAGGTTCCCATGTGGAATGACGTGGAGCTGAGGGACCTTCCGGCGTGCGCGGCGCGGCTGCTGGACGAGGTGCGCCGGGCGGACGGGTTCGCCTTCGTTCGCGAACAGGCGGCAGAAGCCGAGGCCGTGGACGAAGGGCTCGTCACCGAGATGACGGCGGGGCTGGTGAAGAGCTTCGGGATGTACCGCCAGCCTCGCTACCTGCGTCCGGAGGCGTATGCCTGGGAGGAGCGGGACGGCGTGCGCACGGCGCGCATCCGGCCGCTGTCCGCCCTGCTCCTCTACTGGGCGGGCGGGGACGTGAGCCCCTACGTGCCGCAGGTGGTGTGGGGCACGGGACTCGTCGGCCACCACTACGAGGAGACGGCGTCGGAGAACGTGCTGGAGTTCGGCGCGACGAACTTCGACTCCTCTGGCGGCTTCGACCTGGGCTCGCCCGGACAGACGCTGGTGGAGCTGGCCGAGGACGAATCGCTGAACGAGCTGGAAGTGTTCGTCCCGCTCAAGAAGCTGCTGCTGGTGCGCACGCTCCAGTGCGCACACACGGCCGTGCGCAAGGCCGTGAAGTCAGAGGCCTTCCGCGAGCTGCCTCGCGAGGAGTCGTTCCGATTCTTCGCCACGCCAGGACACGACGAGCCGTCCTTCGTGCTGCCACACGAGCCCTGAGCGCGTCCTACTTCACGCCGTCCAGCGGCAGCGGCCCGCTGTCCAGGACTTGCTGGCGGGTCACCACCTGGCCGTACTCGGCTGTCCGGTACGCGGTGCCTCCGGACTCCGTCGCCCCGTGCAGGCGCACGTCGTCCGCGGCGGGGAGGTAGCCCACGCGCAGACGCAGCTCGCGCACGGCGGACAGCTCGCGCGTCACCTCGGGGCCCGTGGCATAGGGCATCGACGTGCGCAGCGGCAGGGGCACAAGCAGGCGGCGGGACGCGGTGGCTCCGGGCTCCACGCGGCTCAGGGCGGGGACCTCGGGGGCCTCCACGTCCATGTTCTCCGGCACGGGCACGAGCTGACGCAGCAGCACCGCGCCGTCACCGGAGAGGTCCACATAGGCGCGCTCGGGCGCGAGGCCCACGTAGCCCGTGGGGCCCCACTCCGGCAGCCCGTCCACCAGCAGCACCGCGTGGGAAGAGGCGTTGCGCACCGCGTACGCGACGGCGAGCCCCTCGGGCCCGCTCGTCACCGACTCCACCTTCAGCTCCACTTCCGCCTGGGCCACGCGTCCTCCCGGATGCGCGGGCTGATTCGAAGCCCGCGTGCAGCCCACGATTATCGCCAGCGCCATGCAGCAGGCGCCAGCTTGGAGCAGGGCTCTCATGAGAGAGGGCTGTTAGTAGCGCGGCCGGGTCGGCAGGTTCAGGTCGTCGCGGAGAACATTCTCGCCGGGGCGTCCGCCCTGCACCACGTCCGGCGTGGCCGGGTTCTGGTCCAGGTCGATGGGCAGGCCCACCGCGGACGTCTCGCGGTTGTTGGTGCCGTTCTTCTCGCCGACCGCCAGCGTGCCGTTGGCGTAGTCGGACGCGTGCACCAGCTCGTGGAACAGCGCCACCACCGGCGGGCGGTTCATCCACTCCTCGCTCCCCAGGGAGATGCGCGAGGTGTTGTAGTTCACCGTGCCGTCGGTGCCCTTGCCCGGCGTGCCGTCCGCGTTGAACCAGGCGTCATCCTTGTTCTTGGCGGACGCCGAGTTGCCACCCGTCGTCTCCTTGATGGTCGTCGAGTGGCCGCTGTCGTCCAGCGTGCGCAGCAGGTCCTGACCCGACGGCAGCGAGCGCATCGCGTCCAGGTCCGACTGCACGCGCGCCTGGAACTCCGGGCTGCCCTCCACCGTCACCGAGCGGCCGCGCTTCTCCGCGTCCGTCATGTCGACGATGGTCCGCTCGCCCTCGGCCGCGTCAGCGGTCTCTTCGCCCTCCTCGACGTAGAGCTTGTCCGTCCCGCCGTTGCCATTGACGGTGTCCTTGCCCGCGCCACCCGCCACCGCGTCGTTGCCCTCGCCACCCGTCAGCGAGTCATCGCCCCGGCCACCGATGACCTGGTCGTCGCCCGCGCCGCCCGTCGCGGTGTCATTCCCCGCGCCAGCGTCGATGTAGTCGCGGCCCTCGCCGCCGTTCAGCAGGTCATTGCCGTCCAGGCCGTAGAGCACGTCGCGACCCGCGCCACCGTTCACCAGGTCGTCGCCCGCGCCGGCCTCGATGTAGTCGTCGCCGTCGTCACCGGAGACGGAGTCGTTGCCCTCGCCCGCGATGAGGGAGTCGTTGCCCGCGCCGCCGATGAGCGTGTCGTTACCCTTGCCGCCCGTCAGCTTGTCGTTGCCCGCGCCGCCGTCCACGGTGAGGTCCTGCGTGACGCTCGCATCCAGCGTGATGCTGTCGTTTCCATCGCCGCCCTGGATGATGGCGCCCTTGGCCTGCTCCGCCGTCAGCGTCACCGAGTCCTTGCCCGACGTGACGGTCAGCGAACCATCCGTGCCCTGCGACACCGTCGCGGTGTTGTTCCCCGTTCCCAGGTCCACCACCGTCTGGCCACTGGCGTTGGTGCTCACCTGGGGACCGGAGGCCGCCGCCGCGTCCTTGATCTTGTTGGCGACGTTGGCCACGGCCTTGCCGACCGCGGAGCCGGGGGTGCTCGGGGGGGCGCCTTCGAAGTCGCTGCCCTGCGCGGACGCCGCCGGGCGGGACGCCGTGCGCGGGGCCGCGTCGAAGCCGTCCTGCATCCGCTGCGCGACGGCCGTCTTCACCGCGTCGGGACGCTGGGCCTGGGCGGGCTGCTTCACCGGCTCCGGCTTCGGCTCGGGCTTGACGTACGTGGTGGGGCGCGAACCGGGCTTTCCAATCGTGGTCATGACGACTTCTCCCTGAGAACGAGGCACCCGGTACAGTCCCAGCGGCCAATGCCGGGGCGGACGAACGCCGACCTTCCCGATTATCGGGGCTCCTAGGTGGGAGTTGCGTCGCTTCTCGAAAGCCGGGAGCGGATCATCCGCTCAGGGACGGGACCACGGGCAGCACCTGCTGGCGGGTCCTCTCTGACCAGCTTCGGCTGACTGGTACGACGGTGCAGTGCTCCGTGCAGCCGCACGCCGGGCACAGCTCCACTGTGACGGAGCGGCCCGTGCGGCTCGGAGGCGGCGAAGCAGCCGGCAACGCGCGGATGTGACGAAGCGTCCGGCAACGCGCGGATGTGACGGAGCGGCCCGTGCGGCTCGGATGCGGCGACGCAGCCGGCAACGCTCCGCTGTGGCGGAGCGGCCGGCGGCACTCACCTGCTACGCAGCGGCTAGTAGTGCGGCCGGGTGGGCAGGTTCAGGTCGTCGCGGAGGACGTTCTCACCGGGGCGGCCACCCTGCACCACGTCCGGCGTGGCCGGGTTCTGGTCCAGGTCGACGGGCAGACCCACCGCGGACGTCTCCAGGTTGCGCGTGCCGTCCTTCGAACCGTTCGCCAGCGTGCCGTTGTTCATGTCGGACGCGTGCACCAGCTCGTGGAACAGGCCGACAATCGGAGGACGGTTCATCCACTCGTCAGCGCCCAGGGAGATGCGCGAGGTGTTGTAGTTCACCGTCGCGTCCGTGCCCTTGCCCGGCGTGCCGTCCTTGTTGAAGAAGCCGTCGTTGAAGGCCGTGCCGGACGCCGTGTTGCCACCCGACGTCTCCGAGATGGTCGTCGTCTTTCCGCTGTCATCCAGCGAGCGCAGCAGGTCCTGACCCGACGGCAGCGAGCGCATCGCGTCCAGGTCCGACTGCACGCGCGCCTGGAACTCCGGAGTGCCCTTCACCGACACGGAGCTGCCCCGTTTGTCCGCGTCCGTCATGTCGACGATGGTCCGCGTGTCTCCGGCCGAGTCGGCGCTCTCCTCGCCCTCCTCGACGTAGAGCTTGTCCGTCCCGCCGTTGCCGTTGACCGTGTCCTTGCCCGCGCCACCGGCCACCGCGTCGTTGCCCTCGCCACCGCTCAGCGAGTCATCGCCCCGGCCGCCGATGACCTGGTCGTCACCCGCGCCACCCGTGGCGGTGTCGTCACCCGCGCCAGCGTCGATGTAGTCGCGGCCCTCGCCGCCGTTCACCAGGTCATTGCCGTCCAGGCCGTAGAGCACGTCGCGACCCGCGCCACCGTTCACCAGGTCGTCGCCCGCGCCACCCTCGACGTAGTCGTCGCCGTCGTCACCCGACACGGTGTCGGTGCCCGCGCCACCCAGCACCGCGTCGTTGCCCGCGCCGCCGATGAGCGTGTCGTTGCCCGCGCCGCCCGTCAGCTTGTCGTTGCCGGCGCCGCCGTCCACCGTGACGTCCTGCGTGACGCTCGCGTCCAGGGTGATGCTGTCGTTTCCGTCGCCGCCCTGGATGATGGCGCCCTTGGCCTGCTCCGCCGTCAGCGTCACCGAGTCCTTGCCCGACGTGACGGTCAGCGACCCATCCTTGCCCTGCGACACCGTCGCGGTGTTGTTCCCCGTTCCCAGGTCCACCACCGTCTGGCCACTGGCGTTGGTGCTCACCTGGGGACCCGCGGCAGCCGCCGCGTCCTTGATCTTCTCGCCGACCTTGGCCACGGCCTTGCCCACGGCCGACCCCGGACCCACCGGCGCACCCTCGCCACGAATCTCCGAGAGCACCGGACGGGACGCCGAACCCGTGCGCGGGGCCGCCTCGAAGCCGTCCTGCATCCGCTGCGCGACGGCCGTCTTCACCGCGTCGGGACGCTGGGCCTGGGCGGGCTGCTTCACCGGCTCCGGCTTCGGCTCGGGCTTCACGGACGTGGTGGGACGCGAACCGGACTTGCCAATCGTGGTCATGACGACTTCTCCCTGAGAACGAGGCACCCGGTACAGTCCCAGCGGCCAATGCCGGGGCGGACGAACGCCGACCTCCCCGATTATCGGGGTCCCCAGGTCGGAGTTGCTTCGTTTCTTGATTCCTGGGAGCGAATCGGTGGATCCGCGTGGCCAAGGCCGGCGCAAGCCCCCCGCGCAAGGACAGACGTCTGGGTTTACTTCCACCCTCCAGCGCCCGCCACCGCAACGCCTGACATCGCTCCATCGGTCATCGGGGGGACCCTCCTCCCGGTGACCGATGCGGCCCGGGAGCGGACGGGAGACTGTGCCGTCCACGTCAGCCCTCACACCCCGAGGAACCGCATGAACCGCACCCTGCTGCTGCTGTCCGCCGCTGGATTGCTCGCCCTGGGCGCGCTCTCGCTGGGCAGGCCTCCACCGCCTCCTCCGCCGCCCGTCACCGATACCAGCCACACCGTGGCCCAGCCGGATGAGCAGCCGGCCACCGCCGTGCTGCCGCTCATCGTCGCCCAGCCCTCCGATGGCGCCCTCACCCTCTCCGGAAAGCTGTCCGGCGCCTATGTCCAGCCGGGCGCCAGCGAGGCCTTCGCGTGGATGGAAATCAAGGCCCGCCCCGTGGAGAGCGGACGCCGCGTCCCGGTGAACATGGCCCTGGTGGTGGACCGCTCCGGCTCCATGGAGGGGCAGAAGCTCACGGACGCCAAGCGCGCCGCCGCCGAGCTGGTGAGCCGCCTCACCCCCGAGGACCGTCTGGCGTTGATCCACTACGGCACCGACACGAAGGTCATCGCCAGCCGGCTCGTCACGGACGCCTTCCGCGAGGAGCTGCTCGCCGCCATCAGCGCCATCCGCGCGGATGGCTCCACCAACATCAGCGGCGGACTCTCCGATGCGGCCACCGCGCTGCGCGGCCACCTCGCCCAGTACCGCGTCAGCCGCGCCATCCTGCTGAGTGACGGCCAGCCGACGACGGGCTTCGTGACGGAGCCAGAGCTCTTCAACCTCACGCGCAGCCTGCGCGACGAGGGCATCACCGTCAGCGCGCTCGGCGTGGGCGAGGACTTCCAGGCCAGCCTCATGCGTGGCATGGCCGAGCAGGGCGGCGGGTTCTCCGGCTTCATCGACAACTCCGCCCGACTGGCGGAGGTCTTCTCCCGAGAGCTGGACCAGGCCACCAGCACCGTCGCCCGCCGCGTGGAGCTGCGGCTGACCCTGCCCCCGGGCGTTCGCGACGTGGAGGTCATGGGCCTGCCCACCACCCGCGAGGGCAACGTCGTGAAGGTGCCGCTGTACGACCTGGCCAGCGCGCAGTCCGTGCGTGTCGTCGTGAAGCTGACGCTGCGAGCGACGGCCTCCACCGAGCCCGTGCGGCTGCTCGACGCCACCGTGCGCTACCTGGACGTGGCCCGCGACGCGACGGCGGAGGCGACGCTGCCCCTGACCGCCCAGGTCACCGAGGACGCCGCCCTGGTGCGCGCCCACCTGGACCGGGACGTGCGCGTGCACGCGGTGCGAGCGTTGGGTACCCAGCAGATGCGCGCCGCCGTGGAGGAGATGAAGCGGGGCAACCGGAAGGCCGCCGTCGGTCTGCTGGGCAACGCCAAGAAGCTTTTTGGCTCGTCCCCCTCCGCGCTGTCGGGGGAGCTTGCGGAGCTGGACCAGACAGAGGCAGCCTATGGGCGGGCGTCGAATGACGGTGACGTTCGCCGCGAGTCGCTGAACCTCTACAAGAAGACGATGAAGAACTTCGGCGAGAACAACGCCTATTAGTCAGGACGGTGCAGCCCCCATGGCCCTCTCCCTGCAGTTCCTCCACCGCGAGGAGTTTGAATCCCGCACCTTTCGCGCGCTGGGGGGAGGAGCCTGCATGGGCATCTTCGCGGCGCTCGCGCTGCGCGTCTGGGAGCCCTTCACGCCCATCGTCCGGCTGACGCTGGAGCCGGGCTACTTCGCGGTGGTGGCCGCCGCGCTCGCCGCCGCGAGGCCCCTGAAAGGCTACGGGCTGGGCCTGCGCGCGGCGCTCACCGTCCTGCCCGTCTTCCCCTTCCTCTTCTCCGCGCCCCACCCGTTGCCCCAGAGCCTGGCGGCCTGCATCGCCGCGGCGCTGGTGACGTGGCTCGGCAACGGCCGTGACGCCGCGGGAAGCTCCACCGCCGTCGCCGCGAGCGCCGCCGCCGCCGGCATCCTCGCCCCGGTGGGCCTGTACGTGCAGCAGGTGCTGGATGCCCGCTTCCTGGGCGACATGAACCTGGTGTCCCTGGTGGTCGGCTTCGCCTGCGTGGCCCTCTTCTGGAGCATCGGCACGCTGCCCTCGCACCTGGTGCTGCACACCGACACGGTGGAGGCCCGGGGCCTGGCGCTCGGCGACACGCTCAAGGGCGAGGCGCGGGAGCTGGCCGCGCGCGCGCTCGGGCTGTACCAGCAGTGCAAGACGGCGGTGCTGCGCATGCCCGCGAGCACCGGGCGGCAGGAGCTGGTGGGCGTGCTGGAGAAGATGGCGTCGGAGAGCTTCTCGCTCGCGGAGGCCCACGCGGCGCTCACCGCGCAGTTGGACTCCGTCGTCGCCCATGACGTGGACGCGCAGGTGAAGGAGCTGCGAGCACGCGCCGCCGCCATCCAGGACACCATCGCCCGGCGCCAGCTGGAGCTCGCCGCGTCCTCACTGGGCGAGGAGCTCAACCACCTGGATGCCCTGAGCCGCAAGCGCGAGCGGCTGTTCGCCCAGCTCCACGCGCAGGTGGCGCTGCTGGAGCGCGCCCGCGTGTCCTTCATCGGCGTGCAGGGCCATGAGCTGGGCTCCAAGGGCGAGCAGGCCGCGCAGCTCGCGCGACGACTCAAGGGCCTGGGTGACGACTCCACCCAGCCGCCCGCCCCCGAGGACGCGCAGGACACGCCGCGTCCCACCTCCGAGGCCACGCGCCTGCGGAGCTGACACCGCGCCCCTAGTTCTTCTTGGCCTTGCTCCGCGTCTTGCGCACGGCGACGCGGGCCGGCTGCTTGCGCTGGGTCTTCGCCCGGAAGCTGCCGGGGGGCGCGTGCAGCTCGTCGGCGATTCTCCGCTCGATGGCTTCTCGCGTGTCTCGCGCGACGATGAGCGCCGCCTCGATTTCCTCGCGCACCCGCGCCGCCTGCTCCTCCGCCGCGGCTCGGTACTCCGAGGTGGTCCGACGTAGGGCCAGTGTCCCTCGGTCCGCTGGCTCCACGCTCCGCGCCACCGCTGCCTGCCCCCGGGCCCTGCTCCCTCGCGACTTGTCTTCCCCTGCCTTTTCCGCCATGGGAGCCTCCACGCGCTGATCCCTTCCGTCGAAAGTGGGCCGTGGTCTCCTGTCGGGGAAGTCCGCCGCTCAACTCGGCCCCCATCCAGGCGGGAGGGCAGGCACCCAGCCGGCGGACCGGCAAGCAGCGGTGCTTCTCTTGCATCGCAGAAAAACGTAAAAGCAGGCCGGATGATTGTGGCGCAAGGGTGCCGGGCCCCTGCTACTCACAGCGACGCCGCATGGGCGGGCAGCGTCCAATTGCGAGGGATACCGTGGCGGTCAGCGAACCCTTTTCATTTCTGAAGCACCGGAAGCACAACCTGGACCGGATGACGCTGGGCGACCTCGTCTACTCGTTCTTCACGTACTACGCGGTCCTGGCCTACATCACCGTGGGCATCGTCAGCCTCGTGTACGCGGTGAAGTGGTTCGACAACCCGGTGCGCATGCTGCTGGCCATGCTGGCCGCGAGCGTGGTGTTCCCGTTCGGCTGGTACCTGGTCCACAAGAACATCCTGCACAGCCGCTTCCTCTACAAGACGCCCTTCACCGCGGCGACGTGGAAGCGCATCCACTTCGACCACCACCAGGACCCCAATGACTTGCGCGTGCTCTTCGGCGCGCTGGCCAACGTGCTGCCGACGGTGGGCGGAGTCATCGCGCCCATCGGCTATCTCATCGGCGGGAAGTCAGGAGCGGCGGCGGCGCTGGGCTGGGCGATGGTGGTTACGTGTTTCTATGAGTTCTGCCACTGCATCCAGCACCTGAACTACACGCCGAAGCTGGGCTTCCTGAAGGAAATCAAGCGCCTGCACCTGTCTCACCACTACCACAACGAGCAGGGCAACTACGGCATCACCAACTACTTCTGGGACCGCCTCTTCGGGACCTTCTATTCGAAGGCCGGTGAGAAGCCCAAGAGCCCCACCGTCTTCAACCTGGGCTACACCGCCGAGGAGGCCAAGCGCTACCCGTGGGTGGACAAGCTCTCCAACGGCACGCGCGGTGATGACCACCCGCGCCGCTTCTGGCAGGGCAAGGAAGGCCAGGGCACGCAGCCGGAAGACGCTTCGGCGCGAGTGGGCGGCGAGCCGTAGACGAAGGGAAGCGGCGAGCCTCCTGAAGAGGCTCGCCGGAAGAGCTCACCCGCCCGACGCGGCTAGTACTTCACCGAGCCGTTGGGCAGCATCAGCGTCGAGTTGGACTTCTGCAGCGCCACCATGGAGCGCGCCATGTCCAGCACGAGCACCGCGCGGCCACGCACGGACAAGTCCCTCACGCGAGCCTCGAACGTCACCGGCGCCACCCGCGCGTCCAGCTCCGACGCCTGAGCGCCATTCCGGGCGAAGTCACCCAGCGCGTTGAAGTGCACGGTGATTTTGACCTTGTCGACGCCCGGCGGCACCGTGAAGCGCGCGGCCAGCGGCGAGTGGCCCGGCGTCGCCAGCTCCAGCATGTTCGACATCACCTGCACCGGCACGGGCTTGCCCTCGGCGGTGGTGATGAGCACGTCGGAGACGGGCACCTTCAGCGAGGTGTAGTCCGTCAGGCCCTCGCCCCTCACCCGCAGCTCGAAGCTCTGCGTGGAGGGAGTGCCGGGGCCCTGCCCGCCGCCGGGGGTGGGGCCGGGGTTTTCACCGCCGGGAACAGGGCCCGGGTCCTGACCACCCGGAGCGGGGTCTTCACCACCAGGCACGGGCGTCTCCACACCCGGGTCGTCGCCCGGGAACGGGACGGAGTCATCACCGCTGCAGGCGGCGAGCACGAGGGCCGAGGCCCCCAGCGTGGACAGCAGGAACTTCTTCATGACGTGTCTCCTCGAAAGCTTTTGAGTGAATCGATGTCTGGAAGGTGTGTGTGGGACGGGGCTCAGGGCAGGCAGATGAGGCCCGTGGGAATGGTGAAGTCGACGGCGAGCGCCTGGGCGGCCGCGGGCGTCGCGGGGCCCGGGTCGAAGCCGCCGGGGAACGCACCGGCGTCACAGGAGTTGTTGTACGCGTCCAACTGCGTGTTGAGGGTTTCGAGCGTGGTGCAGTCGACGGAGCCCAGCGCGGTCAGCACGAGCGCCAGCAGGTTGGGCGGGACGGTGAGGCCGCCGAACAGGCGCTGGTTGCAGGTGGCCACCAGCATCTGACGGGCGACCAGGAAGCGGATGCGGTCCAGTTGGCTGCGCGGCAGGCCGGTGATGGGATACTTCGCCGGGTCACCCCACAGGAGGCCCTCCGCGCCCGGCAGCGTGGCGACGATGCCGATGCTGCCCAGGGGAATGGGGCCGCCAGCCAGGCACTGCTGCACCGCGGAGATGTGGCTCTTGTAGAAGCCCAGCGTCCGCGTCGCGGTGCACACTTCCGGCGGCGGCTGCACGCAGGTGATGCGCGCGGTGCACAGCGAGGAGCCCAGGTCGAACCCGGAGGTGAACACGTTGTCGATGTGGTCGTCCACCAGCCCATCGAGCAGCGCCAGCGTCCGGCAGTCGTCGTAGCTGTTGAGCGTCAGCGCGAAGTTCGACGTCACCGACTGGCCCACCGGAATCACCACCGGCGGCGGCGGGATGAAGGAGAAGCCCTCCAACACCAGCAGCGGGTCCGCCGCCGTCAACAAGATGGACGGCAACGTCGGGTGGATGTTGTTGACCTGGAAGCTGAAGTTCGCCGTGAAGGGATACGTCGTGACCTGCACCGAGGACTGCCCGTTCACCAGCTTCGAACACGTCAAATCATGCGCTTCCGCCACACCCGCCAGCCCCACCACGGCGGCACACGCCGCACCCATCCAACCGCTCAACGCCTTCATTTTCTTGCCCCGTCCTGCTTCGTCTTCTCGAGCCGGGATGACTCGTGTCGGGGGGACCTTTTTCACCGGATGTGCCACGCGAGGGACGTGTCAGGTCGCCTCCACGCCGACGAACCCACCTCCCTGGAGGCCGAGCAGGCGCGACGCGAGGGCCCCTTGCGTGGAACTCGCGTTCCCCTCGGTGGGAACGACGCTTCCGACTCGAAAAGGCGATGACTTCTCCTCCTGGGAAAATCCCGGGAGCAGGCAGGCACGGAAGTGAGGCCTCTCGTTCCCAGGCTGAGGACTGGCCCGCACTTCCCGAGCGAATCCGACGTCACGGGGAGCATCTACGAAGACCTTCGTTGACATCTACGAACCCATTCGTATGATGAGTTCGTGGATGCTGGATGCGAGGAAGCCATGAGCGAGTCGAAGCTGCCGCGCCCCACGGATGGCGAGCTGGCCATCCTGAGGGTGCTGTGGGAGCGCGGTGACAGCACGGTGCGAGAGGTGCACGAGGCGCTTCACCGGCGAGAGCCGGCGGAGGCCACGGGCTACACGACGGTGCTGAAGCTGATGCAAATCATGACGGACAAGGGCCTGGTGGCGCGCGACGAGTCCCAGCGCGCGCACGTGTACCGGGCCCATGCGACGGAGCAGCGCACGCAGCGGCAGTTGGTGACGGACCTGGTGGAGCGCGCCTTCGGCGGCTCTCCGGCCCGGCTGGCCATGCAGGCGTTGTCCTCGCGCAAGACGAGCCCGGAGGAGCTGGCCCAGTTGCGCCAGTTGCTCGATTCCATGGAAGGAGCGGACGAATGAGCAGCCTGGTGATGGAGTCGATGGGATGGGCGCTGGTGCACTCGCTCTGGCAGGGCACGCTGGTGGCGCTGGGATTGGCGGTCGCGCTGATGACGGTGGGCCGGCGCGCGGCCAACGCGCGGTATGCGCTGGCGTGTGGCGCGCTGGTGCTGACCGTGGTGCTGCCAGTGGCCACGGGGTGGCGGCACGCGACGCAAGCGCGCGCCACGCGGGCGGCCGAGCACGCCGTGTCCACGCGGGACCTCCGCCAGGAGGCGCTCGTCGCTGCGCGGACCCGGGCCATGGCGCGGTGGGACCGCTCCGCTCGCACCGGGGTCTCAGAGCGCGAGCCCGCGCGGGCCGCGACTTCCGACTGGACCCGCATGGAGCCCGCGAGCCTGCTGACGCTGGTGGTGGAGCGGGTGCGCGCGTCCCTGGCGGACCTGTTGCGCTGGGTGGTGCTCGCGTGGGTGGCGGGCGTGGGCCTGAGCTCCGGACGGCTGACGGCGGAGTGGGTGCAGCTGCGCCGGCTCGCGCGCCGTGCCCTGCCCGCGCCCCACGAGTGGCAGGAGCGGCTCGACACGCTGTCGCGTCGCCTGGGCCTTTCGCGCGCGGTGCGGCTGCTCCAGACGACCGAGGTGGACGTGCCCTCGACGGTGGGCTGGCTGTCTCCGGTGGTGCTGCTGCCGGTGTCCGCGCTCTCCGGACTGCCCACGCGCCAGTTGGAGATGGTGCTGGCGCATGAGCTGGCCCACATCCGCCGGCATGACTTCGCGGTGAACCTGGCACAGGTGGTGGTGGAGACGCTCTTCTTCTACCACCCGGCCGTGCGGTGGATGTCCAACGTCATCCGCGTGGAGCGCGAGCACTGCTGCGACGACGTGGCGGTGAGCGCCAGCGGCAACTCCGTCTCCTACGCTCGGGCCCTCACGGCGCTGGAGTCCCTGCGGGTGCTGCCCTCGTCGGAGCCGAGCCACGCGATGTCCGCGCTGGGCGGCTCGCTGCCCGAGCGCGTGCGTCGCCTGGTCTCTCCGCCCGCGCCGCGCTGCTCCTCCCGCTGGGTCGCGGGGGCGTCGGTGCTGACGCTCGTGAGCAGCCTCGCGGTGGCCGCGCCCCTGACGTCGCTGGTGCTGGGCCAGGCCCCCACCTCCGACGTGTCCAGGCCGGGCGTCGCGAACGCCGCCGTCCCCGCGCCGCCCGAGGCTCCCGAGCCTCCCGCGCCGCCGAGCCCGCGGGCCCTCCCCCGCCTCCCCACGGCGCCGAGGCCGCCCGGCGACGTCAAGGTGCCCCCCCCCATGAAGCTGGCCGCGGCGCCCAACGTGAAGGTGTCCACGCGCCAGGACGACGAGGACTCGGACCTCGACGAGCGCACGAAGGTGGGCGCCGGTCAGTCGCTCTCCGTCGACCAGTTGGTGGCGCTGAAGACGGCGGGCGTGACGCCGGAGCGGGTGCGGGAGCTGGAGTCGATGGGCTACGAGCCCACCGTCGCCAACCTCGTCGAGATGGGCCACATGGGCGTCACCTCCGAGTACATGAAGCAGATGACCGCGAGCTTCGGCCGCAAGCTGGAAGCCAACGCGCTGGTGGAGCTGCGCGCCCTGGGTATCACTCCGGAGTACGTGGCGGCGCTCAGGGACGCGGGCTTCGACACGAAGAACCCGGACGACGTGGTGGAGGCGCGCGCGGTGGGAGTGGACCCGGAGTACGTGCGCGGACTGAAGGCCGCGGGCTACTCCGGCATGTCGCTGGAGGACATCTCCGAGCTGCGCGCGGTGGGCGTGGACCCGGCGTACATCGCCGCGCTGGGCAAGGCCGGCCTGCCCAAGCTCTCCGTGAGTGACCTCCACGAGCTGCGCGCCCTGGGTGTCACGCCGGAGTGGATGGAGCAGATGCGCTCGGCCGGCGTGGAGACGAAGGACCCGGAGGAGCTCACCGAGCTGCGCGCCCTGGGCATCACCCCGGACTTCCTGCGCGAGCTGAACGCCGCGGGCCTGAAGAACCTCTCACCCGATGAGCTGGTGCGCCTGCGCGCCGGCGGCGTGGACGCCGACTTCATCCGGCGCCTGCGCGACTCCAAGTAACACCGTCACACCGAAACACCTGTCACCGAGTGGCCGGGGAGCAGCGCTCGCTCCCCGGCCCCGTGACACCTCTCCCCTCTCACGCCCTTCCCCACGGACGCGCCCACACGGGCTCGCGCCGGACGGCAGGGCTCCGTCCAGAACCGAAGGAGCCTCACCATGATGCGTCGCGTGTCGTCGCTGTTGACCTGCTGTGCCCTGTTGCTGGTGGCCACCACCGCCTCCGCCGCGAAGGAGCTGCGAGGCACCTGGACGTCCTCCTCCCGGGAGAAGTCCGCCGAGAACTTCCACATCAGCCTCATCCACCCCGACGACGAGGACGGCGGCAACGGGCAGATGGGCTTCTCCGAGCCCCGCGCGGCCTTCCAGGGCCTGCCCACGGCGGACGGCCCGGCCACCTTCACGCTCTCCCGCGAGGCCGGCGTCTTCACCTTCACCGGCACCTTCCAGGCCGGAGACGGCGCGGGCCACTACCGCTTCGCGCCGAGCGACACCTACGCGAAGTCCATGGCCGCGCTCGGCTACCCGAAGCTCACCGAAACCCAGCAGTTCCAGCTCGCGGCGACGAACGTCACCACCCAGCGGGTGAAGGAGCTGGGGGCGCTCGGCTACAAGGACATCCCGCTGGAGCAGCTGCTCACGGTGGGCATCTTCAACGTGTCACCCGAGTACATCCGCGAGCTGGCGAAGCTGGGGTACGAGAAGCTGACGCTGGAGCAGCTGGTGCAGGGCCGCATCCACGGCGTCACGTCCCAGCGCGTGAAGGACCTGGGCTCCGCGGGCTTCCCCAAGCTGTCCTGGGAGGACCTGCTCGCCATGTCCATCCACGGCGTCACCGCGGAGTACATCCGCGACGTGCGCGCCATGGGCTACGGCGGCCTGGACGCCGAGAAAATCGTCGCCTTCCGCATCCACGGCATCACCACCGAGTTCGCCCGGGAGATGCGCGGCCTGGGCTTCAAGGACCTGGACGCCGACGAGCTGGTCGCCATGCGCATCCACGGCGTCTCCACGCCCTTCGTGAAGGAGATGCGCGAGCTGGGCTTCAAGGACCTGGACTCGGACGACTTCGTCGCCATGCGCATCCACGGCGTCACCATGCCCTTCGTGAAGGAGATGCGAGAGCTGGGCTTCAAGGAAATCACGCAGGAAGAACTGGTCTCCTTCCGCATCCACGGCGTGACGTCCGACTTCGTGAAGAAGCTGCGCGACGCGGGCTACAAGAACATCACCCCGGACGAGCTGGTGCGCCTGCGCATCCATGGAATCGACGAGACGTTCATGCGTTCCATGTCTCGCGGCGGCAAGGGCGGCGCGGGCGGCAAGTAGCACTCCAGGGTCATTCAGGAAACTCCGTCTACTCACGTTCTTTACCGAGGGAGCCCGGTGTCCCCGCTTCGCGGGACACGAGGGGAATGGGTCATGTCATCCGGTATCAGAGGGGCCGTCGCGCTCGGAGTGTCGCTGTGGAGTCTGGCGACGAGCGCGGCGGTGGAGGGGCCGGGGAAGGAGCAGTTTCTCCAGGCGGCGCGGGCCACGGGCTCGATTCAGGTGGACGGGAAGCTGAACGAGGACGACTGGGCGCGCGCGCCGGTGTTCGACGGCTTCGTGGAGCGCTATCCGGCGGCGGGCCGGACGCCGTCGGAGAAGACGGAGCTGCGCATCCTCTACGACGGAGACATGCTGTACGTGGGCGTGGTGGCGCGCGACTCGGAGCCTTCGCGCATCGACCGGCGGTTGGGGCGGCGGGACAGCGCGCCGTACTCGGACACGATTCACGTCCTCATCGACCCGACGCATGACCACCGCACGGCGTACAGCTTCTCCGTCACCGCCGGCGGCGTGCAGAGCGACGGGCTCTACTACGACGACCGCTACTACACGGAGGACTGGAGCGGCATCTGGGCGGGCGCCTCGGACGGCGTGGAGGACGGCTGGGTGGCGGAGTTCGCCATTCCCCTCTCGCTGCTGCGCTTCCCGGAGGCGCCGGTGCAGACGTGGGGCTTCTCGGTGCGGCGGGACATCGCGCGCAAGAACGAGGAGCTGGAGTCGGTGGACAACCCGCGCAACCACAACGCCAACGTGTCGCGGCTGGGACACCTGACGGGCCTGGAGAACCTCCAGCCGCGCGGGCGGTGGGAGCTGATGCCGTACCTGGCGGCGCGGGGCCTGGCGCGGCCCCAGTTCTCGGACGCGTCACGGCCCGCGCCGCGTCTGCTCAGCCCGTCCATGGACGTGGGCCTGGACGTGCGCGCCGCGCTCACCAGCCAACTGGCGCTGGCGGCGACGTTCAATCCGGACTTCGGCGAGGTGGAGGCGGATGAGCTGCTGCTCAACCTGAGCACCTTCGAGGCGTACTTCCCGGAGCGGCGCCCCTTTTTCACGCAGGGCATGGAGCTGTTCCAGCCGGTGGGCATGGACGTGGGTGGCGCGCCGCTGGCGCTTTTCTATTCGCGGCGCATCGGCCTGGATACGCCGCTGCTCGGCGCGGCGAAGGTGACGGGCTCGGTGGGCGGCGTGCAGGTGGGCGTGCTGGACGCGCTCGTCACCGGCCCCTGGCAGGCGCGCGACGAGGCGAGCCCGGACCGGAACCTGCGCTTCGACTGGCGCAGGCCGCTGCACCTGGGCGCGGGGCTGGAGCTGCCGGACGAGCCCTCCGCGACGACGCACTACCTGGTGGCGGTGGCACGAGGGAAGGTGGGCGCGGGCTCGCGCGTGGGCGGCGCGGTGGCCATGGCCAACCCGCTGTCGGGCACCTGCACCGCCGAGGACGCGGCCCTGGAAGACTCACAGCAACCGGCGTCGTGTCGGGGACGCGGCGGGCTCGCGGGCGCGCTCGACTTCGACCTGAAGACGGCGGACAGCACCTGGGGCGTGTACGGGATGATGGTGGCCTCACGCGTGGATGGCGGCCCGCCGGAGCGGGTGCTCGCGGATGGCACCCGGTTGCAAACCGGGGACTCGGGCGTGGGCGGCTACCTGCGCGCGGGACGCTTCGGTGGCGAGGGCCTGCGTCCGGAGGTCGGCGTGGATGTCGCCACGCCGAAGCTGTCGCTGGTGGCCACGGGGTTCCAGCGCTCGCAGAACGAGGTGGCCCCCCGAGCCTCGCTGCGCTACGCGCGGCCCAATGGCCTGGGCCCGTTCAAGGCGCTGTTCGCCAATGCCCACGCCGGTGGAAAGTGGACGGCGGATGACCGGAGCGAGCACCGGGTCACCTGGTTCAACCTCTACGCGAGCGCCACCCTGCCCAGCTTCGACACGCTGAGCGTGGAGACGGGCCTGGACCTCAACGGCTACGACGTGCGGGAGCTGGCGAACACAGGCATCCCGCTGGAGCGACCGGACCGGATGTTCGTGAGCCTCAGCGGCGAGACGAACCCCAACCGCAAGGTGTCGGTGGAGGGGTACGTCGCGCTCGGCCACCGCTTCCAGGGCGGACCGAGCGCTCCGGCCTGGGACTGGGGCGGGGAGGTCACCTTGTCCGCGAGGCCGCACCCGTCGCTCCAGACGGAGCTCTCCGTGGGCAACGACAAGACGGACCATGGGCCGCGCTACGTGGAGACGCTGGACGATGGCCGCTTCCTGCTGGGCTCGCTGGACTCGCGCTTCCTGTCGCTCACGCTGAGACAGCAGTGGGTGCTGACGCCCCGGCTCACCTTGCAGGGTTACGCGCAGCTCTTCACCGCGCACGGCACCTACGGCCCCTTCTTCACGGCGACGTCCGACGCGCGGCGGTCGCGCATCCGGCTCGACTCGCTGACCGCCGTCGCGCACGACGACGACAGCAGCTTCTACGACACCGCGCTGAACGTGAATGTCGTCGCGCGGTGGGAGTACCAACTGGGCTCCACGCTCTTCCTCATCTACTCACGCTCGCAGCAGGGGCTGCCGGAGCCCGAAGGTGAGCGGCCCTCCGCGACGCTGCGTCCGCGACAGTTGCTGGCGGGTCCGGCCAACGACGCGGTGATGCTCAAATGGAGCTACTACTGGGGCGTGTGAGGTGACGGGGCCTCACGGCAGGGCGCACAGGCGCGAGACGGCGGAGCGCGCCTCGTTCACCACGCCCTCATGCGTGGCCAGCGAGAGGCCGGGCCCCACGTGCCCGTCATCCGACTCGGCGGGCTCCAGCGCCGGCCGCGCACGCGCACGGGCATGGTGCGCATAGGCGCGCGCGAGGACATCCAGGTCCGCGCCGTAGCGCCGCACGGCCTCGCGCAGCTCGGTGTCACGAACCTCCAGGGACTTCACCCGCGAGGACAGCTCCTCGAGCTGGCTCGCGTTCAAGGCCAGCGAGTGGGAGTCATGCTGCCTGTCTCGGAAGCCATCCGTCACGCGCAGCTCCTCCAGCACCAGGGCCTGCACGGAGGCACAGGTCTCCTTCTTGCGCGTCTGGCACGCGGACAGGCCCACGAGCCCCGCCGCCAGCCCCCACACGAGCACACGGCGGCTGGGCCCCGAGAGCCGAGGCCACCTGGCGCGACATGGGCGTGGAGACAGGCGCACGCACCCACGCTCGGCGTGCCACCCCGGGCTGTCAATTCCAGCCGGGAGCCGGTGTCGCGGGGCGAAAAGCCCGGGCACTCGGGACGGCGCTTCCGGGGGTCGCGACGCGCAAATGCGCGGTTCTGAAAAGACGCGCGCACGGCGGTCCTAGAGGCACGGGCAGGCGGGGGCCCGCCGCGAGGGCTTGGGAGCGTCGGCTGGCGAACGACTCGGGCAGACGAGTGCGTGCACGCGAGAAAGGCAGGTCCCAGTTTCGCCGCGGGTGGCGTGGAGGAGGAGGGTGCAATGGTTTCGCTTCGAATCGCCTGTCTCGGGCTGCTGATGGCACTGTCGGCGTGTGCCTCGTCGAATCCGGCCGTGGTGAGGGCCCCCCGCGAGGAGGCGCCTCCGGTGGTGGGCCTCCAGGAGGAGGGCGGCACCTACGGCTACCGCGCGGAGGACCCGGTGCGCGTGGGCTGGGGCAACCCGGGCGTCATGGCCTTCTTCGAGCTGCTGCGCGGCCCCCAGGGTCAGCGCGTGGCGTGGAAGCGGCTGGGCCCGTGTTGTGACACCGGCCCCACGCCCTCGCTCGAGTACGCGGGGCTGGAGGTGTTCGAGGTGGGCTACGAGGGGCTGGAGCTCCCCGTGCGCCTGTTCATCGACCCGAACCACGGGGCCGCCATCCGCGCGCCCCGGGGCTTCACCATCGAGGGCCTGACGTCCCGCGAGACGCCGACGACTCCGTCGGACGTCATCGAGCTGTAGCCAGGCGCGCGAGCGGGGTGCTCACTCCAGCGACGGTGACTCGTCGTTGGGGATGAGCACCTTGCGCGCGAGCGACACGGGCAGGCCCAGTTGCAGGAAGCGGTCGTGGAAGTCCTTCAGGACGAACTTCTTCCCGCTCGCCTCCAGGTGCTTCCGGTAGTCCTCGCGCAGCTTCAGAATCTGCATGCGGCCGGCCGCGTAGTACAGGTACGTGGGGTTGGACGTGCCGCGCTCCACCTCGCGCATCGCGGGGAAGGGCTCGAAGTACGCAATCTCCGCGTAGCGCTTCGCCACCGCGTCCACCGGCTCGTTGTACACGTGCAGCGCCAGCGCCGCGTACCACCGCGCGTGCCGCTGGAGCGCGCGCCGTAACTGGCCCAGTCGCACCGACGGGTCACCCTGGCCCAGGCCCTCGTCCACCATCATCTGCTCGGCGTAGTGGGCCCAGCCCTCCACCACGGAGGCGGGGGTGAAGACCTTGCGCACGTCCGTGGGAATCTTGGCCCCGTAGAGCAGCTGCACGAAGTGGCCCGGCATGGCCTCATGCACGGTGATGCCCAACAGGCCCGCGCGGTTGAAGTACGTCAGGTGCTGCGACTTCTCCTCGGTGGACCACTCCGCCTCCACGTTGGTGATGTTGTAGTACGCCTCCTTGGCCTTGCTCTCGAAGGGGCCCGGCGTGTCCATGGACGCGAAGCCCAGCCGCTCGTACGGCGGCGTCTCGCGCACGGACGGCAGCGCGTCCGAGGGCAGCGTGAGGATGTCCTTCTCGCGCACGAAGCGCTGCAGCTCCACCAGTTGGGTGCGCGCCAGGGGAATCAGCTCCTCGGAGGTGGGGTGGTCCTTCACCAGGACCGCCATCACCTGCTCCGGCGTCTTCGACGGGTCCACCTTCGCCGTCTCGCGCGCCACCCACGCCTTGTACTCACGGATGGCCCGCTCGTTGATGTCGCGAAGCTGGTCCGCGCTCAGCGAGATGTGCTCCTCCAGCGCCAGCTTCTTCTCGAACAGCTCGCGGCCCAGCCGGAAGTCGCCGTTGGCCTGGGGCAGCAGCTCCTCCTCCAGCCACTCGGTGAAGCCCTCCATCTGTCGCAGGGCGTCCGCGCGCGCGGCGTGGAAGGCCTCGCGCTCCGCCGGAGGCACCTTGTCCAGGCCCTGCGCCTCCAGGGCGCGCGGCAGGTCCACGCGCAGGTACACCTGCGTGCCGCGCGCGTCGCGGATGGCCTGCTCCGCCCACAGCCGGGGCACCCCCGACAGGTTCTCCTTCGCCGCCTCCAGGACTTGAGGGATGCGCGCCATGCGCGAGCGCATGTCCCGCATCCGCTCGTTCAGCGGCGCGAAGTCTCGCGAGGACAAACTCGACAGCCCCCCGGAGACGAGGCCCACGTAGGCGCCGGGGTTCTTCTCCCAGATGCGCTCCTCCTCCAGCTCCAGCAGCTCCGCGCGAATGGCGTTCTGCAGCACCACGCCGTCGACGGCGTCGTCACCGGAGAGCGCGGAGCAGTTCACCTGCTCCAGCCGGGTGAGCCAGCCGCGCAGCGCCTCCGCCTTGCGTTGCAGCGCTTCCTTGGAGACGTCCTGCAGGTGCGCGTCGTGCGCGTGGAAGCCCAGCCGCGTCGCGCGCACGGGGTTGGCCGCGGAGAACCAGTCCAGATACTCGCGGATGAAGTGCGAGTAGGAAGCGGTGGCGGCGCGAGAGGGCGTTGGCAAGGAGGAGGAGGACTCCGACCCGTCCTTCGAGCGCGACGCGCACGCGGAGAGACTGGCCAGCAAAATGACTGCGACACGAATGCGCATGAGGGCTCTCTTCAAGGATGACGGGCCGAAGTCTCGGCACTCGTGTGGGCAAGGGGTAGGCGGAAACAAGCGCGCTCGCAAGACGCCGTCGTGCGCTCAACCCGTCGGGTCGCCCCGGAGGACACCCTTGACGTGCGCTGACTCACCGTTGCGCGAAGGCCCCCGTGGGTCCGTCCTGAGTCGGACGCTCATGACGCGCGCACAACGCCTGCTTGCTCACCCATGACGACGTGACGCAGGCTGGGACGACATGACTCCGCGCGCCTGTGTCCTGTGGTCCCTGGTGTGGCTGTCCAGTGCGTGTGCCTCGCGTGGGCACCTCCCGAGCACCCCACCTCCTCCAGCGGAGTACGGAACTCCGCACCCCTTCCTCCTCCAGGCCGCCGCGCCCGATGGCCGGTGGCTGCTCGCGTGTCAGGCGCGCGAGGACACCAACAAGGATGGAACCATCGCGGTCAAGGTGGGCAGCCATGGACAGCTCGGCGGTGACGAGGCGCGGCTGTATCTCTTCCGGGAGCCTGGAGCGGGCCTCGCCGTCGACGACGTGCTCGCCGTGGACTCCCTGGCACGACACATCGTCCTGGTGCGCGAGGGCGCGCTCCGACTCCTCGACACCGTGACGGGCACGGAGCAGGTGCTCGCGCCCTGGACCGCCGACGACGTGGGCACGAACGCGTCCCAGCCGCCCGTGCGCGCCAGCTTCTCGCGCGACGGCCAGCGCCTGCTCTATCTGAAGACCGAGGCTGGGAAGAAGGTCGCGGTGCTGCGGGACGTCGCGCGTGGCGAGGAGCGCGTGCTGGACGCGGGCCCGGGGTTGCTCGGACAGGCGAGGCTGCATGAGAACGGACTCTGGGCCGTCTTCGACGTGGTGGCGCAGGACACCGACGAGGACGGCACGCTGACCTGGCCTCATCAACAGACGTCCCTCGCTCCGGCGCGATGCCGGGGACCGGTCAGCTCCGCCTCCCAGGGCGAGCGGAAGGGCGACAGTCCCGTGCGCCGCTTCCTGCGCGTGGACGGCGGCACGCTCGTCGAGGGCAGGGACATCCTCCAGCCGCTGGGTGACGGCCTGCTTCGCACCCTGCCGCATGGCGCCATCGCCTTCGAGGACGCGCGGGGCAACCAGCAGACGTGGGTGCCCGAGAGCTGCCGGGCCCGGCTGTACGCCGTGGACGAGCCCCGTCGACTGCTCGTCGTCGGCTGCAAGACGAGAGACCCGTTGGGGACGACGCTGGAGCTGCACGGCCCCGAGCTGCACCTGTCCCTGGAGCGCGAGGTGTCTCCGTACGCACCGGTGAGGAGGTCCTCCAACGAAGAGCGTCCTCGACTGCTGCCCACCTTCGTCCTCACCAGCAAGGACACCGAGCGCACCTACGCCGTCTTCATCCTGGACATGGAGCGCCACACGCTCGTGCCTCCTCCCATCCCCGCCAGCACCTGGGTTCATGCACAGGGTTCCCATGCGCTGCTGCGGGAGGACCCCACGGGAGACGGCGGAGAGCGTGGGAGGCCTCGACTGTGGCTGTGGAACGCGGACACCGGCGAGAAGCGTCTGGTCGGCGAGGCCAGTGGAGACTTCCAGGAGAGGGCGGGAGAGCGAGTGCTCTACATGGGATGGCTGATGGACCTGGGCACCGGCCAGGTGCTGGGTCCCGTCACCGAAGCGCCCCTGGCCATCGACACGCGGGGCGGAGCGCTGCGCTACACGCATGCCGCCCCCGCATGGGCCGACCCCAAGCCCGAGAAGACCGTGCCCCTGGGCCCCGTGAAGTGGGAGCCCTCCGTGAAACCCACGAGCCCACCCGGGAATACCTCCGCCGCTCCCTCTCCGAGCGGCCCCTGAGCCGCGCGTTTTCCGGGGGTTGATAGCGACCACGGAGGTGAAGGCCCCTTCCCTCTCGCCTGCTCCGTGCGCACATGGAGCGTGTTGGGTGGCTGGAGGCGCCAGAGGGCCGGCTGGCGCCTCCGTTTCTCGCCCCTGGGACGGCCGGACGACCCCACCGCGCGGGTCGCGTGCATTTCCACGCCCCTCGCCCGTCCCGGGATGCGATGAGGTCTTCCGCCGCATGCAGGGGGGTTCTTGCGCCTGACGCGTGCGGCAAGGTCCTGGCTGGGCTAAGCGTCTCACCGCGGTCCTCGCCCCGCGCCGGGCCGAGCCCCGGGGCCCGCTCGCTGGAGGAGGTACCAAGCAATGTCTGACGTCGTGAAGAAGAAGCGCCGCTGGCCCTACGTGCTCGGAGGAGTCTTCGCGCTCCTCGTCGTCGTCGTGCTCGGGGTCCTCTGGCGGCTCGACGCCATCCTGCTGAAGACAGCGCGCGAGCAGGCCGCCACGTATTCGCAGAAGCTGGGTCGCCCGATTGAAATCGGGGACATCTCCACCCAGCTCTTCCCCACCGTTGGCGTGGAGGTGGAGAACGTCTCCATCGGCGCCGCCGAGGGTGAGGAGCTGCCGCTCGCGCAGATGGCCTCGCTGGACATCAGCGTCGCGGCCGGCCCCCTGCTGTCCTCGCGAGGCAAGGACATCCAGGTGAAGAACGCCGAGCTGTCCGGCCTCACCGTCAACGTGGTGCGGCTGGCCGACGGCACCACCAACGTGCAGCGCCTGCTGCAGCGGTTGGAAGAGCAGAGCCCGAAGGAGGAAGAGAAGCCGCCCGAGGACGAGTCGCAGCCCACGGACCTCTCCGGCGTCCATGTCGAGCGCGCCGCGCTCACCGACGGCACCATCCGCTTCGTGGACCGTGCAGGGGGACAGGCCGCGCGGGAGCTGGCGGTGAAGGACCTGGACATCGAGGTGAAGGACCTGCGCGCCGGCAAGCCGCTGGTGGTGGACCTGGCCGCCGCGGTGCTCGCGGACAAGCAGAACCTCCAACTGTCGCTGCACGCCGCGCCGCTGCCGCCCACGCTGATTCCCACGCCGGAGCGCGTGACGCTCAAGGCGCAGAAAATCGACCTGTCTCCGCTGGGTCCCTTCCTGCCTCCCGACGTGGGCCTCCAGGCCGGCACGGTGGACGCGGACTGGAAGGCGGAGCTGGGCGGCGCGGTGCCCGGGGGCAAGGGCCCCACGCGGCTCGTGGGTGTCATCTCCGCGCTGGGCCTGCGCTTCGCGGGCTCCGAGGGTGGCAAGGCGCTGGACGTGGTGCTCGACACGGACGTCGCGGGTGACATCGCCACGGGTGACTTGTCGCTCGACAAGCTGAAGCTGGACCTGGGCCCCGCGAACATCACCGGCAAGGGCCAGGTGAAGGGCCTGCTGTCGGAGAAGCCGTCGGTGCAGGGCTTCGAGCTGGTGGGTCGCAACCTGGACCCCGCCGTGCTCGCCGAGTACTACCCCCCGCTGAAGAAGCAGTTGAACGGCATGATTGCCGGCCCCATCGGCCTGGAGGTGCGCGGCAGCGGCACGCAGGACGCGCAGGCCATCAACGTGGACGTGGACCTGACGCCGGTGCGCCTGCGCGTGCCAGCGCAGCTCACGAAGAACGCGGGCGGCGCCATGAAGCTCACCGCGCGCGTGGCGGGTGCGGCGGCCAGCGGCGGTGCGCTGAAGTTCGACGCGAACGCGGACCTGTCTGGCGTGGACCTGCGGCCCGGCCTGCTGGTGGACAAGTCGCCCGGCCAGCGGATGGACTTCGCCGTCGCCGGCACCTACGCGCCCGGCAAGGGCGGCGCCGGCATGAAGGTGGAGGTGCCGAAGATGACCGCGCACGTCCTGGAGGACACGGTGACGGGCAGCGCGTCCTTCGCGCTCGCGGGTCAGGGCAAGAAGCAGACGACGACGTTCTCCGCGGATGTGAAGGCGAACAAGCTGGACGCGGACGCGCTGCTGTTCGACGAGAAGGAGCTGGCGGCGCGCAACGGTGGCACGGTGCCGGCGCCGGAGTCAGCGGAGCTTCCTCCCGAGGACCCGGCGCGCTTCAACGGCTACCGGGGTGACATCCGCTTCGCGGTGGGAGCGCTGCGCTACAGCGAGATGGACCTGAGCAACGTGACGGGCGTCATCAAGATGACGGACGACCTCATCTCCGTGGAGAAGTTCTCCTCGGGCGTCTTCGGCGGCAAGGTGGCGGCGGACGGGACGACGATTCGTCTGGGCCCCTCCGCCGCGCAGCGGCCCTTCGAGGCGAAGGTGAAGGTGGACGGCGTGCAGGTGGCGCAGGCGCTGGCCCAGGCCACGCCGCAGAAGGTGATGACGGGGACGTTCAACGGGAACGTGGACGTGAAGGGCATCGGCTACACGCCGGAGAAGCTCAAGGAGACGCTGCTGGGCGGCATCAGCGGCAACATCCTGGGCGGCACGCTGCTGGGCAAGGACCTGGTGGCGTCCGTCTCCGAGCCGCTCGCCAAGGCCCTGCCCTTCGCCTCCAAGGCGCTCAAGAGCGGCGAGGTGACGTCGCTGAGTGAGAACCTGCCCTTCGGCGTTCAAATCAAGAACGGCGTCGCGCAGCTGTCCAAGCCCATCACCTGGACGCGGCCGGAAGCCGCGATGAGCTTCGACGGTGGCATCAAGCTGGACGGCACGCTGGACCTCATCGGCTCGGTGGCGCTGACGCCGTCGACAGTGAAGACGCTGACCCTGGGCAAGGTGACGCCGCCTTCGGATATCCCCGTGGGCCTGAAGCTGACGGGCCCGGCGTGGAAGCCCGAAGTGACGGGCGTGGACGTGAAGCCGGCGGTGACGACGCTCGCGAAGCTGGCGGCCTCGTCGCTCGCGGGCAACCTCATTGGCGGCAAGCGCGGCGAGCAGGTGCAGCAGGTCATCGAAGGCGGTGAGGAGAAGCTGCGCGCCGACGCCGAGGCCAAGCGCAAGGAACTGGAGGCCAAGGCCGCCGAGGAGAAGTCGCGGCTGGAGGCCGAGGCGAAGAAGCGCGCCGAGGATGAGGCGAAGAAGCGCCTGCGCGGCATCTTCGGCAAGTAGCCCCGTCGCGGTGCGGGCCAGGGAGCTTCCCTGGCTCGCGTCCGGGATTGCCTGTCTGGTTGTACGTTGGTCCGATGACAGTGTTTGCAATGAGCCCGGCCCGGAGCCGGGCCGTTGTCTCAAGTGTCGGGCCTGGAGACGCTCCCTGTCAGCAAGGGAGGTCTCATGTCTGGTTTCTCGTCGAAGTCGTGGGTCGTTCTCGTGGCGATGGGGCTCGCGGGGTGTGGCGGACCGGAGTCGTCGCCCGCGGTACCGCCAGAGGTGGGGCAGTCGGAGCAGCGGTTGCTGGCGCTCGTCACCTGTCCCGTTGGAGCCACCCACGTCACGTATTCGCCGCCGCTGCGGACCCAGCCTCAGGATGTCGTCTTCACGTCCACGGGGCAGGCGAGCAATTGCTACTCCCTGCTGGGCTCCAGCGTGACGTCCGCGACGTCGTTTGTCTCATTCCTCATGAAGGGCTACTCCTGCACGGACCTGCTCGACATCAGCTCTGGAACCACGCTGCTCACCTGGAACACCGGGGAGAGTTCGACGGTGCGGCAGACGCAGACCACCACGGCCGTCAATGGCAACGCCATCGTCGTCACGCAGACCGGAACGGTCCTCTCCGGCAAGTTCGTGGGAGCGACCTTCGTGCGCACCGTCACCCTGCTCGCGACCGACCTCGCCGCCTGTGACTCTCCCGAGGGACTCACGAGCATCTCCGGACCGATGACCATCACCCTCCTCGGACTGCTCTGAGCCACATCCCCGGGCCCCTGTTACATGAAACGGCCTGAAACGATGTGAAACAGCTCTCGTCCCCGAGCGACACCCGTGTCGCCCTCGGGGACGATGGTGGCACGCGCCCTGCTAATGCCCCCTGCCGACGTCCCACGTCAGACAGGAAGCGAGCGCGCGATGAACCCGAGCGAGGACTGCGGCTGCACGGACCCGGCGACCACGCCCATGCCCCACGTGGCTCCGGTAAGCGAGCGCCACCGAATCCTCATCATCGGCGGAGGCACGGCCGGCATCTGCGTGGCGGCGCGACTGGCTCGGCTGGGCCAGAAGGGCGTCGCGATTCTGGAGCCCTCCGAGCGGCACTACTACCAGCCGCTCTGGACGCTGGTGGGCGCGGGTGAAGCGCGCATCGAGGACACCGTGCGCGATGAGGCCGACTTCATCCCCCGGGGCGTGAAGTGGCTGAAGGACGCCGCCGAGGAAGTCGACCCCGTCCGCCGCGAGGTGCGCACCCGGGGCGGGCTGCGCGTGGGCTACGACTTCCTCGTCGTCGCGCCCGGCATCCAGCTCGACTGGGACAAGGTGGCAGGCCTTCGCGACGCGCTGGAGACCGAACACGTCAGCAGCAACTACGACGTGAAGCTCGCCCCCAAGACGTGGCGCATGCTCCAGCGCTTCCAGGGAGGCACCGCCCTCTTCACCCACCCGGCCACGCCGGTGAAGTGCGCGGGCGCGCCGCAGAAAATCATGTACCTGGCCGCCGACCACTTCCGCCGCACGGGGGTGATGGAGCGCTCGGAGGTGGTGTTCGGCTCGGGCGCCAAAACCATCTTCGGCGTGCAGCCCTATGCCCGCGTGCTGGAAGACGTGGTGAAGCGCTACGGCATCCACACCCACTTCGAACACAATCTGGTCGCGGTGGACGGCGCCCGCCGCGAGGCCACCTTCGAGACGACGCGGGACGGACAGAAGCACCGCGTCACCCTTCGCTACGACCTGCTCCACGTCACCCCGCCCCAGAGCGCGCCGGACTTCATCAAGAACAGCCCGCTGTCATCGCGCGACGGCGCGTGTGTCGGCTGGGTGCGCGCGGACAAGTACACGCTCCAGCACCCGGGCTTCCCCAACGTCTTCGCGCTCGGAGACGCCTCCGACCTGCCCACCAGCCGCACGGGCGCGGCCATCCGCAAGCAGGCGCCCGTGCTCGTCGAGAACCTCCGGGCCGTCATGGCCGGCCGCATCCCCACCGCGCGGTATGACGGCTACGCGTCCTGTCCCCTCACCACGGGCTACGGCAAGCTGCTGCTCGCCGAGTTCGACTATGACGGCAAGCCCACGCCCAGCTTCCCCTTCATCGACACGCTCCAGGAGCGGCGGGACATGTGGCTGATGAAGAAGTACGGCCTGCCCCAGTTGTACTGGAAGTTGATGATGCGCGGCCGGGCCTGAGCCGGGCCAGGTGCGAGCCGCCGCGCACCGGGCTATGCAGCGACAGATGCCCACGTCACGAACCCCGCGCTCGTCCCAGCTCGCCCTGTCCGCGCTCGATGCGCTCGCGGGCGCCGTGCTGCTCGTGGACGCGAGTCGGCGCGTGGTGGGCCTGACCTCCGCGCTGGAGGCGCAGCTCGGCGCCCCGGTGCGCGAGGGGACTCCGCTCTCGGAGGTGCTCGTCCCGCAGGGCGGCGTCGAGCGGCTGGAGACCGTGCTCACGACGGGGCGGGAGACGACGGCGCGGTTGCGCGCGGGGGCGGAGACGCAGGCGGTGCGCGTGCGCGCGGTGGCCCTGGAGAAAGAGGGTTGGGCGCTCACCGTCACCCGGGAGCCCACCGCGCGAAGCGCCGAGGGCGTCGAGGTGTTCCACGGCCTGTGGACCCAGGACGCCGAGCTGCGGCGGGTCTTCCGCATCGTCGAGAAGGTGGCGCGCGCGGAGTCGAGCGTGCTGGTGCGTGGCGAGTCGGGCACGGGCAAGGAGAACATCGCCCACGCGCTGCATGCGCTGTCCGCGCGTGGCAAGGGGCCCTTCCGCGCCATCAACTGCGCCGCACTGCCGCCGAACCTGCTGGAGAGCGAGCTGTTCGGCCATGTGCGCGGGGCCTTCACCGGCGCGGTGCGCGACAGTCCGGGTCACTTCCGGCTGGCCCATGGAGGCTCGCTGTTCCTGGACGAAGTGGCGGAGCTGCCGCTGGACCTCCAGGCGAAGATGTTGCGCGTGCTGGAGACGCGCACCGTCATCCCCGTGGGAGGTCGGGAGCCAGTGCCGGTGGACGTGCGCATCATTGCCGCCACGCACCGGGCCCTGCGACGTGAGGTGGAGGCGGGCCGCTTCCGCGCGGACCTGATGTACCGCCTGCGCGTGGTGCCCATCTTCCTGCCCACGCTCCGGGAGCGACGTGGGGACATCCTCCCGCTCGCCCTGCGCTTCCTGGGCGAGCTGCACCAGCGCGGGACGCGGCGCGTGGAGCGAATCGCCCCGGGCGCGCGCCGACTGCTGGAAGCCCACACCTGGCCCGGCAACGTGCGCGAGCTGCGCAACGTCATGGAGTACGCCTACGTCATTGGCGAGGGCGCGGTGCTGCGCGAGGTGGACCTGCCCCCGGAGTTCTCCGAAGGGAGGACTGCTTCATCCCCCGGTGTCGCCCTCTCGCCGACGACAGGTGTCCTGCTCGACGAACAGAAGGTGCGAGCGGCCCTGGCCCGAGCAGGCGGCAACCGCTCCGAGGCCGCACGCCTGCTCGGCGTCAGTCGCGTGACGCTGTGGCGCCGCCTGCGCGCCCTGGGCGAAGCCGGGCACTGAACCTGTTCCACTGGGGCGACAACTGTTTCACCAGGGTGTTTCAGTTGTTTCCCCGGGGACGGCGCTCCCTCCGAAATGGACCCGGGCCCTGCTCGGAGAAGGGGCACTGGCACGGCACTCGCAATATCGTCGGGGGCGCATGGCGGTCATCTCTTCAGGGAAACGGGCGATGCTCTTCCGACAGCTCTTCGACGCGGAGTCCTCGACCTATACGTACCTGCTGGCGGACCCGGCGACGCGAGAGGCCGTGCTCATCGACCCGGTGCTGGAGCAGGTGGAGCGTGACCTGCGGCTGCTGACGGAGCTCGGGCTGAAGCTGACGGTGGTGATGGAGACCCACGTCCACGCGGACCACATCACCTCGGCGGGACTCCTGCGCGCGCGCACGGGTGCCCAGGTGATGGCCTCCGCCCGAGGAGCGCCCTGTGTGGACCGACAGCTGGTGCATGGAGACCAGGTGCGCGTGGGCGGGTTGGAGCTGCGCGTGCTGGAGACCCCCGGGCACACGGATGACAGCCTCAGCTTCCTGTGTGACGGGCGGCTCTTCACGGGCGACGCGCTGCTCGTTCGCGGCACGGGCCGCACCGACTTCCAGAACGGCGACTCGGGGCAGCTCTACGACTCCATCACCCGCGAGCTCTTCACGCTGCCCGATGCGACGGAGCTGTACCCCGGCCATGACTACGCGGGCTTCACCGCGTCCTCCGTGGGCGAGGAGAAGCGACACAACCCGCGACTGGCGGGCAAGTCTCGCGAGGACTTCATCACCTTCATGAACGAGCGGCGGATTCCACCCCCGCGCAAGCTGGACGTGGCCGTCCCCGCCAACCGCGCCTGCGGTCTGGACCCCGAGCCCCTGTCACCGTCCTCCGCATGACGTGACGTGCCCTCGGGCACGGGCGTCCGCGCCGTCATCCCAGAACCCTGGTGTCCGACCCCGAGCAACGGGACGGCACCCTATTGCCCGCGTCCTTCCCTCATCGGGAGGACGAGAGAAGGAGTCACCGTCTTGAGTCACCTCTTCGACAGCGCCCATCCCCAGCCCGCCGGATACCGCGACGTGGACGTACGACAGCTCGCGGCGGAGCGCCCCTCGGGGCTGCACCTGGTCGACGTGCGCGAGCCGTCCGAGCTGGATGGGATTCTGGGACACCTCGATGGCGTGCGTGCGGCACCGCTGGCCACGGTGCGCGAGGCGGCGGCCTTGTGGCCCAGGGACACGGAGGTGCTGCTCATCTGTCGCTCTGGAGCACGGTCGGCGCGGGCCGCCACGCAGTTGGTGGAGCTGGGCTTCACGCGGGTGATGAACCTGCGCGGGGGAATGCTCGCGTGGAACACGGAGGCGCTGCCCGTGGTGCGGCTGCCCTCCAGTGCGACGCCAACCCTGGCGGAGGTCCGCGACACCTTGCGAGCCCGGCTCCCCGGTGTCTCCGACGTGGAGGCGCTGCCCCAAGAGCCTTCGCGCGCGGAGCTTGGCGCCGTGCTGGACGCGCTCCAGGCCACGACTCCCTCGGGGCTGGTGGACACCGCGAGCTTCGAGCGGACGCTGCGCGAGGTCCGGGACCTGCTCGCCGTCGCGCGGTCTGGGGGCGCATCGCGATGATGTTGTACGTGGGCCTCGCGGGCGCGTTGCTCGTGGGCGTGTTGTTGGGGTTGTTGGGTGGCGGCGGTTCCATCCTCACGGTGCCCTTGCTGGTGTACGTGCTGGGTGTGGAGCCCCGCACGGCCATCGCCATGTCGCTGGTGGTGGTCGGGGTCACCAGCGCGAGCGGAGCGCTCTTTCATGCACGGGCAGGTCGGGTGCGGTGGCGCACGGCCTTCGTGTTCGGCGCGGGCGGGATGGTGGGCGCGTTCCTGGGGGGAAAGCTCAATCCCCTCTTCTCCGCGAGCACGCTGATGTTGTTCTTCGCGGGGGTCATGGTGGCCGCGGCCATCGCCATGCTGCTGCGCACGGAGGCCGCGCGGGTGTCCACCGAGGTCACTCCGCGCGCGCCAACCCGCGTGGGGCGGATACTCCTTCAAGGCCTGGGCGTGGGAATCCTGTCCGGCCTCGTGGGCGCGGGCGGAGGGTTCCTCATCGTCCCCGCGCTCGCGCTGGTGGGCCTGTCCACGCCGATGGCCACCGCCACCTCGCTGGTGGTCATCGCGCTCCAGTGCGCCGCGGGCCTGGTGGGACATCTGGGTCATGTGGAATTGCCGTGGAAGCTCACGGGCGAGGTCCTCGCGGTGGCACTGGCGGGGAGCCTGCTTGGAGGAAAGCTCGCGGGACACGTGGCGCCGGGCTCGCTGCGCAAGGGCTTCGCGGTCTTCGTGCTCGCCACGGCCACCTTCTTGCTGTGGGCCCAGCTTCCCCTCGGACTGCGCGCGCGGCTGGGACAGGGGCTGGCCAGCGCGGGCGCCTGGCCCTGGGTGGCGGTGGCCACGGGCGTGGGCCTCCCCATTGTCCTGTGGCGGCTGCGTGTCGTCCGACAACGCGCGACGCGAGGACACTGACTGACCACAGGCGCGCGTCCCGTACACTTCCCCCGTTGACCCGTGACGCCGCCGCATCGAGAGTCCTCGGCATGAAGCTGAGACCCATCGCAGAAGTGGGCGCCGAGTTGGGCCTGGCTCCCGACGACGTGCATCCCTGGGGAACGAATCGCGCCAAGGTGTCACTCGACGCGCTCGGCAAGCAGGGCGACCGGCAGGGACGGCTCGTGCTCGTCTCCGCCATCAACCCCACGCCTCCTGGCGAGGGGAAGACCACCATGTCCGTGGCCCTGGCCATGGGCCTGCGTCGTCGCGGACGCAAGGCCGTCGCCGCGCTGCGAGAGCCGTCCCTCGGTCCCGTCTTCGGCGTGAAGGGCGGAGGCACCGGCGGCGGACAGTCCAGCCTGGAGCCCGCGGCGGACATCAACCTGCACTTCACCGGTGACCTGCACGCGATTACCAGCGCCAACAACCTGCTCGCCGCGCTGGTCGACAACGCCGTGTATTACGGCCAGCCCGTGGCCATCGACTCCACGCGGGTGCGGTGGCGGCGCGCGATGGACATGAACGACCGGTTCCTGCGCAACGTCATCATCGGCCTGGGCGGCAAGGCTCACGGCGTCCCGCGAGAGGCCGCGTTCGACATCACCGCCGCCAGCGAGGTGATGGCCATCCTCGCGCTGTCGGAGAACCTCAAGGATTTGGAGGAGCGGCTGGGCCGCGTCGTGGTGGGCCACTCGCCGGACGGCAAGCCCGTGCGCGCGCGCGATGTGGACGCGGCGGCGGCCATGGTGGCGGTGCTGAAGGACGCGCTGATGCCCAACCTGGTGCAGACGCGCGAGGGCGGCCCCGCGCTGGTGCACGCCGGCCCCTTCGGCAACATCGCCCACGGCTGCAGCTCCGTGGTGGGTACGCGGATGGGCCTGGCCTACGCGGACGAGGTCGTGACGGAGGCGGGCTTCGGCTTCGATTTGGGCGCGGAGAAGTTCCTCGACATCAAGTGCCGCAACACCGGCCTGTGGCCTCGGGGCGTCGTGCTGGTGGTGACGCTGCGCGCGCTGAAGTACCACGGAGGAGCACCGCTCGCGCGCGTGGCCGAGCCGGACAGCGCCGCCCTGGCGCGCGGCTTCGCGCATCTGGAGAAGCACCTGGAATCGGTGCGCGCCTTCGGCCTGCCGGCCGTGCTGTGCGTCAACCGCTTCCCGCAGGACACGGAGTCGGAGCTCGACGAACTGCGCGCCTTCGGCAAGGAGCGCGGCGTGGAGATGGCCGTGTGCGAGGGCTTCACGCGCGGCGGCGAGGGCGCGCTGGAGCTGGCGGACCGGGTGCTCGCGATGCTGGACGCGACGGATGAGGCGCCGCCCGCTCCGCGCTTCCTCTACGAGTTGAAGCAGTCCCCCGAGGAGAAGGTCCGCGCCATTGCCCGCACGGTGTACGGCGCGGAGGACGTGGCCTTCACGGCGTCGGCGCGCAAGGATTTGGAGATGGTGCGCGAGCTGGGAGGCTCGGAGCTGCCGGTGTGCATGGCGAAGACGCACCTGTCGCTGTCGGATGACGCGACGAAGCAGGGCCGTCCGCGCGGCTTCACGCTCACGGTGCGCGAGGTGCGCCTGTCCGCGGGCGCGGGCTTCATGGTGGCGCTCACGGGCGACATCCTCACCATGCCGGGCCTGCCTCGCGAGCCGGCGGCGAAGCGCATCACCGTCCACGACGACGGCCGCATCACCGGGTTGATGCAGGGCGAGTAGCCGTCGCCCGCTGCATCGACGAGCACGGGCGGCCCGGACGTCGGGCCGCTCCCGCGCTCACACGCGGAACGACGTGGACAGCTCCTGGAGCCGGCCGAGCGTGGCGTTGATCTGCGTCACGGCTTCCTCGGCCGTCATGGTGGAAGTCACAACGTCCGCCATCATCGAGGACAGTTGCGTCATCACCTCGGTCATCTGCGCGATGCCCGCGTTCTGCTGGGTGACGGAGGCGACAATCTGGCGCGCCGCCTGACTGCTCTCCTGCACCACCGTGGTGATTTCCTTCAGCGAGTCGGCCGAGGCCAGCACCTGCTCGATGTTCTCCTCCATCTTCTCGCTGTCGCCCTCCGCGATGGAGGTCGTCTGGCGGATGGCCTGATTGATTTCGAGCAGAATCTTGCCGATGCGCTGCGTGCTCTGGAGGGACTGGCCGCTGAGCGCGCGCATCTCCCGCGCCACCACCGCGAAGCCCCGGCCCTCCTCGCCCGCGCGCGCGGCTTCAATCGCCGCGTTGAGCGCCAGCACGTTGGACTGGTCCGCCAGGTCCTTCACGCTGCTGATGATTTCCCCGGCGTGCACGGCCTGGTCGCTCAGGTGCGCGATGCTGCCCACCAGCGTGCCCACCCGCTGACGAATCTGCTGCATGCCCTCCGCGCTCTGCTCAATCGACTGCTGGCCGGACGAACTGAACGCGTCCGCCTGCGCCGCCACCTTCAGCACCATCTCCGCGCGGCTGGCCGCCATGCTGGAGGTCTGCGCGATTTCGGCGATGGTGGTGCTCGCCTCGGTGAGGCTGCGGGACTGGTTGGTGAGGAAGTTCACCTGGTCCTGGCTCGCCTGCGTCAGTTGCGCGGCCGCCGAGGACAGCTCCATCACCACGGACCGCAGCGTGGCGGGCACCTCGCGCAGCCGGTTGACCATCACCTGAAGGCTGCGGCCCAGGTCCCCCACTTCGTCCTGCCCGGCCGTGTCGATGGGCTGCGTCAAATCCCCCTCTTGGGCGATTTTCTGCGCCACCGCCGACAGCCGCGCCATGGGCACCGCCACTTCCCGGTGCAGCCAGAAGGACAGCGCCACCATCAGCGCCAGACACACCAGCGACAGCGCCCCCACCAGCCACGAGGCCCCGCCCGCCAGCACCACCGTGAAGATGACCGCCAGGAACACCGCGGCGACAGCCGGAGACAGCATCACTTTCTGCTTCAGCTTCAAACGCACCGAGCCCCCTCCCTCTCCGCGACCACGGAGCCCTCCGGCGTCATGCCGCCGTCCCACCCGGCCAGGCTCCGGCAGTTGAAGCGCGGCTCCCTGGGGAGCCTGCTGCGCCAGCTCATGTCGCCATCCTTCCGAGGGGCCCCGAGGACCCCCTGAAGCTCGGACGGACCGGTGATCCGCCGAAGCGCAGGATAGCCAACTGAACACTTGCTGCTAAGCCTCCCCCCGAAGGTCATCCCACAGTGTCACCCGAGGGGTTTCCACCAGTCTGGGTGGAAATAGACCCCTGCACTGGAAGGATCATCCCAGGGAGTCGAGGCGGCGGCAGCCATCGACGCGGAGGACGAAGTCGGCGCCGAAGGCACCGGCGGGGGTGAGGGCACCGGGAGAGGGCTGGGCGAGCAGCTCTTCCACGGCGTGGATGGAGGCGCGGGCGGTGAAGGCGTAGCCCTCTGGTACTTCCAGCCAGGCCTGGGCGGAGCGGCCATCCGGGGCGCGGGCCTGGGCCCAGACCTGGGAGCGGCTGGACAGGCGCATGTCGGCGTCGGGGCCCTTCACGCGGGACTCGACGAGCTTCATCAATCCGTCGCGCACGAGGCCGACCTTCAGGACCTGGCGGAGGACGGGATAGGACCACCGCAGGGCGCGGGCGGAGGACGAGGGGAAGGCCATGTACGTGGTGATGTTGGGGATGCCGGTGGTGCGGTACGCGGTGGAGAGGTCGCCCCAGGGGATGGGCATCACGGTGCGCTCGCGGTCGATGAAGCGCTGGCGGCGGGCGCCCTGGCCCATGGGGAAGGGTTGGAGGACGCCGTCGCGGCGGACCTTGCCGCCCTCGGGGAGTTGGAGGAGGGCGGACTTGGTGGTGCCGGCGCTGGCCTGGGAGCCGGCGCAGATGGCGATGTCGAGTTCGGTGGCGCCGGGGACCTGTTCGGCGACGTAGCGGGCGAGGCAGTCGGTGGGGACGACGTCGAAGCCGACGCCGGACATCAGCGAGACGCCGCGCTCCCTGGCTTCGGCGTCATGGCGGAAGGAGCCCTCGAAGACGGGAATCTCGCCGGTGATGTCCAGGTAGTGGGTGCGCGAGGCGAGGCAGGCCTGGCGCATGGGCTCGCTGGTGTGGACGAAGGGGCCGGCGGCGTGGAGCACCAGGGGCAGGCCCTCCATCGCGGCGGCGAGCTGGCGTGAGTCGTCCAGCGCGGCGGGACGGACCTCCAGGCCGAGCGCGTCGGCCAGCGGGGCCAGCTTCTCGCGGGAGCGGCCGGACAGCACGGGCCGGTGGCCCCGACGCACGGCCTCCTCGGCGATGAGGCGGCCGGTGTAGCCAGAGGCGCCATACAGCAACCAGCGGGGGGTCGAGCTCGAAGTCGTCGTCACGGCCGGCGACGCTACCAGGAGCACCGGGCGCGGGATGGCCCGGGTTCGGACTGTGCTCGCTATCTGTCAGCGACCGTGCGCAAGCCGCCCTGCCCTCACCGGGCCAATGCGACTTCGGACCGGTGATTCACGTGCGCGTCCTCGACGCAGACGAGCAGCGCGCGCAGGGCCGAGGGTGACGGCGCCGTCAGGAGTGCCTCGCGCAGCCGCGCGTTGCGCAACAGCGCGCCGATGCGCGCGAGCACGTTGAGATGCAGGCCCGCCGTGTCCGGCGGCGACACCATGCCCACGAAGACGTGCACGCGCCCTCCGTCGGCCTCGCCGAAGTCCACGCCCTGGGAATGGACTCCCACGCAGGTGACGATGCGCGACACGCCGGCGAGCCGACAATGCGGCACCGCCACGCCCCCCACCATCGCCGTCGAACCCAGCTGCTCACGCGCCAGCAGATGCGCCGCCAGCTCCTTCGGCGACACCCGCGCCCGAGTCGACATCAGCCCCGCCAGCTCGTGCACCACCCCCACCCGCTCGCGCGCTTCCAACGACAGGCGGACAGCTTCTACGTCCAGGAAATCAGTCCACCTCAGCATGCCTCACCTCCTCGGGCGCCCGGCTGCCTCCCGAGTCGGCGCAGAGATGTGTCCACCGCCGCGATTCCGCATCCCTCCGCTGTCTTTCTTCGAGCCCACTACACATTTCTCTCCGGTTTTTCGGGCTCAGTCGTTTCGACCCCGCCCCTCTCGCCTTCTCAACCTCGTCGAAGGCGAACCCACGGACCGCCGCGTCATCGAGCGAGAACGTCGAGCGCCGCGGGACACGCCCTCCGGAGCGGCCCGGTCCACGCCTCGCCGCCCTTGGACCGGCTCCGCCAGATGCTCCGTGCCCGACATCCGCCTCGCCCTCCAGGGCGGCCCATCCGCGCACCGCACTCAGCGCGCGAGAGACATCTCGTTGCGAAGCGGCAGGCACGCCTCCTCCGCGCGAACGAGCAGCGCGCGCATCACTCCAGCCGACGGCGCGGCCATCAACTCCGCGCGCAATTCGGGGTCATGCAGCAGCGTCGCGATGCGCGAGAGCACATTGAGGTGCAGCCCCGCCGTGTCCGGTGGCGACACCATGCCCACGTAGATGCGCACCAGCCCATCCTCGGGCGCGCCGAACGCCAGCCCACCCCGGTGGATGCCCAGACAGGTGACGATGCGCTCCACGCCCGCATGGCGACAGTGAGGCACCGCCACGCCTCCCTCCATGACCGTCGACCCCAGTTGCTCTCGCGCCAGCAGGTGCACTGCGAGCTCTCGCTGCGACACCCCGGCCCGGGCCGACATCAGCCCCGCCAGTTCGTGCAACACCGCCCCCCTGTCTCTCGCCACGAGCGACGGGCGGATGGCCTCCACGTCCAGGAACTCGGTCCACCTCAACATGCCTTCCTCCCAGGGCGGCACATCACCACCCGCACGGCGGAGCACCGAGGCTCCGCCACGAACTCGCCCGACTCGAGGACCCTCAAACCGCCACCGCCACGCGCTCGCGCCCGGACAGGACGATGCACGCGGCCAGCACCCGCGCCGTGAAGGCATCCCGCTCGTCATCGTCGAACGCCCGTGCGAGCAGCTCGGGGTCGTCATCCAGGAACAGCGTGGAGCCCAGCCGGTCATACACGTGCTCCAGCAGGCCTCGGCAGCACGAGCACCGCCGAGCACCATCCAATGCATGTTCCGCACGCACTCGCGCCTCCACCAGCCGCTCCACGCCCAGCAGACGCACCGCCTTGAGCGGTGCCTCACCGAGCGACGGACCGACCTCCGGCGTGGCCCGCGAGTGGAACAACGGCAGTGACTTCACGAATCGGGGCAGCCACATGGGTCCTCCGTGCCGGGCCTTCATGACCCGCGCACGCCCCTCCCCATCGCATCCGCCGTGCCGACCACCCTCGCGCCAGACGCTCGGAATCCGGAGCCTTTTTCCAGGGGCTCGCGTCGGCACCTTGCAGACCGCAACCAGGAGCCCCGCGAGGCACGGCACGTTGCGATGTTCCCGCGTGTCCCGGGCCGCGCTCGCCCGCCTGCCCGCCCACCCGGTGTGGCAGCATGCGCGCCCCATGAAGCCCCTCTCCTCCGCACTCCTCTTCTGCGCGCTGCTCTGCGCCTGTGACGACTCCGACCCGGGCTCCCCGGACTCGGGCACCCAGGTGGAGCGCGGCCCTCGCGCGATTCCTCTCGAAGGCGACCCCAATGGCCTGTTCTGGGACGCCACCACGCAGACGCTCTACATCGCCGACGACCAGAACCACCGGCTCCTCAAGTACCGCGATGGAGAAGGCGTCTCGGTGGCGGCCACGCTCCCGGACGCGCCCGCCAACAGCCCCAACCTGGGCGAGGTCGTCCGGCTCCAGGACGGCACCCTCGTCACCGTGCGCTTCGGATTCGGCAACGCGGGCGCGGTGTTGTTCGTGCGTCCGGATGGCACCCCGGGCACCGTGCCGGGACTCCCCGTCAACCGCCGCCGCATCGGCCTCACGGTGACGAAGGACGGGCGGCTGCTCGACAGCTACTTCGTGCGCAACAACAACGTGAACGTGGGCTCGGTGGCGCACGTCACGCTGGAGGGCACCGAGACGGAGCTGGTGGGCGCGCTCCAGAAGCCCGTGGGTGTGCTGGCCGTGGAAGACACGCTCTACATCGCCGACCAGATCGCCGGGAAGGTGTACCGCTCCCCGCTGTCCAACCCGTCGTCGCTCACGACGCTCGCCACCATCGCCGAGCCGGACCTGTTGGCCCTGGGGCCTGGGGGCTCGCTGCTCACCGGCACGCGCCAGGGCACGGTGCTGCGCATCTCCACCACGGACGGCTCGACGTCCGCGCTGGCCACGGGCTTCCAGCAGGTGCGCGGGCTCGCGTACGACGCCGTCAACCGCCGGCTCTTCGCCGCGGACCACGACGACGACGAGACCAACGGCACCACGCACTTCCTCCAAATCATCCCGGTCGACTGATGCGACACACTCCGTGGTTTTTGCTCTGGGCCCTGGCCTCCGCGCCGGCGCTCGCGGACGAGGCGTGGCTGAAGCCGACGCTCGTGGGGGAGCTGGACTACCGCCAGCACGCCTCGGACGTGGAGGGCTTCGACGGCTTCACCCTCGCGCGCCTGCGGCTGGGCGCGGAGGCCCGTCCCCTCCCCTGGCTGGTGGCGCGCGGCGTGGCGGAGTGGGCCCAGGAGAAGCCCGCCCTCATCGACGCCTTCGTCGCGGTGACGGTGCTGCGCGACGTGCGCCTGTCGCTCGGCTACACGAAGACGCCGCTGTTCCCCAGCGCGCACGACGAGAACCTGCAGGCCCGCGCCATCCCCGAGCTGTCGGGCCTGGCGCAGTCCTTCTGGCCCCGAAGAGACCTGGGACTCGAGGCCCGGTGGTCACCGATGAACCTGCCCGTGGAGACCTGGGTGCGCGTGGGCAACGGCTCGCGCAGCCCCCTGGGCAATGACAACCAACTGCCCGCGCTGGATGCCCGGGTCGATGGCCGGTGGGGCCGCTCGGCGGGCGTGCCGGAGTCCTTCTGGGGCGTGCGCGTGGGCGCGGGGGCGCATGTGGAGAGCGCCTATGACCGCGCGGGCATCGGCGGCATCGGCCCGCAGGGCTTCGTCTACTACCGGCCGCCTCCCGTGAGTGGGACGCGCACCGTGACGGAGGCGCACGCGCGCCTGGACGTGGGGCCGGTGCGAGTGGCCGCGGAGGCCGCCGCCGCATGGGAGCGGCGCTCGCGCGACACGGATGGAAACCCGGAGACGCCGCGCGAAGCCCTGCCCGAACTCAAGAGCCAGGGCGCCTCGCTGGAGGTGTCCTGGGTGGCCTGGGGCAAGCCTCGCGACGACGGACCTTCCTGGCCCCGAGCGAACGAGGACTCCGCCCAGGCACTCCAGGCGCTGCGCGAGGGGCATCTCCCCCTGGGCGCGCTGGAAGTGGCCGCGCGCGTCGAGCGACTGTGGCTGGGCCGTGGTGCCTCCGACGTGCAATCCGGTGGCGGGACGAGCGGCGCCCTCGCCGTGCGCTGGTGGACCACGTCCTTCCTGGGGGTCGGCGTCGCGGGATACGTCCAGCGCTACGACACGGCGCCGCTCGAGGAGCCGGACCGACGCACCTCCTGGCTGGTGCTGGCGCGCACGACGGTGAACTTCAACTAGCGCAGCGCGCGGCCGTGGAGCCGGGCCTGCTCCTGACAGGTGCCCTGGCACTCGGGGAAGAGCAACAGGAAGCGGGCCTGCTCACGGCAGCGCGGCACCAACCCCGTGTGCATGGGGGTCGAGCAGAGGCGCTGGAAGCCCGCCCACGCATCGTCGAACACGGCGGCGCGCGCGTCGGGCTCCAGGGACAGCACCGCGCGGCGCTCCGAGGCCAACCAGCCGACCATGGCCGCCAGGGCGCCTCCCAGCGCGAGCACCCAGAGCAGGTCCTTCCACCACGGACGCGCCAGGGTGGCGGGCTCGCGCTCGACAGCGGAGTCAGGGGAGGACGACACGACGGACAGGTGCGGATTGGGACGCATGACGGCGACTCCAGGGGCAAGCCCCGTGCCGCGCGTCGTCGTCGGTCCTCCGAGGGGCCGTGTCCCTCGAAGTCCCGTGGCCGTTGCATTCGGCAAGCGTGCGCGTGGGAGGCCGTGCATCGCGCAAGGCCTCCACCGTCGAGTCCGCGACGGAGTGCTCAGCGCACGGCGTTGCGCAGCACGGGGGCGAGCTCCTGGCGGCAGGCCTCGTCACACTCCGGGAAGCGCTGGATGAACTCCGCCTGCTTCTGGCAGCGCCGGAGGAGGCGGGGGCCGGCGTCGCCCAGGCACATGAGGTCGAAGCTGTCGCGCGTCTCCTCGAAGAGGGCCTCGCGCTGGGCGGGGGACATGGCGTTGATGGCGCGGTTCTCTCCGCCCTGGAGATAGGCCCACACGCCGGCAAGCACCAACAGCACGATGCCCAGTGTCACTCCCTGGCGGACGCGCTTCTCGTTGCGGGTGGGGGGCCTGTCTCGGGTGAAGATGTTGTCGTCGCCACCCTCGTTGTTCCCATTCAAACCCATAGGCCCCTGTTCCACCGCAATCCGGGGACCAACGCCAGCATTGGTTGCAGGGGGTGTGTTGCAGCCTGCACGAAAGGGCGGGGCGCGGGTTGCGAACCGCACGGCGGGAGCGAGTCGGGCGCCGTGGAAGTCCCCGTGAGGACTCACGTCGTGCAGGTCGCACGGCCGGGCTCGGGTGATGCAATTAGACTCCACGCATGGATGCACGGCTGGAGCAGGCCCCCGTTTCCGGGGAGCGCCCGATGCGGGTGCTGGTGGTGGATGACGAGCGCAACATCCGGCACACCTTGAGGGTGTGTCTGGAGGGGTTCGGCTGCGAGGTGCGGGAGGCGGCCACTCCGGAGGCGGCGCTGGCCGCGCTCGCCCAGGGGCCGGCCGACCTGGCCTTCGTCGACCTGCGGCTGGGCACCTCGAGCGGATTGGATTTGCTGCCCCGATTGCTCGCCGAGTCACCCAACCTGGACGTGGTGCTCATCACCGCGTACGCGACGTTCGACACGGCGGTGGAGGCGGTGCGGAGGGGCGCGCGCGACTACCTGCCCAAGCCCTTCACGCCGGCGCAGATTCGGCATGTGCTGGACCGCTCGCGCGAGCACCGGGCGCTGTCGTCGCAGTTGGAGAGCCTGGAGGGGCAGCTGGCGCAGGCGGTGCCGGAAGCGACGCTGGAGACGACGTCGCCGGTGATGCATGCGGCGATTGGACTGGTCTCCCGCGCGGCGACGTCCGACGCGGCGGTGCTGCTGCGGGGAGAGAGCGGCACGGGCAAGGGCGTGCTCGCGAGGGCGCTGCATTCGATGAGTGCCCGGCGGCGGCGGCCCTTCGTCACGGTGAATTGTCCGACGCTGTCGGAACAGCTCCTGGCGAGTGAGTTGTTCGGCCACGTGCGCGGGGCATTCACGGGGGCTGTGAAAGACCAGCCGGGGCGGGTGGAGCAGGCGGAAGGGGGCACGCTGTTCCTGGATGAAATCGCGGAGATGAGCCCCGCGCTCCAGGCGCAGTTGTTGCGGTTCCTCCAGGAGAAGCAGTTCGAGCGACTGGGCGAGGGCCGCACGCGCAAGGCGGACGTTCGCGTGGTGGCGGCGACGAATCGCGACTTGGAGAAGGACGTAGCGGAGGGACGGTTCCGCGAGGACCTGCTCTACCGGCTCAACGTCATCGAGGTGAAGCTGCCATCGCTGCGGGAGCGGCCGGAGGACCTGTTGCCGCTGGCGAGGCGGTTCGTGGCGTTCTTCGCGAAGGCGGCGCAGCGGCCGACGACGCCGGAGTTGTCGCCCGCGACGGAGAAGATGCTGCTGGCGTATCCGTGGCCGGGCAACGTGCGCGAGCTGCGCAACGCGGTGGAGCGAGCGCTCATCGTATGGCCGGCGGGTGTGCTGGAGCCGCAGGCGTTTCCGGAGCGAATCGCCGCGGCGGCGGGTTCGGTGGTGACGCTGGGCGGGCCGCACACGTTGGAGGAAGTGGAGCGCGAGCACACCCTGCGCGTGATGACCTCCGCGCCGACGTTGGACGAGGCGGCGAAGGTACTCGGCATCGACGCGTCCACGCTGTGGCGCAAGCGCAAGAAGTACGAATCCGGCGGAAAGGGCGAGGGCTGAGCCGGCGAGGCCGTCCCTAGACTTCCGTGAACTTCATGCCGGTGGTGTCCCCTTGCTCCAGGGCCTCGCGGATGCCCAGGGAGACAATCAGCGCCACGTTCCAGCCCCACGGGCGGAACACCCTCGTCGACCCCACCTGGGTCGGGTCGATGCGCAGTCCCCGAACGTTGCGGTACTCGCCTACCTTTTCGGGTTGCTCGTCCTCTGTCGTCCAGCGTTCGATGAAACGCGAGGCCTGGTCATCAATGCATCGGACAAGCCGGGTCGCCACGAGGATGTAGAACGGCTCGGCCTGTTCCCGCACCTCCACCGGAATGAGCTGCACGTCACCCGGGGCAAACGCTGAGAAGACCGCGGCCACCCCGGCATGAACCACGGGGATGCAGAGACCCGCGCGAGTGAAGCCGAGCGCTTTTCCCGGTGTCACCACGGGAACCCTCAAGCGCCCCGGGTCGGGCAAGGCGCGGCCATCCGTGAAGGCCCAGGGGTCATCCAGCTCCCTGCCGCCAGCGTCCGTGGGTGTTCCGAGAGCCCAACGCCCCGGCATGCTCATGTCTTCGGTGAGTTCGAAGTACCGCTCTGGCATGCCGACCATTGTGGCGTCACCTGGCACGAGTCACCAACCTGTTCAGCTCGGAGCCTTCCTTGGAAATCTCCCGCGCCAGTCGCTGGAGTTCCGCCGTCAAAGCCTGACGGCACTGCTGGATGCTTCGGCAGCTTCGCGTCGCGGTGAACAGCCGGTTCAAGACTTCCTCGTGGTACTCCTGCGGGTGCGGCCCTTTGTGCCCCTTGATGCGGACGATGTTCGCCGGGTCGTTCAGCGACATGCCCGCTTTATCGAAGAGGCTCTGGAACTGCGGCGACCAGGGCCCCCCTTGATTCGTGGACTCCCACCACTTGTCCGTGGCGATGTGGTGGTCATGCCCCTTGGCGTCCACCGGCGCGGCAGCTGTACCGCCTAACCCCTGGGCTGTCGTGGCGACCGCACCCGGCCCCACCGCCATGGTGACGGCTTCGCTCGTCACAGTCACCGCCTGCACCTCGCCCACGGCGGAGAGCACGAGCCCCGCCCGCGAGCCGGCATGCATGGAGGCCTGCGCCGAACCGGGAAGCATTGGCACCTGCCGCGCGAATCCCGCCGCCGTACTTCCGACGGCCACAGTGGCCAGCAGCGCGAAGGCCCTCGCCGCATTCCTCCCCATCACCTTGCCGTACCGCTCCCCTGCGTCGCGAAGCTCTCCAAAGGTGCGCGCTCGGTCCGCTGACTCCATCAGTTCGCGGAAGCCCGTCACCAGCCCCCAGAAAGTGTCCACGCCCAGGTACACCACCAGCGTCGCCGTCATCACCGCCGCGAGGCCCTTGCTCACCGGCTCGGGCACCGTCCACAAAATCAGGTACAGCGTCCCCGTCCACACCGCCGCCGCCAACATCGCCTGCGGGTCCGTCATCTCCTTGAAGGCTTCCAACATCTCTTCATTCACCGCGCCCTGCGCGAGTCCCATCGCCAGCGCGTAGCGCCCCTCCCCGTTGACCGTGGGGCCCTCCGTCAACAAGCGCAGGCAATCTCCCTCACGCCCTGTTCGCTCGCACCAGAGGAGGTAGGCGCGCGTCAGCTCGACATCCGCCTCCGACGGCTTCACCTCCAGTTGCTGCCCTCGCCCGAGCGGCGTGACACGATGGGTGCGCACATCGAAGAGAAACGCGCCCTCTCGCACGTCCATCTCGAACAGCCGCCGAGCTGCTTCACCCGGCTGCGCCGATGGTCTCTGGATTCGAGCCTGCTGGGCGAGGGCCGCCTTGAATTCGTCCTCCTCCAACTCCACGGGCTCCGCTTCATCGGCGCGTGGAGTGATGGAGAGAACCTCACCCTGACCTGTCTCCAGTCGCACCACTCTCCCGGTGGCACAGCCCATCAGCAGCAACAATGGCAACAGTGTCGCGACGAAGCGCAGATGCATGGTGACGTCCCCCAGCGAAGTCACCACACCACCACGGCTCCACTCATTGGGAGAAGAGCACTCCAGGTTGGCTTCGACCTGTCCGGCGCACAGCGGAGAGACGTGTCCCGCGTGAAACCACATGGGCTGCCCGCGCCCTCACTCAACGCGGCGTCGCCACACGAGGATGCGCGCTGATTCGGAAGCCCGCGGGCAATACACCGTTGGGAATCTCCGGAGACAGCGAGACGCCCTCGATGAGCTCATAGGTCAGCAGCCACCGGTCCGTCTGCTGCTCCCGGACCACGACGCGGGCTCGGACGTTGTAGAGCGCGATCTGCTCCTCGGTCGGCGGACGGAAGCCCGAAATCCAGAGCAGCACCTCCGTGTTCAACTGATGGTCGGGACTCCCGTTGCGCACCTGCACCCGGGCATCCTCGACCTGTCTGCCCGAGCCACGTCCCGGATACGGCCGCGTCGCCGCATCCACCACGGCGGGTCCCGTCCGCGCATCGATGACGAGGTCATCCTCCCCCGTGTCAGGCGCGCCGCCAGCACCCGGCTGCGGCACCGCGACCGTGTCCGGCCCCGTGCCTCCACGAGGTGCCTCGGGCCGCGACGCCGTCGTTCCGCCTCCAGGCCCCGGAGGATTCGGTGCCGTTGCGTCACCCGGTTGCGTGCCCGTGCCGCGAGCCGCCTGCTCACGGCGCTGGCGCTCCCGGTCCGATGCCGTGACGCCCCACTGCTGCGTGGTGTCCACCGGCGCTGACGGGTCCGTGCGCCGCACCTCCAACAGGTACGTGGCCAGGTCCAGCAGCCCTCCCGTCGCGGTGGGATTGCTCTGCGCCGCGAAGCGCTCCATGTCCGCGGCCGTCGCACCACTGGCGATGATGCGGTCGCCTATCGTGCGCATGTCCTCCGCCGTGAGCGGCCGGCCCGCGGGGATGCCCATGCGTCGCGACATGCGCGCGAAGGCCCGGAGACGCTCCTCGCCCACGCGCTCGGCCAGCTCAATCATCGCATCCGCCAACGCCGGGTCCGGCATCGAGCGCCCACTGCCGCCGCCACCTCCACCACCGCTTCCGGGCTGGCAAGCCACCTCGCTGGCGGCGACCTGCGTGGAGACGGTGATGGGGCGGAGGATGCCGCTCAGCCAGCCGGGCAACTGGGCGTTGGTGAACGTGACGACGCTGCTCGCCAATTGCGTGGGGAGGCGCCCGAGCCACGGTATCGCGGTGACATACGGCGCGGCCTTCGTCTGGAACCAGCAGGACGCCACCACCTCCGCGAGCAGCGCCTCGCCCACCGCCTGCGCGAGAATCCACAGACAGCCCCAGCCGGGCGGAGACAGACACTCGAGGAGCCGAAGCCCCCACCGCGCGTAGCTCACCAGCCGGCCGATGTCGGCCACCATGGTCTGGAACTCGTTGAGCTGGTCCAGCACGGTGATGACACCGTTGATGACCGACTCTCCGAGCAACTGCTCCAGGTTCTCCATCGCGGCCCGCTGGACCTGGTCCTTGATTTCGTTCATCCGACCAGCGAGCGCGTCCATCGCCTCCTCGGTGTCGACGCCCGTCCACTCCTGAATCTTGTCCTCCACGCCTCCGACGAGCGACTGGATGAGCTGGTCGAAGGTGCGGTCCACCAGGATGCGTCCCGCCACCTTCAAGAGCTGGAACGCGGCGTTGATGACAGCGCGGGTGAGGCCGTCGCCCGTCGCGCGGGTGGAGCGCGCACTGAGCGCGCCCTGGATGCGGTCTCTCAGCCACTCATAGGCGTTGGCGACCTTCTCGAAGAGCCAGCCGAAGTGGTAGCGGAAGAAGCCGAACGTGCGCGCACTCGCCCCCGTCCACATCTTCACGGCGCTGTTCGTGTTGCGCGACTCCAGCTCGACCGCGGACAGCGGCGTCGTCGTCCAGCCGTCGCGCAACAGTCGCTGGTGGGCACTCACCAGGTCCGTGGCGGCGTCGGCGTTCTGCTTGTCCGCGCGAGACACCTGCCGGTACTGCTGCGAGTAGCGCGTGAGCGCCTGCGTCCACTGCGGATACTGCGCGCGGAACGGGTCGAGCTGCGGCGGGCCTCGGCGCCGGATGGCTCGGCCAAAGTCCTTTCCGAACTTCTTCTTGAGCGCCTTGGGCGGAGCCCCGAGCACACGTGCGAGCCGGGCGGGACGCAGCTTGGGTTGTCGCCCAGGCGTCCTGCGCCGGATGGGGAACTGGAACAGCGGATCTCTCAGATGGGTGATGATCTGCGGCCCCAGCGCCTGGATGCTCCGGGGGAGCCGGGGATTGGTGGGGATGCTGTCCGGCACCCAGGCGTAGACCCACGAGCCCGGGTTGCCCTCGAACCTCACGCGCAGACGTCCTGGGACGGAGACGTAGCCCTGCTCCCGGAGGTAGCGCCGGACGGAGCGCTTCTCCAGGTCGAACTCCTTGATGATGAGGTCCTGGGACACCTGACTGGTGTTGCCGGGCTGGTACTCGGGGGGAATGGTGAGGTCCGCTTGAGCGAAGCGGTTGATGCTCGGGTTCCAGTTGGTCCCCGAGGGCTGCCGGTTGGCGTAGTCGTTGGTGTGGCCCGCCGCCGCGCGGAAGGCCTCCTCGTAGCGGGTGAGCTGGGGCTCGGGGTCCGCGCCGAAGGCGGGCTTCATCTCGCCGAGGGTGATTTGCGTCGGCGCCTGGTCGACGCGCGTGATGGCCCCGCCGCGCGTCCGAGGGCCCTGCGGCGCACTGCCCACGGCATGGTCATACCCGCCGGGAGCCACGAGGTCGCCGGGCGCACCCAACCACCTCGGGTCGTCGTGGGCGTTGAAGCGCACGGCCACGGTGTTGTTCCCGCCGGGCCCGGAGGCCCGGTAGAAGTCCGCCTCACCGCGCGTCCCCAGGCCGCCCGCGCCAGTGCCACGCTCGGGCACGGGCGCCTCGCCGAACACACCGGAGGCATTCGCCATGGCGGGGATGAGCCGTCGGTGCGCGGTGGTGCCCGTCTCGTGGGCGGGCTCCCAATACGGGACACGCTGGATGCGCTGGGGTGCGCCGCCCGCGCCCTCGCCGCCGAGTGCGCGCGGCTGCGTCTGCTGGAGCACGTGCGCCAGCTCGTGGGCGAGGATGAAGGACGGCTCCGCGCGCTGGCCCGCGCCCAACCAGACATGGCTTCCATAGGTGAAGGCGTAGGACTGGAGCGCCTCGTTGCGTCGGACCGACTCGCCATCGGCGTGGATGCGCACCGAGGACAGGTCATGCCCGAAGCGCTCCTCGAAGAAGCGCCGCACCCGCTGGGGCATGGGACTGCCGCCCAGGGTGAGGCCCGCCTCGTCGCCACCGGACGGCGCGGCACCCGCCGGGGGTGGAGCAGGAGGCGGAGGGAGCGCGCTGTCCGCAGGGGGCGTGCTCGGAGGAGCCAGCCCGTGCTCCCACTCGAGGGCCCCGCTCGCACGCTCGTCCGGTTCATTCGAGGGACCTTCGAGTGCCGCCTGCGGAGTGGCGGCAAGCGCGATGCCCGGAGCAGCCGCGACGCTGGCGGCAGGCGGGACAGGCGCGTTCGAGGGCGCGGAGGGAAGGGCCTCCGAGCCACCGGGCGATGCGCCGCGCAGGCCCAGTACCTCCATGGCGATGGCGTCGGCTTCGCGCTCGAAGGGGTCGTCTTCCGGGCCCACCGCCGCCTTGCGCTGGATGCCCCATCCCGTCGCGGTGGGCGGCCGTGACGGTGGGAAGAGAGGGATTGAGGCGAAGTCGAAGGTGGCGCCTCCACCCGACAGGGACAGCGCGTCAGCGTCCTGCTCCGTGGCGCCTCCGCCCGCGAGCGCACCGAGAAAGAGTTCTGACCGCGCGGAGGCCGGTTGGAAGTCGTGCGTATTCTGCGTGGAGCGCGCAGGTGCGGGGGGCGGACGGGATGGAGCTGGCGTCTGGAGCGCCTTCGCTTTCGCCTGGGCCATCGTGCGTCCCCCGCTTCGATGACAGCTTTCAACACCCCGCTCGCGCCGCAGCGACATAAGCTAGCGCAACCGTGGAGCGGGGTGCCAACCGCCAGCGCCCAGGGGGGCGTGACTGGCGCGGGCACATCCCACCCGTGAGGTCTGCCATGCCGACCCAGGTCCCAGAGCCCACCGCGTTCTTCCGCCCGCCACGCACTTCGCCGGAGCTCGCCATCCTGGAGGCCGCGCGCGCGCTGCGAGGCCGCTCGTCGGGCGAAATCACCGGTGTCCTCCTGACCGAGGACAACGAGGGCACACCGAGTCCACAAGGCGCGCTGTCGGAAGTCGTGTTCGGCCCGGTGCGGGACTTCCGGTGCGCATGCGGGAAACTCGTAGGCCCGGAGCATGCGGGTGCGCGGTGTCCCCTCTGCCACGTCGAGTGCATTGCCTCCTCGGCGAGAGCGGAGCGGTGGGGACATGTCGCGGCCTCGGGGGGACTTGTCCACCGCGCGTTGGGGAGACTGGTGGCTCGATGTCTGGGCTGGACGGAAGAGCATGTGTGGCAGGTCGCCTTCTTCCAGGCCTGTGTCGAGGAGGGCGAAGTGGTTCCACTGATGCCGGGAGGTGACCCGCGCATGGCGGACAGCGGACCGGAGCAACTCCGCCGACTGCTCTCGGAGAAGGGCGTAGGCGCCGACTGGCCGGCGGAGCTGGCGGCCGCGGGCTTCACGCCGCGCGAGCTGATTCTGGACGAGGTCCCCGTGACGCCGCCCGCACAGCGTCCGTTGAACCGGATGCCCGGTGGTGCGCGGATGCCGGGCCTCGACAGTGTGCGCTATCAGGAGCTGTTGGCGTCCAATGGACGGCTGCGTGCGATGCGCGAGGCTGGCCGCGAGGATGTGTACTCGGACTTCGAGCACCTCGCGCTCCAGACCGCGTTCGATGCCCTGTGTGTGCAGCTCGGCGCGGAGCCTGGAGCGCCACCTGAGGAGCGCTCGGTCCGGCCGGGGATGACGTTCTCTCGCGAGGCCCGGTACTGGCTGCGGGATGACCGGATGGACGTGGAGCTGTTCCCGCCGCCGCCGTTCGAGGGTGAAGCGGAGACGCAGGGGCCGACGGGCTGCGCGTTCCTCGGTCAGGACGCCGCGCTCGTGTGCTTCCCTTCGGTCGCGGTCATCCTCGGGCTCGACGATGGACAGGTCCGAGCGACACACGAGCTTCCTTCACCGGTGCGGCTCGTCACGGTGTCGCCGGAGGGTGCGCATGCGCTGTTCACCTTCGATGGTGAGCTGCATGTGTTGGATTTGCGCGACGGGACGTGGGTGACGGATGCGCCGGGCATGTCGCTCGCCGCGGCGGTGGAGCGCGCGGGGAGCGTCTATCTCGTGAATGCACGGGTGGACTCGACGGTGGAGCTGGTCGAGGTGCGCAAGTACCTCCAGCGGCAGGCCACGTCACCGGATGGAAAGCTGCTCTGGGCAGAGGACCGCTCCGGGCGCGGCGGGGTGTACTCGGTGGACACGGGCCTGCGGTGGGCGGACCGAGGAGGCTGGCGGCTCGACACCCCCGTCCCGAAGCTGCAAGTAGATGGCACGGTGACACCGGCGCCCACGGAGGAGGACTTCACCGAGGACCTGGAGCACTTCGCCAAGGAGCACGGCGGCCGAACGGACTCCGCATTCACGTTGGGAGCGGATGGCCGGTGGCGCTTCCTGGACCTGGGGTTGCTCGTGGTGGATGGCGCACCCGTTCGCAGGCTCGCGTTCCAGGGCTCGGCGGGCGCCTTCGATATCACCGGCGAGCGACTGCTCATCGCCAGCGAGGACTCCCTGTTCCTGCTCGAAGTGGGACAGGAGCCACGCATCCTCCGGCGATTTCCGCTGTCCCCGGTGTAGCCCCGCACGGTTTCAAGCACTCGACGCCTTGTGCCCGGAGGGAGCGCTCCCCTGCCCACTCCCCCACGTGGGACATGGCGAGGGAGCTTGCGCGCCCATGCCTGTGATTGCCACGACCCGCATGCATGCGGACCGTTGTGCGGCGACCCCAACGACACAAGGAGCGCACCCGTGGACGTCATCGACCTCTTGATTCAACAGCACCGCGAAGTCGACGCCTTGTTCCAGGCATTCCGCCGCGCCCCGGACGACACGAGCCGGAAGGAGCTCTGCATCCAGCTCGCGGAGGCGCTGATGCTGCACACCACCATCGAGGAGCGCTGGGTCTATCCGAAGGCCACCCGCGTGGTGGGCGACGAGAAAATCGAGCACGCGGAAGAAGACCATCAGGAGATGACGAAGCTCCTGGGCGAAATCGTCCGGATGCGCGACGACATGAACGCCGTGAAGGCCCGGGTCGACTCACTCGAGCGAGTGGTGAAGCGCCACATCGCCGACGAGGAGCAGAACATCCTCCCGCAGGTCACCAAGAACGTCACCGAGAAGGAAATCGGAATGTCCTGCAAGGACCTCGTCCGCGAGGCCTCCAAGATTCGCCGCGAGGAGATGAAGGACTGGGGCGAAGCCTCCGTGTGACGAAGTCCTCCTGGTGAACGAGCTCCCGCCCGTGCCTCCGACAAGGAGCACGGGCGGGAGTGTCACGTCGGCTCCACCGCCGCCGCTTGCTGAGGCAACGTGAACCAGAACGTGCTCCCTCGTCCCGGAGCGCTCACCACGCCCAGCTCTCCGCCGTGCGCCTGGACGATTTCCTTCGCGATGGACAACCCCAACCCCGCGCCACCCACCGGTGCCCCGGGTGCGCGGTAGAACTTCTCGAAGATGCGGCCCTGCTGCTCCGGCGCGATGCCCTCGCCCGTATCCCGCACCTCGAAGCGCACGTGCGTTCCCTCGCGAGCCACTCGCACCTCCACCTCGCCCCCCGCCGGCGTGTGTTTCACCCCGTTGCCCACCAGGTTCCCCAACACCAGGCCCAGCCGGTCCGGGTCCACGTCCACTGACTCCACCTCCAGCCCGACCTGCCTCGACAGGCGCACCCCGCGCTCCGCCGCCGCCGAGCGCTGTGAGTCCAGCGCCGCCTCCACCAGCTCCTCCGCCGGCACCCGCCGCACCTCCAGCCGGAGCTGCCCCGCCTGGATGCGAGACAAGTCCAACAGGTCATCGACGATGCCCTGCAAACGCTCGCAATCCTCGCGCGCCGCGAACAGCAGGTCCGCCTGCTTCTCCGTCACCGCGCCCACCATGCCCTCCGCCACCAGGTGCACCGCCATGCGCAGCGACGTCAGCGGCGTGCGGAACTCATGCGCCACCGTGGCCACCAGGTCGTTCTTCAGCTCGTCGAAGCGACGCAGCCGCGTCACGTCCTGGAGAATCACCGTGGCGCCCACCACCTCGCCCGTCTCCCCGTACACCGGACTCCCACGCGGCAGGAGCCACCGGTCTCCATCCGCCAGCTCCACCCGCACCGCCTCCTCGTAGCCGCGAGGCTGATACGCGCCCTTGCCACCCAGCACATGGCCGCGCACCCGCTCCAGCACCTCGCGCGCCTCCGGCACCACGCGGCCCAGCACGTCCCCTCCCCCCTCCAGCGACAGCTTCAGCACGTCCTCCGCCGAGCGGTTGACGTTGAGCAACACCCCATCCGAGCCGAACACCACCACCGGGTCCGGCAGGCTGTCGATGGCCGCCTGCGAGGCGGACTGCGCCTGGAGCAGCTCGCCCAGGCTGCTCTGGCGATACTGCTGGAGCGCCTCCGCCATCGAGTTGAAGTCCTGCCCGAGCTGCGCGATTTCGTCCGTCCCCTCCACCACCGCGCGCACCGCGTAGTCACCCCGGCCCAGTCGCCGCACCGCCTGCGACAGCACCGACACGGGCCGCAGCGCGCGCTGCGTGAGGGACGTGGAGGCGAACAAACCCACACCGAAGGCCGCCAGCACCGCCAGCACCATCAGCGTGTTCACCTGGTCGCTCTGCCGCCGCAGCTCCTCGCTCTTGTGCACCATCGCGTCCTGGTTGAGCGCCAGGATGGACGCCGCCGCCTCCTTCACCTCACGGAAGGCGGGCTCGATGCTTCGGAAGTACACCACCTTCCGCTCCGCCTCCGAGGACAACAGGAGGAATGCGTCATACGCCGTCTGATAGCGCATCCAACCCGCGCGCAGCCTGCGCGTGGCCTCGCCCTCGCCAGGCTCGGTGATGTTGCTTTCTTGAAGGCGCAGCTCCGACTCCAGCACCTGACGCTGCGCGGACTGCTGGGCCTCACCCCGCTCCAGCTCCCCAGCGACGATGAACAGGGCGGCGCTGTCCATCCGCTCCAGTTGCTCGGTCATCCGCTGCGTCGCGAGCACGCTGCGGTAGTTGTCCTGGAGGATGCGCTGCCCGGAGCGCCCCAGCCGGGCCAACGTGACGACGGCGACCACGCCCACCAGGGCCAGGGCCAGGGCCAGGGGAGCCTGGGCCAGCAGCAACCTCAGCCTCAGCGTCATGAGCGCTTCTCCTCGGGCGCGGGGTCGAAGGCCACGACATGGATGTCGAAGCCCTCGCCTTCGCGCAGCAGCCGCACGTCCGCCGCGCGCCCCAAGGCCCGCCTCCACCAGGGCTGATGCGAGCGGCCCACCATGATGTGGCCCACACCGTGCGAGCGCGCGAAGTCGAGAATCGCCTCCACCGGGTCCTTCGAGCGCAGCCGCACCACCTCCGCGCCCAGCTCCTTCGCCTTCTCGATGTTGGCGAGCAGGTGCCGCTGCGCCTCCGCGTCGATGAGATGCGGGGCCTCGCGCGGCGTCTCCACGTACACCACGAACCAGTCCGTGTTCAGCCGCCCCGCCATGCGCGAGCCTCGCCGCAGCAGGGTGGCCGCGCGCGGCGGGTAGCTCGACAGCGCCACCAGCACCCGGCCCCAGGACGCGCCCTTCTGCTGTCCCTCGTCTCCCGCGCGCGACGGCAGCCCGGCGGTGGCGCGGTCCAGGCTCTCCGCCACCTCTCGCAGCGCCAGCTCGCGCAGCGTGGACAGGTTCTCTCCCTTGAAGAAGCTCTCCAGGGCACGTGGCACCTTGTCCTCCGCGTAGATCTTCCCCGCCTTCAGCCGCTCGTGGAGGTCCTCCACCGCCAGGTCCAGGTTCACCACCTGGTCGGCGCCCTTGAGGAAGCTGTCGGGGAGCGTCTCGCGCACGATGACGCCGGTGGTGCGCTCCACCAGGTCATTGAGGCTCTCCAGGTGCTGCACGTTGAAGGCGCCGATGACGTTGATGCCCGCGTCGAGCAGCTCCTGCACGTCCTGGTAGCGCTTGCGGTGTCGACACACCGGCAGGTTGGTGTGGGCCAGCTCGTCCACCACCGCGACCTGGGGCCTGCGCGCCAGCACCGCGTCCAGGTCCATCTCCTCCACCGTGACGTCGCGGTAGGTGTGCTCCTTGCGTGGCACCACCTCCAGCCCCTCCACCAGGGCCTCTGTCTCCTTGCGACCGTGGGTCTCCACGAAGCCGAGCACCACGTCCACGCCCCGGCGCTTGAGCGCGTGCGCCTCCTCCAGCATGCGGTACGTCTTCCCCACGCCAGCCGCGAAGCCGATGTAGAGCTTGAGCCGACCGCGCCGGCCCCGCTCCACCAGCTCCAGGAAGTCCTCCGCACGCGAACGTCGCGTCATCGTCACCCTCGGACCTCCACAGCGGAGGCGCGAGCGACAATGCCCGCGCCTCCGCACGAATGCATGGGGAGAATGGACTCCGTCACTCGGGAGTCACCGCGCCCATCGGCTGTGAAGGCTCCGAGGCGAGCCGACCGAACTGCCGGTCCAGCGCCAGGTTCAGCAGCAGCACGTTGACGCGCGGCTCGCCCAGCACGCCGAGCGTCCGTCCCTCGACGTGCGAGTTCACCACCGCGAGTACGCGCTCCGGCGCCACGCCTCGCGCCTTCGCCACGCGCGGCGCCTGCCAGCGCACCGCCTCCGGCGAAAGGTGCGGGTCCAGGCCGGACGCCGACGTGGTGACCAGCTCACCGGGCACCAGCCCTGGCGTGTCCGGGTTCTCCTGGCGCAGGCGCTCGACCTCCGCCGTCACCCGGTCCCGGAGCTTCTGGGACGTCGGCCCCAGGTTGCTGCCCGAGGACGCCGCCGCGTCGTAGCCAGCACCCGCCGCCGACGGGCGTGGCTGGAAGTAGCCGCCTCGGGTGAAGCCCTGACCAATCAGCGCGCTGCCCACCACGCGGCCCTGCTCGTCCTTCACGAGCGAGCCCTGGGCCTGGGAGGGGAACAACAACTGCGCCACGCCGGTGACGGCGAGCGGATACAGCACACCCGTGAGCACCAGGGTGACGACACAGGCGCGCAGGGCGGTGACAAGAGTGGTGACCATGATGAGGAGCCCTTTCACTTTCAGGACAGGCCCACGGCCGTGAGCAACACGTCCAGGGCCTTGATGCCGACAAAGGGAACGATGACGCCGCCGACTCCGTAGACGAGCAGGCTGCGCCGCAGCAGGGCCGCCGCGCCCAGCGGGCGGTAACGCACACCGCGCAGCGCCAGGGGAATCAGCGCGATGATGATGAGCGCGTTGAAGATGACCGCCGCCAGAATCGCGCTGTACGGCGACGACAGGCCCATCACGTTGAGCGGAGCAATCTGGGGAAACACCCCCATGAACAACGCCGGGAGGATGGCGAAGTACTTCGCCACATCGTTGGCGATGGAGAACGTCGTCAGCGTCCCGCGCGTCATCAGGAGCTGCTTGCCCACCTCCACCACCTCCAGCAGCTTGGTGGGGTTGGAGTCGAGGTCCACCATGTTCCCCGCCTCCTTCGCCGCCTGCGTGCCGGTGTTCATCGCCACGCCGACGTCGGCCTGGGCGAGCGCGGGCGCGTCGTTGGTGCCGTCACCCGTCATCGCCACCAGCTTGCCCTTGCCCTGCTCGGTGCGGATGAGCGCCAGCTTCGCCTCGGGCGTCGCCTCCGCGAGGAAGTCATCCACGCCCGCCTCACGAGCAATCGCCGCGGCGGTGCGCGGGTTGTCGCCGGTAATCATCACCGTGCGGATGCCCATGGCCCGGAAGCGGTCGAAGCGCTCCTTGATGCCGCCCTTCACCACGTCCTTCAGGTGGATGATGCCGAGCAGCCGCGAGCCATCCGCCACCGCCAAGGGCGTGCCGCCCGCGTCACCGATGCGGCCCGCCACCGAGGACAGCTCCGTCGGCACCGCGCCGCCCTGGGCCTGCACGTGCTTGACGATGGCATCCACCGCGCCCTTGCGGATGCTACGCGGGTGCGGGTCCACCAGGTCACACCCGCTCATGCGCGTCTGCGCGGTGAACGGGACGAACGTCGCGTGGTGCGCCAGCAGCTCGCGCGGACGCATCTTGTACGTGTCCTTCACCAGCGTGACGATGGAGCGCCCCTCGGGCGTCTCGTCCGCCAGGCTCGCCAGCTGCGCCGCCTCCGCCAGGTCCTCCATGCGGACACCCGGCATGGGCAGCAGCTCCGTGGCCATGCGGTTGCCCAGCGTAATCGTGCCCGTCTTGTCGAGCAGCAGCGTGTCCACGTCTCCCGCCGCCTCCACCGCACGGCCGCTCATGGCCAGCACGTTCTTGCGCAAGAGCCGGTCCATGCCGGCGATGCCGATGGCGCTCAACAGGCCGCCAATCGTCGTGGGGATGAGACACACCAGCAGCGCCACGACGGCCGTACCCGACAGCGGCACACCGGAGTAGAGCGCCAGCGGCACCAGCGACACACACGCCAGCAGGAAGACCACCGTCAGGCCCACCAGCAGGATGTGCAGCGCTATCTCGTTCGGCGTCTTCTGCCGGGCCGCGCCCTCCACCAGGCCAATCATCCGGTCCAGGAAGGACTCACCCGGGTTGACGGCGATGCGCACGACAATCCGGTCCGACAGCACCTTGGTTCCACCCGTCACCGCCGAGCGGTCTCCACCGGACTCGCGAATCACCGGCGCGGACTCGCCGGTAATCGCGGACTCGTCCACGCTGGCGATGCCCTCCACCACTTCACCGTCACCCGGGATGAGGTCACCCGCCTCGCAGACGACGAGGTCGCCCTTGCGCAGGTTCGGCGCGGGCACACGCTCCTCGCGCCCGTCCACCAGTCGCCGCGCGGTGGTGTCCTTGCGCATCTTTCGCAGCGCGCCGGCCTGGGCCTTGCCGCGCCCTTCCGCCACGGCCTCCGCGAAGTTCGCGAACAACACGGTGAACCACAGCCACACCGCCACCCAGACGGTGAACCACAAGGGCGCGCCGTCGGTGCGCGGCGAAACGAGGTCCTTCACCACCAGCACCGTGGTGAGCAGGCTGCCCGCCCACACCACGAACATGACGGGGTTGCGCGCCACGTCACGCGGGTGGAGCTTCTTCAGGCTGTCCAGCAGCGCGGGTTTGAGGAGAGACACGTCGAACAGCGACGCCGGCTTCGAGGATGCGGAGCTCATGGCTCAGTAGACCTTTCCGGCCCCGGCGAGGAAGTGCTCGACGATGGGGCTCAGGGAGAGCGCGGGGAAGAAGGTGAGCGCACCGACGATGACCACGATGCTCACCAGCAGGCCGGTGAACAGGGCGCCATTCGTCGGGAAGGTGCCCGGACCCGCCGGCACCACCTTCTTGCCCACCATGGAGCCGGCGATGGCCAGCGCGGGGACAATCATCAGGAAGCGCCCGCCGAGCATGGCCAGCCCCAGGGAGATGTTCCAGAAGGGTGTGTTGGCGTTGAGGCCCGCGAACGCGCTGCCGTTGTTCGCCGTGGCGCTGGTGAACGCGTAGAGGATTTCCGTCAGGCCGTGCGGTCCCGCGTTGTTCAGCGAGGACACGCCCTGCGGAATCACCGCCGCCACCGCGGACATCCCCAGGATGAACAGCGGGAAGATGAGCACGTAGAGCATCGCGAGCTTCATCTCCTTCGCTTCAATCTTCTTGCCCAGGTACTCGGGCGTGCGGCCCACCATCAGGCCGGCGATGAAGACGGACAGCACCACCATGATGAGGATGCCGTAGAGGCCCGCCCCCACTCCGCCAAAGATGACCTCGCCCAGCTGCATGTTGACCAGCGGCACCAGACCGCCCAGCGGGTTGAAGCTGTCGTGCATCGAGTTGACGGCGCCGCACGACGCGTCCGTGGTGACGGTGGCGAAGAGGGCGGACGCGGTGATGCCGTAGCGCACCTCCTTGCCCTCCAGGTTGCCCACCTGCGCCACCTGCGCGGAGGCCACGGCGGCGTTGGGCTGGGACTCGGCGGCGTACGCGGCGGTGGCGCCCGCGAAGAAGAGGATGGACATGGCCGCGAAGAGGGCCCAGCCCTGCTTCGTGTCCCCCGTCATCTTCCCGTACGTGTACGTGAGGGCGGAGGGGATGGAGAAGATGAGCAGCATCTGCACCAGGTTGGTGAGCGGCGTCGGGTTCTCGAAGGGGTGCGCGCTGTTGGCGTTGAAGAAGCCACCGCCGTTGGTGCCCAGCATCTTGATGACCTCCTGCGAGGCCACCGGACCCATGGCGAGCGTCTGCTTCGCGCCCTCCAGCGTGGTCAGCTCGTGGTACGGCGCGAAGTTCTGCAACATGCCCTGCGAGACGAAGAACAGCGCCACGACGAAGCACAGCGGCAGCAGCACATAGAGCGTGCCGCGCACCACATCCACCCAGAAGTTGCCCAGCGTCTTGGCTCCTTCCGGCCCCGGGCGGCGCGTGAAGCCGCGCGCCAGCGCCAACGCCACGCCGAGCCCCGCCGCCGCGGAGACGAAGTTCTGCCACGCCAGCCCCACCATCTGCGTGAGGTAGCTCATGGTGGACTCACCGGCGTACGACTGCCAGTTGGTGTTGGCGACGAAGCTGGCCGCCGTGTTGAACGACAGCTCCGGTCCCACCGCGCCCAGGCCTTGCGGGTTGAGCGGCAGCACGTGCTGCGCGCGCTGGAGCCCGTAGAGGATGAGCATGCCGACGACGCTGAAGGCCAGGAGCGCGCCGCAGTACTCCACCCACGTCTGCTCGCGACGCGCGCTGGCGCCCGTCAGGCGCAAGAGGACGCGCTCCACGGGGCCGAGCACGCGCGGCAACGGCTGCGTCTCCCCTTCGAAGACGCGGAAGAGATAGGTGCCCAGCGGCTTCGTCAGCGCGAGCAGGAGGGCGAAGAACAACACAATCTGCAACCAACCAATGAGGGTCATGGCGGAGTCCCTAGAAGCGCTCGGGACGGAGCAGGGCGTAGACGAGGTAGGCGGTGAGCAGCACGGCGAGCACGGCGCCAGCGGCGTATTCGAAAGTCATCGGGAGGACCTCACAGGCGCTCGCAGCCGTGGGAGTAGCCCCACGCGAGCGCGAAGAAACCAAGGGTGACGAGGATGAGGACGACGTCCATGGACGGACTCCAGGTTCAGAACCAGGCGGTGGCTCCGAGGACGATGAGCGTCTCGGAGTCCTTGAGGACGGGGGCACCTTCATCGGTGGTGGCGCGGCTGGCGAAGACGTCCGCCGTCGAGCGGTCATGCCGCGCCTCCACCTTGAGCGTGAGCTGCTCGGCGGGCTTCACCTCCAGGGTGAGCGTGCCCCCCGACAGCGTCTGCTCCACGCCCGTCATGAGCCCGTCGGCGTCGCGATACGCTTCCACGCGCGCGGCCAACGCCACGGGCTCGGTGAGCTGGACGCGGGCGTTGAGTCCCGCCGCGTACCAGACCGCGCGGTCCGCGCCGGGAATCCGCTGGGTGCCGGCGTCCACGGTGGCCGCGAGCTTGAACGACTCCGTCACCGCGTACGTCGCCACCGCGTCCGCGAAGAGCCTCAGGCCGTCGCTGCCCTCGGTGCCTTCGTTTCCGATGAAGGTGTTGAAGGACGCGGACAGGCGCTTGCCCGCGTAGGCCACCTGGGTGCCCAGCGCGAGGCCCCGGTTGTTGTCACCAATGGTCTGCCAGCCATTGAGGAGTTGGAGCTGCACGCTCCACGCGTCATCCAGCGCGTACGTGCCCTTGAGGCCCGTCTGGTAGTAGGGCGACAGCTCGCCCATCCACGAGCGCGTGTACGTCCAGTTGAGCTGCGACTGGAAGGACTCCAGCCCGATGTGGCTCGGATAGAGCCCGGCCTCCAACGTCAGCGGGCCGGTGGCGAAGGACAGCGAGGCCTGCTGCACGTAGCGCCACAAGTCGGGCCCGGAGGCGACGCCCTCGGGCTCGGCCGCGTGGACCACCTCCGCTCCCGTGCCGAAGCCGAGGAGCACCTTGAAGCCCACCGGCGCCGGGGCCACGCTCACGCCGATGGAGGCCAGGTTGATGGCCACTTCGCTGTCGCGCTTCGCGGAGGTGCCGGTGCCGGGGATGAAGTTCGCGGCGTTCGCGGGCCGGTTGAAGTTGTGGCCGAAGTACACGTCGACGCCTCCCTCGGGCTTCAATCGGGAGAAGAAGCCAGGGGCCTCCGCTTCGGCCTGGGTATCCGTGGGTCCTTGAAGTGGTGGCGAGGAGGCGTCGGCCTGCTGGAGCAGCAGGGAGAGCAGCAATGGAGGCGTGGTGAGAGGCCACATAGGTGTGCCCCCCTTGAGCACCGCCCGTACCAACCCCCTCCCCCTAGGACCCTAGGTGTTCCGAGGGGTTGCGGACATGCCCCGTGGGGCAGGATTGCAACCTGCACGACAGGCCGCCAGGCATCGTGCAGCTTGAGGCTCTGCGGACAGGGACAAGGCCGGGCGCACTGACACCTGGAAGCACCGCGCGTTTCGCACGAAGCCGGGGAAGGGTCCTCGCATCCCGCGCGATGTACGGCGCGGATGGCTCCACATGTTCGCGCTGGCTGAGAGTCAGACCTTTCGTGGAGGACGGCACGCCACCGAGGGCTTCACCGTGGATTCACGCCGTGAGCAGACCCTGCTGCTCGTCGCCGCGAACTTCAGGCTCTGAGCGTGCGCGGGAGTTCTCTGCTCACTCCCGGATGACCCGTGCGTAGGCGGCAAGCGCCTCGCGCAGCGGCGCCCCGCCCTGCTCCTCGGCTCCGTCCCGAAATTCAATCCGGAGCCCCTGGGAGCTGAACCTCGCGGCGGCAAGGAGGACGGGCGCGAACTCCCGCGCACGCGGTCCCGTGACGGTGGCCCGGATGGGAACCTCCGCGCCTCGGGTCACCTCGAGCCTCCAGAACCCATCTTCCCCAGAGGCCTTGAAGTACTCCAACTGGGAAGCCAGACGGGAGTGGGCACACCGGATGAAGAGGTCCGTCGAGGCATAGGGGATGGTCAGCCACGTCAGGTGGGGCAGGGCCGTCAGCGCATCGGCCAGGCCGCTCTCAAATGAGCTCTTCAACTCCAGCCGCCTCACGGAGCTGTTCGCGGACAGCAAGCTCACCAGCTCGCCTGGAACATTCAGCAGCCTCGTTACACGGCGCAACGCGGGGTGCCGGAGCATGCGCCCCCACTGCGCGACGTCATTGCCGTCGCTGTGGTGCTCCGGATTCCAGTGGAGTTCCTCCACCGTGTTCCAGCCGGGCTCCGGCTTGGGAAAGGACTTGGGGAAGTGGTCCCCCTTTATCGGGCGGACCGCGACGGGAAAGCCCCGCTCGAAGCGGGTGTAGCCTCGCTCGACGTAAGGTCCCAACGGCGCCTGCCACCGCTCCCGGTTCGCCACGAGCAGTCGAGCGATGCGCTCCTCATCCGGCGCCTTCGCATACTGGAGCATGATGAACTCCCCCAGTGGGTCGCCCTGCTCAAGCAACTGGTCGGCCAACACCTGCCGGGCGGAGTCATCCTCCGGCGCCTCATAGACGCGGGCGAACAGCGCCTCCCGAGTCGCAGCGTCGAGGCGCGCACTCTCCACCCGCTCCTCGATGACCTCCTTCAGCGCGTCACACCGCGCCAGGGTCTCCGCATCGAGCACGGGAGGAACCCAACGAGCGCCCAGCCGGATGACGAGGTCGAACCGCTCGACCTCCTCCCCTTGCGTTGAAGGGAGTCGGGCCTTCAGCTCGCGCAGGGGCTCCACGTCATAGGGCGCCCCCACGTACATGAAGAGGCTGCAAAGCATCTTCAGCTCGCCTGGAGTCTCCGCTCCCGGAAGACGGACGAGGGTGAGCAGGAGCGGAATGATGCGCGGATCCGCGGGCCACCATCGTCGCAGCCGGTCGAGGTCCGTGGAGAACGCACAGCGCGAAAGACTCGCCGCGCGTTCCCGCAGCCATCCCAGCGCTCGGGGAAGGTCCGTGGGATGCCGGCGGACCTCCTCGAGGACCCAGCGGATGGGCACCTCGAAGAAAGGGAGCCCCGTGGCGAGGTGGTCCGAGAGCCGCTGGATGAGCGCGATGACGGGCTCGGCTCGGCACTCCTTCCACGCCTCCAACAGGAGCGTGAGGGCCGCATCATCCTCCCGCCGAGCGAGCGCCTCCTCCGTGCGTCCCAGCAACTCCTTCAGCAGGTGGCTCACCCGGACAGGATAGCCGAGGCCACCGCAACCCGGCTTCGATTCAGGCCCGACCCATACTCAAGTCGCGACTTGACTATCCGGCGACCCCTCGCCAATACTCAAGTCCATGCTTAACCATGGCGCCGTCGACCGTATCTTCCATGCCCTGGGCGATTCCAATCGGCGCGCCATCGTCGAGCGGCTGAGTCGGGGAACCCTGTCGGTCAGCGACCTGGCGAAGCCGCTCGACATCACGCTCGCCGCCGTCGTGCAGCACCTCCAGGTGCTCGAGGAGAGCGGGCTGGTGCGCACCGAGAAAATCGGACGCGTCCGCTCCTGTCAGCTCGAGCCTGGTGGACTGCGCGTGGCCGAGGACTGGCTGTCGAACCGGCGCGGACTCTGGGAGCGCCGCTTCGACCGACTCGGCGAGCTGCTCGATGGGCCCGAGCGCCCGAACCCCACCCCTCGAAAGAAGGCCAAGACATGAAGACCCCTCCCGTCGTGCATGGCTCGTTCACCATCGAGCGCACCTACAAGGCGTCACCCGCTCGCGTCTTCGCCGCATGGTCGGACGTGGAGACGAAGGCGCAGTGGTTCATCGGTCCGCCGGACCGCTGGACGCTCGTGAAGCGCGAGCTGGATTTCCGCGTGGGCGGCCAGGAGCTGCTGCATGGGCAGTTCGGCGGCAAGCACTCCACCGTCTTCACCGCGCGCTATCACGACATCATCCCGAACGAGCGGATGGTCTACGCCTACGACATGAGCGTGGGCGACAAGCACCTCTCCGTGTCCCTGGCCACGGTGGAGCTCCACGCCACGAAGACCGGTGGGACGCGGATGGTCTTCACCGAGCAGGCCGCGTTCCTCGACGGGGAAGACGGCACCCGCTCTCGCGAGGAGGGCACGGCGGCGCACTTCGACCGGCTGGCGCTCATCCTGGAGTCCTCGCGCGACATCATCTCGTCCCGGCTCATCGATGCGCCCCGTGAGCAGGTCTATGCGGCGTTCAGCGACCCGGAGCAGCTGACGCTGTGGTGGGGGCCGCAAGGCTCGACGAACACGTTCGAGCAATTCGAGCTGCGCCCCGGCGGCAAGTGGCGCTTCACGATGCAGAGCGCGGAGGGAGCGCGCTACGCGATGGACAAGGAGTTCATCGAGGTGGTGCCGGCCGAGCGCATCGTCATCCAGCACCACCAGCAGACGCATCACTTCGAGATGCGGATGGACTTCGCGGACGAAGGGGCGCGGACGCGGCTCACGTGGCGCATGCGGTTCGAGTCGAAGGACGAGGTCGAGAAGGTGCGCGGGTTCGTGGAGGCCGCGAACGAGCAGAACTTCGACCGGCTCGCGGCCCACCTCGCCTCGCGGGTCAGAGCCGCGCGGCCATGATTCGGGCCCACAGCTCCTCGTCGAAGTCGGACAGCGTCTCCGCCGAGCGAGTCCCCGCCTGAGCACCCAGCCGCGTCACCACGAGGCCCAGTGAGCGGCTGACGTAGACCTTCTGGTCGTCCTTGCCCAGTCCGGCGAAGACGTCCTGCGGTGCGCTGGGAATGAGCGGGCCGTCGATGCGCGCGCTCAGCGGCGGTATCAGGGTGAAGGCCTTGCCATTGAGCCAGAACAGGTGGCCATAGGCGGGGTTGAGCGTCTGCGAGGAGTGGGTCGCGGTGGAGAGGTACGCCGAGGAGACGACCCGGGTTCCCGCCCACGCCCCGTCCGCGAGCAGCAGCAGGCCGAAGCGCGCCAGGTCTCGCGCGCTCATCGTCAGGCCCCACAGGGGCAGGCCCTTGCTGTCCGTATCGGAGCGCTGCTCCCACTGGCTGCGCGTCGCGCCCAGCGTGTTGAACAACCAGGCGCGGGAGAGCGCGTCGATGCCCAGGCCCGTGCGCCGCTCCAGAATCATGCGCAGCCGGTGATAGGCGTCGTTGTTGTACAGCCACGTCGTTCCGGGGGCCGCCTGAAGTCCGAGGGACGTGTTCAGGCCGCTCGTCATGGTCAGCAGGTGGCGCACGGTGATGCGGGCCTCGGCCAGCGCGCCCGTGTTGGACCAGCCGGCGCCGAGAATGGGAGTGACGCGCTCGTCGAGCGAGAGCAGTTGCTTGTCCACCGCGATGCCGACGAGCACGGAGACGACGCTCTTCTGCGCGGAGGCGATGTCGCGCATGAAGTTCGAGTTCGCCAGCCAGTAGCGCTCGGCGAGCAGCTTCCCATCTTGGAGGATGACGATGGCCCGGGTGTCGCGGGAGCCCGCGAAGTCGAGCGCGGCGTTGAGCTTCGCCACGTCCCAGCCCGTGCTGGCTGGACTCACCGTGGGCCAGCTCGCGTCATCCGTGGGGAAGACGAGGGGGGCCGTCAGACCGTGCGGGACGTCCCGGGGGGACGCCACGGTGGCTTCAGGTTGAGAGGTGGGCGTCTCGGTGGCCCCTTCTTCTGGAGCAGGAGGAGCACAGGCGAGGACGGCACAGACGAGAGAGAGAAACAGGGCGCGCAGGGGCATGGGAGTAGCAACACGCGTCAGCTCCGGAAGTTGCGGAAGGTGGCGGGGATGCGGCGAACGTGGGTTTATTTCGGCATGTCCTCGCCCTCTCCCGCCGAGTCCTACCTGCTGGACTTCCATCGTCGCCTCGCCGGGGTGACTTCGCGTGAGTTCGGAGGTGCTCCCGTGCTGCGCGACGGTGAGGTGTTCCCGTCCACCTATGCGCTCCTGGAGGCGGCGGTGCCGAAGGAGGACGGCCCCCAGGTAGTGCTCGACCTGGCGTGTGGTGATGGGTATCTGCTGGAGCTGCTCGCGCGGAGGAACCAGCCCGGGCTCGCGCTGGTGGGGCTCGACATGAGTGAGCACGAGCTCGCGGTGGCGCGGGCGCGGCTGAACGGCGCGGCGACGTTGCATCTGGGGCGCGCGCAGTCACTGCCGCTCGCGGAGGCGAGTGTCGACGTGGTGCTGAGCCATCTGGCGCTGATGTTGATGGACGACGTGGAGACGGTGCTCGCGGAGATACAGCGGGTGCTGAAGCCGACGGGGAGGGTGTCCGTCGTCGTCGGTGGCGACCTGGTGCGAGGCGAGGCGTTCGAGGTGTATCTGGGGTTGCTCAAGCCCCTGCTGGCCGCGGAGGCGCGGGTCCCCATGCCGCTGGGGGATGCGCGGGTGCGCTCCGTGGAAGGACTGACGGGGCTGTTCGGCGGCTTCACGCACGTGGACATCCGCCGGCTCGAGGTTCAGGGAGATGCGACGCCGGAGCACGCGTGGGAGTCGCTCAGCACGACCTATGACGCGGATCGGCTCTCCACGGCGGCGCGAGCCTCCCTCAAGCACGCCTTTGTCCAGGCCGTGGAGCCCTTGCGTCGCACCGACGGCACCATCCCCATGCGGTGGGGCATGCGGCAGGTGACGGCCACGGGGCGGCATCCCCTGTCACCGGAGTAGAGTCCGTCGTTCCGCACGAAGCATGGAGAACCTCCATGGCACTCCGCTGGGCCATCATCCTGGGGCTGTTGTTCGGCACGGGCTGCTCGACGACCCGCCAGGTCATCCTGCACACGGGGCAAGCCTCGTGGAGTGTCATTCCTCACGAAGATGCCGACCACCCGTTGGAGGAGGCCCATCCTGATGACGAGGAGTTCGTGGCGGCCCTCACGTCGCTCGCCCGAGACGTGAAACCCTTCCGGCACTCGATGAGCGAGGCGCGAGAGCGCTTCGGAATGCCCACCCGAAGTGGGGTGTATCGCATCGAGCAGCACGGCCAGCGACTCGTCCCACAGCAAGCCAGGGCGACCTCGGACCTCCATCTGTTGGAGTCCTATGCGGACGAGGAGCTGACACATGCGTATGGCCAATGGTGTCAGCGCAAGGGTCGCCCTGGAGATTGCCTGCGATTGCTGGAAGAGGGCCCTTTGCTGGCCAGTGATGGCAAATACACGCTGGCAATGGCCATCGCGATGAGCTCGGTGTGGGAGGAGACCGCGGAAGCCTTCACGGACATGGCGAATCCAGAGGCGCTCCTATCCACCCTCACGGCGTCCGTGACGATGTACATGCTCCTCTGGTCACTCCCCGAGCCCGTTTCTAAAGGCGTCGCGGCGACCTTGACTGCCGCCGCCATCGCCTATCTGGGCGTGGACACGGTGCTCCGCCTCATCGACGGCTGGGTGACGTTGGTGCGACGAGTGGACCAGGCCACCTCCTTCGACCAACTCCGCGAGGCGGGAGAGAGCTACGGAGAGGTGATGGGCGAGAGCGCGGCGCGCATCTTCGTGATGCTGGCTGCGGCGGCAGTGGGAGAGACGGCGGGACTGGCCGCGAAGTCCCTGCGATTGCCCGGCTCGGCACAGGCGGCCATCGCAGTGGAGACCCAGGCTGGTTACTCGTACGCCGCCCTGAGCAGTGTGGAATCGGTGGCCATCACGGCCCAGTCCATCACCATCGTGCTGGCTCCCAACGCGATGGCCATGGCGGGACGAGGGATGAGCCAGAACCACCACCTCGCCACGAACAAGAACAGTGTCTCCCCGGCACGGGGTGGCCCCTGGACTCCGAGGTTCGAGAAGCTCTTCAAGAAGGCGGGAATGGAGCTGAAGGACCCCGAGAACATCGTCGATGTCCCAGGTCACAAGGGTCCACATCCACAGGAATACCATCAACTTGTCTTCAAGCGGCTGAACGACGCGACAAGCACCTGTCGCACCGTGGAGACGTGCCGCAGGGCACTCACGCTCGGCCTCAGGGAACTGGCCAAGGAAGCAGTGACCCGGGGAACAGACATTCACAGGCTCCTGACCCAGCACAAATCACGGTAAGAACGCGCCATGACCGTCCGCTTCTTCGAGCTCTCCGAGAACGTCCAGGCCGAGTATTGGTACCTGGGGGACCCCTTGGATGAGCACGGTCAGGAAGTGGAGGACCCCTACCGCTTCCGTGCAGGCCAACGGATTGCCGCCGCGGGTCGCCTGACCTTTCCCCTCGACCAACCCGGGCGCCCTCGCGACTTCTCCAACGCGGGGCTCGGCATGGCCCCCGTCATCCATGTCCGAGCAGCGGCCATCTTCGCGGAGCGGGCTCCCGACGATGTGCAGCTCATTCCCGTGGACGTTCAAGGCCAACCGGACCAGTACGTACTGCTCGTAGCCACCCGGCTCATCCGCTGCATCGACGACGCGGCCTCCCGGGAGGTTCTCTATTGGAAACCAGAGCACGAGCAACCCGAGCGCGTGGGACACTATCGCTCCGTCTCAGGACTGCGAATCGATGCCCAGGCCGTCGGCCATGCCCAGGTGTTCCGACCGTGGGGATGGAACCTCGCGCTCATCGTTTCAGAGGACCTCAAGGTCGCACTGGAGCAGGCGAACATCACCGGCACTCAGTTCACTGAGGTCTGACCCGTCCAGCGGCGCTTCAGCGAACGGTGTGGGCCTGCGTCCCGCTCGCGCCGTCGCCCGTGGCCGTGAGCGTCAGCGCTCCTGCCTGTGTCGCCCGGAAGTAGAACGTCGCCTCCTGCTGCGGCCCCTCCAGCGCCAGTGCCCAGCCCGTTCCCGAAGTGGCCAGTGCCTGGGTGCAAGTCGCGTCGGAGTAGAGCACCGCTCCCGGCGCCGCCGTGCCCGCCACCTCCAGCACCAGTGACGGCGCCGTCAGCGCGGACAGGTTGCCCCGCGTGTCCTGGCTCTGCACCACCAGTTCCTCCGAGCACTGCCCCACTCCTGTCTCCCGGATAGGTGTGAGGAACTCCAGGCGCGATGCCGCCCCCGCCACCACGTCCACGTCGAACGTCACATCGGGCTCGGTCTCGCGCGCGTACCCCGGCCCGCTGACGTGGTTCTGGCTGATGAGGTTGGCACCTCCCAGGTCGGAGATGCCCGCCTGATAGGGATAGCCGTTCGTCACCACCGGCCCATCATGCGCCACCGTGTTCCGCGTCACCCGGAGTCGCGTCGACACAGACAAGGGTCCACCGTCCTCCTCCGCCTGGGACAGGTTGATGCCGACGTCGTTTTCCACCAGCGTGTTCTCGAAGATGACGACGTCCTCACACAGCGCCATGTCGTAGTAGGCCCCGCCCGCGACGAGGATGCCCGAGCCCGTCGTCTCTCCTCCCGAGTACGCATTCCCCGTCACCCGGTTCCCCGTCGCCCGCCCCGTCGCCCCATCACTGAACTGGATTCCATTTCTCGCGATGAAGGGCACCGGCCCCCCGCCGTCCACCTGGTTGTCCTCCACGTTCAGCTCCACCCGCCCCGTGCCGGAGATGCCCGCCTTCTGGTAGCGCGCCACCCGGTTGCGCAGCACCTCCACCCTGGTCACCGTCTCCGCGTCACGCGCGTTCCGCACCTCGATGGCCACGCCCTCCTGGCAACCGCCCTCGCCCTCCTTCTGGTTCACGTCGAGCACCTCGCTGTCGACGATGGAGCCACTCGCCCCTTCGAACAGGATGCCCCGCAGCCGCGCCGCGCCGCCGTCACACGCCAGCTCCGACAGGCCTCGCGCCGCCACCGTCACGGCTCGCACGTGCGCCGTCGTCCCCAGGCTGCTCAGCACCGCGCCTCGGAAGCGCCGTCCCCGCGGGTCCACCGCCGTGAGCACATGCCCCGCTCCGTCGAACGTGTATCCATCGGGAATCCACACCGTCTGCTCCGTGGTGCAGTCCGCCGCCAGCGTCACCCTCGAGTCCTCCAGCGTCGCGGCGCACGACGGGAACTCGCCGCACAGCAAGTCCCCCCACTCCACCGTGAACTCCCGCGTCGCGCTCAGGCCCGAAAGGTTCGTGACGGTCAGCGTGATGGTCGGAGGCGTGTCTACGGGTATGCAGGACAGCACCACCCAGTCCACCGAACCCGAGTCCCTCTCGCGCACCGCGTTCCCCAGCAGGCCCGTGTTCGTCGTCCACGCGAAGGTCAGCGGCTCCCCCTGGGGGTCCGCCGCCATCGCCGTCAGTCGCACCGGTCTCCCCGCCGACACGTCCGTCTCCGACTGCGAGGCGCCGATGATGCTCGGCGGCAGCGGGTTCGTCACACACAAGTCCAACGAGCGCTCACGATGCGCCCCGAAGCCGTCACTCGCTCGCAACGTCAGCCGACAGTTGTCACACGCGGCCTGAGGCGCGGCGCTCGGCGTGAAGCGAGTCGCCGCCGCCGCCGCGTTCTCAAAAGTCCCTTCACACGTCGCGGTCCAGGCGAAGGTCAGGGCGTCTCCGTCGTCATCCACGCCCACCGCCTGAAGCGTCACCGGAATCCCCACGCGCGCCTGGGACACGGGCTGGGCCCCCAGCTCCGTCAGGACAGGCGCGTGATTGAGCGAGGCCGTGTGCACCAGGTCCCCGCCGCCCGCCAGCTCCACGTCCACCGAGAAGCGCAGCGTACTCACCGCGCCTCGCGCGCTCGTCACCGCGAGCGTGAGGTTCACCGCGCCACGCCGCAGCGGCGCCGTCCACTCCGCGTCGACAGCCGTCGCATCATCGAAGGTGCCGGAGGTCGCGCTCCACGCATACGTCAGCACCTCCGACGCATCGACGGCATGCGCCAGCGCACGGAGCTTCAGCGCGGCTCCTGGAGACACCGATGCCCGCGAGCCCACCACCGCATCGATGACGGGCGCCGTGCGGGCCGTCTCCGAGTCCGTCGCGCGAGGCACCAGCACGACGAGCGCGTCGTGGTGTTTCAACAACTCCACGCCCGGGACGTCCACCTGTCCCAGCACAGCGCCCGTCGCATCGAGCACCCGCGCCCCCACCGAGGTTCCCGCCCCCGAAGGCAGGCTCCGCAGCACGCCCTGCCACAGCGGTGCCTCGGAGCTGCTCAGGGCCGCGGTCACGGCAGCACCCCGAGCCGGCGTCGCGGACGCCTCCACGCGAGCCACGGTGTCGAGCGGCAGTGAGCGCGGCAGCACGGTGACCACCCGGAGCGAGCCCGCGGGCTCCACCTGCACGCCCAGCGGCTCCTCCTGATGACACCCCGTGGCCAGCACCAGCGCGCTGGCAACCAGGGCCAGTCGCATCGCGTTCGCTCGGTTCATGGTGACGTCCTCTCGGCGATGTCCGGTGTCTCACGATACCGGCAAGCGGCCATGCGCCCAAGCAACCGGCCGAGCCAACCCGGAGGCCCGCCTGCTCGCGCCGCCCCGCAAGGCAGCGCCGCGTCGAGCGGACGACATCGGGTGAGCAGCGCGGTTCGGAAGCGGGCAGTGCGTCAGGAGCGTCGGCACGGCGTTGACGCACGGTGTTCTCCTGCCGCGTCGTGCGAGCCCCTGAATCACGTCGCCCACAGCCCTGGCCCATCCGCGTGGCCCACTGGGTCAACGTGCCACTGCTCGTCATCATGGCGGGCAGCGGGCTGCAGATTCTCGCGGCCTATCCCATGCTCGGCACGCAGGGGCGGCCCTATGGCTGGTATCCCTTCCAGGGCACGCCACCTCCCGAGTGGGCCCGAATCGGTGACTGGCTCGCGGGTGCACGAGGCTGGCACTTCGCCTTCGGCGGGTTCCTCGCGCTCAACGGCTTCGTGTATCTGCTCTACCTGGCCCTCAGCGGCGAGTGGCGGCGGCGCCTCTTCTTCCCGCGTCGCGACACTCGCAACGCCGTGAGCACGCTCGCGTTCTATCTGCGCCTGCGCAAACAGCCTCCCGACCAGGGGCTGTACAACGGCCTGCAACGGCTGGCGTACACGGGCGCGCTGATACTGGGCATCCTCGCCGTGCTCTCGGGGCTCGCGCTCTACAAGCCCGTGCAGCTCGGTGCGCTAGCCACGCTGCTCGGCGGCTATGACTCCGCGCGCGCCATCCATCTGCTCGTGCTCGCCTCGTTCGTGCTCTTCACGGTGGGGCACGTGGTCATGGTGTTGCTGCATCCGCGCTCGTTCGGGGAGATGGTGACGGGCGGGAGGAAGCCGGATGCCTAGGCTCCTCGTTCCGTCGCGACGTCCTCTGCTCCTCACGCGTCGCTCCGTCCTGCTCGGGGCGGCGGCGCTCACGACGTCCGCCTGTGACAGCGCGCGTCCTCGCGAGGGTTTCCTCGGGGCCATGGAGCGCATCAATCAGCGGCTCCAGGGGGCTCTCTTCGACGAGGACCAGCTCGCTCCGGAGCTGCCGCCCGAAGAGGCCACGCCGCCTGGTGACTTCCCCCAGTACTTCGTCTCCGAGTCCATGCCGCTCGTGCCTCAAGGTTGGGCGCTCAAGGTGGGTGGGCTCGTCGAGCGGCCTGGGATGCTGTCACTCGCGGACCTGCAGCGGCTGCCGCGCACGGAGTACCGCATCCGGCACCACTGCGTGGAGGGCTGGAGCGCGGTGGCGTCGTGGCATGGCGTGCGCGTGAGTGACGTCGCCAGGTACGTGGGCGCGGACCCGAGGGCTGGCTACGTGGAGCTGCGCTCGTTCGATGCGGGCTACTGGTCCTCGTGGGACAGGCCGAGCGCCTTCCACGCACAGACGATTCTCGCCTACGGGATGAACGGGCAGCCGCTGTCACCGGCGCACGGCGCGCCGCTGCGCCTCTACTCGGCGGTGAAGCTCGGCTACAAGATGGTGAAGTACCTCACCGAGGTGAACTTCCTCCCCGAGCCCACCGGCGGCTACTGGGAGGAGCGCGGCTACGAGTGGTACGCGGGCGTGTAGCCCCACCCCTTCAAGCAATGTCGGCCCCGCCTGCTATCCAGGCCGTCTCTTGCGGCGGTCCTCCTCGGCTATTACCCTGAACTGAGTAGAAACTGAGTATTAATGACCTCAGTACACAGCAACCCCAAGAGAACGGAGCCCGTCGTGCCCCAGACCGAACGTCTCCAGGCGTCCCTGCCGTCCTTCTCGATGAAGGAACTCACCCGCCTGAGCAAGGAGCTGGGGGTCGACAAGAGCACCGTGGTCCAGGAGGCCCTCTCCCTCTTCACGAAGGCCGCCCTGGAAGCCAGGCGAGGGTCCCGGCTCGCGTTCCTCCCACGGACGCCCCAGGGCACCGTGCGGGAGTTCAGCACGCCCCTGCTCACGCACATGGAGCAGGCCTCACAGAAGGACCCCGTCGAGATTGTCCTTCCGGATGCGGACTTCGACCGGGTGGTGAAGCGACTCGAGAAGCCCGCGAAGCCCACCGCCGCGCTCCGCGCACTTGTTCGCAAGCAACGCCGTCGCTAACCCGCGTGGACTTGCCTGGGATTCATGCCACCACCCTCCTCGTCCGACATCGTCCTTCCCGCCCCCATCACTCAAGCGGTGACCCGGAGCGACACGGGCAGTGGCTTCACGTGTGAGCACGAAGCCCTGAATCGCTTCTTCCGTGAGTCCGCCCGGCAGAACCAGGAGCGAGACATCAGTCGGACCTGGGTCCTTCGGCGCACCGCGTCCGACGACCCCGCTCTACCGCTGGTCCTGGGCTACTACACGCTCTCGCTGACCACCCTCAAACGGGAGACGCTTCCGCCCGACCTGGGCAAGAGACTGCCGCACTACCCGCTCCCGGCGGTCCTCATCGCGCGCCTCGCACGGGACTCTCGCGTGAGAGGCCGGGGCCATGGCGAAGACCTCCTCGGAGACGCCCACCTTCGCGCGCTCACCATCAACGCCCAGAGTGGCGCCGTGGCGGTCATCGTGGACGCCAAGGACGCCCACGCTCGCGACTTCTACAAGAGGTTCGGCTACGAGCCGCTGCTCGCCGAGAGCGAGCCTCCGACCTCGCCCTGGCCCCTGCGGCTCTTCCTGCCCATGGCCGAAATCCGCGCCGCGTATTCCGAGGCCCCCTGACACACCCGCGCGAGGGGGCCGAGCACAGGCCCCACCCTCACGCCTTGCTGCCGGCGAAGCCTCCACCGAACGGAGACGGCCCGCGCTGACGCAGGGCCTCGCGCTCGGCCTTCAGCGCGGCCAGGGCCTCGTCGCGCGTGGCGTAGTGATTCACCGCCGCGCCGTTGATGGCCCCGCTGGTGAGCACGAACATCTGCGTCATGTCGTCCCCACCAAACCGGTACGAGCGATGCGTGAAACGCTCCAGCACCTCACGCCGCTCCTTGCCGAACACTCGCCCCGCCGTGAACTTCACCACCAACCCATCCAGGTTGATGAGCAGGTCCACCTTGCCAGACCCCGCGTAGCGCGACAGGTGCACCTCCACCTCCCGCCGCCAACGCAGGACGTCCTCCTCATTCACCAGGACGCAGTCGGTGAAGTAGGCCGTCACGACGTCGTTCTGCGCGTCGTACTCGAAGGACATGTTCCAGGCCATCGTGCTGCCTCCTCGAAGCCGGAATCAGGCGGGCGCGGAGCCCGCCAGAAAGGCGGACAACACCGCCGCGGTCTCCTGGGGGCTCTCCACCTGCGGATAGTGTCCAGGGCCCGGAATGTGAGCCATGCGCGCGCGCTTGATGGGCTCCACCACCGCCTGCCGCAAGAAGGCCGGCGGCAGGAAGGCGTCGTCCGTCGACACCACCAACGTCGGCGCCGCGATTTTCGACAGCCGGTCCGCGAAGCCACCCTGCGTCCACGCGTCGAACGCCTGCTCAATCGACGCCGCGCTCACCGACCCCGAGTCCTTCAACAGCGACTCCAGCGACTCCGGCGACAGCTTCTTGCAGGCCAGGCCCAGAATCATCTTCTGCTTCTCGCGGTCTCCCGCCGACGTCCGGAACAACCCCGCGGCATCCGGCGGCAACGGCAGCCCCGACGCGGGCACCGAGTTGAGCAAGAGCAACGCCTCCACCCGCTCCGGCACGTGCGACGCAATCCACTGCGCCAACTGCCCACCCATGCTGTGTCCCACCACCGAGAAGCGCTGGGCTCCCACCGCGTCCACCACCGCCAGCACGTCCTTCGCCAGCCCCTCCAACGAATGCCCACCCGCCGGCTTCCCCGACTGACCCGTGCCGCGCGCGTCCGGAACCACCAGCCGCAGCCCCGTCAGGTCCAGCCGCTCCACCATCGAGTCCCACACCGCACCCGACACCATCCACCCATGCACCAACACCACCGTGCGCGGTCCTTCGCCGATGACGCGATAGTGAAGCGAGGTCCCGTCAGATGCGGAAATCGTGCCCATGTCGTCTCCTCAGACGAAAAGGATAAAGCAGTATTGAAGAAATGTGCAGAAGCGAAAGCAAGCCATGACACTCAGGAGAGTTCCAGGGGGCGCATGTAGGCGTTCGCGGTGGGTATGAGTCGGGTTGGCGGGGAGCGGAGGTGGTGGGTTGTCTCACGGGCGGCGTTCCGCTCTGGCAGAGTCCGCCGCCTCATGGCGGACGAACGGGATGGGACGGGCGGCGCGCGGCACGAAGCTCGGCGCACGGTGCACTGCGAGGACGCGCTGACGTGGCTGGCGGCCCAGCCGGTGCTCGCGGGGTGCTCGGCGGTGGCGTCGCTGCCGGACGCGTCGGAGTTCCCCTCGCTGTCCCTGCCCGAGTGGAAGGCGTGGTTCATCCGCGCGGCGGCGCTGGTGATGACGCGCGTGCCCGATGACGGCGTCGCCATCTTCTATCAAACGGACGTGAAGGACGAAGGCCTCTGGGTCGACAAGGGCTACCTCGTCTCACGCGCCGCCGAGGAGACAGGCCTGGGCCTGCTCTGGCACAAGGTCGTCTGTCGCCGCGCCCCCGGGACGGTGACGTACGGCCGGCCCGCGTACTCCCACTTCCTGTGCTTCTCGCGCGGCGTGCGCCCGGACCTGGCGAAGTCCACCGCGGATGTCCTCGCGGACGCGGGCGAAGTCACCTGGACGCGCGGCATGGGTGTCGACGCGTGTCAGCTCGCCTGCCGCTTCATCCTGGAGAACACGTCCACGCGCACCGTGGTGGACCCGTTCTGTGGCCACGGCACCGCGCTGGCCGTGGCCAACGCCATGGGCCTGGACGCGGTGGGCGTGGAGCTCAGTCGCAAGCGCGCGCGCAAGGCCCGCAACCTGCGCGCGGAGTGGCGCGAGGGGAAGCTCGTGCTGGTGGCGAGCGACTACCTCGCGCAGCCCTTGTCGTAGTCCACGGTCCGCGTCGCCCCTACTTCACCGAGGACGATGCCCGCACCGCGGAGGCGCCCACGTCGGAAGCCGCGAGGGCCGAGGGTGACGGCAGCGCCGCCAGCTCCCTCTCCACGGCGGGCTCCAGCTCCGCGAGGAACGCTCCGAAGAGGCGCTCCTCCAGGGCCAGCGCTTCCTCCAACGAAGCGCCCACGGCGGTGAGGCGCGCCACGCACGCGTCCTCGATGGTGCGGCGGTGGCTCTGCTCCTCGGTGACGACGCGCCCCAGCTCCTCACGGACGCTCGTGTTGCGCGAGGCCGCCTTGTAGAGCGGGTAGAGCACCATGGCGCGGCGCTCGATGGCCGTCGTGGTGAGCAGGTAGTGCAGGTACACGTCGGGCTGGCCGGTGTGCGCGGTGGCCCAGGTGGCCAGCTCGTGGTCCAGCCCCTGGAAGTAGCGGCCCGCCGCCTCCGGACAGAGGAAGGTGGTGATTTCACCCCCGGCCACCTCGGCAGACAGGCGCTTGAAGGCGAACGCGTGGCGCGTCTCGTCGGACAGATGTCCGAGCACTTCCAGCGAAGGATGACGGTCCGCCACCGTGCGCGAAATCTTCCGCGCCCCGATGAACTCCATGAGGGACAGGGTGTGCAGCCAGCGAGCCTCGAGCTCGGGAGCCTGGGCCAACTGACGAAGCACCGCCTGGATTCGGTCACGCATACCGCGCCTCTAGCGCGAGGACGGCCCGGGAGCGAGCACCAAGACGCCGCCCCCGCCAAGGCAACAATACGCGGCGCCCGTCATGCGGGCGCGGGCGCCTCCGAGCCCCAGAGTTCCTCCGCCACCGAGCGCGTCGTCGCGTGACTCACCGGCGACACCCCTTCCAGGAAGCGGAACAGCTCCATCGCCACCGCGTGCGGCGCGTCCCACATGACGAAGTGCCCCGCATTCGGGACCTTCATCCACCGCGCACCGGGGATGTCCCACGCCAGTCGCTCGCCGTACTTCGCGGGCAGGATGCCGTCCTTCTCCCCCCACAACACCAGCACTGGCACGACCAGGTGCCCCAGCTTCGACGCCAGCTCCAGCGTCTGGTTGGTGTTCAGCGCCACCGCGTCGCGTGACAGCGACACCATCCCCACCTCCGTCGCGTACGGCGCCAGCAACCCCTCCAGCATTTCCGCGGTCTGCGGCGTCGCGAAGCCCTTGCGCTTGAGTGCCTGCGTCAAGAAGCGCGTCAGGCGCTCCGGCGTCAGCCTGCGCGCCATCGCGGGCGTGCCCAGCTGCGCCATCAACCCCTTGGGCCACGCGTCGTAACAGACGCTGTCCATCAGACACAGCCGCCCCACCCGCTGGGGAAAGCGCACCGCGAGCTGCTGCGCCACGCCGCCGCCCACGTCGTGCCCCACCACCGTCGCGTCCACCACGCCCAGGCGGTCCATCCACGCCTCCAGCGCCTCCGCCTGCCGCGATATCGAACGGTCGAACCTGTCGCGCCGGTCGGAGAACCCGTAGCCCAGCAGGTCCGGCGCCAGCACGCGGTACGACTCGGCCAGCCCCGGCGCAATCCCGCTCCACAGGTAGCCCCAGTTCGGAATGCCGTGCAGCAGCACCACCGGCGGCCCCGAGCCCCAGTCCACGTAGCTCACGAACCGACTGCCCAGCTCCATCACCTCTTGTCGTCCCTGCCACTCGCGCCAGTTCATCGCAGCTCCTCCGCCGCCACCCAGTCCGGCACCAGCCGGGACGCTCCCGGCATCGGCTGACGCAGCATGTCCGGCACGTCCTGCACCAGCCGCGACAGGTTCAACAGCAAGGCCGGCGAGCGCCGCTCCAGCGCCTGCGTCACCTTCAGCACCGCCTCCGCGTTCTCCCCCAACGCCGACACCCGCTCGCGACTCAACGCCACCGGGTACGGCAGCGCCCGCGCCCGCCGTCGCGCGGACTCCAACAGTTGCTCCGATGCGCGCTGGAAGGCCTCGTCCTTCATGCGCGGCTTCAGCCGTCGCCACGCGGTCTCCAGATACGAGGGCCAGCAGCCCAGCGCGCGGTACTCACCCGGCACTCCCGGCGGCCCCACCGTCTTCACGATGTCCGCGAACAACGTCCGCAGCACAGCGTCGCCCGGCTTCTCCGCCACCCAGTCCATCGCCGCCATGCGCGAGGGGACGCCACGCTCCAGCCGCTCCGACGTCCCCAGGGCGCCCTGCTGTCCCACCGGCTGGCCCTCCAGCGCCATCCGCACCGCGGACACCATCAACATCACCCGAGGCTGCATCGTCTCGAACAGCTCCAGGGCTCCGCGCGCGTGGAAGCGCTGGCTGGGCCCCAGCCTCGTCGCGCCCCACGCGCCCAGCGCCTCCCACTGCACCGTCGAGTCCAGGACCTCCTGCCACAGGCCCAGCGCGGACTCCTCGAAGGCGCGCGTCTCCACGTTCGGCCCCAGCGCTTCCCACATCGCCACGAAGAAGCGCGGGTATGCGGCCCACGTGCGCAAGGACACGTCCACGCCCGTCACGCGCATCGTCCGCCGCAGCTCGTGGTAGACGCGCTCGACACCGCCCTCCGCCCCATGCTCGCTCACCTGTCTCACCCTGGCCATGCCGGCACCCCCGGCAACGGTGGGAACGGCGGGGCGCGGTGGACACCTCCCTCAGCGCACCCGGCCGCCTGGAAGGCCCCGCTCCCAGGGCAGTCGCCTCGCGGACATCACGTCGGCTCTCCACCACCTCGCCACCCTCCGGGGCGGTGTCGCCGGACACTAAAGAACACTCGCGGCTCCAGCGGTTTGACTCCGTCCTTGACGGCTCGCTTTGCTTCCGTTCGCGCGACGAAGGAGTCGTGCCTGCCTGGTTCGCGGGGGGCAACCAGCATGTGGCTTCGACACGTGTCGCATCGAAAGCCATTTCGAAGCAGCCCCCCAGGTGCGCGGCGAGAGGCGGACGCCCCGCGTGAGGCGTCTGGCCCCGCGCGCCACCACCACCACCGCAGCGAGGGACGCCAGCGGGCGCCCGGGGGAGAGACGACATGAGCAGCGACAACGACACCTGGGGACCCCGGCTGGTCAGCGTCCCCCTGGTCGGCGCGGTGAGCGATTACCTGCAGCGCATCCAGGACCTGGGCGCCGTGGAAGGCCCCGGTGGCGCGGTGGGACTCAACCCCGCGCTGGAGCCGGTGATGGAGGCGCTGCACCACCTGCTGGCCGGTGGAGAGGTGGAGGTCCGCGTCACGCGGCGCGGACACTCCCGGCTCGTCCAGGAGCTGCGTCAGCGCGTCGAGGACGCCACGCGCGAGGTGAACGAGTTCCAACGAGTGGCGGGCTGCACCCTGTCCACCACCGTATGAGCACGCGCTTCGCCGGCGGCGCCGCCGTCACGGCCTCGTTCCGGCGCTGGACGCGTGCCCAGGACACCGCGGAGGTGCTCGCCGCCGCCGGCGTGGGGGCTTGGTGGGCGCTCACCACCGTCGTGCTGGCGGTGCTCGCCGCCGTCGCGTGGGCGCCGGGCGCGAGCACCCTCTTCGGCATCTCCTTCGTCGACGGGCTGCTGTGCGCGGCGCCCATGCTCGTCAGCGGCCTGCTCTTCTCCGCGGTCCACCGGAAGCGGCGCCACATCGAGACGTGGGGCTGGCTGTGGCTGCTGCTCGGCGTGACGTCGCTGCACTTCTTCCTCGCCGCGCTGATGGCGATGTCGGACCTGCAGGGCGCCACCGTCATCACCTCCCTCTTCCTCTTCACCACCGCGTTCCACGGCCGGCTGCACCGCGTGACGCCCCGGCAGCCCTTCCTCGCCCTGGGCACGGCGCTGGCGCTGGTGGCCGCGCTGCCCTTGCTCGAGAGCCCAGAGCACCTGGTGTTGTTCGGCGTCATCGGCCCCGCCGCCCTCACCGCGGAGCTGTACCTGGGCACCTTCGCCGTGCAGCACGACCAGGCCCGCGCGGAGGCCGAGCGCCTGCGCGCCGCCGTGCAGGCGCAATTGCTGGAACAGCAGGAGCAGGACGTGGGCCGGCTGTCGCGCGCGCTGGGGGAAATCCTCGGCTACCACCACGAGCTGGACAGCGCGCTCATGTCGGCGGGCACCGCGGCGGACATGCTGGCGGTGATGGGGGTGCAGCGCAACGCGCTGGCCCGAGGCGACTTCGAGGACCTGGTCAAGACGCTCAACGACAGCCTCACCCAGATTCGGAACATGGTCGGGGAGATTCGCGCGAAGGGCCGGCGTTATGTCGGCTCGGAGCCGGAGCCGGTGGAGCTGACGCCGCTCCTGGAGGGCGTGCGCACCAGCATGGGCCTGCGCTTCCCGGACGTGGACTTCGAGGTGGCGGTGGAGCCGGGGCAGCCGCTGCGCGCGCTGATGCGAGGCGGGGCCACCACGCTGCGACGGGTGGTGGAGAACCTGGTGCTCAACGCCTGCGAGGGAGACGGCAAGCAGGGCGCCTCGCGCGTGCGCATCCAGGCCCGGGTGGAGCCGCTCAGCGGCCGGCTGGAAGTGGTCATCGCGGATGACGGGCCGGGCTTCCCGGCCGCGCTCCTCGACGTCCCCGCGGAGGAGCTCTACACGTCCAAGCCCGAGGGCACCGGCCTGGGCCTGTACACCAGTGAGTGCCTGCTGCGCGCCAGCGGCGGAATGCTGTACCGACGCAACGCCCCGGACGGCGGAGCCCTGCTGCGCCTGTTTCTGCCCAGGGAGTACCGATGAGCGGTGGAGCCCTTTACCAAGAGGCCCTGCGGGTGCTGCGGCGACTGGAGCTGCCCGAGGAGTCGGAGCACGACGTGCTCGCCGCGTTGGAGGCCGCCCAGCCGGGCCCCCTGCCCCTCTTCTACGAAGCCGGCGCGGAGGCCGGACTGGAGCGCCCCGTGCTCACGGCGCGCGGCGTGGGCCTCTTCTTCATCTTCTGCGCGGGCAACCTCGCCGACGACCTCATCGACGGCGACTGCACCTACTACGACACGCCCCTGCGCATGGGCCCGTGCGCGCAGTTCCTCCTGCAGAACCTCGCCTGGGCCACGCTGGCGGAGCCTCGCGCCCGCGTGCTCCCGAACGCCATGGAGGAGAGCGCACGGCTGTTGGCGCAAGCCGCGGGACCGCAGGCCCTGGAGGTGCGCGCCCAGGCGTGGAGCGAGCCCTTGTTCCGCCGGGTGGCGGAGGGCATCGCCGGGCGACAGTGGGCCGCGTACCTGCGCGTGCTCTGGGCGGGGACGTGGCTGGAGGAGCGCGCGGTGTCGGTGGGCCTGAGCCTGGGTGTGGCCGCCCATGTGGCGGAGGACATCCGCTCCAAGGACCCGCGCTTCACCTCCATGCCCCCGAGCGACCGGCTCACCGTGGTGACGTGGGGCAGGCAGGCCGCGGAGGCGCTGCGCGGACAAGACTTGCGCTGCCTGGACGCGGCGCTGCGCCGCATCGAACCGATACTTCCGGAGGTGGAGCCATGAGGGCGGAACCCCCACGGTGTGAAGCCCGCCATGACGCGGTGGCCGCCTACTACGAGGAGAAGACGGAGCGCATCCTCCGTCGCTACGGGCCCGGCCCCCGCATCCACTTCCACGTGGGGCTGGTGGACGACGTGCCTCCACCGGGCGAGCCGGAGCCGCTCGTGCGCGAGCGCGTCCACGCCTCCCAGGAGGCCCTGCTCGCGGAGCTGGCGCGCGCGGTGGGCTCGTTCCCTCGCGGAGCCGACGTGCTGGACGTGGGCTGCGGCCTGGGCGGCGGTTCGCTGTACTGGGCCGCCGAGCATCAGGCCTGGGTGACGGCGGTGACGAACGTGCCCTCGCACGTGGAGCTGGTGCGCACGTTCGCCGAAATCGAGGGCGTGGGCGCGCGCGTGAAGCCCCTGCACTGTGACGCGCTCGCGGTCCCGGGCCGCGCCTGCTTTGACGCCGTGGTGGCGGTGGAGAGCAGCAGCTACCTGCCGCGCGCGGAGTGGTTCCGCCGCGTGCGTGCGCTCTTGAGGCCCGGAGGCGTGGTGGCCATCGCGGACTGCTTCCTGGGCCGCCCCGAGCTGGCCGCGCCCTTCGACCGGTACTGGCGCACGCGCATCGGCTCCCTGGACGAATACCTGTCCGCCGCGCACGCCGCCGGACTGGAGCTGGAGGTCCGCGACGATGTGTCCGCGCGCGTGGTGGGCTTCTGGTCTCTCACGCTGGAGCTGCTCGCTCACGAGCGCTTCACGTCCCCCGGTCAGCCTCCGGCGCGCGTCCTCGCCCGAGGGGAGTCCCGCCGCGAGCACCTGCGACTCCAGCAGGCGTTGATGGATGGCGGACTGGAGTACGCGCTGCTCGTGCTGCGCCGCGAGGACTGAGCACCGCGCCTGTCCTCCGGCCCGGGGCTGACGAGCAAGCAAGCACCCCGGGACACCATGCCCCGCGCGCGGTGCGGCCCCAGCCTTGGGCGAGCCTTAAAAAAGGGAGGAGCGCGCGATGAGGACTTTCACGCGATGGCTGACGGTGGCGGCGGTGGCGGCGGCCCTGACGATGACGGGGTGCCGTGAGCGGAGCCGTGAGGACAACTCCGGGGCCATGGGTGGCTCTGGCGACAACAAGGGCGCCCTGGACCACCAGGGCACGGGCGGGTCCGGCAAGCCGACGAAGGGCACGGACGCGGGCACCGTGCGGTAGCGCCAACCGCGCCAGGTGGGCTCCGGCTGTTATCGTGACGACTCGACGTCGTCGGACAGCCGGAGCACATCATGCGCGGGTGGAAGTGGGGGAGCGTCATCGCGGGGGTGCTCGCGCTCCTGGCGTGGTGGATGCTCGGAAGCACCGAGCCCATGGCGCCCGCGCGCGAAGTCGCTCCAGCGCCCCGGCGCGCCTCGGGGGATTCGCTTCCGCGCACGTCCGCGCCCACGCGGGCGGAGCAGGCGGGAGCGGGACTGTCCATTCGCGGCACCGTGGTGGACTCGCTGGGTCGACCCGTGGCGGGCGCGCGCGTCTCCGCGTCGTGGCCGGAGGCGGGCGAGACGTTGTCGGAGCTCCCCTGTCCGGAGGAGGTGCTTCCCTCCTGGGAGGCGCTGGTCGATGCGTCCCAGGGTCGGCGCAAGCTCCCGTGGTGTCTGCCGCAGGTGGAGGACACGCTCACCGCGCTGCTGCTCGCGCGGCAGGGTGAAGCTCCCATCCACGCGGAGACCGTGTCGCGCGACGACGGCGCCTTCGTATTGGAGGGACTGCCCGAGGGCCCTCAAGCCCTCCTCGCGCTCTCCGAGCGGGGCACCGCGCTGCGCCCCGCCGTTCCTTCCGGCAGCCAGGACGTGGAGCTGCTGTTGGAGCCGCCGTGGTTCGTGACAGGACAGGTCCACGGGGACGGCGAGCCATTGGCGGGCGTCGCGGTGACGGCGGTCAGCATGCACCACACCCGCTTCTTCGATACGAGCACGGATGACCAGGGCCGCTTCAAGCTGGGGCCCCTTCCCCGCCAGAGTTATCAGGTGCTCGCGACGAAGGAGGGCTGGCTGCCGACGCTCGCGCCGGAGCGGTACAGCGACCAGGTCCGGGAGGTGACGCTGTATCGGCCCCGCGCGCTCCACGGCCGGGTGCTGTCCGACGGAGCGCCCGTTCCGGGAGTGGAGGTCCGAGCGGCGCGCGCCGACCTGGACGACGGGGCACCGGTTCCCCGGACGAAGACGGACGCGGAGGGACGCTTCACGCTGGAGCTGAGCACGGGCAGGTACGCGCTCACAGTCGAGCAAGGGGGCCGATACGCCTTCGCGCGAGTGGAGCTGGGCTCAACGCCTCCTCCCGAGGTGGTGTTGAAGCTGGGCGAGGCGCTCCAGGTCGAAGGCACGGTGTTCGACGATGCGCACGGCGCGGTGGAGGGCGCGCGTGTGAAGGCGCACTTCAGACAGGGCGGACGGGAGTCCCTGGAGGCAGTCACCGCGGCGAACGGCCACTACCGCCTGGGCCCCGTGGAGCCCGGCCCGTGGGAGTTCACCGTCGAGGCGAAAGGCCATGTGGACCTGACGGTGGGCCAGGAGCACGAGCTGGCTAGCGGCATGGGCCCTCGGGACTTCACGCTGAAGCGCACGCAGACCATCACCGGTCGCGTCGTGGACGGCGCGGGCCAGCCGATATCGGGCGTGCCCCTGGCGATGGAGCTGATGGGGACCGAAGGCCCCGAGGACTACGAGCCGCAAGAGCTGACCTTCTCCGACCGGGACGGACGCTTCGTGATGGATGCCACGCGCGCCGGCGGCTCCTACGAAATCACGGCGCGCAGTGACGACTACGTCCATGAGACCGTGGTGGCGACAGCCCCTGGCCCCGAGGTGACGCTCACCTTGCGCGCGGGCGCGACGGTGGAGGGGACGCTGACGGATGCGCGCGGCCTGCCGGTGGCGCGGTTCATGGTGAACGTGCTCCCGCTGGACCACGACGACGAGCAGGAACGCCTGCTGGAGACCGAGGGCACGGACGACCAGGGCCACTTCCGCCGCAAGGGCATCTACCCGGGGCGCTATCGCGTGGAGGCCAAGCAATGGGCGTCCAGCGTGGACCGGAGGGTCTGGGCCGACGTGGAGCTGCTGCCGGACACGGTGACGAAGGTGGAGCTGCGGCTCCAGGAGGAGCACTCGCTGGAGGGCATCGCCGTCGACACCGCCGGCCAGCCCGTCCAGGGCCTCTCCGTGCGAGCCCAGTCCCTGGCCAGGGTCGATGGCCCCAAGTTCATCGAAATCCACGGGGACCGGCACGAGAGACCGCGCGGTGTCCTCACGGACGCGGAGGGGCGCTTCGTCCTTCGCGGCCTGGGCCCCCTCGACCATGCGCTGTTCGCCATCAAGCCAGGCCATGAGCTGCTGCCGGAGCGTTGCTCGGGAGTCGTGCGCAGCGGCGAGGACGTCCACTTCACGGCGGACACGAAGCAGGTGCGGCTGGTGTTCCGGCGCCACCCCCACGTCCGGGGACGGCTCCTCGGACCAGACGGCGCGCCCCAGCACTCCTTCACCGTCGGACACACGCGGGTCCAGAGCGAGGACGGCACCTTCGCCGTCCCCCTCCACGAAGAGCCCATCACCCGTCAGTACCTCTTCAGCGTGTACGAGATGCCCACGGCGACGCGCGCGGTGAAGGGCGGCGTGGACGTGGCGGATGTCGACCTGGGGGACATCCGGCTGGAGGAGGGGCGCTACATCCAGGGGCTGGTGCTCGACGCGGAGACAGGCGCGCCGGTGAAGGGCGCCACGGTCGAACTCGACGCCGAGCCTGACGAGGACGGTGAGCGGGGCCAGCTCGCGGGCGCGCGCACGAACAGCGACGGCGAGTTCTATCTGGACAAGGTGGCTTCCGGTCCCCACACCCTCCGGATGAGCCACCCAGGCAACTACCGCGAGCTGCGCGTCCCGGTGGCCGCCACGCAGGAGAAGGTGACAGCGCGGATGGAGTCTGGCGCTCGCGTGAAGGTGACGGCGAGGGACCGCCAGGGCCGTCCGTTGGACGCGTTCATCAGCTACCAGGGAGCGGGCGACGAAGGCCTGGTCGAGATGGGCAAGGGCGTGAGCACGCTGCGCGGCCTGGAGCCCGGCCGCTATGCGCTCAAGTTGATTGCGCGGCACCGCAACGAGTCACTGCCGGACTTCCAGCCGTTGAGCGTGGACCTGCCCGAGCGCGGAGCGCTGACGGTGGCCTTCCTGCCCGCGACGGGAGGGGCCACGGTGAAGCTGCGCCTGCCCTCGCAAGTGGGCGTGGGCCTGGGACTGGTACCCGGCGTGGTGCCGCCTCCCAGCACCTCATCGGCGCTGCGCCACCTGATATTCCAGGGCCTGCCCTGGCAGTACAGGGAGGACAACCCGGAGGTCGTCTTCACCCATGTCCCCGAGGGCAGGGTCACCGTCTTCTTCCACACGTCCGACGTGCCCGGTCAGTTCCACATGGAGGAGCTGGACATCCCGGCGGGAGGGACGGTGTCAGTCACCCTACAGCCGTCCTGGCGGAGGCTCGACGTCGCGGCGAAGTGAGCGCCTCTCGCCTGGCTGACAGCGCGCGGGCGCCGCGGGTGGAAAGCAGGCTCCTCGCCGTGCTTCGGGTACGGTGCGGGGCCCGACATGCACTTCAAGTTCGTCCACGCCGCCGACCTGCACCTGGACACTCCCTTCCGTGGCGTGGCCGCACAAGGACCCCTGCTGGGACGCTTCCAGGAGTCCACCTTTCGCGCGCTGTCGCGCATCGTCGACCTGTGCCTGCGCGAGCGCGTCGCCTTCCTGCTCCTGGCCGGAGACTTGTTCGAGGTGAAGGACCGCTCGGTGCGCGCTCGACTGGCGCTGCGGCGCGAGCTGGGGCGGCTGCACGACGCGGGCATCGAGTCCTTCATCGTCCACGGCAATCATGATCCGCTCAGCGGCGACACCGGGACGCTGGGGCTGCCTTCGTCGGTGAAGGTGTTCGGCCCGGACTGGGAAGAGGCGGAGGTGCGGCGCGAGGGACGTCGGCTGTGCCGCGTGCAGGGCATCTCCTATCCGGACGTGGAGGTGCGCGACGACTTGTCCGCGCGCTTCCGTCGCACCGGGGACGGCTTCAGCGTGGGCCTGCTGCACGCGAACCTGGGCGGCGCCGAGGGACACGCCAACTACGCGCCCTGCACCCCCGCGGGCCTGGGCGCGCGCGGGCTGGACTACTGGGCGCTGGGACACGTGCACACGCGCAGCGAGCTGATGCTGCCCGGTGGCGGCATGGCGGTGTACCCGGGCAATCCGCAGGGACGGCACGCGCTGGAGACAGGGGAGCGCGGCTGCGTGCTGGTCGAGGTGGAGGACGGGGGCATGCGGCGGCGCTTCGTGCCGGTGGACACGGTGCGCTGGCATCGGCTGGAGGTGCCGCTGACGGGCGTGGCCACGCTGGACGCGCTGCTGGGCACGGTGGGTGAGGTGGTGGACGCCGCGTGCGCGCGGGAGCTGGACGGCCACGCGGTGCGCCTGGTGCTCACGGGGCGCGGGCCGCTGCATCGCGAGCTCACGCGGCCCGGAGCGCTGGCGCAGTTGGAAGAGGACTTGCGCGCGCGACTGGCGCGGGGGCATCCGCCGGTGCTGTTGGAGTCACTGCGGGATGGAAGTCGTCCGGAACTGGACTGGGAAGCGCTCCAGACGGAAGGCGGCTTCGCGCGCACCTTGCTGGAAGAGGCGCGCTTGCTGGAAGAAGACCCGGTCGCGCTGGCGCGACTGTGGGAGCAGGAAGCGCTGGGCAGCCTGGGCCAGCGGCTGAAGCGACTGGGGGTGGATGTGCTGGAGATGCCACGGACGGAGTGGATCTCCCGCGCGAGCCTGCTGGGCGTGGAGGCGCTTCACGAAGAGGAGGAGGGGGCATGAAGCCAGGGTTGCGCATCGATACGCTGCGGGTGCGGCGCTTTGGGCACTTCTCGGACCTGACGCTGGAGCTGGGGCCCGGGCTGCATCTGCTCCATGGCCCCAACGAGGCGGGCAAGAGCACGCTGCTCGCCTTCCTGCGCGCCGTGCTGTTCGGGTTCGAGCGCCGGGGGAACCCGGAGCGGTATGCCGCCCTGGACGAGGACACGACCATCGGCGGTGAGCTTCGACTCTTCACGGCATCGGGGCCGCTGCTCGTGCGCCGCATGGCCGCGCCTCGGGGCAAGAAGTCGGAGACGCTGACCGTGCTCGGGTCCGAGGGCGAGCCCGTGTCCGAGGAGCGCCTGCACGCCGCGCGCGGCCACGTCACACGCGAGCTGTTCTTCGATGTCTTCGCCTTCCGGCTGGAGGAGCTGACGGGGTTCGAGCAGTTCGCGAAGGAGCGCGGAGTGTCCGAGGCCCTCGTCGCCGCGAGCATGCAGGGCGCGCGACGATTGCCCGTCGCCATGTCCGAGCTGAGCAAGAGCGCCGAGCAGCTCTACAAGCCCACCGGCTCGAAGTCCGAGTTGAACGTGAAGCTGCGCGAGCTGGAGGAGGTGCAGGAGCAGCTCCGCGACGTGGGCAACCGGCCCGCGCTCTACTTCGCGAAGCGGGAGCGGCTGGAGTCACTCGGCGTCGAGCTGGGCGGCCTGGAGTCGCGCGTGCACGAGGACAGCCGCGAGCTGGAGCGACTGGCGCGGCTGGAGTCGGCGCTGGGAGATGTCGCCGCGCTGGCGACCGCCCGGACGGAGCTGGAGTCCCTCCCCGCGCTGGAGACGTTCCCCCAGGGCGGCGAGGCGCGGCTGGAGGCAGCGCTGAATCAGAGCAGGACGCATCGCGGGAACGTGGCCCGGCTCGCGGAGCAGTTGAGCTTCACGGAGGCGGAGCTGGCGCGGCTGTCCGCTCCTTCGCCGGTGCGAGGGCAGGAGGACGCGCTGCGGGCCGCGGTGGCGGCGTACTCGGAGCGCTCGGAGCTGGTGCGGGCGTTGCCGGCGCGGCGCGCGGCGCTGGGGATGAAGCGGCGACAGGTGGAGTCGGCGCTGGAGGAGCTGGGGCTTGGTGTGGATGGGCCAGGGCTGGTGGCGCTGGATTTGAGCGCGGGGGCTCGCGCGGGGTTGGAGGCCCTGTCGTCCCGGCTGGACGTGGAGGAGACGGGGCGGCGCGAGGTGGGTGGGGCGCTGGCTCGGGCTCGCTCGGAGCGGGAGCGGCTGGAGGGTGTGCTGGCGCGCGCGGAGTCGGAGCTCGCGGAGCTTCCAGACGTCCGTCCGGCGCAGGTGCGACAGCAGCAGACGGGGCTGGCGCGGATGCGCGACGCGCGCTTGGACCTGGAGCGGCTGGGTGAGCAGAAGATGGCGGCCCGGCGGCGGATTGAAGAACTGCGGGGGCTGGTGACGGAGCCTCCGACTGCGTCGAGCCCGGTGATTCCAGTGTGGTGGGTGCCGGTGGCGGCGGCCGTGGCGGTGACGCTCGCGGTGGCGGCGTGGCTGCTCGGGGGCACGGTGGTGGGAGTGCTGGGGCTCGCGGGTGGGCTGATGTTGACGGGCCTGCTGGAGCTGGCGCGGCGGCGGGTGGAGTCCGCGCGGGATGCGGAGCGTGGGGCGCGGGAGGCTCGGCAGCAGTCGCGAAAGCAGGAGGAGGAGCGACTGCGTGTGGAGCTCTCGGGGTACGTGGCTCGCGAGGAGCTGGCGCGTCGGGAGCTGCTCGCCTCCGCGACGGAGGCGGGGCTGTCTCCGGCGGCGACGTCCTCGGACATGACGGCCCGCGAGAGCGTGCTCGCGGAGGCACTGGAGCACGCGGGGCGACGCGAGGCACTGTCACGCGAGCGGGACACGCTGCGCGCCACGCATGACCTGGCGCTGCGCGACGAACGACAGGCGGATGAGCTGCTGCGCGGGCACGAGGCGCGGCACGCGTCACTGAGCATGGAGCTGACGACGTGTCTGTCGGCGCGACGTTTCCCGGCGGGGCTCCCCGCGCAGGCGGCGCTGGCCTTGTGGCGCGATGCCTCGGCGCTGCGGCAGCGGTGGCAGGACCTGGTCGCGGACGAGGCGGCGCTGTCCGCCGATGAAGCGGCCTGCGCGGACGTGGTCTCTCGGCTGCGAGCGCTGGCAATGGAAGGCCTCCTCCCTGAAGCTGAAGCGCCCGTGTCCCAGTCATCAGGTTCCATGGACCTGGTGGTCCTGCGAGTGAACGCGGCCCTGGAGGCAGCACGCGAGCAGGAGACGGAGCGACGCGCGGCGGAGGAGCGGCGTCGCGAGCTGCGCGAGGAGAAGGCCCACCTCGATGAACTGTGCCGCACGGAAGAAGCCGCTCTCGCGGCGTTGCTCTCCGAGGGCGGTGGCGGTGACGAGGAGACCTTCCGTCGGCGCGCCGTGCAGGCACACCGCCACGCGGAGCTCACCCGCCATGCGCGAGAGCTGGCCCACCGCATCGAGGCTCGCACGGGACTGTCCGACACCGAGGCCCGCGAAGCCCTGCGCGCCCTGGGCGGAGAAGAAGGTCTGCGCACGGTGCTGAGCCAGCTGCGCGCCCGACATGCGGAGGCGCAGGAGAAGTCGAAGGAGGTGCTCACCGAGCAGGGCGCCACGCAGAACCAGCTCGAGCAGTGGGAGAACGACGACCTGCTCGCGCGCCTGCGCATCCAGGAGGAGACCCTGCGCGCGAAGGTGGCGGAGCTCGCCACGCGCTACGCGGAGGACAAGCTGGCGCTGGCCCTGCTGGGACGCGCGCGTCGACGCTTCGAGGAGGAGCAGCAGCCGCGCGTGGTGCAGCTCGCCTCGGAGCACTTCGCCCTGCTGACGGAGGGCCGCTATCGCCGCGTGTTCATCCCCGCAGGTGACGAGCGTGAGCTGCGCGTGAGCGACGGCGAGCGGGACTGGAGCGCGGCTCAGCTCTCACGGGGAACCCGCGAGCAGCTCTACCTCGCCTTCCGTCTCGCGGTGGTGCGCGACTTCGGAGAGACCCGAGGCGCGCTGCCGCTCATCGTGGACGACGTGCTGGTGAACTTCGACCCCGGCCGGGCCCGAAGCGCCATCCATCTCCTGGCCCGTCTCGCCGAGCACCAGCAGGTGATTGCCTTCACCTGTCACCCCTGGCTGCGCGAGCTGTTCGAGGCCGAGGGCGCGCAGACGCAAACGCTGGAGTCCCGCGACTCCATCGCCGCGCTCCAAGCTGGCTGAATCGAGACTCCGGGTCTCGGGGCTCTCGGGACGTCCGCTGCTACACTCGTGAGCGTGGCGAGCGGAGGCGGCATGCGGACGTCGCGAAAGATGGCGGTCACTCTCGGAGCGCTCACGCTGGTGGGCGCGCTGGGCATGTGGCACCTCCCGAAGCCCGGGGATGCCCCGTCTGTTCCCCGAGCCTCCGCGCCTCGCGGGAGCACAGGCCTCATCCTGGCTCCACCCGCGCCACGGGCCGAAGGCACCCTGCGCATCCAAGGCATCGTCGTCGGAGACGAGGGTCCCCTGGCCGGAGTCCGCGTCACGGCCACGCGCCCCGAGCCAGGTCAAACCCTCTCCGAGCTGCCCTGTTCGCAAGTGCTGCGGCGGCACACCGGCGGGAGTCACGCGAAGTTTCCGGAGTGCTTCTTCGATGAGGAAGACACCACCCTGGAGTTGCTCCTCGCACGCCAGGGAGAGGCCCCCGTGTACGCGGAGGCGCTCACCACGGAAGACGGTCGATTCACCCTCGACAACCTGCCCGAAGGTCGTTTCACGCTCTGGGCCATCGGAGCGCGCGACGCACGACTCCAGCCGGAAGTCGCGGCGGGTACGGAGGGACTTCAGCTCCGACTCGGAGAAGCCTTTTTCCTGAAGGGACAGCTCATCGACGAGGACCTCGTGCCCCTGGCCCAGGTCCGGGTGATGGCCGTGCATCAAGGGTCGACACGCTTCTTCGACGGGGAAACCGGAACGGACGGCAGCTACCGCATGGGTCCGCTTCCCTCCGGAAGGTATGCCATCACCTTCGCGAAAGACGGCTGGCTTCCCACGTTGGCGAACCAGTGGCCCGACAATCCCCTGACACTCCTTCGCCCCAGGCGCATCACCGGCCAGGTGTTGAACCAGCGCTCGCCCGCCCCCAACGTGACGGTCTCCATGCATGACGTCACCCAGCGGCGGTACAGGAGCCCTCCCTCCGCGATGCGCATCACGGACAAGCAGGGGCGCTTCACCTTCGAGGAGCTTCCGCCCCAGTCCTTTCAGCTCAGTGCCAGCAAGGGTGAGCAACACGCGCTGGCCGAGGTCGACTTGAAGGTCCCTGGGACCTCGTCGGAGGTCACGCTGGTGCTGGGCCATGCGGCCCTTCTCGAAGGACGCGTGCAAGACGAGGCTGGAGCTGGCATCGAAGGAGCCACCATCACCGTCCGTGACGTCGACAACCACGAAGCCGCGAGTGCGAGAACCGACGCCGCTGGCCACTATCGGGCGAGCCCTCTGCTCCTCAAGCCCCATGAGGTCGAGGTCTCGGCGAGTCGCTACCTTCGTATCAAGCAAGCCATCCCTGAGCTGGGTCCCGGCACGAAGCGACTCGACTTCACGCTCCGCCCCACCGTCTGGGTCGATGGCGTCGTTCTCGATGAGGCAGGTCGCCCGATTCCGGACGTCAGCATCGAGATTCATGAGAAGCCGCAAGCGCCCAGCGGTGGATCATTCGTTATCGCCAGGACCCAGTCAGATGGAGCAGGACGATTCCACCTGGACCTCGCCTTGCCTGGCACATTCACCCTGAAGTCTCGGTCAGAGCGCTTCGCGGAGGACCAACGCCAGGTCCAGGCTCCCGACACGAATGTCCGCTGGGTCCTGAAACAGGGGGCGAGTGTTTCGGGGACGGTCCGGGATGAACTGGGAACGCCCTTGCCCGAGGTCAGCGTGAGCCTGTGGAGCCAGGAGCCCGATGTGCCCCACATGAGCGAAACCACGACGGACCCACAAGGCCACTACACGCTCGGGGGGCTCAAGTCGGGGCGATACGTGCTCGAAGCCATACACACCTCCGGAGCCGTGGAGCGCAGCGCATCCCAATCGATGGAGCTGCGCGACCAGGAAGAAGCGCAAGCGGACCTGCGCCTCGCCGCGGGCTGGACGCTGTCGGGAATCGTCGAGGACACCGCCGGCAACCCCATCGCGGGAGCCGCGGTCGGCCTCCTCGAGACTTCAGAGTCGGCGCCGGAGTGGCGACGTCATCAGAGGACCTGTGAAGGGCCACCCGTTACCATCACACAAGCCGATGGACGCTTCACGCTGCGGAACCTCCAGCAACCGAAACTGAAGCTGGGCGCATGGACCACGGGCGTCAGCTTCGCGCCCCACCTCTCCACGGGCGGCCACCATGACTCCGGGGACTTTCTCGTCCGCGAGGGTGCCCCCCACGTGCGCCTGGTCATGAAGCGGGAGGGACGCGTCCAGGGGCGCGTCGTGGGCCCCGACGGAAAGCCCATCACGCACTTCAACATGCCCTGGGAGGTCAAGCACCCGCGCGGCGAGTTCTCCGTGAACGTGGACAGCCCGGGCTCATTCCGCCTCAACATCAGCGCACGGGGAATGGCGCCGATATCCCGAGCGGTCGAGCTGCATGACGAGTCCGAGGTCATGGACCTGGGCGAGCTGCGGATGAGCCCTGGACGTCAGGTGGCCGGGCGCGTGCTGGACGCGGAGACGTCCGCGCCCGTCGCGGGTGCCACACTTCGCATTGCTCCAGACCGGATGCGCGGAGAGCCACTCCACCGTCTCGCGGAGCAGGTGGAGACAGCCCGGGATGGTTCCTTCTCGCTTCCCAACGTGGAGGAGCGTTCCCTCACGTTGTTCATTGAGGCCGGTGGCTACCCCTTGAAGCAACTGACCTTGGCACCTGGACCTCAGGAAGGTCTCGCGGTGCTCCTCGATCACGGCGCGAAAGTGGAGTTCTCCGTCCTTGATGCGCGGGGGCAGCCCACCAACGCCACCGTCTACGTGGACCGCGATGGCGAGGTCATGAACTCTCGCTACATCGAGGTCCCAAAGAGCGGCCTGCTCGTCGTGCGAACCCTGGGGCCCGGCGACTACCAGGTGCGAGCCATTTCTTCCTGGGACCGCCCCGCCACCTACGCACTCCAGCGCGTCCAGATTCCAGCGAGCGGGAGGGTTGCCATCACCCTCAAGGCCCGGCACGAAGGGGCAACCCTGAAGCTGGGGGTGAAGACCGATGACAGCTTGAGCCCCATCCTCCTCGTGGGTGAAGTCCCCCTGCCGGAGCGCACCAATGACGTGAGTGAGCTGGATAGCCGTGGACTGCCCAGCCAGCTCAGCGATTCCGGAGCCAGGGTTTTTCGAAACCTTCCTCCTGGCAAGGTGACGCTCTTCCTGATGAGGCCGAACCAGGAATACATTCACTGGGAACTCATCGACATCCCCGAGGAAGGCACGGTGGTGCGCGACGTGACGCCTGCATGGCGGCGACTCAAGCGCCACACCCCGTAGAGGATTGTCGAGTCTCACGAACCGCGTCGACGCACGACACGCACGTGGGTGACGAGCACGCGAGGTTCGCGTCAGCGCCCCGGGGTCCTCCACTGCTACATTCCCGGACGTGGCGAGTGGACACGACATGCGGAAGTCGCGACGGGTGGCGCTCACCCTCGCGGTGCTCACGCTGGTGGGCGCGCTGGGAGTGCCGTACCTCCTGAAGTCAGAGGATGTGCCCGCCCCCCGCCGAGCCCCCGCGCCACGAAAGAGCACGGGCCTCATCCTGCCCGCGCCCGCGCCACGGGCCGAAGGTTCCCTGCGCATCCAAGGTGTCGTGCACGGAGACCAGGGCCCCCTCGCGGGAGTCCGCATCACCGCCACCCGCTCCGAAGCACATCAGACACTCTCCGAGCTGACGTGTGAGGAAGTGCTGCCCCACCGTCGCGGAGACCGTCGGGAATTCACCCTGTGCTTCTACACGGAACCCGCCACCACGCTGGAGCTGCTCCTCTCCCGCCAGGGAGAAGCGCCCCTGTACGCGGAGACCGTCACGGACGAAGACGGCCGCTTCACCCTCGAACAGCTCCCTGAGGGAGCGTTCACTCTCTGGGCCATCGACCCGCGAGGTGCGCGGCTGCAACCGGGAGTCCTCGCGGGAACGGAGGGACTCCAGCTCCGGCTCGAAGGGGGCGTGTTCCTGGAGGGCACGGTCATCGACGAGGCCCTCGCGGCCCTGCCCCAGGTCCAGGTGATGGCCGTGCATCAGGGCTTCACCCGCTTCTTCGACGTGGAGACGGACGCGGACGGGCGCTTTCGCATCGGCCCGCTCCCCGCAGGAGACTACGCCCTCGCCTTCACAAGAGACGGCTGGATTCCGGACCTCAAGGGCTCCTGGTTCGCCGAGTCCGTGAAGCTCCTGCGTCCCCGCCGCCTCGTCGGTCGAGTGACGAAACAGGGCGCCCCCGTCCCCCAGGCCACAGTCCAACTGCGAGACATCACCCTCAACGAGCGGGGCATCATGCCCCCAGGATCCGCGAAGCAGCAGACCACGGACGCCCAGGGACGCTTCACCTTCGAGCCGCTCGCCTCGCATCACATCCAGCTCGACGCCACCCAGGGCGAGCACCACGGCAGGGCCCTGGTCGACATGAAGACCCACGACACCCAGAAAGAGGTCGTCGTGGAGCTGGGCCCCGGAGCCATGCTGGAAGGCACCGTGACGGACGAAGCCGGAGCCGCCATCGAAGGCGTGCGCCTCCTCATCCAGGAACGTCGAGCACAGCGCCAGTCCGTGGAGACCACCACGGACGCCATGGGCCACTACCGGCTCGGCCCGCTGTCCCTCGCGCCCCATGAACTGGAGCTCACCTCCCCTCGACACTTTCCCACCGGCGAATCCTTCGCGGAGCTGAGTCCTGGCACGAAGCGGCTCGACTTCACGCTGCGCACCCCGCTCTGGGTCGACGGGGTCCTCGTCGATGAAGCAGGGAGCCCCGTCCCGGACGTGTACGTCACCGTCGACAATCCTCCTTCCGAGGACACCGACGACACGCTCCTCCTCGCGCCCTACGAGGCCCGGTCGGATGAGCAGGGCCGGTTCCACCTGAACTTCCCCACGCCGGGGTCCTTCCTCCTGAAGCTCCTCGACGAGCCTCGCTTCCGCATGGAGGAGCTCCAGGTCCAGGCCCCGGACACGAAGGTCCGCTGGGTCTTGAAGCGAGGAGCCACTGTCTCCGGCACCGTCTTCGACGAGTTGGAAACGCCCATGCCTGGGCTCCTCGTGCGCCTGTCGACCGAGCCGCCCGAAGAAGGCACGACGAGCAGCCCGTGGCCAGAGGTGCTGAGCGAGACCCGGACGGACACGCGAGGCCACTATGCATTCGGGGGCATGAAGCCAGGACGGTACGTGCTCGAAGCCGTCCACGAATCCGGCGCCGTGGAGCGCTTCGTCACCCGACACCTGGAGCTGGGAGCGCGGCAGGAGGCCCACGTGGACCTGCGCCTCGAGGCGGGCTGGACGCTGTCAGGCACCGTGGTGGACACCCAAGGACAACCGCTCTCCGGCGCCGACGTCCTCATCCAGTCTCCGCCGGACTCCACTCCCAAGTGGCGCGTGGGCCATCGCCACCACGCCGCGGACCCCGTCACGCGCACCCGGTCAGACGGGCACTTCACGCTGCGAAACCTGCCGAGCCAGGACGTGGAACTGAGCGTGACGAAGCAGTCCTTCCGCCTCGCGCCTCACCTGTCCACCGGCGGCAGACCCGGGCTCGACTCACTGCATGCCCATGAGGGCGGACCGCCTGTCCGCCTCGTCATGTCGCGACGGGCCCGCATCCACGGGCGCGTGGTGGGCCCGGACGGCAAGCCCCTCACGCGCTTCCAGCTCATGAGAGAGGACGTGGAGCATCCCCAAGGCGAGTTCTCGCTGGACGTGGGGAGCGCGGGCTCGTGGCCCGTCATCCTTAAGGCCGAGGGCCTGGCGCCGGTATTCCGTCAGGTCGAGGTGCCTCACGACACGGCGGTGGTGGACCTGGGCGAGCTTCGGATGAGCGCGGGACGCAAGGTGGCCGGACGTGTACTGGACGCGGAGACCTCCGCCCCGGTGGAGGGCGCTCTGCTCATCCCCGACGTGGAACACTTCGACAGCGTGACGCTCCACCCCTACACATACTGGACCCAGGCGTACACCGCGAAGGATGGAAGCTTCTCCATCGCTCGCGTGGACGAGCGCTCCTCCGCACTGAACGTCCGGGCCCGCGGCTATCTCTCCAGGAAACTGAACCTGGCCCCAGGTTCCCAGGAAGACCTCACGGTGCGCCTGGAGAAGGGCGCGCGGGTGGTGTTCTCCGTCCTGGACGCGCGAGGTCAACCCACGAGCGCAACCGTCTTCCTGGACCGTGAAGGCAGGGAGTCGTCCCCCTACACCATCGAGGTCCCCGCCGAGGGACTCTTCGTCATGCGAGACCTCGCGCCAGGCGCCTACTGGATGCACGCCGCTGCTGGCGAAGGGAGGCTGGAAAGCTACGACTCGCGGCGCGTCCAGATTCCCGCGAGCGGCGGAGTCTCCATCATGCTGAAGGCGCGGTCCGAAGGCGCCACCCTGGAGCTGCGCGTGCGCAGCCCACCGCGCTTCACCCTGGTGCTCGTCTCCGGCGAAGACTCCTGGTCGCGCGAGGGCTACGACTTCTCGCGACTGCGCGAACGTTCCCTTCCTCATGAAGTCAGCAAGGAGGGAACGATGACCTTCCGGAACCTCCCCTCCGGAAAGCTGACGCTCATCCTGATCTCCAACGACTGGCGGGGCAGCTATCGCGAGGTCATCGACATTCCCGAAGCGGGCACGGTGGTGCGCGACGTGACGCCCGTCTGGCAGGCCATCCGGCGGTAGGCGCCCCGCATACGCGCACGTCTCGCGATAAAGTCATCACCGCGCGAACCAAATCCCAGCCCAGGTGTCAGTGCCCCGGACACAGCCGCGGCTGCATTCGCGGGCGTGGCGAGCGGAGGCGGCATGCGGGTGCAGCGACGGGCAACGAGCGCATTCGGAGTTCTCGCCCTGATGGGCATCCTGGGTGGACTTCTCCTCCTCAAGCCCGGAGCCCCTACCGCCACCTCTGCGCCTCGCGCATCCGCACCTCGAACGGGAACGGGCATCGTGCTGCCTCCTCCCGCGCCGCGTCCCGAAGGCACGCTGAGCATCCAGGGCGTCGTACACGGAGATGAAGGCCCGCTCGCCGGAGTCCGCGTCACGGCCACGCGTCCCGAGGCAGGTCATACACTCTCCGAGCTGCCCTGCTCGCAGGTGCTGCGGAGTTACACCGGCGGGAGTCATTCGAAGTTTTCAGAGTGCTTCTTCGATGAGATAGACACCACGCTGGAGTTGCTCCTCTCACGCCAGGGCGAGGCACCCGTGTACGCGGAGGCACTCACCGGGGAAGAGGGTCGCTTCACCCTCGACAGCCTGCCCGAAGGTCGCTTCACCCTCTGGGCCATCGGAGCGCGCGCCGCACGAATCCAGCAGGAAGTCGCAGCGGGCACGGAGGGACTTCAGCTCCGGCTCGAAGAAGCCTTGTTCCTGGAGGGACAGGTCATTGACGAGGACCTCGCGGCCCTGGCCCAGGTCCGGGTGATGGCCGTGCATCAAGGCTTCACCCGCTTCTTCGACGGGGAAACGGGAACGGACGGCAGCTTCCGCATCGGTCCGCTTCCTTCCGGAAGATATGCCCTCTCCTTCGCGAAAGACGGCTGGCTTCCCACGTTGGTGAGCCAGGAACTCTCGGAGCCCCTGACACTCCATCGCCCCAGGCGCATCACCGGCCAGGTGTTGAGCCAGGGCTCACCCGTCCCCGACGTGACGGTCTCCCTGCATGACGTAACCCTGCGGTGGTACAGGAGCCCGCCCTCCGCGATGCGCATCACGGACAAACAGGGGCGCTTCACCTTCGAGGCTCTCCCTCCCCGTTCCTTTCAGCTCAGTGCCAGCCAGAGCGAGCAACACGCACTGGCCGAGGTCGACTTGACGGTCCCCGGGACCTCGTCCGAGGTCACCCTGGAGCTGGGCAGTGCGGCGCTTCTCGACGGAAGCGTGCGGGACGAGGCTGGAGCTGGCATCGAAGGAGCCACCATCTCCGTCCGTGGCGTCAATCAGCACGAAGCAGCGAGCGCAAGGACCGACGCCGCGGGCCACTATCGGACGGGCCCTCTGCCCCTCAGGCCCCATGAGGTCGAGGTTCAGGCGAGTCGCTACTTCCGCATCAAGCAAGCCATCCCCGAGCCGGGTCCCAGCACGAAGCAACTCGACTTCACGCTCCGCACCGCCGTCTGGGTCGATGGCGTCGTCCTCGATGAGGCAGACCGCCCGATTCCAGACGTCAGCATCGAGCTTCACGAGGAGGAGCAAGAGCCCGTCGATGAATCACTCGCCATCGGCAGCCTCCAGACCCGGTCGGATGAAGAGGGACGGTTCCACCTGGACTTCGCCCGGCCTGGCACCTTCACCCTGAAGTCTCGGTCAAAGCGCTTCGTGGAGGACCACCTCCAGGTCCAGGCTCCCGACACGAATGTCCGTTGGGTCCTGAAACAGGGGGCGAGTGTTTCGGGGACGGTCTGGGATGAACTGGGAACGCCCTTGCCCAAGGTCAGGGTGAGCCTGTGGAGCAAGGAATCCGATGCGTTCCCGGTGAGCGAAACCACGACGGACCCACAAGGTCATTACACGCTCGGCGGACTCAAGTCGGGGCGGTACATGCTCGAAGCTCTCCACGAATCCAAAGCCCTGGAGCGCAGCGCTTCCCAGTCGGTGGAGTTGCGCGACCAGGAAGAAGCGAAAGTGGACCTGCGACTGGTGGCGGGTTGGATGCTGTCGGGAATCGTCGAGGACACCGCCGGCCAGCCCATCACGGATGCCGCGGTCGGCATCTTCGAGACCTCGAAGCAGGTGCCTGAGTGGCGACGTCGCCGGAGGAGCTGTGGCGAGCCGCCCGCCGCTAGCACGGGGGCCGATGGGCGCTTCACGCTGCGGTACCTCCAGCACCCGGAATTGGAGCTGGGCGTATGGAGTACGGGCTTCCGCTTCGCACCCCACCTCTCCACGGGTGGTCACCACGACTTCGGGGATTTTCTCGTGCGCGAGGGTGACACCCAGGTGCGTCTGGTCATGAAGAGGGAGGGGCGCGTCGTGGGGCGCGTCGTGGGCCCCGACGGAAAGCCCATCACGCACTTCACAATGCCCTGGGAGGTCAAGCACCCACGCGGCGAGTTCTCCGTGGACGTGGACGGTCCGGGCTCGCTCCGCATCAACATCAGCGCACGGGGAATGGCGCCGGTGTCTCGCGGCGTCGAGCTGCATGACGGGTCTGAAGTCGTGGACCTGGGCGAGCTGCGGATGAGTCCCGGACGACAGGTGGCTGGGCGCGTGCTGGACGCGGAAACATCCGCCCCCGTCGAGGGCGCCAGCCTTCGCGTCGCTCCAGGCCAGATGCGCGGAGAGCCACTCAAACGGCTCGGGAGGCATGTGACGACGAGTCGGGATGGCTCCTTCTCGTTTCCCAACGTGGAGGAGCAGCTCCTCACGCTGTTCGTCGAAGCCCCTGGCTACCCATTGAAGCAACTGACGCTGGCACCCGGTCCTCATGAAGGTCTCACGGTGCTCCTCGAGCGAGGTGCGAGCGTGGCATTCTCCGTCGTGGATGCGCGGGGGCAGCCCACTGACGCCACCGTCTACTTGGACCGCGATGGCGAGGCCATGGCCGCTGACCCCATCCTCGTCCCTGAGAGCGGCCAGTACGTCGTGCGAGACCTGGGGCCCGGCGACTACCAGGTGCGAGCCATCTCTCCCTTCGAGCGCCCCGCCACCTACGCGCCCCAACGCGTCCAGATTCCTGCGAGCGGGAGGGTGGCCATCACCCTGAAGGCCCAGCCCGAAGGGGCTGCCTTGAAGCTGAGGGTGAAGACCGATGACAACCTGAGCCCCATCCTCCTCGCGGGTGAAATCCCTCCGCCGAAGAGCGCCGGTGACGTCAGTGAGTTGGAAAGCCGCGGACTGCACAGCAAGCCCAGCGACGCCGGAGCCAGGATTTTTCGAGACCTGCCTCCTGGCAAGGTGACGCTCGTCCTGATGAGGCCGAACCAGGATTACATCCATTGGGAACTCATCGACATTCCCGAAGCGGGCACGGTGGTGCGCGACGTGACGCCCGTCTGGCAGGCCCTCAGGCCGTAAGCGCCCCGCATACGCGCACGTCTCGCGACAAAGCCATCACCGCGCGAACCAAATCCCAGCCTGGGTGTCAGTGCCCCGGACACAGCCGCGGCTGAATTCGCGAGCGTGGCGAGCGGAGGCGGTATGCGGGTGCAGCGACGGGTGATGGTCGCAATCGGAGTTCTCGTGCTGGCGGGCATCCTGGGTGGGCTTCTTCCCCAAAAGCCCGAAGCGCCTACAGCCACCCAGCGAGCACTCGCGCCTCGAACGGGAACGGGCTTCGTGCTCCCGCCCCCCGCGCCACGTCCCAAAGGCACGCTGAGCATCCAGGGCGTCGTGCTCGGAGATGAAGGCCCGCTCGCCGGAGTCCGCGTCACGGCCACGCATCCCGAGGCAGGTCAAACACTCTCCGAGCTGACCTGTGAGCAGGTGCTGCCTCACCGTCGCGGAGACCGTGACCGATTTCCGCTGTGTTTCCTCACGGACCCGGGCCCCACCCTGGAGCTGCTCCTCTCGCGCCAGGGAGAAGCTCCCATGTACGCGGAGACCTTTACCGCGGAGGACGGTCGCTTCATCCTCGACAACCTCCCCGAGGGAGATTTCACACTCTGGGCCATCGGCTCGCGAGAAGCGCGTCTGCAACCGGATGTCCCAGCGGGAACACAGGGGCTCCGGCTCCGGCTCGAGGAAGGCGTGTTCCTGGAGGGACAGGTCATCGACGAGGACCTCGCGCCCCTGGCCCAGGTCCAGGTGACCGTCGTGCATCAGGGTTCCACGCGTTTCTTCGACGGGGAAACGGACACGGGCGGGCGCTATCGCATCGGGCCCCTCCCCATCGGAGACGATTATGTCCTCGCCTTCGCCAAGGACGGCTGGCTTCCCTCCCTTGAAAGCCCGCGGATGGAGATGCGCGTTAAACTCCTGCGGCCCAGACGCGTCGTCGGCCGCGTGATGCTCCAGGGAGCCCCTGTCCCCAACGCGACAGTCCTTCTGCGGGACCTCACCAGCACGGGGCATGGTCCCGGGACCGAAGACACCACGGACGCCCAGGGACGCTTCGCCTTCGAGGCACTCCCCTCGCATCTGTTCCAGCTCGATGCCAGCCGGGACGAGTTCCACGCCAGGACCCAGGTCGACGTGATGACCCACGCCCCCGCGTCCGAGGTCATCCTGGAGTTGAATCGCGCGACCCTCCTGGAGGGGACCGTGTGCGACGAGTCTGGAGCCTTCATCGAGGGCGCCACCATCACCCTCCTGGAGCGTGCCAGGCTCCAGTGGCGCACGGAGGTCACCACGGATGCCACGGGCCACTACCGGCTCGGCCCGCTGCCCCCCATCCCCCACGACCTCGACGTCACCGCTCCTCGCCATTTTCGAGCCAGGGCATCCCTCCAGAAGCTGGCCCCCGGCACGCAGCGGCTCGACTTCACCCTGCGCACTCCACTCTGGGTCGACGGGGTCCTCGTCGATGAAGCAGGTCGGCCCGTGCCAGGCGCGCTCATCACGGTCGACAACCCTCGTTTCTCCAAGACCGACGACGCACGACGCCTCGCGCCCTACGAGGCCTTGTCGGATGAGCAGGGCCGTTTCCACCTGAACTTCCCCGAGTCAGGAACCTTCCTCCTGAAGCTCACGAAGGACCCTCTCTTCCGGCAGGAAGAACTCCAGGTCCGGGCCCCGGATGCGGAGGTCCACTGGGTCTTGAAACGGGGAGCCACGGTCTCCGGCACGGTCTTCGATGAGCTGGACACGCCCATGCCCGGGCTCCCCGTGCGCTTGTTGGCCGTGCCTCCCAAGGAAGACCTGGCGAGCAATCCATGGATGGACAACGCGGTGAGCAAGACCTGGACGGACTCGCAAGGCCGCTATGCGTTCGGGGGATTGAAGCGGGGTCGGTTCATGCTCGAAGCCGCCCACGAATCCGGAGCCGTGGAGCGCTTCGCCACCCAGCCCCTGGAACTGCGCGACCAACAAGAGGCCCACGTGGATTTGCGCCTCGCGGCCGGCTGGACGTTGTCCGGCCGAGTCGAGGACCTCGGGGGACAACCCCTCTCTGGTGCCGGGGTCTTCATCCATGAACCTCCTGATGCCACCCCCACGTGGCGAGCGGGCCATTACCGCTCGTCCAGGGACCCCTTCACTCGCACCCAGTCAGATGGTCGCTTCACGCTACGGAATCTGCCGAACCGGGAGGTGGAGCTGAGCGTGACGAAGGAGGCCTTTCACCTCGTGCCCGCCCTTTCCACGGGAGGCCAGCCCGGCCTGGATTCACTTCATGCCCAAGAGGGAGGACCGCCTGTCCGCCTGGTCATGTCGCGACAGGGACGCATCCAGGGCCGCGTGGTGGGTCCCAACGGCAAGCCCCTCACCCGCTTCCAACTCGGGGGGCGCACCGTGGAGCATCCCCGCGGCGAGTTCTCCCTGAACGTGGAGCACGCGGGTTCGTGGACTGTCGTGCTCCAGGCGAAAAACCTGGCGCCCGTGGTCCGACAGGTCGAGGTGCATCACGACGCGGAGGTGGTGGACCTGGGCGAAGTCCGGCTGACTCCAGGACGCAGGGTTGCCGGACACGTGCTGGACGCGGAGACCTCCGCTCCGGTGGCGCGCGCCATGCTCTTCATCAACCCGGAGGCATTGCACGGAGATCCACTGGAGCCTCACTGGACCCAGGAGCTCACGCCGCCGGATGGTTCCTTCTCCATCCCTCACGTGGACGAGCGTTCCACCACGCTGGATGTCATGGCTGAAGGGTACCCCACGAAGCGGCTGACGCTCGCCCCGGGCCCCCAGGAAGGCCTCACGGTGCTCCTCGATAAAGGCGCCCGGGTGGAGGTCTCCGTCCTGGACGCACAGGGCCAGCCCGCGCGGGCTTCCGTCTTCCTGGACCGCGAAGACAGGGGCCTGTCCCGAACGAGGGTCGAAGTCTCACCAGACGGTCCGCGCGTCGTCGTGCGAGACCTCCCGCCAGGCGACTACCAGGCGCGAGCCAGCCCCCATGAAGGAAGTTTCGAGACCTACTCGCCCCAACACGTCCAGATTCCCTCGAGCGGCGACGTTTCCGTCACCTTAAAGGCCCGCTCCGCGGGCGCCACCCTGGAGCTGCGCGTGAGCGGCCCTTCCCGCCGCGTGACGGCCCTGATCGCAGGCGAGGTCCCTCTCCTGGTCTTCACTCGCGACATCGTCGAACTGCGTGAACGCTCGCTACCTCACGAAGGCAGCAAGAAGGGAACGATGACCTTCCGGAACCTTCCGCCGGGCAAGGCGACGCTCTTCCTCGTGACGAACGACCGGAGGGGCATCTATCGCGAGGTCATCGACATTCCCGAGGCGGGCACGGTGGTGCGCGACGTGACGCCCATCTGGCAGGCCATCCGGCCGTAAGCGCCCTGCCCGCGCTCACCCGTGCGTGGACGCGAGCAAGACCTTCGTACAAGGGCTCGCATCATCTTCGAACGCGCGCACGTGCCCTGAAACGCGGTCGACGTTGAGGACTCGGCATCCACCCCTGGTGGGCATCCTCGCTCGTCATGTCCGGACTTACTTGGCAACGGCGCCGCGCAGGCCCGCCGCCAGAAGAACGGAGAACCGCTCCACCATGTCCCGCATTGCGAGCACCGAGGTCGTCATCCCCCAGTCCCTGTCCGCAGAGCAGCGACGACACCTGACGGACGCGCTCTACGCCGTGCATCAAGAAATCTTCGAGGGCGTCACGAAAGAGGGCTTCGCCAGGTACGTGGTGGAGTCCACCGCCGAGCACACCTGGATTCAGCTCCACCGCAACGAAGAGGGCGCGCTCGTCGGCTACTTCGCGTTGCACGTCTTCGAGAAGCAGCTGGGCGGCGTGACGACGGCGGTGTTCCGCGCGGAAGCCGGCTCGCTGCGCGCGTACCGGGGCGGCAACACCAACACGCGCTTCGGGCTGTTCCACATGCTGAAGTACCTGCTGCGCCACCCGGGCCGTCCCGCGTACTACCTGGGCGCGCTGGTCCACCCCTCCAGCTACGCCCTGTTCGCCAAGTACTGCACCGAGCTGTGGCCTCGCCGCGAGCAGCCCATTCCCTCCCCACTGCGCGCCTTCCTCGACGAGCTCGGCTCGGAGTTCGGGCTCGCCCGCGTGGACCCGACGAACCCGCTCTTGCGACAGGTGGGCTGGTGCACCCGCGACTCCGAGGTGGAGCGCGACTACTGGCGACAGTGCGACAAGCTCTCCGCGCGCTACTTCATCGAAGCCAACCCCGGCTACGCGCAGGGGCACGGGCTGTTGACGCTCGCTCCGGTGACTCGGGCCAACATCGTCGGTGTGCTGCGCGTCATGTGCGGGCGCGGCCTGCGCAAGCCCGTGGAGACGGCGATGAAGTGGGCGTACCGGCTGCCAGGAGGCTCCCGCCTGCTGCGCGGGAAGGTGGCGCGGCAGCTCAAGTCGTCGCCGCTGTTCGCCCACTTCGACACGCGCGCACTGAAGGCGCTCGCCGCGCGGGCCCAGATACAGGAGCTTCCCGCGGGCCACGATGTCTTCCGCCAGGGTGAAGTGAGCGACGAGCTGTACCTGCTCGCACGGGGCGCGGCGTATGTGCTCGCCCGGAACGGCACCGATGAAGACCTGGTGAATCAGCTCGGCAGCGGCACGGTGTTCGGGGAGCTCTCCACGCTCGTGGGAGGTCGGCGCTCCGCGACGGTGCGCACGGCGGCGACCTCCACCGTGGTGCGGATTCCAGGCGCCGCGCTGCGTCTGCTGTTGGAGCAGGACGCGGGCCTGTGCAGGAAGGTCTGGGGCACCCTGGCGGAGCGCCTCTTCGACGACATGCTGCGGGGGCAGCGCCGCTATGCGCACCTGGCCCGGAAGGAGCGACGCGCGTGGCTGCTGCGCGGAGAGGAGCATGTCCTCGCGCCAGGACAGGAGCTGCTGATGGCGCCGGGCTCCCATCTGTTCATGGTGGCGGGCGCGGTGGAGTTGACCCACGCGCCACCCCGGCTGACGGCGCGAGGCGTCCTGTTCCTGGAAGTGGAGCGGCCGCTGCCCCTGGTGGCGCTCGAAGCCACGCGGCTCGTCGTGCTGCCACGACTGGCGTCATCGGAGTATCAGCTCGCTTCTGATTTTCCGACGCACCTGCCGCTCCCCGCCGCGCCAGTGGCCATCCACGTGCGGGCGTGACACCTCTCCCAACTCCCTTGCCCTCCGCTCGCGGGCCTGTGGCACACTGCGGGCGCCATTCGACTCCTGTTCTCCATCCTCTTCTGGACGTTCCTCGCGCTCTCCAGCCTGGTGCTCTTCCTGGGTGCCATCGTGGTGTGGGCTGTCACCACGCCGTTCGACCGCAACGGCCGGGTGCTGCACCTGTACTCGTGCTTCTGGGCGCAGCTGTATTTCTACGTCAACCCGCTGTGGCACCTGCGGGTGGACGGCCGCGAGCACCTGCCGTGGCACGGGCCCGCCGTGCTCGTGTCCAACCACGAGTCGCTCGGCGACATCCTCGTCCTCTTCGGCCTGTACCGCCCCTTCAAGTGGGTCTCCAAGCAGGCCAACTTCCGGCTGCCGCTCATCGGCTGGAACATGAGCCTCAACCGCTACGTGCCCCTGGTGCGCGGCGACAAGCCGAGCATCATCAAGATGATGCGGCTGAGTGAGCGCTGGCTGGAGCGCGGCGTCCCCATCCTCATGTTCCCGGAGGGCACGCGCTCCGCGGACGGCCAGCTCAAGCCCTTCAAGGATGGCGCCTTCGCGCTCGCCCTGAAGATGCGCTGCCCCATCATCCCCATCGTCCTCACCGGCACGGCGCGCGTCCTGCCCAAGCATGGACTGGTGATGCAGACCTCCGCCCACTGCCACGTCCAGGTCATGCCCCCGGTGGACGTCAGCGGCTTCGACGACGTCGCCGTCCTGCGCGACCACGTCCGGGACCTCATCGTCGCGGAGAAGGCCCGCCTGGAGTCGCTCCCCGCTCGCGCCTGAGCCCCCGGCGACTTCGCCCCGAGCGCCCTGCTAGCGTGGGCCCCCGACGGGAGGGGACCATGCGAAGGCCAGCCGTGGTGGCGCTCATGCTCGGGGTGATTGGCCTGAGTTCGGTCATCGCCGTCGTCACCTTCCGCGCCCCCGACGATGGCGACGCCACGCCCACCGTCTCCAAGCCCTCCTCCCGGGAGCTGCCCGGCCCCAGCGAACCCACGCCTCCGCCGCGCGGCTCGCTGTCCCTCCGAGGCCGCGTGCTCACCGAGGACGGAGCGCCCGCCCAGGGGGTGGAGGTCTCCGCGTCGCGGGCCCTGCCCGGCGAGTCCCTGTCCGGCCTCCCCTGCGGCAAGGATGTCGAGACGCCCCTGTCCTCCTCCGCCTGCGAGGACCCGAGGGCCCTGCATGACTTGCGAGGACTCATCGACGAAGGCCGGGGCACGGCCCCCCTGCTGACGCGCGCCACCACGGCCCAGGACGGCACCTTCGTGCTGGAGGGACTGCCCGAGGGCAGCGTCGCGCTGTGGGCCGTGGGGCCCCAGGGCTCCGCGCTGGAGCTGGACGTGGAGACCCACGCGCAGGACGTGGAGCTGGTCCTCCAGCCGAGCGCCGTGTTCTCCAGCCGCGTCGTGGACGAGGCCGTGAGGCCCGTGGTGGATGCCAGCGTGACGCTCTTCCACGCCGAGCACTCGCGCTACTTCGAGACCCGCACCGACGCGGAGGGCCGCTTCCGCATCGGACCGCTGCCCGAGGGCGACTACGCGCTGGTCGTCTCCAGTCCGGGGTTCTTGACCGCGCACCAGACGAACCTCGTTCCGGAGGAGCTTTCGGCCGAGGACCTGGTGCTGCACCGGCCCCGGCGCATCCTGGGTCAGGTGCTCCTGGACGAACGTCCCGTCCCGGGGGTCCAGGTCCGCGCCCACGATTCCGACTACGAGCCCGAGAGCGACTCCGAGGACCCCCTCACTTCCATCACCGACGCGGACGGGCGCTTCATCCTGGAGGACATGGCGCCGGGCAGCTACGTGCTACGGGCGCGGCGGGGCGACCAGCAGGGAGAGACGGAGACCACGCTCGCGGAGGAGCAAGCCGACGTGGAGGTGACGCTGCATCTGGGCACCGTCGTCAAGGTGGTGGGCCAGGTGCGCGACGAGGCGGGACAGCCCATCCCGGACGCGCTGGTGACGCTGAACACCCACGGCGACGTGTCCACGAGCACCGATGTCACGACGGAGGCGGATGGGCGCTTCGTGTTCAACTCGGCGACGCTGGGCCACAACGACTTCACGGTGTCCGCCGTGGGTCACCAGTTCCTCTCGGTGAGCGACGTGGTGGTGACGGCGACGCTGGCGCCCCTGGACTTCACCCTGAAGCGCGCGTTCGTCATGGAGGGGCTCGTCACCGACACGGAGGGCAACCCGCTGACGGAGGCGGAGGTCATCGCCATGCCGTCGCGCCACGACTCGAAGCTCCGGCGCGACGGCACGCCCGCCTCCTTCGAGGCAGGGGACGTGGACGACCCCTTCAACAACGCGGAGAGCGTCTACACGTCGACTGACGAGAATGGGCGCTTCGTGCACAACCTGGCCGAGCCGGGACTCCACCGCCTCAAGGCGCAGGCCCTGGGCTTCCTGGACACGGAGTGGCAGCAGGCCCAGGTGCCCTCCCAGGACGTGCGCCTGGTCATGAAACGCGGCGCGAGCGTGGAGGGCACCGTGGAGACCACCGACGGCGCTCCGCTGCCCGCCATCCAGGTCTCCCTGGTGGAAGACGGCAAGGACTCCGCCCCCACCACCGAGGCCGTGACCGACGCGCGGGGCGCCTTCAACCTGCGGGGAATGGCTCCGGGCCGGTACTCCCTCCGGGCCATCCGCAACCGGGGCGGCCCGCCCCGCGCCTCGCTCTCCGTCGTGCTCGTGGGCGCGGAGACGAAGACGGTGACGCTGCGACTGGAGCCGGGGCTGTCGCTGTCGGGGCTCGTCGTGGACGAAGCCGGCAAGCCGATGCCCGGCGCGGAGATTCACGCCTACGTCCCCAGCGAGGATGGCGCTCGCCCGCGATTCTTCCACCACGGCCGCTCTCCCTTCCATGACGCCTCCAGCGCCATCACGGATGAGCAGGGCCGCTTCACGCTCGAACACCTGTCGCCGACCCCGTGCAGGCTCAGCGTCAGGAAGGAGGGCTATCAGTTGATAGCGGAGCCGCTTCAGGGAGACGAGTCGGCCCGCTCGCGAACTCCCCAGGTCATCGCGGCGGCCGGGTCGACGAACGTGAAGCTGGTGCTGCGCTATCAGGGGGGCATCCGGGGCCGGCTGGTGCGCGAGGACCGCACGCCCATCACCCGCTTCGAGGTCAACGAGGAGTTCTTTCGCGAGCCGGACGGCACCTTCCACATCCCCGTGGAGGAGCCGGGCCGCACGTGGTTGACGCTGGAGGCGCCGGGCCTCGCGCGCGTGCTGCGGGAGGTCCACGTGGAGCCGGGCCAGGACACGGACCTGGGTGACGTGGTCCTCAAGGCGGGGCGTCGGCTGCGCGGCCGGGTGCTGGACGCGGCGACGTCCGCACCAGTGGTCGGCGTGGAAGTGCAGGCGTACCTCCCCCTCACCCCGTCCGCGGGGGAGGAGGCCCCAGAGGAGCAATCCCTGGCGCACGCGCGCACCGCCGCCGATGGCGCCTTCGAGCTGCCTCCCATGGAGTCGGGCGCATCCTTCCGCCTGGAGGCCTCCCATCCGGACTACCTGCCACTGAGCCGGCAGGTGGGCCCGGGAGAGACGACGCTGGAGCTGCGCGTGTCCACGGGCGCCCGGCTGGATGGCACGGTGAAGGACCGCGAGGGCCGGCCCGTGAGCACCTTCCTCTACCTGCATCCCCTGTCTCCGGCTGGCGCGGAGGCCGTCATGTTGGAGGAGGACGGCGGCGACTTCCACGCGACGGGACTGGCGCCCGGGGAATACACCCTCATCGCCCGGGAGACGACGACGCAGCAGGGAGACACCGTCCGCTTCATGCCCCTGCGCGTGAAGCTGGGGCCGGGCGAGCGCAAGGTGCTCCACCTCCAGGAGCTGGACGGCGGCGCCACGCTGAAGCTGCGACCTTCGCCCCTCGCCACCAACCCGACGCATGCCGTGACGGTCCTCCGCTACCACCTGTTCGCCGGCACCGTGCCGGCCCCAAGCAGTTGGGAAGAACTGGAGCACCTCGCGGAGACGCTGGGGATTCCCACCGCGTCGGACACCACCTCCACGTTCGAGCACCTGCCCGCGGGCCGCTACACCTACGTCCTGATGGGCAGAAACCACCTGGCCCCGCACTGGGTGATACACCGCGCGGAGGTGGACCTCCCCGCGCAGGGGGTCGTCACTCCGGACATCCAGCCCACCTGGCTTCCCCTGTCGAGCAGCGACCCCTGAGGTCCGAAGCGCCCCGTTTGCATCCCGCGAGGGCGCCACTTAAGGCTCCGCGACATGGGCAACAAGCCTTGGGCGGGAAACGACGCGGAGCTGGAGCTGGACTGGGGCGCACGCGCGCCGCGTCCCACGGCCGACGAGCAGGGTGTTCCCCAGGAAGACCCGCCCCAGGAGATGCTCGCCGGAAAGGGCCCTCCGGGAGACCCGCGCTACATGAGCGTGGAGCTGCGCCTGTCGTTGGAGGCCGTGCTGACGGCGGCCCAGGTGCGCATGCGCCAGTTCCGGGAGGCGCTCGAAATCCTCATCGGCTGGGAGGGGAAGAACCGCTACGAGGTCTGCGACGCGGAGGGCCGCGACACCGTGTACGTGGGCGAGACGGGCGATGGCTGGGCGTCACAGCTCCTGCGCAACTTCTGGCCCTTCTACCGCGCGCGGCTGGAGTGCATGACGGTGGGCGGCACGCTGGCCCTGGCGGTGGAGCTGCCCTGGCACATCTTCTTCGCGCGAGCGGAGGTGATGGCGTGGGACGACCGGCCCATGGGCACCATCGTCCAGCGCTTCCGCTTCTTCAGCCGCCGGTTCGACCTCCTCTCGCCCGCGGGCGTGGTGATGGCCACCGTGGAGGGGCCCTTCTTCAAACCCTGGACGTTCCGCATCCTCCAGCGGGGTGAAGAGGTCGCCGTCATCCGCAAGAGATGGAGCGGACTTTTGCAGGAGACCTTCAGCGACGCGGACAACTTCAGCCTGGACTTCCAGCCCGCGTGCAACGACGGCAGGCTGCGTCAAATGGTGCTGGCCGCCGCGCTGCTCGTGGACCTGACGTACTTCGACAACCGGAAGAACAGCTCCGGCGGGGGCGTGGACCTGGGCTCGTAGCCGGGCGCCAGGCTCGGTGGCCTCGCGGAACAGCCGAAACCGAGAACTCCCGGACCCCATCGCTCCCCCGCTGTCCAGGCAGTCGGCTTGTGGTAAGTCCCCAGGCCCATGTCGACGAGCGATGCGCTGAACGCAGCAGACCTCGAGCGGTTGGCCCAGGCGGAGTCGCCGGACCTGGCCGATGCCGTGCTCGCCCTCCTCGAGCAGTCGGAGCCGGAGCCCGAGGAAGGCAAGGCCCCGCCCAAGGACGCCTTCACCTTCGAGAAGCTGCTGCGCTCGCTCTCCCAGGCACAGGCCCGGTACAGCTCCGAGAGCCGCCGCGAGGCCTCCTCCGAGGCGTGGCAGCGCTTCAAGGCGCAGAAGGACGTGCCCCAGCCCGCGCGGCTCGCGCTGGCGGACCTGCTCGTCTCGCTCTACGCGAAGAACACCGACGCCTCCCGCGCCATCATCCTGGAGCTGGCGCGCAAGGCGGACTTGAAGTTCGGCCTGTGGGGCGGCCTCAAGCGCATCTACAAGCTGGCCGAGGCCAACCACGACGCGGAGCTGTTCGGCGTGCTCGCCTGGCGCTTCGACGTGGAGCGCCGCCAGTCGTACCGGCACGAGGTCTCCGGCGGCACGCTCCAGTACCTGCGCCGCCGCGCGTGGCGCTACCTGCGCCACCTGGGCGCCGCCGTCCCGGAGCTGTACCCGCAGTTCGCCGTGGAGGTGCTGCGTCACTACGACGAGGACACGTCCTGGCACTCCGTCTGGGTGGCCCACCACATCTGGGCCACTGAAAGCGGCAACTACACCGCCAGCGCCTTCCCCATCCAGCCGCCGAACGACACGCTGAAGCACCGCGCGTTCCCCGACGCGTGGAAGCGCTCGCCGGACGCGCTGATGCGGCTGTTGGACACGTGTCTGTCGGACCCGGCCGCCCGCTTCGCCATCCAGGGCCTGCGCAAGGACTTCCCGGAGGCGCTGCGCAAGGTGACGCCCGCCTGGTTGGACAGGCTCGCCCGCCGGCCGCTGGGCAGCGCGCACGACTTCCTCGTGGAAACGCTGCAGGGCTCGCCGGAGTTCCACCAGGGCAAGCTGCGCGCGCTCGGCCTGCACGAAGCGGTGCTCGCGTTGCTCTTGTCTCCCAGTGGCAAGGCGCGCACGTACGCGATTGAGTATGCGCGGGCGCACGCGCAGGACCTGGCGGCGGACCGGCTGGCGGAGCTGGTGGCCCAGGGCGAAAGCGACGTGAAGTCGTTCGCCGCGGCGGTGCTGGAGAAGCGCAACCCGCGCGAGCTGGGGCTGGAGCTGCTGGGGCGGCTGTTGTCGTACAAGTCCACGGCGGCCTTCGCGGCCAAATCGTTGGAGCAGTCGTTCGACCGGGCGGAGCTGACGTCGGGCTTCCTGCGGGACATGTACCTGGGCACCTCCGAGCAGCTCAACTGGGCCAAGGGCTTCGTCTCCTCCAAGTACGCCGCTGGCGAGATGCCGGTGGCCTTCTGGAAGGAGCTGCTCGAGGACCCGCGCCTGAAGAAGAAGCGCTACCCGGTGGAGGGGTTGGTGGTGAAGGCGCTGTCGGCCTACACGCCCGCGGTCATCGGTCCGGAGTGGATGCTGGACAAGGCGGCGAACCCGAACTTCGGCGACCAGATGGCGACGTGGCTGAAGCGCGCGGACAGCCTGCCCGGGCTGGACGTGGAGAAGGTGAAGGGGCTGGTCTTCAGCGCGAAGCACCGGGAAGTGGCGCTGGCCATCCTGGGCAACCGCAAGCTGTTCACCGCGCGGCAGCTCACGGTGCCCTGGCTGCTGGCGCTCGCGCGCCGGGCGGACCCGACGCTGCACGACTTCGCCCACCGCTACCTGCTGGAGTACGTGGTGCCGGCGGACTTCAGCGACACGGGTGACGCGGCGGCGGGCCTGGAGCGCCTGTTCGAGCTGGCGCTGGGGGCCAAGCAGCCGGTGCCCGTGCGCACGTTCGCCCAGACGTACCTGCGCTGCCACCACCCCGTCATCGGCCCGGAGCAGCCGGAGTCGAAGTCGTACGAGCTCAAGCCGAAGGCGCCTCGCAAGGCGTACACGCCTGAGAAGCTGTGGCCCGCGCTGTTCGACGCGCGCGACGACGTGCGCCGCTTCGCCCTGGCCATCACCCGCGCGGAGCTGCGCGCCTGGGGCTGGCACACGCGGGTGTACGAACTGGCCGAGGCCGAGGCGAAGGAGATTCGCAACCTGGCCTATGACGCGCTGTTGCGCGCGGGCGAGGACGGCGCGGACGCTCGCTACGTGCTGCACCCGGAGGAACTGGACGCCGTGAAGGTCTTCTCCCTCACGGAGAGCACCAAGCGCAGCACGCGCGAGGTCGCCGTGGAGCTCATCCGCCGGCACTACGCGCGGCTGGGCGGCGCGGAGCGGCTCGCGTGGCTGATGCAGAGCGCGGACCGTGAAGTGGGCCTGTTCGCAGTGCGTCTGCTCTGGGAGAAGCACCGTCCCACGCACCTGCCGGAGGGCTGGAAGCCGGCGGGCGCGAAGGAGGCTCCGTCGGCGGGTGGCGGCGAGCGCTTCGCGGACGTCGCGGCGCTGCGGGACTTCCTGCGCAAGATGCTCTTCGGTCTGCCTCCGGGCCGGGCGAAGGAAGCGCGCGAGGGCGAGGTGCAGAAGCGCCTGTCGGCCAGCGTCGCCAAGCGCCGCGTGATTGAGCTGGTGAGGGACCTGGGCCTGGATGACGAGAACTTCGCCCGCGTCGTGTCGCCCGTGCTGGGGGAGTTCACCGGCTCGATGGCGAAGGGTGAATGGCAGAGCTGTCTCGCATCCCTGGTCCAGCTGCGCACGGCGCATCCGAGCGCGCAGCTCGGGGGCCTCTGAGCCTCGCGTCACTCGCCTCCAACGAGTTTCGAAAGAACACCATGTCCGTCCTTTCCATCGGCAACATCGAGAAGCTCCGGGCCCTCGCGGCCAGCCCCCGGGTGCTGCTGCTCGGCGGCGCTCGCGCTTCCGTCTCCAGCCGCGTCACCGCGTATGAGCCGGGCACCAACAAGGTGCTGTGGAGCACCGAGCTCCCCTCCGCGGTGAATGCCCTGGCCCTGTCGGGCGAGCGCTTCGCCGCCGCCTGCGCGGACGGCACGCTGCGCTTCGGCACCCACGCCGACGGCAACGTGCAGTGGCAGCTCGAGGGCGCGCACCCCGGCGGTGTCACCGCGCTCGCCTCCAGCCCGGACGGCAAGGTCCTCTTCAGCGCGGGCGCGGACGGCATCGTGCGCGGCTGGGAGTGGGACTCCACGCGCAAGCTGCACGAGTGGAAGGCGTCGCCCCAGTCGCTGCGCGCCGTGGCGGTGGACCCGTCCGGGACGTATGTCGCGACCGCGGGTGACGACGGCGTGGTGCGCTCCTTCACGCGCGCCTCTGGTGAGCGGCGGGACATGGTGGGCCACGAAGGCGCGGTGCGCGCGCTGGCCTTCACGCCTCGCGACGGACGGCTCGTCTCCGGCGGCGACGACGGCAAGCTGCGCCTCTGGTACCTCGTCGGCGCGGTGGAGTTCGAGGTGCGCGGCGACAAGGACTCCGGCCATGCCGGCTCCGTGCTCGCCCTGCTCTTCCCGCCCACGCCCGCGACGAAGGACGACGAGGAGCCTTCAGACCGCATCTGGTCCGCCGGCAGCGATGGCAAGGTGAAGGCGTGGCGGCTGGACGAGCGCCGCAAGCCGCGCACGTTCGACTGCGGCAGCAAGCCCACGAACGCACTGGCCTTCCTGCCGCCCGCGAACCCGCGCGCGGCGCGCACGGCGCTCGGCTCCGTCTTCACCGCGAGCGACGACCGGCGCGTGCTGCGCTTCGGCATCGAAGTGGACGGCAAGCCGGGCAATGACCAGGACACCTCGCAGCATGGCCTGGACCTCCTGACGGAGTCGGTGAAGGCGGGCCGCCCCAAGCGCGAGGCCGCCGTGCGCGAGGCCGCCGCGCTGGACGAGCCGGAGGCCTTGGAGTTCGTGCTCCAGGTGCTCGGCACGGACAAGGAGGCGGAGGTGCGTCGCCTCGCCGCCCGTGAGCTGGGCGCCAGGGGCCGCACCGCCGCGCGGCCGAAGCTGCGCGAGCGGCTCAACGACGACCATCCGCAGGTGCGCGAGGACGCCCTCAAGGCGCTCGACGTGCTGGAGACGGAGTCGCCCCTGGCCGCGCCCCGCGCCGCGCTGGACTCGCGCTTCGTGGACATGCGCGTGGCGGGTCTGCGCCGGCTCGCGAAGCTGGGGGGCACGTCTCCCCTGGTGCCCGGCCTCATCGCCGGCAAGCTGAGCGAGACCGAGGCCGCGGTGGGTCTGGCCGCGCTGGACGCGCTCTGCGAGGTGACGCCGGGCGGTGACACCGAGCCCCTGCGCACCGCCTTCGAGCGCGGCCCCGCCCGCCTCCGCGTGGAGGTGCTCATCCGCGCCGCCGGAGCGGGCCTGTTGGGTCATGCGCAGCTCCAGCCGCTGGTGGCTCGGGCGCTGGACGACGCGGACGCGGACGTGCGCCGCGTGGCCTTCACCATCCGCGTGATGGAGCGCCGGGCCCTGGCCCACGCCCTGGAAGCCCGCGACGAGGACTTCGCCCGCTCCGTCAAGGACGTGGCCCGACGACTGGTCGCGCGCACGCGCGGCCCGAGCGGCGCAGCCCTGGCCATCACTGACGCGGACCTCCAGGCCGCTCGCGACACCATGCCCGCGCAGGGCGCCGTCAGTGGCGCGCTGGCGGAGAGTGACTTGGAGCCGCTGCTGGCCGCCATGGCCTGCCGCACGCCGGACACCGCCGTGCGCGGTGCTCGCGGCCTCGCGCAACTGGGTGACGCGCGGGCGCTGGGCGCGCTGCTCCAGCTCTCCCGCGAGCCGGAAGCCCCCATCCGCCGTCAGGCCGCCGCCGCCCTCCAGGCGCTCCAGGATGCCCGCGCCCGCGAGCGGCTGGTGTGGATGCTGGACGACGAGGACGCGGACGTGCGCGCCGCCGCGCTGGACGCGGTGGTGACGCTGGACGTGGAGGCGCCCCTGTCCTCCGCCGAGGCGGCGCTGCGCTCCGGCCACGAGGACGTGCGCGTGCGCGGCCTGGACCGGCTGGTGAAGCTGGGCGCGGCGACGCAGGGCGCGGAGCCGCTGCTCGGCGACGCGCTGGAGGACGAGTCCGCCAAGGTGCGCGGCGAGGCGTTCCGCACGCTGTGGGCGTGGAACGAGAAGGTGCCGGAGAAGGCGTTGGACCGCGCGCTCGCCGGCCGCTTCCCGGACCTGCGCAACCGCGCGGTGGAAGTCCTCTCGCAGCGCGGCACCGAGGGCTGGGCGCAGGAGCGCCTGAAGAAGTCCGTGGAGGACCGCGACGCGGGCGTGGCCACCGCCGCGTACGAGGCGTGGGTGAAGCTGGTCGGCAAGGAGAAGCCGGAGCCGCACCTGGCGGCCCTCGCTTCCACGCATCCATCGGTGCGCGTGCTGGGCGCCAAGGGCTCCGTGCATGCCCCGGTGGAGACGCTGCGCTCGCCGCTGCTCAAGCGCGTGCAGGACGAGGAAGTCGTCGTGGCCGTCGCCGCGCTGGAAGCGCTGGACAAGCTGGTGCCCGGGGAGAACGGGCCGTTGCTCGCGGGCATCGCCGCCGGAGAGCTGCAGGTGCGCGTGAGGGCCGCGGAGCTGCTCGCGCCGCGCGGCGCCGAGGACATCATCGAGCCGATGCGCGGGCTCATCACCGACAAGGACCTGGAGCGGCTCTACACTCCGGCGTACCTCATCCCGCTGCGCATCCGCGCCGCTCGCGCGCTGGCGTCGCTGGGCTCGCGGCGACTGCTGTCGTTCTTCGCCACCGTGCTGGTGCCCAGCGAGCTGGGCGACCTCCAGGAGCAGGGCGCGCGCGGCCTCGCCACCGCGGGCCGTCGGGGCGACGAGGGCTACCTGCTGGACACGCTGGGCCACGCCAACGTGGCGGTGCGCTCGTGGGGCGCGGACGGTCTGTCGCGCCTGGGTGACGTGCGCGCGCTGCCCGTGCTCACCGGCAACCTGCGCAATGACCACCTGCCCATCCGCCTGGGCGCCATCCTCTCCTTCGCGGCCCTGGGCCCCGAGGGCGACGGTGGCCTCTTGCACGGCCTGGAAGACCGCGCCCGCGAGGTGCAGGAGATGGTGTTCGCCATCGTCCTCGCCCGTGACTTGCGCGCCAGCCGCCGGGGCGAGCCGCCCGACCTGCTCGCCAGCGCCCTGTCCAGCGGCAGGCCGGAGGTGCGCTACGCGGCGGCCCGCGCGCTGGAGCTGCGCACGGAGACGGACGCGTACCGCACAAACCTCGTCGAAGGCCTGTTGCCGCCGCGCCCGGAGAAGGTCGGCGACATGAAGGAGTGGCCCGCCGAGGACGAGCGCGCCCGGCGCATGGTGGGACTCGCCGAGGCCCTCTCCAGCGAGCAGCCCGAGCAGCGCTACGCGGCGGCCCAGGTGCTGCTGCTGCGCAACAAGCCGCTCGACTACTTCCGCGAGGCCCAGAAGGTCGCCCGCCCACGCACGCTGGAGGCTCCGTGGAAGCCGGAGACGGCCCCTGGCGCCTCGCCCGTGCAGGCCACGCCCGCCAAGAGCTGGCTGCGGCGGCTCTTCTCGGCGGTGAAGCCGGGGACGCCGGGCACTTCGCCCGAGGCCAGCGCCAGCGCGGAGCGACAGCACCTGCGCCGGCTCGCCTTCGGCGCGTACGTGGGCCTGCTGCGACAGGTGTCCGCGGGTGACGATGAGAGCCACCGCGTCCGCCGCGATGCCGTGGACCGCGTGGTGAAGCTCACGCTGGAGGGCTTCGCCGGGACTCCCGCCGCCGTCGCCGCGCTGCTGCGCGCGCTGGAAGATCCGCACCAACTGGTGCGCAAGGCGGCCCTCACCGGCCTCAAGGAGCTGTTCCCCGCGGGCAGCGATGAGCCGTTGTCGTTGGCCCTCGCGTCGCTGGCGCCGGACGTGGCTCGCGCCGCGCTGGACGAACTGGCGGAGCGCGGTGACGCCGCGAAGCCGCGCATCACCGCCGCGCTCAACTCGCCGCTGGCGGACGTGCGTCGCTACGCCTTCGAGCTGCTGGAGAAGCTCAGCCCGGCCGGAAGCCTGGAGCCGCTGCTGGCCGCGCTCGGCAGCGAGCACGCGGACCTGCGCGTGGGAGTGATTGAGCGGCTGGCCGGTGCCAACGACTCGCGCGTCACCGAGGCGCTCGGTCGGGCCATGGCCAGCGAGCACGAGGACCTGCGCCTGCGCGCCTCGGAGCTCCTGGCATGGCGCGGAGATGACCGGGCGGTGGAGGTGCTGGCCTCCTTCCTGCGCTCGGAGACGTCCGCCGTGGCGAAGCGCGCCTCGGAGGCGCTGGCCCGGCTGGCCACGCCCTCCGCGGTGAGTGCCCTGGCCGCGCGCGTGGCCGTCGCCACGGAGGCGAACGAGCGGCTGCGATTGGTGGCCGCGCTCGGACAGACGAAGCGCGCGGAGGCGCTGGACGTGCTCGCGCGACGAAGCACGGAGGACGACACGAGCGCGGTGCGCGTCGCGTGTGTCGCCGCCGCGATGAACATCGCGGGCACGGACGTGAAGAAGCGGGACGCGGCGCTCGCGGTGCGCTTCCTCCGCTCGCCGGTGAAGTCCAACGACGTGGCGGTGCGACTGGCGGCCCTGAAGGAGCTGGAGCACGGCGCGGAGGCCGGTCAGTCCGAGCTGCTGGTGGGCCTGTTCTCGGACCGGGACCTGGCGGTGCGCGCGGAGGCGGTGGCGCTGTACTCCAAGCGCGTCATCGAGCACGGCGTCCCCGTGGGTCCGCTGGAGGACGTGCTGCGCGGTGGGGCACGCGAGCTGATGCTCCCGGCCGCCGAGGGCGTGGCGCACCTGCGCGGCATCAGCGCGCTGCGGCCCCTCTTGCTGTACTCCCGCGCGGGTGAGGATGGACAGCGCGAGCGCGCCCTGCTCGCCCTGGGCACGCTGGGTGACCCGCGCGCATTGAGCGAGCTGGAGACGGTGGCCGCGGGTGGCACGCCCGAGGCTCCCACGGAGCCGTCCATGGTGTGGGCGGCGCTGGAGGGCCTGGGCCGCCTCGCCGGTCGCCTGCCCGAGGGCGAGGAGCGCCGTCGCGTCGAGGAGAAGGTGGAGGCCGCCGCGGTGGAGGGCTCCACCACGGAGCTGCAGCAGGCGGGCGTGAAGGGCCTGCGCGCCATCGGCGGCGAGCGCGCCCGCGTGAAGCTGGAGGCGCTGCTGCTCGACACGGGCACCCGCGACGAGGTGCGCATCACCACGGCGCAGGAGCTGGGCAAGCTCAAGGACGTGGAGGCGGAGGCCACGCTGGCCACCATCCTCGACGACGGCGACGACGACCTGCGCCAGGAAGCGCGCAAGGCGCTGGACGCGCTCTTCCCGAAGGAGCGCACCCGCGTCGAGTTCCTCGCCGTGGCCAGCATCAACGAGGACATCTCCGAGCCCGCCGCGGCGTACCTGTCGCGCGAGGGTGACCCGGTGCTGCTCGTGCCCCGCCTGGCCACGCTGACCAACGAGGAGCTGCGGCTGCGACTGCGCCGGGGACTCGCCCGTCGTGGCGCGCTGCCCGTGACGGAGACGGTGGCCCTGCTGGCCCACGACAAGCCGGAGGCGCGACAGGAAGCCGCGCTGCTGGTGGGCACGTGGACCGGTGAGGCGCGTCAGGCCGGTCAGGTGGATGTCGCGGCGCTGGCTCGCGCGCTGGTGTCTGCCGAGCGGAAGACGGCGGCCGACTGGACGGCCTCGCCCCCGGGCAAGAAGCGCGAGTCCCTGGCCACCGCGTGGGAGCGGCTCTTGTGGGCGGGCTCTCGACTGGGCGCGGCCAGCCTCGCGGACTCCGCGCGCGCCATCCTCCAGGGTGGCGAGTTGGCGTCTCCCGCCACCGTGCGCCAGGAGGCGGCGCGCGTGTTGTCGCGACTGGGCACGGCGGGTGCGACGCTCAAGCTCGTGGGCCAGGACACCGGTCCCGTGCTGACCAACGCCAAGGAACTCGCGGCGTCGGCGGAGGCGCTGAAGGGCGCGCTGGTGGACCCGGACGCGCGGGTGCGCTCGGCGGCGGCGGACGCGCTGGCGCGACTGGCGCCCGAGAAGGCCTCGGCGTGGGCGCTGGAGGTGAAGCCCTTCGACCCGGTGGCCCTGGGCCCCACGGGCGCGAAGGTGCCGGCGGAGGCATTCACGACGTCCGAGGGCCGTCGCCTCGCCGAGCCCGCGCTGCTGGCCCACGGGAACATCGCTCCGCTGAAGGCCCTGGCGGAGAATGCGAAGCCGGAATTGAAGCAGGAAGCGTGGGCCGGTCTGGGTAGGCTCGGCGGTGAAGAGGCGGCGAAGCTGCTGCACGAGGCCGCCTTCGACAAGTCTCAGTCCGTGGAGCTGCGCAAGGCCGCGTGGCGCGCCCACAAACGTGCACGTCGCGCCGTGGAGCGCGCGCGCAACCGGAAGGAAGGAACCCCGTCGTGACGACCGCCACCCGACACCCCGTCGAGCTTCGCTACGCCACCGCGAGCGACGTGGAGTCCACGTCGGACGCCTCCCGCGTGCTGCTGGCCCTGGAGGGCTCACGCGGCACCGTGGGCGTGCGTGGACGGCTGAAGGACCCCGCCCTCTTCCGCGACGCGCTCACCGCCGCCTTCGGCATCCTCTCCAGCGACTTGCGCTACCGGGGCAAGGACCGCACCGCGTACCTCGCCTACCTCATGTCGAAGGGGAAGCGGGCGAGCGCGCAAATCTGGGAGGCGCAGAAGGCGTTCCTCGACAACGCGCTCGACGGTGAGGAGAAGCAGGACGAGGTGCTCGACCCCGTCCTCACCGTGGACCCGGACAGCGTGTCCCTGGAGGTCTTCTCCCGCGACGAGAGCGCCTACGCGCGCCTGTCCTTCGACAACAGCCTCTTCGAGGGCCGCGAGGCCGCGCACGGCTCCACCTTCCTGGACGTCCCCGCGAACCTCTCCTCGCGGATGGACCGGCTGCGCACCTACCTTCCCGTGTCGCTGGAGGCCCACGTCGCCCTGCCCGCGAAGGCAACCCGCGAGCCTCGCAACGTGGAGGTGCCTCACGCCTGGCTGCGCGGCTTCCTCCAGGTGCAGTCCGCCGCCACGCTGCCGGCGAACTCCTGCGTGCTGGCGCCCATCGACCTCTACAACCTCCTCTTCGCGCTGCGCACCCGCAAGGCGAAGAAGGCTCCGCGCGCGCTGCGCTTCGAGCTGGTCCCCGGCGCCCCGCCGCGTCTGGTGCTGGAGCCGTGGGAGCTGGTGCTGGAGTGCCATGGCGGCACGTACACCGGCACCGCGCCCGCCGTGGTGCGGACGTTCGGCCGTCAGCGTCTGGTGGCGCTCGCCCGACTGTTGCCCCACGCGAAGTCGGTGCGCCTGCAGCTCATGGGCCCCGGGCTGCCGGTGTTCTGGGTCATCGACATGGGCGCGGCCACGCTGACGTTGGGCCTCACGGGCTGGACGGAGAGCGGCTGGTCCTCCGCGGCGGCCTTCGATGTCCTCATGCCCCGCGCGGTGCCGGACGGGCTCGCGGAGAAGCTGCGCGGCAAGCTGCGCGCGGACGGGCCCCTGCCCTTCGACACGCTCGTCGCCGCGGCGGGTGGCGCGTCGAAGGAGCACGTGCGCGCCGCGCTCCAGTTGGAGTGCCTGCGTGGCAGAATCCTCTTCGACGTCGCGAAGGGTCAGTACCGTCCCCGCGAGCTGATGGCCACGCCGGTGGACGAGTCCGTCATCCGCTTCGGCAGCGAGCGCGAGGCGCGGGCCCACCGCCTGCTGGGTGATGGCGGCCCGGGCGCGGGCGAGGTGAAGCTGACGAAGGTTCACGACATCGTCGGAGAGGGCACCCGCATCCACGGCGAAGTCGTGGACCGCGAGGCGGTGCGCAGCTTCTTCCCGAGCTTCACGTTGGATTTGGAAGGCCGCGTGAAGGACGCGTCCTGCGGGTGTCCGCACTTCCGCCGCTCCGGCATGCGGGAAGGCCCCTGCGAGCACCAGCTCGCGCTGCGCCTGGCCTACGCGCGCCGCCGCACCGAGGAAGAGGCCCTGCGCAAGACGCCCGAGGGGCGAAAGCTCATCCGCGCGGAGACGCGCTCGTACGTGCGGCGCGACGCGGAGAGCGGACAGGAGATGGTGTATCGCGTGTCTCTGGACGGTCAGGTCGTCGCCGTGGAATGGGGCCCTCGCACTGGCGAGGCGCGTCATCAGCGGCTCTGGTTCGACACGGACACGGAGGCGCGGACCGCGTATTTCACGCGCCTGGAGAAGCTTTCGGCTGAAGGCTACATCGACGCGGCGTCAGCCTTGGTGTAAACCCCCATTCACGGCTCGGCCGCTCACGCAGCGGCCAAAAGGGCAGGTGCGACGGAAGACACGATGAGACGCGCTTCACGCGCGAGCAGCCGAGAGAGGTCTGGAGTGCATCAGCCTGAGCGCCTCGAGCGCGGGAGCGGCGTTGCGCCGCTCCGGTTGGAATGCAGGACACTCTCCGCAAGGTAGCCTGTTCTTGGCTCTCTCCCTCCTAGGCACTACTGCCGGCGGGGGCAGCTGAGCCAACGACGCGATCGCCGTTTGCCCCCGCCGGCAGTAGTGCCTAGGAGGGGAGAGCCGGTGAGGCTACCGTGCACCAGGTAAGATGGTGGTGCTTTCCTGGCCTCCCTCGACTGCTCGTGATGATTGCCCGCCTCGTCCGACGCCGACGCGCCCCCTCGAGGTTCTGACATGACCGCCAGGCTGGAGTCGTTCGTCCCCGCAGCAGCGCCGCAGGCCGTTGCCACCCCCGCGCCCCAGGCTCCCGCCGCCAACGCGGTCGCCCAGCGCGAGGCCCGCCGCGCCGCGCATGAAGCCCTGCTCATCCGCTGGAAGGCCATCGTCGAAGCAGGCGGCGCCGAGTCGTGGGCCCAGGGCCAGCTCGTCTCGCGCGGCCTCGCCGTGGCGGACCTGGACTTCTCCGGCGCCTCCGAGAAGGAGAAGACCGCCTGGAAGGAGAAGAAGAAGGCCGAGGCCGCCGAGCTCCGCGCCCTGGGCCGCCAGGCTCATCAGGCCTGGAACGCCACGCACATCAGCCATCTGGGCGCTGGTGTGCACTGGAAGGAAGACGCCGGCTCCGACAAGTTCGACGTCGCCCACCGCGAGGAGCGCGCGAAGTCCAACGGCCTGCCGGAGCTGGGCACCGTGGACGCGCTCGCCAAGGCGCTGGGGCTGAGCGTCGCCAAGCTGCGCTGGTTCGCGTTCCACCGCGAGGTGGACACCGGCTCGCACTACATCAGCTGGGGCATCCCCAAGCGCGACGGCGGCACGCGCACGATTACGTCCCCCAAGCCGGAGCTGAAGCAGGCCCAGCGCTGGGTGCTGTCCAACGTGGTGGAGCGGCTGCCCGTGCACGGCGCGGCGCACGGCTTCGTCGCGGGACGCTCCATCCTCACCAACGCGCTCGCCCACCACGGCGCGGACGTGGTGGTGAAGGTGGACTTGAAGGACTTCTTCCCCACCGTGACGTGGCGGCGGGTGAAGGGCCTCCTCCGCAAGGGCGGCTTGCAGGAGAACACCGCCACGCTGCTGTCGCTGATGGCCACCGAGGCGCCTCGCGAGACGGTGCAGTTCCGCGGCAAGACGCTCTACGTCGCCAAGGGTCCCCGCGCGCTGCCGCAGGGCGCGCCCACGTCTCCCGGCATCACCAACGCGCTGTGCCTCAAGCTGGACAAGCGCCTGTCCGCGCTGTCGAAGCGCCTGGGCTTCATCTACACGCGCTACGCGGACGACCTCACCTTCTCCTGGACGAAGACGAAGCAGCCCAAGGCGAAGCGGGCGCAGGGCCCCGCGGTGTCGGTGCTGCTCGCGCGCGTGAAGGAAGTCGTCGAGGACGAGGGCTTCCATGTTCACCCGAACAAGACGCGGGTGAGCCGCAAGGGCACGCGTCAGCAAGTCACGGGGCTGGTGGTGAACAAGGCCCGGGACGGCGTGGCGTCCGCGCGAGTCCCGCGCGACGTGGTGCGCCGCCTGCGCGCCGCCATCCACAACCGCCAGAAGGGCAAGCCCGGCCGAGAGGGCGAGTCCCTGGAGCAGCTCAAGGGCATGGCCGCCTTCGTCTACATGACGGACGCGGACAAGGGCCGCTCGTTCCTCAAGGACCTGGAAGCGCTCGAGGCCCGCGAGAAGGAAACCCCGAAGGTCGCCTGACCGTCGTCGTCAGGGCACCGCCGGGGCCACGCTTCCGGCGGCATTCTCCCCGCCCGACAGCAGCGCCGCATCGAAGAAGGCGCGCAGTCGGCGGGGATACTCCTGGGGCTCCACGTCGCTGAAGCCTCCATGACTCGCGCCCTGGATGCGCCACGTCTGGGCGTACTCGCGCACGTGGGCGAACAGCTCGTCCGCGAGCGGCTGTCCCGACTCTTCCGTGCCCATGACGATGAGCAGCGGCCGGGGACGGATGTGGTCCACCGCGTCGATGGTGCGCACCTCGTCGAGCGCGATGCCCCGGCGCCAGAAGGGCACCAGCGCGCCGGACTGGGACACGAAGCCGAAGCGGCGAAAGTCATACGCCGCCGCCAGCCACAACGTGTTGAACGGAGACAGCAGCACCACCGCGCGCACGCCCGTGTCCTTCGCGGCGACCTCCGCCACGGCGGCCGAGCCAATTGAAAAACCGAGGGCCGCCACCTTCCCGGGGTCCACGTCAGGGCGAGCTCGCACGAAGGCCAGCGCGGCGCGCACGTCCAGCCGCTCCTTGTCACCCCACGTGGATGTCTCACCCTGGCTCTCGCCATGGGCGCGCAAATCGAACAGCAGCACGCCGTAGCCCGCGTCGCGCAGGATGCGCGCCTCTGGCAACAGGTCCGCGCGTGTCTGGGATAACCCATGCGCCATCACCACGGCGGCGCGGTTGCGCGAGGGCACATACCAGCCACGCAATTCCAGCCCATCCTCGGTGAACAAACGCACGTCTTGCGCCTGCGCGAAATCAGCGGGCCGCGTGGGAGGCGTGCGGGGATAGTGGAAGTACGCCTCCGAGTGGCGCAGGGCCCGTCCGAAGAGGGCCAGGGCGACGAGCACCCCCAACACCAGCACGCCCGCGACAACCCTCCAGCCCTTCATGAAACACCTTCCCCGGGTCATGCCCGGCTGCCCGTCCAGCTTCACGCGAGTCACCCGCGACACAGGGGGGCGTCCATGGTCAACCTCGCGCGGGCCAGCTTACACTGGCGTGATTCAACTCGCGGTGACGCATACCGCGCATCACCTTTGCACTCGCAGGGATGCTGTGAGCACGTCCAAGAAGACTTTCGATGCGGTGGTGGTGGGCTCCGGAGCGTGTGGCGGCTGGGCAGCCAAGCAGCTCACGGAAGCAGGGTTGAACGTGCTGGTGCTGGAGGCCGGGCGGAGCGACCGGGCGGACCGCCTGCTCTGGGTGTGGCACCGCCTCCGTCAGAAGCTGCTCGGCTACCAGGCGGAGACGGACACCACGCGCAAGCAGCGGCAGTCTGTGCAATCCACCACCTTCGCCTGGCCCTTCCATCCGCACGCGTTCGTGGATGACGTCGACAATCCCTACACGACGCCGGGCGACGCGCCCTTCACGTGGATTCGCGCACGGCAGGTCGGCGGGCGCACGTCGGTGAAGGCGCACGGCCGCCAGTTCTACCGGCTGTCTGACTTCAACTTCAAGGCAGGCGGGCTCGACGGCCAGGGTCCGGACTGGCCCCTGACGCTGGCGGAGCTGGCGCCGCACTACGAGACGGTGGAGCGGTGGATGGGCCTCTCCGGCAACACGGACGGGCTGGACACGCTGCCCGACTCCGTCTTCGCCTCATCCATCGCGATGAACCCCGCCGAGCAGCACCTCAAGCAACACGTGGAGCGCCGCTGGCCCGAGCGCCGCGTCGTCGTCCGTCGCACCGCGGGCGCCCCCATCACCCTCCCCGCCGCGATGAAGACGGGCCGCCTCACCCTGCGCACCCACGCGGTGGTGAACCAGGTGCTGCACGACGCGAAGACGGGCCGAGTCACCGGCGTCACCTACGTCGACACCGAATCCGGCAAGACGCACGAGGCGCACGGCCGCGTGGTGATTCTGGCCGCGGGGACCATCGAGACGACGCGGCTGCTGTTGCACTCGAAGAGCGCGGCGTTCCCGGACGGGCTGGGCAACTCCTCGGGGCAGCTCGGCCGCAACCTGATGGACCACACGTACCTGCTCGGCATCGAAGCGAAGATGAACCTGCCGCCCGAGCAGCAGCGCGCCGAGCAGAGCTGGGCGTACATTCCGCAGTTCCGCAACGTCACGTCCCGCGAGGAGGGCTTCGCGCGAGGCTATGGCGTGCAGGTCTTCACCTTCGCGGACAGCTGTCACTTCGTCCCCTTCGGGGAGATGGTGCCGCGCGCGGGCAACCGCGTGACGTTGAGCGCCACGGTGAAGGACCGCTGGGGGATTCCGGCGGCGCACATCGACTGCCGCCACTCGGAGAACGAGCTGCGGATGTGCAAGGACGCCGTGGCGGCGTGTCAGGAGATGATGAAGGAAGCGGGCTTCACGGTGGAGAAGGTGAACGACACCCTGTCCACGCCGGGCATGGCCATCCACGAGGTGGGCACCGCCCGCATGGGCACTGACGCGAAGACGTCCGTGCTCAATCCGTGGAGCCAGAGCTGGGACGTACCCAACCTCCTCGTCATGGACGGCGCGAGCTTCCCCTCGCAGGGGCCGCAGAACCCCACGCTGACGATGATGGCCCTCGCCGTGCGAGCCAGCGCGCACCTGGTCGACGAGCTGAAGGCCGGCAAGCTCTAGGGCCCTGACGCGAGGGACGCGGCCACTTCGCTCCACGTGGCCGCGTCCTCGAAGCAAGCCTCACGCGTCGGGCTTGGTGTGCTTCTCGTGCTCCTTGGGCTTCTCGCGCAGGCTGATTCTCGAGCTCCACATCGCGGGCGTCATCACCACGATGAGCAGCGTCAACAGCACGGTGCCAATCATCAACTCCCAAATCATGTCCATGGTCTCGCTCTACTGAAGGCGGGCTGACGGCATGCCGGAGCGACAGACCTCTCGCACACGGCTCCTGAATGCATTCCGGAGGCGAGGGCGCGCTTGCCCCAAGACACGGGGACGCGACCTCGCCCAGGGCACGGAGCCGCAAGTCGTGGGCCTCGACAGGAACCGAGGACACACCACGAGCCAGCCCCGTGCGCCGGAGCGCTCAGAGGAGCAGCGTGCGGATGCGGAGGAAGACAGGAGGCCCCTGTGACGGGGGCACGTTCCAGAGAGACAGGGAGCGTTGCGAGCCCCACTCGGGCGCCTTGAGCGGCAGCCAGGCGACCGGCGGCACGGCGACGGGCGGCGCGACGAAGGGACTGGCACTGGAGAGACTGCCCTCGGTGGGAGCAGGCAGGTCCCAGTGCGGCTCCTCGCAGCAGTCCCACTGGAGCGTCGGCTGACCGTGGGAGTCCGCGTGGGAGGAGTCCGCTTTCGAGTGCTCATGGCAGCGGCACTTGGAAGCGCGCGTCTGGACCTGCTTCTCGCAGTAGTGCCCCAGCCCCGCCACACCGCTGGCGGCGACCTGCCAGCCGAGGAGCAGCACGAGCGTGAGGAGACGCGACAGTCCAGACACGATGCCTCGGGTATACGCCCCGCCAGCACCCTCCGCAACGCGCGCACCCGGAGCGGACCGCGCCACACTGACAGGGCCCATTCGAGAAGCTCGCGGCCTCAGTAGAGCAGTCCGTCCTTGGGTTGCACGGGCTGGGGAAGCTCCGTCTCCCCGAGCATCTGTCTCAGGTTGATTTCGATGGTCCGACTGAGGGCCGTCATCGGCGTGTCGCTGAGGTCGTCCTCGAACGGTGTCTCGATATCCCGCCCGACGGCGTCCAGGCCGATGAACAGGAACGCGATGATGGCGGTGACGGCCGGAGTGAGCCAGCCCAGCTCCTCCACGACACCGAGCGGCAGCAGCACCAGGTAGGCGCGCGTCATCGCGAACAGCATGCTGTCGTACTGGCGCGGCAGCGGCGTGTTCTTGATGCGCTCACAGGCGCCCAGCAGGTTGGTCATCTCGGTCAGTGTCCGGTCCATCGTCACGTGGAGGAACAGCACCTTCTGCGGGTCTGACACCTGGCCGTAGATGCGGCGCAGGCGCGTCGCCATCCACAGGAGAATCGCGGAGGGGACGTTGTGCTCCTCTCGCAGGGCGTCGATGACGTCGGGCCGGAAGAAGGCGACAATCTCCGGCAGCGGGTCCTGACGGCGCAGATGACAGCGCAGCGCGTGTACGAAGCCCATCTGCGCGTAGACCAGCTCGCGTGCGTCCTCGGTGATGTCTTCGACCATCCGGGTGATGACGCCGCGCGGCTCGCCCTGGGCCTGAAGCGGAGTACCGAGCACCGCGACCTCGCCCGACGTGTCGCGCGCGCCGGAGGGCACCCGTGCCTGACCGAACCTGTCTCGGACCGCGCCGTCGCTCGCCCGAGTGCCGCGCACCGTCAGCAGGGCACTGGGGCGGTCCACCGCGCTGCGCAGCAGGCGCGAGGGCACCGCGGCCAGCTCCAGCTCCGTGAGTTCGTCACCCGGCTGGCGTCCGGGACGGGGGAGCAGCGTGAGCACCTGACGAGCGAAGGTCCGAGACCAGTTCACCACGCCGCCCCACAGCGTGCGGGCCTCCCACCAACGGTCGTAGGCGGAGTTGTTGCGGAAGGCGAGCAGCACACCCAGCGCCGCGGCGAGCACGGAGATGGGCATCGTGGGCACCGCCATCCAGGACGCGCCGAACACGCGATAGCCCACGACGATGGCCAGGGCGAAGAAGACATGCACGGCCACGGGGATGCCCGTGTAGCGGAGGATGATGTGCCAGGAGAGCCTCCGGCCGACAATCATTGCGCGCGCGCTCCGGGGTGAGAACTGCCTGCTCGGAGCGTCTAATTCCGGAGGTGCGGGCCGACAACGGTCAGCCGCGCACCGCCGCGAGGATGTGTCACGCAGACGCGCTGTCGGGTGGCGAACTGTCCTGGAGCGAGCAGAGCCGCTTCGGCGGTGGCCCCTCTCCGCGACGTCCTCACCCCGTCACGGCCCGCGATGGGCACCCATGCAGTCCGCGAGCGTCGTCGCGAGCAACACCTCCGATGACCCGCGCGCCGCCGCGTCAGTACCGCTCGCCCCGTCCACCGAGCACCGCGCCGCCGCGTCAGTACCGCTCGCCCCGTCCACCGAGCACCGCGCCGCCGAGCAGCGCCACCGCCATCACCAGCGCCACGGGCCCCAGCCAGTTGCCCCACCTCCGCGCCAGGAAATAACCCGCGGTGTGCCAGGGCACGCGCATGACGGCGGTGCCGCGCTGGCCATCGCCAATCTCCGTCAGGATTTCGCCCGTGTCGTCGATGAGCGCGGAGACGCCCGAGTTCGTCACCCGCACCTGGGGCCGGCGCGTCTCGATGCTGCGGAAGACCGCGTGCGTGAGGTGCAGCCTGGGCCCGGGCGTGCCCCCGAACCACGAGTCATTCGACAGCGTGAGCAGCAGGTCCGCGGTGGCAGTCGCCTCATCCGCGACATAGGAGGGGAAGAGGGTGTCGTAGCAGATGAGCGGCGCCACCCTGAGTATCCGCCCGTCGCGCCGCTTCAGCAGCACCGTTCGCGGCCCCGCGCCCGGCGACCAGCGTCCCGTCCACGGCAGCCACTCGCGCAGGCCCGGAGAGTCGATGAGCTCCGGCACCCACTCCGTCAACGGGAAGAGCTTCGACTTGCGGTACACCTTGCGCGTCGGGGCCTCTCCTTCTTTGTCTCCCGGTGACAGGAACATGGCGGCGTTGAACTCCTTTCCGCCCTCCACGTCATACGAGCCGAAGATGAGCGGCACGTTCCGCGCGGCGACATAGGCGGAAATCTCGGCGTCCAGCTCCGCGCCCGCCTCGCTCTTGGGCACGCCGAAGGGCGTCGGGTACACCGTCTCCGGCCAGATGAGCACATCCAGAGGAGCCTCGCGCAGCAGCGAGTCCGACAGCGCGTAGTGCGTGTCGAGAATCATCCGCACCACTTCGTAGGTGCCGTGCTCCGCCTTGAGCTTCTCGTAGTTGATGATGTTGGCCTGCACCGCGCCCACCACCAGCGCCGTCTGCGAGCTCCGCTCCACCACATACTGGGCGAGGCGGAAGGAGCCATAGCCCAGCATCACCACCACCAGCGCCACCGCCGCCACCAGGGGCTTCAGCGCACCCGGAGCCCCGCGCGTCCTGAACGCGCGCCCCATCGCGAACACACACTCATTGACGAACAGCAGCGCCAGCGTGAGCCCGGGCGCGCCCGCGACGTCCGCGAACTGCCGCAGTCGCTCCGAGTAGACGAAACCCTGCCCCAGCGTGTCCGCGAAGGGCTTGGGCGCGAGCCACTCCACGCCCACGTACACCAGCACGCTCACCATGGGCGGCAACCACCCGGCCCGATTCCCCACCGCGCGCCGCGCCAGCTGCCGCGCCAGCGCCGTGACAGGGAACTGGAGCTGGAACACCGGCGCCAGGAGCAGCATCAACAGCCAGCACAGCCACAGCGGCGCGCCCGAGTACGACTGCAGCGCGCCCGGAAACCACCCGAGGACGGCGGCGCTGAAGGTGACGCTGAGCCCCGCGCCCAGCAACAGGGCCTCGCGCGAGGAGCGGGCCCGGTCCACCACCACCAGCCACGGCACCAGCGCCACCCAGCCGAGCAGGGTCCACGGCATCCGGAGCAGCGAGAACACCCACAGCGCCAGGGTGGTGGCGAGGACGGCGCCCAGGCCCCCGACGAAGCGCCGGCCGGATGACGCCTCCTCACGCCCCAGCATCTTCAAGGCGTGTCCTTGGACTCGTCGGACTTCGGCAGCTCCAGCATGCGCACGGGCATGCCAGGGGGCGCCAGCTCCGCGGGCACCACGCGATTCTCTGGAATCTCCAGCGGCTGCCCGTTCGCATCCACGGGCTGGTGGTCCGGATGGAACATCAAGATGGCCTCCACGCGCTCACCCTCGTCCGTGGACTGGTAGTGGCGCACGTAGCCGGGAGGTAGCTCGAAACCCTCGGGCACGACGAGGCCGCGCTTGAGCGGCTTGGTGCCAGGGCGATAGAGCTGAATCCCCGTGGGGCCGGAAGAGGGCACGTCGGGCTCCGTGGCGGGCGCGGGCGGGGCGGTGGGCTCCCCCATGACGGGCGTGGAATCCCCCAGCAGCGGCTCCTTCGCCGGCGGCCTGCGCACGGGCGCGCGCGCCACCACGGGCTCAGGCGCGGTGACGGGCGGCGGCGGGGCTTCGACATAGGGCGTGTCCTCCACCTCCACGTCGGAGGCGCTCAGCCACGCGCTCAGCGCGATGCACAGCACGGTGAAGACGAGCGCGCCGCCCACCAGCCACCGCGCGACACCGCCTCCAGGGGAGGAGCGAGTCGGGGCGACATGGGTGACGCCGTCACGGTCGACACGCCGTTCAGGGGATGGGTGCTGCGGCCGCATGCTCGCCGTGAGACCTCCGCGCTGCGTATGCTACGGACACCCTCTCGCCGAGGCAATGTGGCCACTCCCGGCGACCACTCCCCGCCCCTCGCGCCATGAGCTCCCCTTCCGTCGACACCCTCCCTGTCAGCGCGCCGCCGCCCACGGCTTCGCCCACCGTCGAGCCCGAGCGCTTCACGCTCCACGCCTGGACGACCGCGCGACGCGGCGTGGCGATGTCGGCCCGCTTCGTCACCGTGGGCAGCCTGCTCTTCTTCACCGCCTGGTTGCTGTGGGACATCCTCGAGGGCGCGGAGACGCTCAAGGCCGAGCCCCTCGTCTGGAGCCTCGTCCTGGGCGGAGGTCTGCCCCTGGCCCTGGTGGCAGTGCTGCGCTCGCGCGCCCGCGCCACGCTGGAGGTGGGCGACAGCACCCTGACGCTCACGCTGCGAGACGGCGCCCGGCTGGAGATTCCGCTCGACGCCGTGGAGTCCGTGCGTCCCTGGCGCCTGCCACTCCCTGGGCCCGGGCTGACGCTGCGCCTGAAGTCAGGGCGCGCGCTCGGATACGGCCTGGAGGCCGAGGACGCGGTGCCGCTCCTGGAGGCGCTCGCTCGACGCGAGGGCTCGCTGGGCGCGGCGGTGACACATCCGCTGGTCCGCTATGGGCGGGCGCGCCGGGAGCTGTGGCGCAAGCGCTGGTATCACCTGGTGCTCAAGCTCGTCGTCTTCCCGCTCGTGCCCGCGGGCATCTTCTTCCGGGCGCACCAGTACATCGCCTTCGGCGGTCCGTTCGGCGAGTACCAGCTCAACGGGCTGAAGGCCTATCTGCTCTCGTTCGGTCGCTACTACGCGCCGGTGACGCTGAGCCTGCTGCTCATCGCGTGCTTCTGGCGGGGCGTGGCGGAGCTGGTGTCGCTGGCGGCGGCGCGCTTCGCGCCGTCGTGGACGCGGGGCGTGCGCAGGGGCGTCGAGTGGCTCTGCCGGCTCATGTACTACGCGGGCATCATGGCCTTCACCGCGTCGCGCTTCCTGATGTGACATGAGCGGCGCCGGAAACGACGAAGCCCCCGACTCTTCGCGAGAGTCGGAGGCCTCGAGGTGAAGCTCACCCGCCCGACGCGGGTGCGAGCATCAGGGAGCGGTGGGGTTGAAGCGGGCGCTCTCCCAGCCCATGCGCTCGTGGCCCGTCTTGTTCCACTCGGGATTCTTGCCGTCGACCACCTGCGCGTCCGTGAACTGGGGCGCGCCCGTGCCGGAGCCCGAGCCGGAGAAGATGCTCACGCTGATGGTGGTGCCGAAGTACGTCGGGTGGGTGTTGTCCGACTGGATGTAGTCGTAGCTGGTGCTGGCGTTGACGAAGTGCGTGTTCGCGTCGCGCAGCGTGGAGCGCAGCGCGCCGGTGATGCGAGCGACATACGCATCCTCCGTCTCACCCGCGACGTAGCGCAGGGCGGCCGAGTCCACCTGGCCGTCGCCGTTCGAGTCGTAGTCCGCGCCCATCATCTCCGCGAAGGAGTCCGCGCACTGGAAGCCGTACCGCGCCGCCAGGTTGCAGGTGCGCCAGTTGCTGCGGGCCAGCAGGGGGAGGAACTTCACCTGCTTGTTGATGGTGGCACCCGTCGCCGAGTCCTTGCAGGCCGTCTGGACGTTGTCCGCGGCGAAGCCCGGGTAGTAGATGTTGGAGACAATCTTGACCTTGGCGGAGGTCGCGTACTGGTTGATGGCCTGCATGGCCCTCTCCGTGTACGTGGTGCAGGCCGCCAGCGCCGCCTCCAGGCCGCTGTAGTTACAGGTGCCCGTCTGGTCCGTGAAGGCGCTGCGCGCCTGCAGGTAGTCGTTGCCGCACATCTCGAACATCACGGCGCGCGTGTTGGCCGTCTGCATGTACGAGCGCTCGGAGACAATCTTGTTGTTGTAGATGTCGTCGGCCCGCGCGCCGGACTTCGTGCGGCGGATGACCTCGATGTCCGTGTTCCACAGCTTCGCCAGGTACTCGCCCTGGACGACGGGGGCCGCGCGGCGCGCAACGCCACCGATGCCACCGTTGTAGCCCGCATAGATGGAGTCGCCGTAAGCCACGACGCGATACTTCGTCGTGGACGTGGACCGGTCGATGGTCCACGACGTGTTCTGGTTGATGGTGCTCGCCATCGCGCTACCACTCACCGTGGCGGCCGCGACAACGGCGACGAAGGACAGCCCATTGCGACGGAAGGACATGCCCGCTCTCTTTTCTTCCCGCTGGGGGAATGTAGGGGGAAACCGAACGCTACACGCCGTCGATTCGCGAATCACCCGCAAACTGGAATAACGCGAGCAGTCAGAATTCGCGGATTGCATGGAACCCAAAGTGTCGCGCCCTTGGGTTGTCTGATTCCTGACGCGCCGCGACGTATGACGCGGTGTTTCACGATGTTTCAACAGTCTCGGAGGGAGGCGCGGTGAGGTGGACGGGAGGAGCGCGAGTGCTGGGGCAGTGGTTGGTGCTCGGGGCGTTGGTGGGGGTGGTGTGCGGCGTGGCGTCTGCGGGGTTCCTGTGGCTGCTGGACGCGGCGACACAGCTGCGGGAGCGACAGGGCGCGCTGGTGTACGCGCTGCCGTTGGCGGGGTGGGTG
>NZ_JABUMU010000104.1:0-385 GCF_013336625.1 Myxococcus sp. CA033 | reverse complement strand
TGGAGGTGTGGGAGCGCAACCTGACGGACGGCTTCAAGTGGGACGCGGACGAGTTCAGCGTCAACCAGTTCGACCACCCGTACCACGGCGGCATCTACTACAACATCGCGCGCGACAACGGCTTCGACTACTGGGAGTCCGGTTTCATCACCGTCCTCGGCAGCCTCCAGTGGGAGGTGTTCGCCGAGAACACCCCCCCGTCCACCAACGACATCATCAACACCAGCCTCGGGGGCCTCGCTCTCGGCGAGGTGCTGTACCGGCTGTCCTCGCGGGTTCTGGACAACTGCGCCACGGGCCGGGAGCGCGTTGGCCGTGAGGTGGTGGCGGGCCTGCTCAACCCCGGGCGCGGCCTCAGCCGGGTCGTCCGGGGCGAGGCGTGGCG
>NZ_JABUMU010000103.1:0-390 GCF_013336625.1 Myxococcus sp. CA033 | reverse complement strand
AGGTGATGGAGCTGTCCACCTCGAAGTGGGCAGCGGACAAGCAGAATGTGCTCCTCACCGGACCCACGGGCGTCGGCAAGTCCTTCCTCGCATGCGCCCTGGGACAGAAGGCGTGTCGGGATGGCTACTCGGTGGTGTACCGCCGGGCCTCACGTCTTTTCGATGAGCTCGCTCAGGCGCGCGCCGATGGAACCTACGCGCAGGTGCTCAAGCGCCTGGCCAAGGCCCAGGTGCTCATCCTCGACGACTTCGGCCTTGAGCCACTCGGTGCTCCAGAGCGCAAGGAACTGCTCGAAGTCCTGGAGGACCGCTACCGACTTTCGAGCACCGTGGTGACCTCCCAGCTCGAGCCGAAGGACTGGCACGCCGTCATCGGTGACGCCACGCTCG
>NZ_JABUMU010000102.1:0-391 GCF_013336625.1 Myxococcus sp. CA033 | reverse complement strand
GGCGATGTCGCCGGGAAGAGGTTCGTCGATGCGGAGGTATCGCTCCGGACCAATCAGCAGACGAGCCTGCTCGTGGGCGGCATCTGCCTGGGCGGCGAGGACGACCTCGATGACATCAGGCGCCCAGCGAAGCCGTCCTCGATTGCGGATGTCCTGGTAGCGGAAGTGTCGCTTCCGTCTTCCGGTGCCTATCGAGAGGAGCCTCGTGGATGGAAAGTCCGCTCCCAGGTAGCGCCGTGCCTCGATGAGCCCCACCACTGAGGGATTGTTCGCCCACAGCCCTCCATCCAGGTATGTGCCGAGCCCTTCAATCTGGACGGCTGGCAGGTACGTGGGGGCGGCCGCGCTCGCCAGCGCCACCTCCCACATCTTCTTCCCGCCTTCCCGAAGG
>NZ_JABUMU010000101.1:0-392 GCF_013336625.1 Myxococcus sp. CA033 | reverse complement strand
CGCTTCGTTGAACCGCGAGCGACCGAGCATATCGATGAGATGAAGATGATCATCGAGCGGCTGATCGCGCGCGGCGCGGCCTATGTCGCCGAGGATCACGTGCTGTTCAGCGTCTCTGGCATGGGCAAGTTGAGCGGCGTTCCGAAATACGGCGCCTTCTCCAAGCGTTCGCTCGACGAATTGATGGCCGGCGCCCGCGTCGACGTTGCTCCCTACAAGCGCGAGCCGATGGATTTCGTGCTGTGGAAGCCGTCCTCGACGCAGGATCCGTCCTGGCCTTCACCGGCCGGCATCGCCGCGCCGGGGCGGCCGGGCTGGCATATCGAGTGCTCGGCCATGGCATGGAAGCATCTGGTCAAGGCTTTCGAGACGCGCCTCACATGCGACGATTC
>NZ_JABUMU010000100.1:0-392 GCF_013336625.1 Myxococcus sp. CA033 | reverse complement strand
CAACAGCGGTGTCTCTGGGGGAGTCGCCGCGAAGAGCGAGTCCAGGGCCTCGGACGACAACGACGACAGCCCTCCAAAGAGACGAACGCGGCGCGGCGACTCCTCGAACACTTTCACGGGGAGCCCCGCATCCAGGTAGCCGTGGATGCCTTCCAGAAACGCGATGCTGTTGGCCTCGCGAGCCAGCTCGGTCGCGAGCCGAAAGAGCGCCAGGACCAGGGCATGATGCCGGGGCGCATGGTGGGCGTCCGGGCTCCACGCGACGAAACCGCGCTCTTGGCTCGAATGACGGAGGCGGAAATAGAGGCTGATTCCATCCATCCCGATGACGGCCGAGTCGGTCATCTCCAACGGGGCCAGGCTTGCGACTTCATCGAGGAACTGGCGTCCTC
>NZ_JABUMU010000099.1:0-397 GCF_013336625.1 Myxococcus sp. CA033 | reverse complement strand
AGCAGCAGGTCCGTCGCGCCGCTCGGCAGCAGCTTGTCCGCGCCTTGGTAGGCCACCCGCAGGCCCGTCTGGAGCGCGTCGCGCGCCAGGTCCTTCGGGTCCGGGAGCACCTGCTTCAGCTTGTCCGTCACCGGATTGTGCTTCACCACCTCGAACACGTCCTTCGAGGTGTCGACGACCGTGTTCTTCGCGTCCTTCGCCTTGTCGACGACCGCGTCCTTCGCGTCCTTCGCCTTGTCGACGACCGCGTCCTTCGCGTTCTTGGCGGTGTTGGTGACCGCGCTCTTCACATCGCGGAAGCTCGGGACTTTAAAATTCATGACAGGCCTCTGGGGGGTGTGGGGGCCAGCAGCAAATGACCTACAAAAGAGTTATCGGTCCCTCACTTCCACGGTTT
>NZ_JABUMU010000098.1:0-403 GCF_013336625.1 Myxococcus sp. CA033 | reverse complement strand
TCTACGTTCGAGAGGATCTACTCCGGCAGTACGCAGGAGGGCGCGCCATTGTTTGGTTCGCCTTCGGTGAGCGAGAGCTACGACCCTATCCGTCGTCACCGCCGCAGTGGCTCGTTGATGCCCAACGGCGGCAGGAAAATGAGTGGCACGTTGTGTTCACCGAGGCCGATATCAAAGACACCGAGCCAGCGGGACCTGTCAACGTGAAGGAGACAGTGGATTCGTGAGTTTCTGCGTGGCCTGACGTGAACAGGCAAGCCACGCGGGGGGAGCCAGACGGCGTTCGGCAAGGCCTGCGGCTTCGGTGGGCTGTGAGAGAAGCGCTCGGGGGCGCGGGAGGATCTCATTCCCGCGAGGCGCACGATGCCTTGATGCAAGAAGTTGTCGCGCTCAATCCGTGAAG
>NZ_JABUMU010000097.1:0-404 GCF_013336625.1 Myxococcus sp. CA033 | reverse complement strand
AGCCTTCGACACCATGCCTGCGTGGCGGAAGTAGACGTGACAGCCGCCGCCACTGGTGCGGGCCGTGACGGTATCGGGCAGCTCGCCTCGCTCTTCCTCCAACTGCACGAGGGTCGCCACTCCGTCGGCCTTCGCGTCCGCGTCCACAACATCCACGCCGGAGAGGGCCCCCGTGGCGATGGCGACATTGGCGAACGGCCACTGCTGCCACCACTCGCGGATTTGGGCCTCGTCCGTCGTGGCGTCCTTCACTCCGTTGCGTGTGCGTGGGTGTTTACCCGCTTGGCTGCATTCCGCTCCCTTGGGGCAAGCGCAGATGAGGGCGCCGGAGGGCGAGCGAACGGGCTCGAAACAGGGGAAGACATGCCAGCCGCGTCCCGCGTACTCCAGGGCGGCGGCTTCCA
>NZ_JABUMU010000096.1:0-405 GCF_013336625.1 Myxococcus sp. CA033 | reverse complement strand
ACCTGGATTGAGCGCGGCCCTGTGCGGGGCATGACAGACGCCCGACACGCCGGAATGCAGCCCGCCAGAGCAGCGCTATAGCTTGCAGCGCCATGCGCTCCTTCCTGTTCGCACTCGTCACGCTGCTGTCCGCCTGCGCGAGCTCTCCGCAGCCGCAGCCGCCGTCGGAAACCCCTCCTCCCACCGCCACCGCTCCGGACGCCACCACCCCGGCCGGCGCGACGGGCATGCCGGGTGCCCCTCCCACTGACGGCACGCAGGCCAACGCCGGGCCCGCGACGTCCGGGGCTCCCGCTCCCGCGGATGCGGCGGTGAAGCCGGAGAAGGTGGCGCCGGACGTGCCCTCCGGTGCGGACGCGGCGCGCATCGCCGAACTGGCGCGCAAGGTGACGCCGCTGGTGGACG